>NZ_JAMBDM010000003.1:0-599503 GCF_025142895.1 Paenibacillus sp. p3-SID867
GCTGCAGCGCAGCCAACCGCTGCTGCGGCAGCCCAAGCATCCCTGCCCGCCACTCCTGCCCCTGGGGGCAGTGGCACAGCAGCGAGTATGCCAGGGACCCTCGCTACGCCGGGGAATGCGGCGAATACGGCGAATGCGAATCAGCAAGCTGTCCCGAATGCTCAGGCCGGTGCCGTGAATCAGCAGGGCTTGACGCAGCCGGTTGTGCCATCCGGCCAGCAGAATTCTGTCCAAGGCGTACAACAGGCTGTCATGGCCTCAACGCAAACGGGTGAATCGGCGCTTGCCCTGCAAGACACACTGAAGGGAGTATTGCTACAGGTGCTATCCAGCCAAGAAACGCCGCCTGCACTAAAGGAAGCGGCACAGCAACTCGTTCAGCATTTGACGGGCCAGCAGCTCTTGCTAAACACCGATCGCACGGCACCGTTTGCGCAGGTCACGATGTTCATACCTCTGCATGGGGTCGATGGGGAACAGACGGCATCCGTACATATTCAATCCCGCAGAGGTCGCAAAGGCGAGCTGGATGCGACCAACTGCAGGCTTTTGTTTGACTTGGACATGAAATTTCTGGGCCCGACCTTGATCGATGTGCAGGTTGTTGACCGGATCGTCAGCCTCAGCTTTCGGAATGATCAAAGTTACGCCGCGGAGCTGTTTGAAGGAAAAAAAGAAGAGTTGGCTCAAGCTGTTTCGTCTATCGGCTACCAATTGCTCAGCGTAAAAACAGAACCGCTGCCCCTAGTTGCCCCGCCTAATTCAGATATGTCCGTGCAGGGAACGGCAGCAGAATACACCCCGCAAACCTATAAAGGGGTGGACATGCGGATATGACCAAGCAAGAGAAAGAGCAAGGGCAAATAACAGCCATGAAAAAGGCAGTCGCCCTGAAATATACGCCCGGCGAGAGCGAGGCGCCGGTTGTGGTTGCCAAAGGGCAAGGGAAATTGGCGGAGTCTATATTAGACAAAGCTAAAGAGCATGGCGTCCCTGTCCAGGAAGATGCAGCTTTGGTGGGGATTCTCTCCAAGCTGGATCTGGATCAGCAGATTCCCGAGGAGCTGTACCAGCTTGTAGCGGAAGTGCTGACATATGTTTATCGTGCGGATCGTCAAGCGAAAGATGGAGGGATGATGCCATAATGAACTCGCCTTCCGGCAAAAAGGACAGCCGCAAGCAAAAAGGAGCCGCTGCCGAAGAGCTGGCGGCTGCTGCCCTTATTGAAAAAGGATACCGGGTGCTGGACCGGAATTGGCGCTGCCGGTTTGGAGAACTGGACATCGTTGCCGAAACAGGGGGGACCCTTGTGGTGATTGAGGTCAGAAGCCGAAGCGGTACGACCAGCTTCGGCACGCCTTCCGAGTCCGTGAACGCCCGCAAAGTGATGCAGGTCCGAAACACAGCCCAGCAGTACGTTCATCATAAGCGTTATTATGAACGGCCGATCCGGTTTGATGTTATCTCCATTATTCTTCGCCCAGATCTGACGCCCGTCTCGATGGAACATATCGAGAATGCATTTTAGATGGATATGATCCAAAGCATCTATAGGAATACCAAAAAGAAGGTGATAGGAGCCGAGCTCCATCACCTTCTTTGCGTAGGACAGATTATTTATTCAATAGGAGCGAACTTCCATTCCGTTGTTATCCAGATCATATCACTCTCCGGCTCCATTTCACAAATGAGTGGTTTCATCGGCGGTGATATATTGGCGATCCAGCTGACGGTATTGAATTGCCTCTGCGACATGCTGGCTCTGTATCCTATCGGATGCTTCCAAATCGGCGATGGTCCTGGCCAGCTTCAGGATTCGGTCATAAGCGCGCATGCTCAGGCCCAGCGTATCGATCGTCGCTTGCAGAAGCTCAGCCGAGTCCTTGTCGAGCACCGCATGTTTCCTCAGGAAGCTGCCGAACAGTTCGCTGTTCCAGCTGAACGGTAGCCTGCTGTAACGTTCCAATTGAATCCTTTGTGCCGCATAAACTTGATCCCGCATTTGCTTGGAGGATACAGGTGTTGTGCTTCCAGGCCATTCCCTTGGCCGAGGCACGTCCACCTGAAGGTCGATCCGATCCATCAAGGGCCCCGATATTCTAGCGCGATATTGAGCAATTCGTGTAACGCTGCACGTGCAGCGTTGATGAGGGTGATCACTGCCGTAATAACCGCACGGACAGGGATTCATCGAACAAGCGAGCATGAAGTGCGCAGGGAAGGTAAATACCGCTCGTGCCCGGCTGATGGTTACTTCGCGATCCTCCAGGGGCTGTCGCAGCACCTCCAGCACATGCCTCGAGAACTCAGGAAGCTCATCCAGGAAGAGAATGCCTTTATGGGCCAGACTGACTTCTCCCGGCTTCGGAATGGTACCGCCTCCGATGAGCCCGCCGGCTGATATGGTATGGTGAGGGGACCGAAAGGGACGTCTGGTCATTAACCCATCGGATGGCTTTAGCTTTCCGGCAGCACTGAAGATTTTCGTTGTGGTCAACGCTTCTTGGTCCGTCAGCGGCGGCAGTATGGTGGGGAGGCGCTTCATGAGCATCGTTTTACCCGTGCCCGGGGGCCCAATGAGCAGAATATTGTGCATGCCTGCGGCGGCAATGGTCAGGGCGCGTTTGATATGCTGCTGACCGATCACATCTCTATAGTCTTCCAACTGCTTGTCCTGCAGGCCGTCCGTTTGTGTTCTGCTTGGATGCGTGGCCCGATCGTATCTGAGCTTTGCCAGCGAAACGGCAGCGATGGTTGCTCCTCCAGTTTCACGGTTATCGATAACTCCATCTGATCCATCCTCGACGAGCTCATTCAAGTGCCTGAGCCCATAAACTTCGATCCCCCCGATCAATGCAGCTTCCGGGGCATTTTCGCTCGGAAGAAGGACTCCGGCATATCCTTCCTTTTTCGCTTGCTCCACCATTGGTAGCACCCCGGTGATGGGTCTGAGCGTACCATCCAGTGCGAGTTCGCCTAGGATCAATATTTGCCCGGCATTCGAAAAGGTCCATTGTTCGCTTGTCAGCAATATGCCGACAGCGATCGCCAAATCGAAGGAAGAGCCCTCTTTTCGGAGATCCGCCGGTGCTAGATTGACGGTTACCCGTTTTAAGGGATAGGTAAAACCGCAGTTTTTAATCGCTGCCCGAACCCGCTCAATGGATTCGCGAATGGAGGAATCGGGCAGACCGATGATGGAGGTTTGGGGCAGTCCGTTCGCCAAGTCTACCTCGACTTGGATGACAACGCCGTCAATGCCGTGCAAGCAAGCGCTATGAAGTTTTCCGTACATAAATAAAAGCACCTCATTTCTGATATCAGTGGATTGAATTGCAAAAGAACATCCAAGATTCGAAATGGGTGCTTCCTCATTTTCGCTGGGTGACTCTAGTCCGTATTGTAAAAGTTTACCTCCTGGCTGTCAATTCGCACTCCTCTTCAAGATATTCCATTCAAGGGACAAGGACCCAACCGCGGTGCGGGATCTGAGCGGTGAATGTACCATAATTCAGAAAGTTGTCACTTCTTCAGAATCGTAGCTACAGGCAATAACGGGAAGGAATGTGAATAGTCAATACACGGTTCCGGCAAGTAGAATCAAAATCATAAACGACATGCTGCTGTAAACAGTAGCTGGCGTTACATCATCATACATAAGGGAGAGGGTTGCGTGAACATTTGGAACCGAAAGCTCGGGTTGGTGGCATTGGCCGCCGTTATAACCGGCACATTATTGAGCGGATGCTCAAAAGAAAACGTTGCAAAAGAGGAGAATCCCGAAAACGCCGCCTTAGGCAAAGAAGTCACACTAGAAATGATGACCTTCTCTCATACGAATTGGCCCTATAAGGAAAACTGGCCGATTTACAAGTACTTAAAAGAAGAGACCGGCATCTCCTTCAAGGTACAACCCGTGATGAGCGATTACACCACAACGATGAACCTGGCGATATCCTCGGGCGAAATACCGGATCTTATGATGGTCAACAGCTTGAACGCCGCCAATACTCACGGGGAGAGCGGAGCGTTTGTCGACTATTTCGAGCATTTGGAACAGATGCCGAACTACAAGAAGTTTCTCGAGGACCATCCCGAAGTGAAGGCGGCTATTCTGTCTCCAGAGGGAAAGAACTATTTTATGCCGTTGTATGGACTTGAGCAGCAATCCAGGCGGTCATGGCTTTACAGAGACGATATATTCAAAAAACACAATCTGACGCCGCCGACGACATACGACGAACTGTACACCGTCGCCAAAAAATTAAAGGGATTGTACCCGGACAGCTTCCCGATTGCCGTTTTCAACGGTTTGAGTCCACTGGTCAATATGGCACCTGCGTTTAATACCAACAGCAGCTACTATTATGATTTCGAGAAGAATGAATGGCGCTATGGTCCGACAGAGGACAACTACAAGAAACTGGTTGAGTATATGAATAAATTTTATATGGAGGGCTTGGTTGCGCCTGACTTCATGGCACATAAACGCAAGCAATTTAACGACCTGCTGCTTCAGAACAAATCGTTTATCGCCAGCGATTATATCGGCATCATGGATGAACTTCCGTTAATGCTTGGGGATAAGGCAGCTGAGTTCAGTCTCGATTATATGGTTCCTCCTGTTGGAACGCCGGATGGCAAATCCCACAATGTATTTGCCGGATTGCAGTCCGACGGCTTTGCGGTGGCGGCAAATTCCAAAGAGCGGGATCGGCTGCTGAAGTATCTTGATTTCTTGTTCTCTCCCGAAGGAATGGAGCTGGCAACCTGGGGCAGGGAAGGCGAGACGTTCACAACTGAGAACGGGGCTCGCAAATTCAAACCGGATTACAAAGAGTTCGGCGACTTGAGAACCAAGACGGGCATCGCAACAATCGGAGCGCATACGGTATTGGATATGACGGCTTACGAGTCCATGTATTCCCCAAAAATGCGGGAAGCGATGAAAATCGCGCCAAACCATGAAACGAAACCCCAGCCAAGGCTTGCGTATACGAATGAAGAAAATGAAGTGCTCAGCATGGTCGGCGAAACGGTGAAAAAATTCCATGAGGAGCAGATCGCCAAGTTCATTCTAGGACAGAAACCGATGGATGATTGGGATGCTTACGTTACTGAAGTGAACAAGCTTGGCGTGCAGCAGGTGCTGGATGTGCATAAAAGTGCTTATGAGCGGACGCAAAAGTTCTTAAACGAAACCAAGTAATGGATATCTGCGCGGCATACGGCAAGATGAGCGCACTGCTTTCTTTTCCCGGACCGGCTCTCGGCTAAGTAATGGCTGGTCCCGGTCCTTATGGGGGAAGCAGCCTGATGGATGAGTTTTGAACTAACGGGTAAAGGAGGATACGTTTTTTTGCAACCACAGAAGAATCCGGGTTTCTTGACGAAAGTGAAGCGGGACAAATACCTGCTGCTGCTGCTTCTGCCCTGTGCTCTGTATTACATCATCTTTAAGTACGTTCCCATATTCGGCATTTCGATCGCCTTTATGGACTACAACCTATTTAAGGGGATCACGGAGAGTGACTGGGTGGGTTTCAAATATTTCAGCATGTTTTTTAATACGCCTGATTTCTGGCCTGTTCTCAGAAATACATTCCTGCTGGGTTTATACAAGCTGATCTTCGGCTTTCCGGCACCTATCATCCTTGCTTTACTCATTAATGAAGTGAGCAAGTCGTTTTTGAAACGGTTTGTCCAAACGGTCAGTTATCTCCCGCACTTCATATCCAATGTCGTTGTAGCGGGGATCGCGGTTATGTTCCTGTCCCCGACAGGCGGGGTAGTCAACCAGCTGCTGAGTGCCGTCGGACTCGAACGAATCAACTTTTTGGTTGAGGCCTCCTGGTTCAGGTCGATCTATGTAACGACCGACGTATGGCAGCATATCGGATGGGGGACCATCATCTATTTGGCTGCTTTGACGGCAATCGATCCGCAGTTATATGAAGCGGCACGGATGGATGGTGCTAACCGGTGGAAGCAGGCGCTGAACATTACGCTTCCCGGCATTGCGCCTGCAATCGTGATTATCTTGATACTTGATATCGGAAAAATACTGGAAATTGGCTTTGAGAAAGTATACCTGCTCGCAACTCCCGCCACTTATGAGACAGCTGATATTATATCGACCTACGTGTACAGGGTCGGCTTAACGCAAGGCAACTACAGTTATGCCACAGCGATTGATCTGTTTACCGGCATCATCAGCTTTATCTTCATTATCGCGGCGAATTCGTTCAGCCGGCGGGTTAGCGGAAACAGCATCTGGTAAAGGAGGAACATGATGAAACCGAAATGGAATTGGTTTGACGCGCTCAATGCCTTGATCCTTTCCGGGATCGTGCTCGCGTGTCTATATCCGTTTGTTTATATGCTGGCCGTGTCCCTGAGCGATTCCGCATCCATCGCCTCCGGGGAAGTATGGCTATGGCCGAAGGGTTTTAACCTGGATATGTATCAGTATGTGTTCGAGGACGGTCGGGTGCTGAAAGGATATAAGAACACGCTGATTTACGTGATTTCAGGGACCGCCATATCTTTGATTGTAACGGCACTTGGGGCTTATGCGCTGTCCAAGACCAAGATGGTCATAGGCAAACCGATCCTGATGCTGATCGTCTTTACGATGTTTTTTAACGGCGGGATGATTCCGACGTTTCTGGTCGTGAAGGAGCTGGGCTTTGTCAACACCATATGGGGCATGGTACTGCCCGGAGCGGTAGGTACCTGGAATCTGCTCATCATGCGGACTTTCTTCATGGGCATGCCTCAAGAGCTCGAGGAATCCGGAAAAATAGATGGACTGTCCGAAATCGGGATTTTCTTCCGGATTGTGCTCCCGCTATCCAAGCCGGTGCTGGCCACCATCGGCTTGTATTATGCCGTCGGGATGTGGAATAACTTTATGGGGCCGCTGCTGTATCTGCGGGATGCCGATATGCAGCCCCTTCAGGTCATTTTAAGAAACATCGTGCTGTCGGGGCAATTGACGGGGACGGATGGTCCGGTTGTAGGCGATATCGTGGTGGTGGAGGATGGCTTGAAATTCGCTACCATTATGGTCTCTACCTTGCCGATCCTGCTTGTCTATCCGTTTATACAGAAGTATTTTGTAAAAGGGGCTTTGATAGGCTCGGTTAAGGGTTAGCGTTAAAGGTAAAGCGGTCGGCCGCTCACCTGTGTGTTATCGGATCCAGCTGGTTTTCCGGTAATCACCCGGTGTTTGGCCGGTTATTTTTTTGAACATGCGGATAAAGGAAGTGACATTACGGTAGCCGATCCGGTTGCCTACTTCCTGAATCGGCATATTTGTCGTCTGCAGCAGTTCTTTCGCTTTTGTTATTCGAATCGCATTCAATTGGTCGCTAAAATTGCTCCCCGTCTTCTCTTTAATATACCCGGACAGATAAGTTGGCGACATGTTGAGTTTAAAGGCGAGCTGTTCGAGTGATATATCTTCAGCGTAATGGGACTCCAAATAATGAATGACATATTGAATGATATCGTAATGTTCCTCCCGTTTCAGACGGATCGCATGGGCTGCATGGGCAAGCTCGTCGAGCAGGATATCCCGGTATTGCGCGGGTGTTACGCTATAAGCAAGCTTTTGTGCGTAATCCGGAAGGGCGTCGATATTGATTTTCAGCAGTTCTACTGTCCTTCTCATGCGGACCGAGACCGATTTGGCAAAGTGGCTTAGTTGATCGGCCGTGGCCTCTTGCCGCTGCAATCGATCCAGTGCGCGCTCAATGAGCGATTGGCAGCTGCTCTCGTTGCCAGCCTGTAAATTCACGTAAAATTCGTGTTCCTGCTCGGCAGTGAATCCTGTTACATCTTCACGGTGTTCCTTCTCCCAGATAATCTGGGTTTCCTCTATCGGCATGGCTTGCTGCAGGAGCGACATGGCTTCTGCATAAGCCCGGTCAAAATCAGAGGTTTGCTGGAATACGGACGAAACTGCAATATTCACGAGATAGGTGCTTTGATCCTGATCAAAAATCTTTTTGAGCTGATTGAGACACTGCTGCAGCATGTCAGATTTTTCTTGTGTATACACAATGGATAAAATCTGCTTGCCCTCCATCTGAAGGGTATGGGATATGGGAAACGATTCTTGGAACTGCAGCGTGATCATATCTTTGATCTTGCCGGTTGTCCTTGTCATTAAGGCATCAAGCTGACGCGAAGGGACGTGCCGGTACCTCAACTGATAAACGATAACCATAAATGCACCCTCGCCGACCCAAAGCTCTTTGGAAGCGTTGGTATCAAGGGCAATGTTTTTGAACTGGGCCAAATAATGGTAGCTTGTCAGCAGCGGTTTGGTATGGTCCATCCATTCCTTGATGATCTTACGTTCATGCTGCAAACCCTTCAGATGGTTGGAAATAGCGCTGAATTCGGCAATACTCCCTTGATATAGCTCCATCTCCGCTTGGCCCAGACCCGTAACCATTCTCTTGAGCGGCAGGTTGATTTTTCGGGAGAAAACCCATGATGCCAGAATACCAATAAGCAGGGTAGCTGCAAATAAGAGTACAGCCATCCAGTTCACGCGGCTGATGCTTTGATTGAGTTCCTTATGCGGAATAACAGAAACGTAGGTAAGACCGGAGCGGGCGCCTTTTTCGAAAAAGTAATAGGTTCCCTTCTCCATCATCCATTCCGATTGGCCGTCCCATTCCGGCAGTGGCAGGGATTTAGCATCCGGGGCGGATTCATACAGGGTTGTTCCCTCCGAGTCCACCAGCAGAAAACGGGAATCGGCCATTCCTTTATATGATTCATACCAGCTTTTCATATTTACGAAAGCGATGATCCTCCAGGGACTGCCCTGTACATTGGTAATGAGCGGCATCAGCTGCAATTCACTCTTCTCGGTTCCGATGGTGAACGTGCGGCTGGGAAGCATGTGCAGAAAACCGTTTGCGTGATCTCTACGCTTCCAGAATTCGTATGAATAGGAGTCGCTTTTGTAGTAATGCTTAAACATGCGGTCATCATCGACGATGCCATCCCGTTCAAGCAGGAAGGAATGATTTTGGTAGTAAATCATGACATTATTTAAGTGGTAGTAGGGCTGGCTTACCAGGGTCCGAATCTGATCCATCACCGTATCCACCTGCAGATAATTGATGCCTTTCTTTCCCCCGGAATCGGCCTGCCTGCTGATATTGCCGACAAATTCATCGTGCTGAAGGTTAAGGAGAAGATTTTTCCATGTGGAGTATTGTTTCTCAAAATGATCGACGGTGTTTCGAATCAGGGTCAGATTATATTTGACAATTTCATTGTTAACATTGCGGGAGTAGAAGGTCATCGACCATAGATTATAGGAGGAGAGCAGGAAAATCACGACGAGAAAATACACGAGCATTTTGACAAATAATGAATGCAGCGGAAAAAATGACTTCAACCAACTCATGCTGAATCTCCTTATAATTGCGTTCACTAATCTTTCAATCATTCTACCGGATAGCAGAAAAAGGATAAAGAGTTTTATTTTACGACACAGTTTAATGCGAACAAAAAGGGATTTAATGGTATAATAGTAATCAATGTACTAATTATTATGGGGAGGGGAGAGGGGTTCGGTATGACAATTTTATGGGAAAATATCATCATTACACTAGTTGCAGGATTGTTTGGCATTGCCGTTGTCGTATTGGGGATTGTCGGCTTGATAAGCTTTGCACGAAAAAATAAATGAATTTTACATAATTCTCCAATTTATATCTGGAAGGAATCATACCCATGCCAAATCGAGTGGATAAACTGTGAACTTTTTAAGGTAAGCGTTTTAAAAACATGTTACAATAGCTTGGGTTTAATATATAAAGGTTGACAGGGTAATCTTTCATAGATTAGTTCCGTGTTAGCCAGCCTTGTTCCAGTCATGTTGATAGGAGGATTCGAGAATGAATATCCATGAATATCAAGGAAAACAAGTACTGAAGCAATATGGAGTAGCTGTTCCGAACGGCAAGGTAGCGTTTACGGTAGAAGAGGCAGTTGAAGCTGCACAATCTTTGGGAAGTCCCGTAACCGTTGTCAAAGCACAGATCCACGCAGGCGGTCGGGGTAAAGCTGGCGGCGTTAAAGTGGCGAAGAACCTGGATGAGGTTCGTGCTTATGCTGAAGAAATTCTGGGCAAGGTGTTGGTGACTCACCAAACGGGTCCGGAAGGCAAGGAAGTCAAGCGTCTCCTCATTGAAGAGGGCTGCGATATTCGCAAAGAGTATTATATCGGTGTGGTCGTTGACCGTGCTACCGGCCGTGTCGTTTTGATGGCGTCCGAAGAAGGCGGTACCGAGATCGAAGAGGTTGCAGCAGCAACTCCCGAGAAGATTTTCAAAGAGGTCGTAGATCCAGCGATCGGACTTCAAACGTTCCAAGCACGGAAATTAGCGTATTCCATTAATATTCCGAATGAACTGGTAGGAAAAGCCGTTCAGTTCATGCTGGCCTTGTATAAGGCATTTGTAGAGAAGGATTGCTCTATCGCTGAAATCAATCCGCTTGTCGTAACCGGGGACGGAAACGTCATGGCTCTAGATGCCAAACTCAACTTTGACTCCAATGCGTTGTTCCGTCATAAAGACATCCTTGAGCTGCGCGACCTGGACGAAGAAGACGAGAAGGAAATTGAAGCATCCAAATACGACTTGAGTTACATAGCTCTGGATGGCAACATCGGCTGTATGGTTAATGGCGCCGGTCTTGCCATGGCTACGATGGACATCATTAAGTACTATGGCGGGGACCCTGCAAACTTCCTTGATGTTGGGGGCGGTGCAACAACGGAGAAGGTAACGGAAGCCTTCAAGATCATTTTATCCGATCCTCAAGTAAAAGGAATCTTTGTCAACATTTTCGGCGGCATTATGCGCTGCGACGTTATCGCTACCGGTGTTGTCGAAGCTGCTAAACAGTTGGGCTTAACTCGTCCGCTTGTTGTACGCTTGGAAGGGACGAACGTAGACCTCGGCAAGCAAATTTTGGCTGAGTCCGGTCTTAACATCGTACCTGCTGATTCCATGGCCGACGGAGCACAGAAGATCGTCTCCCTCGTTCAGTAATATTTCATTCCTGAAGGGGCATGGCACGATGGGCTTTGAAAGCCCTGCCGTGCGGTTGCTTTCATTTTCAAATAACAATAGGGGATGTGAATCAATCGTGAGTATTTTGATCGATAAAAATACAAAAGTTATCACGCAAGGGATTACAGGTAAAACAGCCCTTTTCCATGCAAAAGGCGCCTTGGATTACGGTACACAGATGGTCGGGGGAACTTCACCCGGCAAAGGTGGAACCGAAGTCGAAATTACGCTTGAGAACGGTGAAACCGTCAAATTGCCGGTTTACAACACCGTTGAGGAAGCCAAAGCCAAAACAGGCGCAACCGCTAGCGTAATTTATGTGCCCCCGGCTTTTGCTGCGGATTCCATTCTGGAAGCTGTTGATGCCGAGATGGATCTGGTTATCTGTATTACGGAAGGCATTCCGGTGCTGGATATGGTCAAAGTATCCCGCTATATGGAAGGCAAGAAGACTCGTTTGATCGGACCTAACTGTCCGGGCGTTATTACGCCGGGTGAATGCAAAATCGGCATCATGCCTGGTTACATCCATACGCCAGGACATGTCGGAGTTGTATCGCGCAGCGGTACCCTGACATATGAAGCCGTTCATCAGCTGACTGCTCGCGGCATTGGACAATCCTCCGCCGTAGGGATTGGCGGCGACCCGGTTAAAGGGACGGAGTTTATCGATGTATTGAGACTCTTTAATGAAGATCCTAACACCAAAGCGGTTATTATGATCGGTGAGATCGGCGGTACAGCGGAGGAAGAAGCGGCTGAATGGATCAAAGCGAACATGACTAAACCAGTGGTAGGCTTCATTGGCGGGGCAACGGCGCCTCCAGGAAAACGCATGGGCCACGCAGGCGCGATTATTTCTGGCGGTAAAGGGACAGCCAAGGAGAAAATCTCTGTACTTGAAGCGTGCGGTATCAAGGTAGCTCCTACACCTGCTGAAATGGGCTCAACCCTGGTTAGCGTGCTTGAGGAGAAGGGTCTCCTGGAGTCTTGCACGACTCACTAGATCCAGATTTTTATGCAATTCTAGCTAAGGCATAACTTAAGGTAAGCAACCTTTTATTTCCTAAACAGGAAATGAAGGGTTGCTTTTTTGTTTTTGATTTTATATTTTAAGGAGGTCCCGTTATGAAGGTGGATAGCTTACTGCTGATCGCATTGCATGAAAGCGAAGGTGTCGGATGGAAGACCATTAACCGAATCATATCGAACGGTGAGCTGCATGAGGGGTTGCTGTCTTATGATGCGAATGATTGGAGGGCATGTGGTCTGTCTGTCGAAAAAGCGAACAAACTGGCCAAGGACTTTCCTTCCGATGTCGAAAGAAAGCAAATCGATCTGTCGAATGCGGATGATGCCGGGTATCGGCAACATGAAGCCGGGGTATGGAATTTGACAAACCGTTCAAAAATACGTATTATAACAGCCCTCGATGATATCTACCCGGACACGTTACGATCTTCGCCACAGGCTCCTTGGGTGTTGTATTGCATCGGCGATCTACATCTGCTGTCGAGGCCTGGGATTGCGATGGTAGGTACAAGAATGCCTACGGCATATGGGCGCAAAATTGCAACGATGCTATCCGAGGAGTTGGTACGATCAGGGTTCATGGTTGTCAGCGGCATGGCCAGAGGCATTGATAGCGTAGTCCACGATACGGCTTTGCGAAGCGGGGGACTGACAGTGGCGGTTCTCGGAGCCGGCGTTGACGTTATATATCCACCGGAGAACCGATCGCTGTATGAGGAGATCGCGGCTAAGGGGCTTATCATTTCCGAATACCCGCCAGGCACCAAGGCGCTACCGGGATTCTTCCCGCAGCGTAACCGGATTATCGCGGGACTCACGCTAGGTACCGTGGTGGTGGAGGCGGATGCCCGCAGCGGATCGTTGATTACGGCGGATTTAGCCCTGGAGGCGGGAAGGGACGTGTTCTCCGTTCCGGGACCTGTTACTTCACCCAAGAGCAGAGGGACTTTGGATTTAATCAAGCAAGGAGCCAAGATGGTCACGGAAGCAAGGGATATAATAGAAGAATATGATTCCCTGTTGCCAAAAGTGGCCTCCGGTACATACAATAAGGAGCGGCGGGCCCCTCGTCAGGAGCAGCCGGATGAACTAGCCGGGTTGACAAATGACGAACGACAAATATACCATATGCTCGAACAGGGTCCCGGGTCGCTGGATGATATGATCGAGCGAACCCGGTGGGATTTTGGACATTTGCATTCAGTTCTGTTATCTTTAATCATAAAAAAGCAGATTACCCAATTACCCGGTGCTATATATAAGATCATTTAATGGGAAAGTTTGAATGTTGGAGAGGAGGATGAACCTGTGGCGGATTCACTCGTCATCGTAGAATCGCCTGCTAAGGCGAAAACGATTGGCAAATATCTCGGCAGCAAGTATATCGTGAAGGCTTCGATGGGTCATGTTCGCGATTTGCCGAAGAGCCAGATCGGGGTTGAAGTGGAAAACGACTTCAATCCGAAATACATTACGATCCGCGGAAAAGGTTCTGTCTTAAAGGAACTTAAGGATGCTAGCAAAAAGGTGAAAAAAGTGTACCTCGCAGCTGACCCCGATCGCGAAGGAGAGGCCATTGCATGGCATCTTGCGCATGCGTTGGAGCTGGACGATACTCAAAGCCTGCGGGTTGTATTTAATGAAATAACGAAAACAGCCGTGAAGGATGCCTTCAAGACGCCGCGCAAAATTAACATGGATCTGGTCAACGCGCAGCAGGCAAGACGTATCCTGGACCGATTGGTTGGTTATAAGATCAGCCCTATTCTATGGAAGAAAGTGAAAAAGGGACTCTCTGCCGGCCGTGTTCAATCGGTAGCCGTCAAAATCATTCTCGACCGCGAGAATGAGATAAGCGCTTTCGTACCGGAAGAATATTGGACCATTACGGCCAAGCTGGCCATTAAAGGATCTGCATTCGAAGCCAAATTCACGCAGCTTAATGGCGCAAAGAAAGAGCTGACCAATGAACAGGAAGTAAATGAAATTCTCGAAGCGATTCGGGATGCTTCCTTCCAAGTCAGTGAAGTAAAAGAGCGAGAGCGTCAGCGCCATCCGTCTCCACCGTTTACAACGAGTTCCTTGCAGCAGGAAGCTGCACGTAAACTTGGTTTCCGGGCTGCTAAGACCATGTCGGTTGCCCAGCAGCTGTACGAGGGCGTCGAGCTTGGCAAGGAAGGCACCGTCGGTTTGATTACCTACATGCGTACGGACTCAACGCGCATCTCAGGGACGGCTCAAGAAGAAGCAAAAGAATACATCACCGAGAAGTATGGTGATCCGTTCGTTCCGGAGAGCCCGAGACAATACTCGAAAAAAGCAGCCAACGCTCAGGATGCGCATGAAGCGATTCGTCCTACATCGGTGCTGCGGGATCCTGAATCCATGAAGCCGTTTATGAGCCGTGATCAGCTCCGCTTGTACAAACTGGTCTGGGAGCGTTTTGTGGCAAGTCAGATGTCTTCTGCAGTGCTGGATACGCTTTCTGTGGATATTGCCGCAGGCAAGACCGTCTTCCGCGCAACAGGTTCGAAGGTTCGGTTCCCTGGATTCATGAAGGTTTACGTTGAAGGCAACGACGACGGGACGACAGAGGAAGATAAATACCTGCCGGAGCTTCATAGTGGCGACATTCTGGAGAAACAGGATATTGAGCCGAAGCAGCATTTCACGCAGCCGCCTCCGCGTTATACGGAAGCACGTCTAGTCCGGACGCTGGAAGAGCTCGGCATAGGGCGACCTAGCACGTATGCACCGACACTGGAGACGATCCAGAAGAGAGGCTACGTTGCCATCGAAGAGAAAAAATTCATGCCAACCGAGCTCGGTGAACTTGTCATCGAGCAGATGGAGCAGTTCTTCCCGGAAATTCTCAATGTGGAGTTTACGGCTAACATGGAAGAGGACCTCGACCATGTGGAGGAGGGCTCCGAAGATTGGGTCAAAGTATTGGCAGAGTTCTATGAATCCTTTGAAAAGCGCCTTGAAGTAGCAGAGGAAGAAATGAAGGAAATCGAAATCGAAGATGAGGTTTCCGACGAGATCTGCGAAAAGTGCGGAAAGCCGTTGGTCTATAAGCTGGGCAGGTTTGGCAAGTTTCTTGCATGCTCAGGCTTCCCGGATTGCCGGAATACCAAGCCGATCGTGAAAGATATCGGTGTGGCGTGCCCGAAATGCAAGGAAGGCCATGTCGTGGAACGACGAAGCAAGAAGGGGCGCGTCTTCTTTGGGTGTGATCGTTATCCCGAATGTGATTTCGTATCATGGGATAAACCGTCAACGAAGCCGTGTCCGAATTGCAGCAGCTTAATGGTAGAGAAGAAAAGCAAGCAAGGCATCAAGCTTCAATGTACTTCTTGTGATTATTCCGAAATGGTCGAGGAACAAGACGACGCAGCAGATTTGTAAGGCATACAGGGGGTAATGACGTTGACAGATTCACAGAGGGTTACGGTTATCGGTGCAGGGCTTGCCGGCAGTGAAGCTGCCTGGCAGATCGCTAGCCGGGGCATACCCGTTACATTATATGAGATGCGGCCGGTCGTTAAGACGCCGGCTCATCATACGGACAAGTTCGCTGAGCTTGTATGCAGTAATTCGCTTCGGGCGAACGGTTTAACCAACGCAGTAGGGGTATTGAAGGAAGAAATGCGGATGCTGAACTCGCTTGTCATCGGTTCGGCAGACCGCAATTCCGTCCCGGCTGGCGGCGCATTGGCCGTTGACCGTGACGGTTTTTCGGGAGAAATTACGGAAACTCTGCATCAGCATCCTTTAATTGAGGTTGTAAATGAAGAAATTCAGCATATACCTGAAGAAGGCATCGTTGTTATTGCTACAGGGCCGCTGACCTCGCCCGCGTTGTCATCACAGATTCGTGAGCTGATGGGTGAGGACTATTTCTATTTTTACGATGCGGCTGCTCCGATCGTGGAAAAAGATTCAATTGATACGAGCAAGGTTTATCTGGCATCCCGTTATGATAAAGGCGAAGCGGCTTATCTGAATTGTCCCATGACAGAAGAAGAGTTCGACGCTTTCTATGACGCTCTTATCAATGCCGAAGTCGCTCAATTGAAAGAGTTTGAGAAGGAGATTTATTTCGAGGGCTGCATGCCGATCGAGGTCATGATGAAGCGTGGTAAGCAAACCGCCTTGTTTGGCCCGATGAAGCCTGTTGGATTGGTGAACCCGCATACAGGCAAGCTGCCGCACGCTGTGGTGCAGCTCCGTCAGGATAATGCGGCAGGTACCCTCTACAATCTTGTCGGTTTCCAGACTCATTTGAAGTGGGGCGAACAGAAGCGGATTATTTCCATGATTCCGGGACTTGAGAACGCCGAAATTGTGCGATACGGCGTCATGCACCGCAACACATTTGTCAATTCGCCAAAATTGCTGGAACAAACCTATCAGGTGAAAACGCGGCCTAATCTGTATCTGGCGGGACAAATGACGGGCGTAGAAGGATATGTGGAATCGGCGGCATCCGGATTGATTGCTGGGATCAATGCAGCAAGAGCTGCTCAGGGGCAGGAGGGGATCGTATTCCCTCAGGAATCAACCATCGGGAGCATGGCCTACTACATAACCCATGCAGATCCAGATAACTTCCAGCCGATGAATGCGAACTTCGGTCTTCTTCCGAGCCTTGAGAAGCGCATTCGCAACAAGAAGGAGAAAAACGAAGCGCTTGCAAGCAGAGCTCTAGACGAAGTACGCGTATTTATTAATGCTAACGAACTAAATACAATCTAATCTTATTTTCTTAGGGAGGTCTTGCCATCATGGAAATGACTTTTCACGCCACTACAATTTGTGCAGTACGGCATAATGGCACAGCAGCTATTGCCGGCGATGGTCAAGTTACATTTGGTGAAAGTGTAGTCATGAAGCAGACCGCCAAGAAAGTGCGCCGTCTTTACCGGGGACAAGTTGTCGCCGGTTTTGCCGGTTCTGTGGCGGATGCAATCACGTTATTTGAGAAATTCGAAGGCAAGCTGGAAGAGCATCATGGAAATCTGCAGCGCGCCGCTGTTGAACTCGCGAAGGATTGGCGTCAAGACCGTGTGCTTCGCAAGCTTGAAGCTTTGATGATTGTTATGGATAAAACCGGGATGCTGCTGATTTCAGGCGGCGGCGAAATCATCGAGCCTGATGATGATGTGCTGGCCATTGGGTCAGGCGGCAATTTTGCCTTGTCGGCAGGACGGGCGCTTAAGCGTCATGCCGGACATATGGAAGCGAAGGATATCGCCAGAGAAGCGCTTCAGATCGCTTCTGAGGTGTGTGTCTATACCAACAGCAATATTATTGTCGAAGAGCTGTAAGGATGCCATACAGCAACATATAGCCATATCAGGGGTGGAGGTATTCGCGATGAGTAAAGAATCGATGACGCCAAGACAGATTGTATCCGAGCTGGATAAATACATCGTAGGCCAGAAGGAAGCTAAAAAATCGGTCGCTGTAGCACTTCGGAACCGCTATCGCCGGAGCTTGCTTACGGATGACGAGCGGGATGAAATCGTACCGAAGAACATATTGATGATCGGTCCCACCGGCGTCGGCAAAACGGAGATTGCAAGAAGGCTTGCCAAGCTGGTTCATGCTCCGTTCGTTAAGGTCGAAGCGACAAAGTTTACCGAGGTTGGATATGTCGGCCGTGATGTGGAATCCATGGTACGGGATCTTGTGGAAACCGCGATCCGGATGGTGAAGCTGGAACGTACCGAGAAGGTTAAGGACAAAGCCGAGGAAATGGCGAACGAGCGGATCGTTCAGTTGTTGGCGCCTTCAACCAAAGGGCAGAAAAGTCAGCGAAATCCCTTTGAGATGCTGTTTGGCGGTGCGAATAACGATACCCAGACCGAAGAAGAGGATGCGGACGATAAGGACGTTAGTCTCAAAGAGAAGCGGAGACAGGTGCGCTTTAACCTGCTGTCCGGTAAGCTTGAAGACGAAACGATTGAGATTGATGTCGAGGATGCTGCTCCAAACATGTTCGATATGTTTGCGGGGCAGGGCAATGATCAGATGGGCATGAACATGCAGGAAATGTTCGGCAATCTGATGCCAAAGCGCACAAAGCGCCGCAAGCTGTCAGTGAAAGAAGCCAGGAAAGTGCTGACGCAAGAGGAAGCAGGCAAACTCATTGATATGGATGATGTCATCCAGGAATCCATTCGTCGGGCAGAGCAATCCGGCATTATCTTTATCGATGAGATCGACAAGGTTGCCAGCCAGGGCCGCCAATCGGGTCCGGATGTGTCCAGAGAAGGTGTGCAGCGCGATATTTTGCCGATCGTGGAAGGCTCAACGATTATGACGAAATACGGACCGGTAAAAACGGACTTTGTCCTCTTCATCGCGGCAGGTGCTTTTCATATTGCAAAGCCATCGGATTTGATTCCCGAGCTTCAGGGGCGTTTTCCGATTCGGGTGGAGCTCAGCAGCTTGTCACTCGACGATTTTGTATCCATTTTGACCGAGCCGAAAAATGCACTAACCAAGCAATACGTCAATCTGCTGCGTACCGAGGATCTTGAGGTTGAGTTTTCACCGGAAGCAATACGGGAGATTGCCCAAATTGCGGCTTCGGTTAACCAGAACACGGAGAATATAGGCGCGCGGAGACTTCATACGATTTTGGAGAAGCTCCTTGAAGACCTGTCATTTGAAGCGCCTGAGTTGACGTTGGACCGCATGGTGATCACGCCGCAGTATGTTCGGGAGAAACTTGCCGGCATCGCCCAGGACCGGGACCTGAGCCAGTATATTCTGTAGTCGCATGCATATAGGTCTATATGCCGGGTATGCGAAAGTAAATAATTGTCGATATTCATCCCACTCCTTGCAGCAAGTTGTCGAAGCGCTTTCGCATGTTGGAAGGGATCGGGACGGATTTCGTAATTTTTTGTGAATTTTATGGTCCCCATCAGGACCTACCCTTCGGGAAAAATCGCTTAAATTTTACAGATTTAGTGATACGATTTGCAATAATATAGAAAAAAACCGGATAAAAATGAACACAAAGCCCTTCTTTTTGGTAAAAGATAGGGCTTTTTTCTTATTGTAAAAAGTCCCAATCTTTAAGAAACTTAGTTTATGTGACATCATGTTGTCTTTTTCTACTTAAGACCTAGGTTAGTTCATACGGATTATATGATTTGTCGAAAAAAGAGGATTTAGCTAGGAAGAGTGGAATACCTTTCTGCAAAGTCCAGTCAGGAGGAATGAGCTAGTGAATCTGTTGAATAATAGTTCTTTTCAACGGCTTCAAAGCGGTTTGGATGCAGCTAATCTCAGAAACAATGTGATTGCAAACAACATCGCCAACGTGGATACTCCTCATTTTAAGAGATCCGAGGTATCCTTTGAGAGTCTTCTGAAAAAAGAAATGGATGGGGCCCAATTGTCATTACAGGGCAGAAGAACAGATCCCAGGCATTTTGTCATTGGTTCAACCGGGGGGATTCCTGAGGCTTCGGTCATGAAGGATGGCAGCAGCTCCATGAATAACAACCAGAATAATGTCGATGCAGACAGAGAAATGTCGCTGCTTGCAGAGAATCAGCTCCGTTATAATTCATACATACAAGCTGTCAATGAGCAGATTCGAATGATGCGTACAGCTATTGAAGGGAGATAGGGTTCATGAATATTAGCAATAGCTTCGGTATTAATGCATCAGCTCTAACAGCACAACGGCTTCGAATGGATGTCATCTCCTCCAACATAGCCAATGCGGAAACCACTCGCGCGCGAATCGAGAACGGCCAAGCCGTTCCCTATCGTCGAAAAACGGTAGTGTTACAGCCGCAGCAGGAATCATTTGAAGGACTTCTTAGAGCTCAGATGAATGGTCAGAATGCGGGACAAGGGGTAAAGGTTGCGCAGGTACGGGAAGATCAAACCCCGCTGAAACAGGTATATAACCCTACACATCCCGATGCGAATGCGGAAGGCTATGTCTTTATGCCTAACGTGGACATTACGAAGGAAATGGTGGATATGATAGCAGCTACCCGTTCGTACGAAGCTAACGTTACGGCGATCAATGCTTCGAAAGCGATGATTATGAAGGCGTTGGAGATCGGTAGATAACAAGTGGAAAATACATAAGCCCATATTGTAGGAGGAGAGAGAGAAATGATTCAAAATGCAATGTTCAGTGTTCAGGGCGTGCAGCCGCTTCAACTGCAGGAGCAAGTGAAAAATGGTGCGACTCCATCCGAATCGATTCGCGATTTTGGCTCTTACCTGAATGAAGCACTGAACTCTGTGGCATCACAGGAACAAAATGCACATGTCATGAGCGATAAACTAATGATTGGACAAGTAAACGTAGATCAGGCGATGATATCCGCCCAACAGGCTCTGTTGAGCATTCAGCTCACAACACAGGTCCGAAACAAAGTGGTAGAAGCCTATCAAGAGATCATGCGCACGCAAATCTAAATGTTTCTAGCAAAGTTTCGGATGGGGTGACAATGTGAACGAGAGAATGACCCAGTATCGGGAGAGAATGACCCAGTATTGGAACCAATTCAGCAACAAACAAAAAATAATGTTAATTGCTACAATAGCATTTGTTTTGATTGCTCTAATCGTACTAACGATGCAGTTCTCCAAGACGAAGTACGAAGTAGCATTCAGGGATTTAAATTCCAGCGACGCTGCAGGAATCATCAGCCACCTGGAGACCCAAGGGATTTCCTACAAACTGAGCGAGGATGGCAGAAGCATCCTGGTTCCGAGTACGAGCGCAGCTAAAGTCCAGATTGATGTAGGGTCGCAAGGACTTGTACAGAATGGTACGATCGGATTCGAAACCTTCGAGAAGAACGCATCAGCCATCGGGATGACAGATAACGAATTCGAAGTGAAATATGTAAATGCACTGAATGGCGAAGTAGAACGACTGCTCGAGAAGATGCAGGGCGTCCAGGATGCAACGGTATTATTGAATTTGCCAAAAGAAAGTGTATTTGCAAAAAACGGAAACGAAGATCAAGCCAGCGCTTCCGTAGTTGTGCAATTCAAACCAGGCTATCGGCCTAATCAAGAAGTCATTGACGGGTATTATAACCTCGTGAAGACGGCCATTCCGAACTTACCGGTTGAGAACATTACAATTACCAATGACGAAGTCGAGCTGCTCGCAACAGCTAAAGGCGGTCAAGGCGGATTGATCGGTAAGGTGGAAGAAAACTTCGCGCTACAGAAAAAATTCGAAAGCGACGTTAGGCAAAATGTTCAGCAGTTTCTCTCGCAGTACATGGGATCGAATAAAGTCAATGTTCTGGTCGCTTCCAAACTGAACTTTGATCAGGTGCAGAGCAAGGAAAACATCGTAACCCCTGTTGATGAAGAAGAAATGAAGGGGATTGAGCTCAGTGTTCAGGAGATCCAGAAGAACTATTCGGGAACCAGTAGTCCAACCGGCGGAGTGGCCGGTGTAGGCGAAGAAGCTGTCCCGGGATATCCAAGCGATTCTGGAAGCGGGGAAACGAACTCGGAAGAGCTCTCCAAAACCGTTAACTATGAAGTTAACCGGATTACGAAGGATATCATAGCAAGTCCATATACTGTTAAAGATTTAACCATTAATGTCTCGGTTGAACCACCTGCCGGTCAACAAACTTTGGATGACGCGACAAGAACGGCAATACAGAACATTCTGGTTAATATCGTGCGTGCATCGCTCTCGGATACAGGCTCTACTTATACAGACGCTGATTTGTCCAAAAAAGTTTCGGTTATTTCACAGGTATTTAATGTAAATGCGGATGAAAATCCGAAAACCGTTCTTTCACAGCCTGTATTATGGGGGATTGGTATCGCTGCGTTGGCGTTAATTGCGGGAGGAACCTATTTCATAATCCGCAGACGCAGAAAGCAGCAGGAAGAATTTGAAGATGATATTCAGCTTCCGCCAGTTACGGAATTCCCATCGATTAATCTCGAAAGTATAACCAATGAAAGCCAGGTTCGTAAGCAGCTCGAAACCTTGGCGAAGAAGAAGCCAGATGAATTCGTGAATTTACTTCGCACATGGCTAGCTGAGGAATAGAGGTGGAAGCATTGGCTAAGGGAAATAACCAAATGTTAAGCGGACGTCAAAAAGCGGCTATACTGCTCATTACACTTGGCCCGGAAGTGTCTGCTCAAATATTTAAACATCTTCGAGATGAAGAAATTGAACAATTGACGCTGGAGATTGCGAATGTTCGTAAAGTCGACAGTGATGAAAAAGATAGCATTATTCAGGAATTCCATCAAATATGCCTGGCCCAGGAATACATCTCGCAAGGCGGAATTAATTACGCTAAAGAGATTTTGGAGAAGGCGCTTGGACAGCAAAAAGCGATGGAAGTGATCAACAGACTGACGGCAACGCTTCAAGTAAGACCGTTTGACTTTGCTCGCAAAGCGGACCCAAGCCAAATTCTGAACTTTATCCAGAACGAAAATGCACAGACTATTGCACTCGTCTTGTCGTATCTTCAATACGAGCAGGCATCTGCGATCCTATCTTCGCTTCCGCAAGAGAAGCAGGCCGAAGTAGCGCGTAGGGTTGCGGTCATGGACAGTACTTCACCAGAAGTCATCGCCCAGGTGGAACGGGTTCTGGAACAGAAGCTGTCGGCGACGGTTACCCAGGATTACACGAGTGCGGGTGGCATTGAATCCATCGTTCAAATTCTGAACGGTGTGGATCGCGGTACGGAACGAACGATCCTCGATTCCCTGGAAATCCAGGATCCTGAGCTCGCCGAAGAAATCAAGAAGCGGATGTTCGTATTCGAGGATATCGTCAACGTGGACAACCGTTCTATCCAGCGTATTATCCGCGATGTCGAGAATGCCGATCTACAGCTTGCACTCAAGGTGGCAAGCGAAGAAGTACGGGACGTCATTTTCCGCAACATGTCCAAGCGTATGGCCGAAACCTTCCGCGAAGAGATGGAATACATGGGACCGGTACGGCTGCGTGATGTGGAGGAAGCTCAGACTCGGATTGTAAGCACGATCCGAAGACTCGAAGAAGCGGGCGAGGTCATTATTGCCCGTGGCGGAGGAGATGACATCATTGTCTAACTTGATCAAATCGTCCCACTATAAACCGATGGATGTGTTGAAAGAGTTGGATCTTGCTCGTCGTTACGCTTCGCCAACCGAGGAAACGGTAGAGGAATATACTCCCCCGACTTCCGAGCCGGCTGTCGTACAAACACTGGCTGAAGCCGAACGCTTAAAGCATGAGATGCTAAAAGATGCTCAGGAGTTTGCCGAACGACAAATCCGCGAAGCTTCGGAAGAGGCGGAACGGCTGTTGGCCGAAGCGCAGCAGCAGATTGAAGCGTGGTGGACCGACAGAAGGCTTCAGGACGAGGATTTGTCCGAAACGCTGAAGATGGAAGGCTTTAATCAAGGATATGCCGAGGGTTCAGCCAAGGCAGAGCTTGAGATGAAGGAATTGATGGAGCAAGCGACATTACAGGCGAGCGAATTGCTTCAGCTTGCCCATCAAGCCAAGGAAGATCTAATTCAGGAAGCGGAGCCTTTTTTGGTGGAGCTCAGCTGCAGCATAGCGGAGAAAGTACTGGATCGTCAGCTTACGATCGAACCTGATTTCACGCTGGAGCTGATTCGAAAGAATCTGGCACGCAAGCGGGAAAAAGGGGTCATCTCTCTCTGCGTAGCTCCTGAACAGTTCGAATTTGTATACGCGGCACGGGAAGAGCTCGGATTATCGATCGACTCTCAGGCAGAACTTCAAATTTTGCCGGATTCCACGGTTAAGGATCGAGGCTGCGTGATCAGGTCTTCTTTCGGAAGCGTGGATGCCCGGATCGATACACAGCTATCCGAGATCAAAAAAGAGCTCGTGCGGTTCGCTCTTGATGACGAGGAACGGAGAAATCAAGATGAAGAAGCTGAATAGCGCGCGGTACTTGGATCATCTGAAACATCTGGACCCCGTTCGCATCAACGGTAAAGTTACACAGGTTATCGGACTGATGGTGGAGTCCGAAGGACCGGATGCAAGTATCGGCGATGTTTGTTATATCTATCCCACGAAGCAAACCAAGCCCCTCAAGGCGGAGGTCGTGGGTTTTAGAGACAATAAGGTGTTGCTAATGCCTCTCGGCGAGCTTCACTCGATTGGTCCTGGCTGTGATGTAGTCGGTACCGGCAAACCGCTAAGCGTGCAAGTAGGTTCGGAACTGCTTGGCAAAGTGCTCGACGGATTGGGACAACCGCTGGACGGATCCATCATTCCGGCGCGCATGCCGCACTATTCAACCCATAATGTTCCGCAGAACCCGCTTAATAGGCCGAGGGTTCAGGAGCCGATCAGCATCGGCGTCCGCGCGATTGACGGATTGCTCTCCATCGGCAAAGGCCAGCGGGTCGGTATATTCGCCGGATCCGGTGTCGGGAAGAGTACCCTGATGGGAATGATCGCCCGAAACACTTCTGCCGATGTCAATGTCATTGCTTTGATCGGGGAACGTGGACGCGAAGTGCTGGATTTCATAGAACGGGATTTGGGTCCCGAAGGGTTAAAACGGTCCGTCGTAATTGTTGCGACCTCGGATCAACCGGCACTCATCCGCATTAAAGGGGCCTTGATCGCTACAACGATCGCCGAATATTTCAGGGATCGCGGCCTGAATGTGATGCTGATGATGGATTCCGTAACCCGCTATGCGATGGCGCAGCGAGAAGTAGGACTGGCCGTAGGAGAGCCGCCGGCCATGCGCGGTTATACGCCGTCTGTATTTGCCAGTCTGCCGAAGCTTCTGGAACGCGCAGGCACAGGGCCAACGGGCTCGATTACCGCCTTTTACACGGTGTTGGTAGATGGTGATGATATGAACGAACCGATCGCGGATACAGTCAGGGGAATACTTGATGGTCACATCGTACTAAACCGGAATATCGCAAACAAAGGGCATTTTCCGGCAATCGATGTGCTGGCCAGCATTAGCCGGGTGATGAAAGATATATCTCCAGAGGAACAAATCGATGCTTCCGAGAACGTAAAGCGACTGATGGCGATATATAAGGACTCGGAGGATTTGATCAATATCGGGGCGTATCAACAGGGCTCGAATGCCGATATCGATGAATCGATTGAATATATCGGGCGAATATGGGATTTCACGAAGCAAAAAGTGAATGAGAAAACAACATTGAATGAGGTTCAGGAACGTTTGATTTCCGAGTTTTCAAGGAGATGACTTTGAAGAATGAAATTTCATTATGCATTCCAGAAAATCGTAGACCTGAAAAGCAACGAGAAAACGCAAGCCGAATGGATGCTGTCAAGCGCCATCGGGAAGCTGCAGGCGGAAGAGAAAAGTCTGAATGAGCTGTATGAGATGCGGGATCAAATGTATCACGCTCAGCAGGAAGCTGCATCACGGTGCGTGCCGGTCGCTGAGATCCGAAACATTCAGGTATATGCAGAGCACTTGGAAGAATGCATTGAGCGTAAGAGGAATGACATACGGATCGCTCATGTCAATGTAACGAAGAAACAAAAGGTATTGTCCGACAAGATGCTAGACGAAAAAGTGTGGCTGAAAGCAAGAGATAAATCCCAAGAAAAGTTCCGGCATGAAAGTCTCCTTCGGGAACAAAACGAGCTGGACGAAATGGCGACGGTACGTTTTGCGATCAAAGCCCGATAAGGTTTGCAAACACCGAAGGGTTATGACCGCGAAGGAGGAATGAGAGTGGCACGAAAAGACATGCCGCTTGATAAGGAAGAATCAGGCGGAGGATTTGAACGGATACTGTTGATTTTGGTACCTGCTATATTCACGATCGTTCTGCTCGGGGCGCTTGCCGTATTTTTTAGAGCCGATGTGCGGGATGGACTAATCGATGTAGCCAATAAAATTCCGGTCGTCAAGAACTGGGTCCCGGATCCGGTGCTGACCCCGGAAGAACAGAAACTCAAAGAAGCGAAGCAGCAGGAAGAAAGCGCGGAAGCAACGATTGTTGAACTTAAGAAGCAGCTTGCCGAACGCGAAGAAACATTAAATGAAGTAACGGAGCAAAAAGCAGCGCAGGAAAACAAGGTGAAAGAGCTGGAAACCCAAATTGATTCGATGCAAAGTACATCGACAAGCGGTGAGGCCGAGGAGGAAGACGCGTATACCAAGCAGATTCGCGAACTGTCCAAGCTCTACGCCGACATGAGTCCAAGCAAAGCGGCACCGATCATGCAAAACCTTACGCTGGAAGAAATGGTGCTTATGCTTAGTCAGATGAAGAGCAGCAACCGGGTTGCCATTCTGCAAAAAATGGATCCGAAAACGGCCGCGGATGCAACCATGATGCTTAAAGATGCCGAGACTTCTGAAGATATGGCCATCGCGGCTCTGCAATCCAGGCTCAAGAAGAACGAATCGGAGGCAGCGCAGAAGAAGACATCCGACAATCTGGATAAAAATCAGTTGAATCAGACTTTTGCCGGAATGACACCCGCCAACGCTGCCGAACTGCTGATGCAAACGTATAAGATCAGCCCTGCTAAGACCATGACCATTCTGAATACAGTGGATGATGCTACTCGTTCACGGATTTTAAATGCGATGTCCTCGAAAGATGCGGAGCTGGCAGCAAAGATATTGAATCGCCTGATGGGCTCTAAATAAGCTCTGAAATGAATCTCCATCCCCAGGAAAGGAGGTGAAATAAGACGATGACAATAACGGTACAAAACATGTCTTCATCCGTAAGCAGTCCCTCGGGAAGCGGAAAGGCAAGCGCGGCGGGTCAGACGACAGCGGGTGTATCCTTTGATGCGACACTGGCTTACCAGATGAATAGCAGCGGGAACAGCGCTTCAACAACATCGACGGAAGTCGCTGCCAAGCTGGAATCCTTGCTAACGCAGTATTCTTCGGAAACCGATGCATCGCTTGAAGGCTTGATGGAATTGCTTCAAGGTTTGCTGCAGGAGCTGGACACCATGGACCAGGCATTAATGGAGGATCCATCCCTTTTGCAAGAGCTGCAGAATTGGCTCACGCAAGCGAATATTATGCTGAGCGGAGCTGCTTCCCAGGCACAAGAAAACGCGGGCGGGAATGAGATGTCTCCATTGGCTTCCAGACCGGAGACTATTCGATTCGCGGTACAGGATACGATCAGCCAGCTGGCATCCATGCTTCCCAAATCTGGTCAGCTTGACCTCCAGACGGAGGCAGCCGTCAAACAGCTTGTCCACTCCTTCCAAAGTTTGCTTGGTCAAGGAACGGGGACCGGCGAGACTAAAGCAAGCGGCAGCTTTGATCATATCCTTGCTCAAAAGCAGCCGGATGCCGCTCAGCCTACCGTATCCACGAATAGTTCAGGACAGTCGGCTTCATCTCAAACAACGGGACAGGCGAATGCCAAGTGGTCATCGCTGACGACGAGCGCTCAAGTAGAGGGTACAGCATCTGAGTTCGTGATGAATGAAGGAGATTCGCTGTTGGAGCAAGGAACGGTCACTGCCGGTCAGCTAGCCCTGCGTTCAGGAACGCAAGTTGCAGTAAAACCTGCAGCTCCGCCGGTGCCTGTTGAGAATTTCTCAAGCGAAATGACTTCTTTCATTATTAATAAGCTTGAAATCGTGAAACAAACCGGTTTTACGGAAGCGAGAATCTCCTTGAATCCGGAACATCTGGGACAAGTAGATATCAAACTTACGATGCAGAATGGCCAATTAATCGCCCAGTTCATGACAAGGTCGACAGATGCTAAAGAGCTGATTGACCAGCAAATGGCACAGCTTCGCAGCGCATTGATTGCACAAGGACTGCAGATCGAGAAAATTGAAGTTACACAGAGCAGCCAACCTTCCAATGCGAATCTTTATCAAGACGGCCGTCAGCCTGGATCAGGCCAGCAGCAGTCACAGCATCGCTCGAAGGAGAAGGACAGACCATCCGATGATGCCGTGCTGGCAGCAAATCTGACAGAAGAACTAAACGATTGGATTGCCGAGCACCAAGCCGACGATGAACGGGTACAAGCAGGAACATTTACCGCTAAAGCCTAAAGTGAGGAGGTGAGCTTGGATGGCAACAAATCCGGTGTCTACGAATAATATGTGGCCCAATTATGCTAAAGGGAATGTCAGCAGTAAAAGCGGGAATGGCCAGGAGCTTGGAAAGGATCAGTTCTTGAGCATCCTGATTACGCAATTAAGGCATCAGGATCCGCTTCAGCCAATGCAGGACCGGGAATTTATTGCCCAAATGGCCCAGTTTACTTCCCTGGAGCAGCTGATGAATATCAATACTCAATTAACGGCAATGAGTCAGTCTTTGGGTGCTGCTTCAAGTTTGATCGGTAAACAGATCAGCTGGATGTTCAAGCCCGAGGATGGTTCGGATTCCGTCATGAAGAGCGGTATCGTAGATTCCATCATTGTTCGTGAAGGCGTACATTATGCCAAAGTCGGCGACAGTGAAGTATCGCTTGACCAGATCGTGAAAATCGAGAACGCCGTAACCGAGAATGATCCAGAAGCGTTGATTTCTGGTCCTGCAGTACCTGACACAAGCAGTCCAGGTCCGACAGAACCTGAAATAACAAATCCCGATCCTTCCGTACCCGAAACAGGCAATCCCGATCCGTCAGCTCCTGAGGCCGTAGATCCTGGACAAGGGGGAGAAGAGCCTGGGGGAGTAGCGCCATGAGTGACCGCATGATGATAGGGCATTTATACCCTGGGAAAATACATCCAGCGGCACTTCATAATGAGCGTAAAACGCAAGCTCACGCTAACCCGCCCGCCGGGACGTTTCAGGAACTTTTAAATGAGAATCTGCTTAAAATCAGCAATCATGCGGCGAAGAGACTTCAGCAGCGCGGCATTGAATTAAAGGGCGATCAGCTTGCGCAGATCCAGAGCGCAGTGGATAAAGCTGCCGCGAAGGGGAGCAAGGAGTCACTCATTCTGATGAAGGATATGGCTCTCATTGTGAATATTCCGAATCGGACCGTAGTCACTGCAATGGATGGCAACGCGATGAAGGATAACGTATTTACGCAAATTGATAGTGCAGTAATTATTTCATAAATCTGGCTGGCCCGTGAGGAAGCCAGGCGGCCGCTGATCGACAGAAGCGGTCCATAACTGAAGGAGGAAAATCGATGTTAAGATCCATGTATTCCGGTATTTCCGGAATGAGAGGTTTCCAAACCAAGCTTGATGTCATTGGTAATAACATTGCCAACGTAAACACAGTTGGGTTTAAAGCGGGACGCGTGATGTTTAAAGATATCCTCAGCCAAACGATGTCCGGTGTTACGCCGGGAACCGACGATCCTACCGGTGGTGTGAACGCGAAGCAGATCGGTCTTGGTGTATCGATCGGTTCGATTGATACATTGCATACACCAGGTAGCGCAATGACAACCAATAATCCGACGGACCTGAGAATTGACGGAGACGGATTTTTCATGGTAAAGCTTAGCGAGGATCAGGATATGGCTTTCTTGACCCGTGCAGGCGATTTTCATGTAGACGTAGCGCGTAACCTGGTAACCTCGGACGGTATGCTTGTTCTCGATTCGAATGGGGATCCTATCCAGTTGGACGATGAAGTAACGGCATTCACGATAGCGCAGAATGGCGCCATCATTCAGAAGATGAGTGACGGGACAACGGAAGAGGGAGCCATCATCGGCGTTGCGAAAATTCCGAATCCGGAAGGTCTGGAGAAAATCGGCGGCAATATGTATCGTGTGACTCTTAATGCGGTTCCTGATGGCGATCTGGATGCTGTCATGTTCGAAGCTAATAATGCCGAAGAAGGAACTGGCGCTATTATTTCAGGACAGCTCGAAATGTCCAACGTTGACTTGACAGGTGAATTTTCGGAAATGATCGTCGCTCAGCGCGGCTTCCAAGCTAACTCCCGCATAATCACGACTTCGGACGAAGTGCTTCAAGAAGTTGTCAATCTGAAACGATAAGGATGGATAGGGAGGGGCAATCCCCTCCCTGATTAAACAAGGAGGCTGTCCATGATATCGGTAACGAGGTTAAATGGTTCGCAGTTGTGGCTTAACGCGCTGTTGATAGAAATGGTTGAGGAGACTCCTGACACCTACATTACTTTGATTAATGGAAAACGCATGATTGTGCTTGAAAGTGCAAATGAAATCATCGCTTCCGTTAAGGCGTATCATCACGAGGTAGGCATTCATCAAGCTACCATTAAAGTGCAGCAATTGGAGGAACCTTCATGAAAAAGATGCTCCCCTGGTTAATTACGATCCTGTTATCCATTACGCTGATTGTCCTGGCGATCTTCCTATTGTCGGATAAATTACTTGGCGATAACGGTAAAAGTCAGGCTTCAGCCAATGCAGCGGCTTTACCTAAGTATTCTGCCGATGAGATCGTCAATATGACATCGGAAATAACCGGAATTAAGACGAATCTCGCAGATCCTGAATTTGTTGCCCAGATGGCATTTGCTTTTCAGCTTAATGACAAAAAAGCAAAGGAAGAATTCGACAAAATCAAGGAAATTAAGATCAAACCGATTATTATCAAAACTTTGGCCGACACGAAACCCGAGTTGCTCAATGACTCCAAAGGGCGCGAACAGTTTATTGCCAAGCTGCAGAATCTGATCAATAAGTCGTTAACGTCAGGGACTTTGATTCAAATCGAAATGACGGAAGTAATGATCGTAGGTATCTAGACTGTTCGTCGGACGACCTGTAAGGGGGTGAGTAGATGGTTGATGTTTTATCGCAGAATGAGATCGACGCCTTATTGGCCGCTCTCTCTTCAGGGGAAATGGATGCTGAAGAACTGAAAAAAGAGGAAACGCAAAAGAAAATTCGTTCTTATGATTTTAAGAGGGCACTCCGGTTTTCCAAGGATCATATTCGGAGCTTGACCCGCATTCACGAGAACTTTGCACGATATTTGACCACATATTTCTCAGCACAATTACGTACTTTTGTGCAAATTAACGTGGTGCAGGTTGAACAGCTTCCATATGATGAATTTATTCGCTCCATACCCAAAATGACAGTTCTTAATATATTCGAGGCGGAACCGCTTGTCGGGCGCATGGTGCTCGAGGTCCATCCCAACATTGCTTACGCGATGCTGGACCGTTTGCTGGGAGGAACAGGCATTGCTCCTACTTCCATCAGCTCGATGACCGAAATCGAGACGATCATCATGGAACGCATTTTCAGCCGGGCATTCGACAGCCTGCAGGAAGCATGGAAAACGGTGCTGGACATCTCACCGCGGCTTGAAGCATTGGAAACGAATCCGCAATTTATGCAGATTGTTTCTCCAAACGAAACCATTGCGCTGATTTCCCTTAGCACCAAAATCGGCGATACCACGGGGATGATTAATCTGTGTATCCCGCACGTTGTGCTGGAACCGATCATGTCGAAGCTATCGGCGCATCAGTGGTTTATCTCGGAGAAAAAAGCGAGTGTTCCAGAGGAAGTAGATGCTCTTAAGCAGCGTGTAAGCAAGGCCAAGCTTCCGATTGTTGCCGAACTGGGCGTTTCACAGCTTACCGTGTCCGAATTTTTAGGACTGAGCGTCGGTGACGTCATCTCATTAAACAAGCCGATGCATGATGGACTTTCCATTAAGGTTGGGGACAGATTAAAGTTTATTGGCAGTCCCGGAACGATAAAAGACCGGGTTGCTGTACAAATCGATGAAATTGTCATCGAAGGAGCTGAAGAATTTGACGAGTAAAGACTATTTATCCCAGGAAGAAATCGACGCTTTGTTAAAACAGTCGGAAATGGCATCACCAGCATCAATTCCTTCGGCGGCGACTGTCGATGATGTATTAACACCTTTGGAGCAGGACGCGCTCGGCGAGATTGGTAACATTACCTTTGGCAGTGCTGCAACCGCTCTGTCTACCTTGCTGGGCAAAAAAGTGGATATCACAACACCCAAAGTGTCGATCATTAAGCGAAGCGAGTTTGAGGAAGAATTTCCGAAGCCGCATGTAGCGGTACATGTTACTTATGTGGATGGATTTGAAGGAATTAACTCGCTAGTCATTAAAACGCGCGATGCTCAGGTCATTGCCGATCTGATGTTAGGCGGGGAAGGCAACCCCGTGGAAGAGGAACTGAACGAGATTCATATCAGTGCCGTTCAGGAAGCGATGAACCAGATGATGGGCTCTTCCGCAACGAGCATGTCGACGATTTTTAACCGGTTTGTCAATATATCGCCGCCAGGCATTGATATTCTGAACATGGCAAAAGGTGAAGGGGTTAGCAACCTTCCGCCAGATGAAACACTGATTAAGATTTCATTCCGATTAATTATCGGTGACCTTATTGATTCAACCATTATGCAGCTGCTTCCCGTTCATTTTTCCAAGGATATGGTGCACATGCTTATCAATGGAACGGAAGAGCCTCAGCCTGCGAAGCAGGAAGCCGCGCCGGCGGTGGAAGCACCTGTTAGTACCCAGGAACCGGCTCAAGCACCGGCTAACTCTGTGAATGGCAATGATATAGGCCAAGGATACGACTACGGACAAGGCTACGGCCAGCCAATGCAGGGACAGGGAGGGCCGATCCCGCAATCCATGCCATATGGACAGCCGCAGATGCCTTACCAAGCGCAGCCGCAACAATATGGCGGCATGCCGAATCGCAATGTGAATGTACAGCCCGTACAGTTTGCGAATCTGCAATCTGCGCCGTACACCCAGGTGGATGAAAACAATCTGAACTTACTGATGGACATTCCCCTTAAAGTCACCGTAGAATTAGGGAGGACTCAAAAGCAAATTAAGGATATCCTGGAAATGTCGCAAGGTTCGATCATCGAGCTGGACAAGCTTGCCGGTGAGCCTGTAGATATCCTTGTCAATCATAAACTGATTGCCAAGGGCGAGGTCGTTGTCATCGATGAGAACTTTGGTGTACGCGTGACGGATATCGTGAGCCAATGGGACCGGATTCAAAAATTACAATAGCACAAACATTTTAGGGAGGATTTTTATCAATGGCTAACCGAATTCTGATTGTGGACGATGCTGCATTTATGAGAATGATGATCCGTGACATATTGGTCAAAAACGGATTCGAGGTTGTGGGAGAAGCACAGGACGGTGCGCAAGCAATCGAGAAATTTAAGGAACTTCGTCCAGATCTGATTACGATGGATATTACGATGCCGGAAATGGATGGTATCGCAGCGCTGAAAGAGATTAAAAAAGTCGATGCGAATGCAAAAGTGATTATGTGCTCTGCCATGGGCCAACAAGCGATGGTTATTGATGCGATCCAAGCTGGAGCCAAGGACTTTATCGTTAAACCGTTCCAATCGGACAGAGTCATTGAAGCCATCAATAAGACGCTTGGCGTATAAGGATTCTTCTTATGATGATGGCAGCTTCTGATGGATTAGGCTCAAGTAGTACTACCGGGTATTATTTACAGTTATTTTATGTCTTTATCGTACTTGCCATCATCGTTGCGTTGATCGTGTTCCTGATTCGCTTTCTCAGCAGAAAGAATCAGAGCTGGATGCAGGGCCGCTCCATTCGTACTTTGGGTGCGGTTGGGATGGGCCCTAACAAATCCCTTCAGCTCGTCGAAATTGGGGGCAGCATCTATGTGATCGGAGTTGGCGAAGACGTCCGGTTGGTGGACAAAATTTCTGATCCAGCTGAAGTTGCGCTTATCCAAGCTGCATTTGAACAGGATTCTGGAATACATAATGGGGCACTGCCGCCTTTTATAACGAAACTGGCGGCAAAACTCCGTAAAGACAAACCACCGGAAGAAATGGAATTGGACGATACATCTTCTTTCCATGAAGTGTTCGAGTCCAAGCTGCGCAGCGTACCGAACCGGAAAGAAAAGGTCGAAGAATTGCTGCGGGAGGATCATAAAGATTCATGAATAAAAAGATCTCGTACGCTATCGCGATTTTCATATTGTTTGGATTTCTGTTTTCTCATACGGCATTTGCGGATCCGATTCCAAACATCGATATTCAAATCGGCAATGAGGGAGATACACCGGGGACAAGCTCCTTGTCCTTGATACTCCTGATCACCATACTTAGCATTGCACCGGCGATACTGGTGCTGATGACTAGTTTTACAAGGATTGTTATCGTGCTTGGCTTTGTCCGTACTTCGCTCGGCACACAGCAAACACCGCCAAACCAAGTGTTGATCGGCCTGGCTCTGTTTCTTACCTTATTCGTAATGGCTCCGACGTTGTCTTCAATGAATGATGTAGCGCTGCAGCCCTATCTTAAAGGTGAGATTACCCAAGCGGAAGCGCTGGATAAGGCTCAAGATCCCATGAAGAAGTTCATGTTCGCGCACACACGGGAAAAGGATCTATTGTTGTTCATGAATTACACAGGCGCAGAGAAACCCGAATCTTACGAGGATATCCCATTAACGGTTCTGGTACCGGCATTTGCCATAAGCGAGCTGAAGACGGGCTTTCAGATGGGCTTTATGATCTTCATTCCGTTTCTGGTCATCGATATCGTGGTTGCCAGCGTGCTGATGGCGATGGGTATGATGATGCTGCCGCCGGTCATGATCTCGCTGCCATTCAAGATTTTGCTTTTCGTTCTGGTAGACGGCTGGTATTTGGTAGTGAAATCCATGCTGATGAGCTTTAACACGTAGCAATAAGCGGCAAGTAATTCGAATACAGGGGGACTTAGCCGTGAGCGCTGAATTTATTATCGGTCTGGCAGGACAAGCGGTTTATATTGTGCTCCAGGTGAGCGCACCGATGCTGGTTCTCGCACTGGTTGTCGGACTTATCATCAGTATTTTTCAAGCGACAACACAAATCCAGGAACAGACGCTGGCTTTCGTACCAAAAATTATTATCGTTCTTATATCATTATTGCTGTTTGGTCCTTGGATATTAACGACGTTAGTGGATTTTACCCACGGAATTTTGGACAATCTCTACAAATATATCGGATAGGCTGAGTGTCCATGGAATGGTTGCAGCAAAGTTTACCTGTTTTTATGCTTATATTTTGTCGAATAACAGCTTTTTTTGTAATATCGCCAGTGTTTACTTCACGCGGTATACCCCCTTCTTACAAAATAGGCCTTTCGGCCATCATCGCCCTGATCGTATATTTTTCGTTCGGGATCGGAGAAGTGGTTCCGCAAGATCTGTCTTACGTCATATTAATTGTCCAGGAAGTATTGGTTGGACTGCTGCTTGGTTTCACTGCTTATCTTATTATGACCGTCGTCCAAACGGCAGGCGCATTTATTGACATTCAGATCGGGTTCAGCATGGCAAATGTCATCGATCCTTTTACGGGGACTTCCAGTCCATTAATCGGTAACTTCAAGTATTATCTTGCTCTACTGGTGTTTCTGAGCATGAATGGCCATCACTACCTGTTTGATGCGATTATGTACAGCTATGATTGGATTCCGATTACGGGGGATGTGTTTGGGAAGATTCATGACGGTAATGTGACGGATTTTCTCGTACGGACATTCTCGCACTCTTTTGTATTGGCACTTCAAATGGCCGCTCCGCTAGTAGCCGCTTTGTTCCTGACCGATGTCGGGCTTGGCTTTCTGGCAAGGACGGCGCCGCAGTTCAATGTATTTGTTATCGGTATAATCGTCAAAATCATCGTTGGACTCGTGCTGCTGATGCTGCTCATGCCGATGCTGGTGTCACTATTTGATCATCTGTTTGCCAAAATGTTTGAAGCACTCCGGCAGCTACTCGGCGTTCTTGGCGACGGGCCGACTTAAGGAGGATGGAGGTGAAGCGGATGTCATACCGGTATCCGGTCGACTTACAGTTGTTCGCTGGCGAAAAGACGGAGAAAGCCACACCGAAGAAACGCCAGGATACACGTAAGAAAGGCCAAGTTGCCAAGAGTATGGAGGTATCGGGTGCATCGGTTTTGCTGGCCGCATTCTTTTGCTTGTTAATTTTCGGCGGGTATATGAGAGACCGCACTGTTCGACTGTTTATTGACATTTATATTAATCGGCTCTCCATGGACGTAACGAAAGACAATGTGATGCAGTTATTCGGGGAGTACGGTGTTCAAATCTTGCTTCTGCTGGCTCCGTTGTTTATCTCGATCTTCGTTGTTGCGCTGATCGCCAATTACTTGCAGGTCGGGTTTATGCTGACGGGCGAGACTTTGAAAATGAAGTTCAGTAAAATCGATCCCATCAAAGGGTTCAAGAACATATTCTCGATGCGTTCCTTGGTCGAGTTTTTGAAATCGGTCATTAAACTGACCATCATCGGCTACCTCGTGTACACCACCTTGTGGGCTGCCAGGGAAGGATTATCGTCCTTGTCGACGATGGGTCCCGACACCATTTTTCATTTCGTGGCGGATATCACCATGTCACTGGGTTTTAAGATTGCCATCGGGCTGATCATTCTGGCCGTTTTGGATTACATGTATCAGAAATATGATTATGAGAAAAACATTCGAATGTCCAAACAGGACATCAAAGACGAGTACAAGAAGATGGAGGGCGATCCGCTGATCAAAGGGAAGATCAGGGAACGCCAGCGTCGGATGGCACTGCAGCGGATGATGCAGGAAGTCCCGAATGCCGACGTTATCATCACGAACCCAACCCACTTTGCAGTGGCGATCAAGTATGACGGGTCCATGATGGAAGCTCCGCAGATCATTGCGAAGGGTCAGGATTTCATGGCCTTGCGGATTAAGGAAATAGCGAAGGAACACGGAATTATAACGATGGAAAACAAGCCGCTGGCACGCGCTTTGTACCAACGGTCGGAAATCGGGGATTCGATTCCGGGAGACCTGTTCCAGGCCGTAGCGGAAGTGCTGGCCTATGTATATAAACTAAAAGGTAAAGTGAAATAATTAGGGACCGGAGGCGTCATTGCAGTGAAAATAAAAGATCTATCTGTCCTTGCGGGTGTCATTGGCATCGTACTCATGATGATTCTTCCGATCCCGGTATGGCTGCTCGATGTACTCCTGATTATCAATGTCTCGCTGGCGCTTATTATTTTGCTGGTGGCCATGAATACGAAGGAAGCCTTGGACTTCTCCATCTTCCCTTCCTTATTGCTCATCACGACACTGTTTCGCGTAGCGCTTAACATTTCGACAACGAAGCTGATTCTGTCGGAAGCTAGTGCGGGCGAGGTTGTAGCCACGTTTGGTAAGTGGATAGCGAATGGCGAAATTGCGGTTGGATTCATCGTCTTTTTGATCCTCGTTGTTGTACAGTTCATCGTGATTACCAAAGGCTCGGAGCGGGTAGCAGAGGTTGCGGCAAGATTTACGCTCGATGCGATGCCTGGTAAACAGATGAGTATCGATGCGGATCTGAACGCAGGTTTGATCAATGAGCAGCAAGCCAGGGAGCGGAGAAGAAAAATCGAGCGGGAAGCCGACTTTTACGGGGCTATGGATGGTGCAAGTAAATTCGTTAAGGGTGACGCCATCGCTACGATTGTCATCATGCTGATCAACCTGATCGGCGGATTTATCATCGGGATCTCGATTCACGGAATGTCATTCGGAGACGCGATGAGCACATACTCCATCCTGACGATCGGGGACGGATTGGTCAGTCAGATTCCGGCGCTTTTGATTTCCACTGCAGCGGGGCTGATTGTTACAAGAGCTTCTTCGGAAGGGAACCTGGCGGAGGATCTGACAGGGCAGCTCTTCTCATACCCTCATCTATTGTACATTGTTTCAGGTACCGTTCTGTTGCTAGGGATTTTCACACCCATTCACCTGATTACGACCGCACCGATTGCGCTCATCTTATTTATTGCGGCACGGAGGATGCAGAACAATCTGGATCGCAAGCAGGTCGAGGTGGAGCAGATGGAGGAGGAACAACAAATCGAAGAGGTTCGAAGTCCGGAAAGTGTGATCAACCTGCTTCAGGTTGACCCGATCGAATTCGAATTCGGGTATGGGTTGATTCCGCTCGCAGATGCGCAGCAGGGCGGAGATTTATTGGACCGGATCATTATGATTCGGAGACAATGCGCACTTGAGCTGGGACTTGTCGTACCGGTTATCCGAATTCGCGACAATATTCAACTAAAACCGAATGAATATGTCATAAAAATAAAAGGGAATGCTGTCGGCGGCGGTGAATTATTATTAAATCACTACCTTGCCATGAGCCCTGGGTACGAGGATGATTCCGTAACGGGGATCGAAACGACCGAACCGGCCTTCGGGCTCCCTGCGCTTTGGATAGATGAGGCCATGAAAGAGCGGGCGGATCTTGCCGGATATACCGTTGTCGATCCACCGTCCGTTGTCGCTACCCATTTGACCGAGTTGATTAAGAGACATGCCCATGAGCTGATTGGACGCCAGGAGACCAAGGCATTGGTTGATAACATCAGAGAAAGCTATCCGGTCCTTGTGGACGAGCTCATTCCTTCCGTGCTGACTATTGGAGAGGTGCAGAAGGTATTGGCTAAGCTGCTCCGCGAAAAAATCTCGATCCGGGACATGGTCACGATTCTCGAGACCCTTGCGGATTATGGACATTACTCGAAAGATCCCGATGTCCTTACCGAATATGTAAGACAAGCTCTCTCGCGGCAGATTACCCAGCAATATGCTCAAGAGGGAGAGGCTATGCGGGTCATCACGGTTGGACCGCAGCTTGAGAAGAAGATCGCCGAAAGCGTCCAGCAGAGCGACCAAGGAAGCTATCTTGCCATGGACCCGGCATCGACACAGAGCGTGTTTCAGAAGCTCAGTGAACAGGTTAACCGGATCATTCAGATGGGGCAGCAGCCTGTTCTGCTTACCTCACCGGCCATAAGAATGTATTTAAGGCAGGTTATTGAACGAAGCATGCAGGATATTCCGGTGTTGTCTTATAGTGAGCTGGAGCCGAACGTCGAAATTCAAAGTGTCGGAGTGGTGAACTTATGAGAGTGAAGAGGTATATCGTCGACACGATGCCTGAGGCGATGCAGCACATTCGTACGGATTTAGGTGCGGATGCCGTCATACTGAGTACGAAGGAAACCAAGGTGGGCGGATTCCTGGGTATGTTTACCCGCAAGAAGATCGAGGTAATCGCCGCAGTAGAGCAAGCGGAGAAATCCAAAGGCTCTGCTCCGATGAAGTCCAAAGTTACGCCTGCCGTACCTTCTGGTGCCGTACCCAAGGCCTATCAACGAACGGCTGAAATTTCAAAGCCTGGTTCACAAGCCTCCACGAATTCCGTGAATAACACGGATACAACCTCCGGCGTACAGCAGGAGGATGACTATAGTCGTTTTGCAGATATTCTTAGCCAGGTTGCTGCTTCCGAGGAGGCCGTTAACAGTTACAAGGATGAAGCGGGTCATGGGCAACAGCCTGCAGCACCTGCACAAACCGCGATGCGATGCGATCAAGCGCAAACGGCTGCATCAGTTGAATCTGTGAAGTCTGATAAGTCTTCTCGTGGAGGACAGGAGGAGCCATTAAGCTCCCGTTTGGGAATTAGTGAATCCGAACAAAGAGTCCTTGAAGAGCTTAAGGAAATGAAGGAATGGATCGCGCGATTGTCCAGGCAAAATCTCGAAACGCAGCAGCTTCCCGAGCCGCTGCATTTCATTCGGGATCAGTTGCTTAAGCAGGATCTTTCGGCCAAGCTGACGGAAGAGTGGCTCACTGCCGCTGAAGAAGCCTGGCAAGCCAGTCATATGCAGATGAGCGAGGCCGAGCTGCAGAACGTGATTTACAAGCAAGCCGAGGCGTTCCTTGAGGGACGTATTGGCGGCGGTGTTCAGCCCGAGACCCGGATTGTATATATTGCCGGACCGACAGGGGTCGGCAAGACAACCACGATCGCGAAGATCGCAGCAGAGCAGCTGTTCCGTAACCAACGCAAGGTAGGTTTTATCACTTCCGATACGTATCGGATATCTGCCGTTGAACAGCTGCGCACCTATGCATCCATTCTCAATGTGCCGATGGAAGTCGTGCAATCGCCCGGTGATATGCAGCGAGCCCTTCAGAAGCTGCAGGATTGTGATTTGGTGTTGATGGATACTGCAGGTCGGAACTATCGGAATGAGCTGCTCGTTTCCGAGCTTCAAAGCCTGTTCTCCCATTCCGATCAAAGCGAAACCTATCTTGTGCTCAGCCTGACCTCCAAGAGCAGCGATATGATCGAAATCGCGGATCATTTCAGCAAATACGAACTTGATAAGGTCATCTTCACAAAGATGGATGAGACCGGCAGCTACGGCTCCTTGTTTAATCTGATTGATGCCCATAACCTTCGCTTGTCCTATATGACCAATGGTCAAAATGTGCCGGATGATCTGCTGATGGCCGACTGCGAGCGGTTATGCCATCTGCTGCTGGGAGAGATTCGTACATGACGGATCAAGCTCAATCGCTCCGCCAGCTGGTTTCTTCTCAGCAATCAGGAAACAGCGTTAAACCAACATCCCCAAGAACCGCCAAGATTATTACGGTCAGCAGCGGTAAAGGCGGGGTTGGGAAATCCAATTTCACATTGAATTTTGCGCTGACTTTACAGTCGATGGGCAAAAAGGTATTGGTGTTTGATGCCGACATCGGGATGGCAAACATTGACGTTCTTATGGGCGTGAGCTCCCGGTACAGCTTGTATCATCTCATTCGCCGGGAGAAGAGCATTGAAGAAGTAATTCAATACGGACCTGACAAGCTTCCTTACATTGCCGGAGGTTCCGGTTTGGCTGACATGATGTCCCTGTCTGAAGAGGAAATGAATTATTTTATTTCACAGATTGAAATTATTTCCTCGGAAATGGACTATATCATTTTTGACACGGGAGCTGGCTTGTCCAAGGAAAATATGAGGTTTATTACTTCCGCTGATGAATGCCTAGTCGTCACGACGCCGGAACCGACGTCCATCACAGATGCCTATGCCTTAATCAAGGTGGTGCACGGCACGGAATGTCAGGTTCCGTTCAGCCTGATTGTCAATCGTGCGGGAGATGAAGAGGAGGCAAGTGAAGCAGCGGGCAAAATTATTTTGACGGCCCAGCGTTTCCTGGATATCGACATCAAGCTGCTGGGTTCGATTGCCGATGATACGCATGTTGTCCAGGCGGTTAAACGGCAGGTCCCATTTACAACAGCTTATCCGCGATGTAACGCCTCCAGCGATATCAGACGGATCGCGCTTCGCTACATGACCGTCCCTGCTGCCACAGAGCCTGAAGCTCCGAAGGGAATCAAAGGATTTATGCATCGGTGGCTCAAACGTACGAAATGATTCTTTGCTTGGATTAATGGAAACTGAGGTGGACATCTATGAAGCCTTTTCGTGTGCTTGTCGTTGACGATTCCGCATTTATGAGGAAAATCTTTTCCGATTTCATCGAGCGTGACCCATCTTTTCAAGTTGTCGGAACAGCTGATAACGGTCTTGATGCCGTTCGGAAAGTAAAGGAATTAAATCCGGATGTCATTACATTGGATGTAGAAATGCCGGAAATGAACGGCCTTGATGCTCTGAAGCTGATAATGGAATCGGGTCCCCGTCCGGTCATTATGTTGTCCGGCATTAATGAGCAAGGCATGAAAGAGACCATTCTTGCCCTTGAGGCAGGAGCATTTGATTTTATACGAAAGCCTTCCATTTCTAATGCGCTTGATATTGAGCAGGTGCGTTCAGAACTAATGAAGCAACTGAATGCGGCGATGCAGGCTAAACAGCGGAGGGCATTGTGGGAAGAAGAAGAGCAGAGACGACGGAGTGCGGACATAACGGTTCCTCTTTCGCCAAAGCCTTCTGACAAAACGCTGATCAAGAAGCCGCAGGTGATTGAGAAGAGAACAACGGTCAGCCAGACTGACCAACGGAGCAAGCTAAAGGAGTCGCCCCGTATCCCGCCATCTCGAACTGTGGAAAAGAAGGTGTCTACTGCTGCGGAAGGAGCAGAGCACGCTGGACCAAGGCGAAAACAAGCAGATCGCAAGCCGGTTGCAGACTTTGTTCCAGTCGCGCTTCCAGAGAACGAGAGTCTTCAGCTCCGTGAAGCAAAGATACCGCAATCAATGGAATTGACGGATTTGGTTGCGGTGGGCTGTTCGACCGGCGGGCCAAGAGCATTGAAAGCTTTTCTCGAGCCCATTCCCGGTGACTTCTGTGCCCCGATTGTCATCGTTCAACATATGCCGCCGAGCTTTACCAAATCGCTTGCACAGCGCCTGAATTCATTCAGTCAGCTGGAAGTCATGGAAGCTGAACAAGGGATGGTATTGGAACCGGGCAAAGCCTACATTGCTCCGGGAGGCAGCCATATGAGGGTTTGCCGTTCGGACAGCGGCGTTTACCAAATCAGGATCAGTGAGGATGAGGCCCGCAACGGTCACCGTCCATCTGTAGATGTGCTGTTCGAATCCTTACTGCCATTGACCATGATTAAGCGTCATCCGGTACTGATGACCGGCATGGGAAGCGATGGAGCGAGAATGATGAAGAAGCTTTATGATACAGGAGTGACATCCACCTACGCGGAGAGCGAGCAAACCTGCGTCGTATACGGGATGCCGAGATCAGCTGTTGAGCTCGGATGTGTAAGCCACGTTCTGCCACTACATGATATCGCACCTAGAATGGTTCAAGCTGTAAATAACGGAAAGTGAACTTGAAGAGGAGGTGTCTCTCAATGGACATGAATCAATATTTGACAATGTTTATTGATGAGTCAAATGATCATCTGCAATCATTAAATGAAAACATGCTTCAATTAGAAAGCAACCCGGACGATATCGGGATCGTACAGATTATTTTCCGATCGGCTCATACATTGAAGGGTATGGCAGCAACGATGGGATACGAAGATCTGGCTTCGCTTACCCACCAGATGGAAAACGTGCTGGATCTTGTCCGGAACGAAAAGTTAAAGATGCAGGATTTTATCTTTGACACGCTCTTCAAAAGCTTGGACGCTCTTGAATCGATGGTGCAGGATATCACCAACGGCGGAGACGGGACAGCGGATGTTTCCTCTATCGTGGCATCTTTGCAGGCGATTGTGCGTGGAGAAGGGGCAACACCTGCTGGGGAAGCTGCCGAAGGGGATAACTCTGTTGCGGCCGTTCAGGGCATTGAATTGGATGAGTTTCAATTCTCCGTGCTTGATCAATCGATTTCGGAAGGACATAAGGTTCTATATATCCAAGTGACATTGCGAGAGGATTGCCAACTCAAGGCGGTTCGTGCCTACATGGTATTCGAAACGCTGGAAAGATCCGGGGAAATCGTCAAGACGTATCCGGACGTTCAAGAGATTGAACAAGGTGAATTCGATCGCGTATTTTCGTTGTATTACATAACGCAAAGAGAAACGCAAGATATTGAAAGCCAGATTCTGGGCGTTTCGGAGATCGAGACTACCACGGTTGTGGCGCTCGATCATGAAACTTTGCAGCAAATGGTACAGGAGAGCGCGGCTACAGCAGAAGCTGTCAAACCGCAAGTTTCAGAAGCATCCCAAGCAGCTGCAGCTTCACCGGAAGGCAAAGGAACTTCAGCGCCTGTCAAAGAATCCAAGGCACCCGCCCGAAATGCTGGGGGAGGTAATCCTTCAAGAACGATCCGGGTTGATATTGAACGGCTCGATGTTCTAATGAATCTGTTCAGCGAGCTTCTGATTGATCGGGTGCGCCTTGAGCAGCTGGCCAGCGAGTCCAAGAACCAGGAGCTGACGGACACGGTTGAGCACATGAGCCGCGTAAGCAGCGATTTGCAGAATATCGTCCTGAAACTGCGCATGGTGCCTGTGGACACGGTGTTCAACCGTTTTCCTAGGATGGTGCGGGACCTTGCCAAAACCTTGGACAAAAAAATTGATTTGATTATTACCGGAGCTGAAACAGAGCTGGATCGTACGGTTATTGATGAGATTGGTGACCCGCTGGTCCATTTGCTGCGAAACTCGGCAGACCATGGCGTCGAACCTGTTGCCGACCGTATCGCTGCCGGTAAACCGGAGACCGGTACCGTGCATCTGCGTGCGTTCCACAGCGGCAACAATGTCTTCATTGAGATTGAGGATGATGGACGCGGTATCTACCGTGACAAGATTCTGAAGAACGCGCTGGCAAAAGGCGTTGTGACGGAGGCCGAAGCAGCGACCATGACCGATGACGAGGTCAATCAACTGCTATTCGCGCCGGGATTCAGCACCGCTGAGAAAATTTCGGACGTATCCGGCCGAGGCGTTGGGCTTGACGTTGTTAAATCCAAAATCGTTGCCCTGGGCGGTAACGTCACCATCTACTCGACGCCGGGAAAAGGCACGAACTTCTCCGTTCAGCTTCCATTAACGCTCTCTATCATAGCAGCTATGCTGATTCGGATGGGGTCCGAAAAATACGCGATTCCGCTTTCCTCCATTGTTGAAACGGGCATCATCAAGCGCGGGCAAATCAAACATGTTCACGGCAGCCGCATGATCCAGTTCCGTGAATCGCTGATACCGGTCATCTCGCTTAGCCGTTTGTTTGAAGTTCCAGATTTTGATGAAGAGCTGGAAGAAGAAACGGAGATCGTTGTGATCCGCAAGGGGGATCGTTTAGCGGCACTCACCATCGATGATTTTATCGGTCAGAGTGAAATCGTCATTAAAAATCTCGGTAAATATCTGCCTGCCATTCAGGGAGTATCCGGAGCAACCATCCTCGGGGATGGACAGGTCGCTCTTATCATCGACGCAAATGCATTTATCAAATAAATCGATGCTATCAAGCACGGCAGGCCACACATTTTGAAGGAGGACTTATTCATGGGAGAAGAAATCAAGGTTATTGTCTTTAAACTTGGCGAGGAAGAATACGGCATTGAGGTAGACAAGGTTCAAACCATTGAGCGAATGATGCCCATTACGCGTGTTCCGAAGACTTATGCTTTCGTAAAAGGTGTTATTAATCTTCGAGGCGTCGTCATTCCTGTAATCAATCTGCGCGGCCGTTTTGGATTGGACGAGGTGGAAGCAACCGATCAAACGCGGGTTATCATCGTAGCTGTCAATGACATGCAGGTAGGCTTTATCGTAGATTCCGCTAGTGATGTCATCGATCTGAATACGGACAGCATTGACTCTCCGCCTGAGGTGGTCGGCGGGATTAAAGCGAAATATCTTCGCGGTGTCGCGAAGGTAGGAGAGGAGCGCCTTCTCGTCATGCTGAATCTGTCCGAAGTGCTGAACAAGAGTGAGATTATTCAGCTGGAAGGCCTTGAGGAGTAGACAGTGGAGCTGTTTAAGCATGGCAAGGAAATCAAAATGGATGTTTTGAAGGAAGTAGGAAACATCGGAGCGGGCAATGCGGCAACCGCCCTCTCCCGCTTGCTTAACAAACCAATTGATATGGCTGTACCCAAAGTTCAACTCCTGCCTTTTGAGCAGATTGCCGAAAGTGTAGGAGGAAGCGAACAGCTCGTTCTTGCCGTATTTTTACGGGTGGAAGGCAGTGCGCCGGGCAATCTCTTCTTTATTATGAGTCCGGAAGCCGGGAAGAATTTACTGCAGAATCTGGCGGGCTTTGAAGTGTCGGATGAGGAACAATTCTCCGAGATGGAGCAGTCCGCATTATGCGAGATCGGAAACATATTGTCAGGCTCGTACTTATCGTCGCTTGCCGATCTGACCAATCTGTCCATGACACCTACGGTGCCGGCCCTCGCGATGGATATGGCAGGTGCCATCTTAAGTTATGGATTGCTGCAGTTCGGAGAAATGGGAGATGATGCCCTCTTAATCAACACGACGTTCCTAGAAGGGCAGAACGAGGTGGAAGGCCAGTTCTTCCTGATACCTGATCCACAATCATTTGCTCAAATTTTCGAAGCTTTAGGAGTGCCTTTAGAGCATGATTGAAGAACAAAGCATAGTGAAAGTAGCCATGGCGGATCTGAACGTCGCAGGTCCGAACGGTATTTTGCGTACAACGGGACTCGGCTCGTGCGTCGGACTGACGTTGTATGATCCGGTGACGAAGATTGGTGGAATGGCGCATGTAATGCTTCCATCTTCAGCGATTGCCAGAGAAGGGCAGCTAAACCTGGCCAAATACGCCGATACGGCTCTTCCGATCCTGTTGAATCAGATGAGGAATTTGGGTGCGTCTCCGGCACGTATGGTAGCCAAAATGGCCGGGGGAGCTCAAATGTTTGCTTTTGCCGGCTCGGGTGACACCATGCGCATTGGTCCGCGTAATGTAGAGTCTTGCAAGGCTGGGCTCGAGCAGATGGGGATTACGCTAATTGCCGAGGATACCGGAGGAAATTATGGAAGAACCGTTGAGTTGGACTGTGCAACGGGTAAGTTTACAATACGAAGCGTACAAAAGGGCATAAAGGAATTGTAGCTAATGGGAAAACTCCGTTTTTATCTGATGACTGGAATTGCCGGTTTTGTGTTCACGTTTATATTCTCCATACGTAACAATCTGTGGATGACTAGCATGTATCGGGCTCTCCTTGCATGTGTGATTTGGTTTCTTCTGGCGTTCCTGCTGAATTGGATGTTTGCTGCCATTACGGGTCCGCGAGCCGTTGTTCAAGGGGACGTCGACACGCAGCGGGAGCAAGACCGAGGAACTGTTCTTGATTTATCCACGCCTGATGAGGATCGGGAATTGATGGATTTAATCCATTCCGAATCCAGCAGCAAAGAGAATGGAGACTTTGTACCGCTAAATCCTCCTAAGCTGGTATCAACGAAAGAACCCGAAGAACTGGCCAAGGCCGTTCGTCACCTTACGGAAAAATAAGGAGGGTGAAGGCAATTGGACGAACGTAAAGCTTCTGTGCTAAACCATGCGGATTTGTGGAGCGCATGGAAGGAAGATGGAGACCATGAAGCGAAGAAGAAACTAATCGAATATCATTTGCACATCGTTGACTATGTTTCAAGCCGCTTGGCTATCGGTCTTCCGAAGAACGTTTCTAAGGGAGATTTGGCCAGCAATGGGGTAATGGGTCTGATTGATGCCATCGAAAAGTTTGATTACAAACGAGGGCTGCAGTTCGAAACCTATGCTTCTTGGCGTGTGCGCGGGGCTATTCTGGACTCGCTGCGCCAAGGGGACTGGGTGCCGCGTTCCGTCCGCGAGAAAGCGAAGAAGATTGAAACTGCATATCAGCAGTTGGAACAGAAGTATTTACGCAGCGTCAGTGATTCCGAGATGAGTGATTACCTTGATGTGACTGAGAAGGAGTTCCGGCACATGCTGCAGGAAGTAGCGGTCATGACATTGACATCTCTGGAGGATCCGATCCGCGAGGAGGAGTCTGAGACCCGAATGTCGCTCCTGGTTGATGAGAAAGCGAAAAATCCGGATCACAAGGTCCATGAATTTTATCTGCGAGAAGCCCTGATGAAGGGTATCGGTAAATTAACCCCGAAAGAGCGGACCGTAGTTTCCTTATTATATTATGAGGATTTATCACTCAGCGAAATTGCTGAGGTGATGTCGCTATCACCTTCACGAATATCTCAGCTTCATTCCAAAGCGATATTGAGACTTCGGGGCGCGCTCGATAAAGATCGGGATTTGCTGATGCAAAACGATTGACGCTTGCCATTTATGAAGGGGGTTCCTGGATTGTCTGTAGATTATGCATTGGATCAGTACTTTAGCGTTACGCTATCGGATGACAAGGTCGTCGCCTATATACAGTTCACCAAGTGGGAGAAGGATTTCTCTTGCTCTGTAGAAGCTCTTGAACAATTTCTGAGAAGTCACCAGGTACGATATGGACTTCAACATGATACGTTGCGGCGAATCGCAGAACATGCGGAGGAATATCAATATAGTAGAACGCCGATTGCCATGGGAACGGAACCTATGCACGGACAGAACGGCAGAATCGAATTTACCGTTAATTTTGGGAATGAGACGAACCTGAAGCCGCTGGAGATCGAAGATGGCAAAGTGGACTATAAAGAAGTGATTCGTTTAAATAATGTAAAGAAAGGCCAGCTGCTGGCAACCCGAATCCCGCCAACAAAAGGAGTCCCCGGAACTGCGGTGACCGGAGAGGAGATTCCGAGCAAACCGGGTAAGGAAGCTCATTTCAAGGTGGGGAAGAACGTCGTTGTTAACGCCGAGAAAACTGCAATGTACGCTGCCCTTGACGGACTCCTCACCAAAACTGAAAAAGGAAAAATTAATGTGTTTCCGGTATATGAGATTAACGGGGATGTTGATTACAGTATTGGCAATATCGATTTTGTCGGTACGGTGGTCATTCGCGGCAATGTGCTTACCGGATTCAGAATCAAGGCAGCAGGGGATATTCGAGTTACCGGCTTTGTGGAAGGAGCCGAGCTGGAGGCTGAAGGTTCGATCGATATATCCGGCGGAATCATCGGTTACAATAAGGGCTATGTAAAGGCGGGCCAGGATGTCAAAAGCTCGTTCATCCAGGATGGAAATGTCATAGCCGGCGCTAGCGTATTCGTCTCACAGAGCATCATGCATTCCAATATCCGCGCGGTTCAGAATATCGAATGCAACGGGATGAAGGGGCTCGTGGTGGGCGGCATTCTGCAGGCCGGGGAAAAGGTCGTTGCGCGAACGATCGGAAACAGCATGTCGACGGCTACTGTTGTTGAAGTCGGCGTGCTGCCTGAGCTGCGGAATGAACTGGCGGATCTCAGAGCCCAATTGAAGCAATCTTTAGAAAGTATGGATAAAACCGATAAAGCGCTTTATCTTCTGAATCAATTAGCTTCCTCGGGTCAATTGTCGCCAGACAAGCTAGCGCTGCGGATTAAGCTGAATGCGACCAAGAAATCAAACATGGCAGAACAAGCCGATATCAAGGACCGTATGCTGGAAATCGAGAAGATGCTGGAGGATACCGGCAAAGCAAGAGTGAATGTGGTAAAGACGATCTACGGCGGAGCCAAAATTGTCATCGGGCGGTATACCCGCTTTGTTAAGGATCCCACGCAGCGGGTTTCTTTTTACTATCATGAAGGGGATATCACCATGGTGCCGCTCTTGTAGGTCAAAACATACGTTTTAAATGCTTGTGGACATGATCCTATATTATGAGGTGATTCCATTGAGTTTGAAATCGGTTGAGATGCAAATTGCGGTCCCCAGAACCAATGAAGCGGGCAAGATGCATAATGAAACCCAGCAGCGACCGATGAATGATCAGACACTGCTTACGGGTGAATTAACGAAGAACAGCCGTGCGGAAGCCCAGCGAAGCACGGAAGTGAGTGAGACGGCGGAGACAGCCGTGCGCGATGACGGTAGCCGTCAATCCTCTGGGCAGCAACATGGCCGGGGAGCGGCAGAATCAAGCGAAACAGTGGAGCAGCCGGCTGAGCATCCTTATAAAGGCAAAAATTTCGATGTTTCGCTCTAGATAATTTATAGGCATAAAGGAGTTAATGGATTTGAAACCATGGATATATATCGTGCTGCTTGGCATTGCCGCCGTGCTGTATGCTTTTATGCTGCCGAAACGCCGTGAAGAGAACGTGTCCAGCGAGCGGGTTGTAAAAGAAGTGGAGAACACGCTTGAAGGATACATGGCGGAAATCCAAAATGAGAACGAACAGTTGGTGGAACTGGTTAGCCAGATGAAAAAAGAACTGGATGCCAAGCAGCAAGCACATCAAGAGCAGGTCAGTGATTTGCGGCACCGCATGCTGGCCATGGAGGAGAAGATGACCGATTCGCAAACGCGTCTTCGACTGGCGGAAGAGAAGCTTGTGCAAGCCGCTGCGACCGTTTCTTTGTCCGCAGGAGCAGCTGCAGCGACTTCCGAAGCTGAACCTGCACCTCCTGTACATTCCATCAAATCCAGATACGCGGAGCTGTTTGATCTATATGAACAAGGAAAGTCCATCGATATGATTGCCAAGACCACGGGTCTTCAGCGAGGCGAAGTTCAACTTATTATTCAGTTGGCCAAACAGGAGGAGTCCGTGTGATCAAGAACCGTACATTTATGATGGGCCTGGGAAGTGGTCTCGTGATCGGTGCAGTGCTGCTTCAGCTGATGTGGATCGGTCAAGGCACAACTGCATCACAGACGCAGGAATTAACGAAGGAGCAGCTGGTTGCTGCAGCGGAAGCTTTGGATATGCAAGTCGTCGAAGGTTCAGACGAGCTGTTGACGGCGGAGCAGTGGGAAGAGAAGAAGCTTGGTGAGGGCGGCGAGTCCGAAGGAGCCGATCCTGCACAGAAGACGGGAACGGAACAGCCGGAAGCACCGGAGCAGCCGAAGAAGCCTGAACCGGGCGAGGAGAAGAAACAGGAATCCCCCCGGGTAACGAATCCGGCGAAGCCGAAAACACCGGCTAAAGCGGAAGCGCAGATTAAAGTAATCATTCCATCCGGAAACAATCTCAGCGATGTAGCAAACAGCCTTATGAATGCCGGCGTCATTGACAATAAACAGGCATTCATCACTAAAGCTACCGAGAATAAAATCAACACCAAGATCCTGAGCGGTACATACTCGTTTACGGCAGGCGAGAGTTACAATTCGATCATCACGAAAATCACGACAAAACCCTCCAACTAGCACTCCGGTTGAGAGAGGTTTTTTTCTTTATAGGAACTCTTCAAGCTCTTGATTGGCTGGACCTGATGAAGTACATAAAAGACATTGCAACCTGCCCATGGTTATGTTATAGTAATTGACGGTGTTAAAACACACGCCAGAGTGATTTCGTTGAGGGTGCTTCCAGGATTGGGAGTCTTAATGAAAAATGATCTCGGCGGAGGGACACACAAAAACCAAACTTAGGAGGTGCGTGAAGATGGCAGTAATTTCCATGAAACAGCTTTTGGAAGCTGGCGTTCACTTCGGTCACCAGACTCGTCGCTGGAACCCGAAAATGGATAAATTTATCTTCACTGAAAGAAACGGTATCTACATTATCGACCTGCAAAAAACGGTCAAGAAAGTTGAAGAAGCTTTCAACTTCGTAAAAAGCGTAGCTGGAGAGAACGGTACAATCCTGTTCGTCGGCACGAAAAAACAAGCTCAAGATTCCGTGAAGGAAGAAGCAGAACGTTGCGGTATGTACTACATCAACCAACGTTGGCTCGGCGGAACTTTGACTAACTTCGAAACGATCCAAAAGCGTATCAACCGCTTGAAGCAGCTCGAAACTTGGGAAGAGGACGGCACGTTCCAAGTATTGCCTAAGAAAGAGGTTATCCTTCTCCGCAAAGAGAAAGATCGTCTTGAAAAATTCTTGGGCGGTATCAAGAACATGAAGGGTCTTCCAAGCGCATTGTTCGTTATCGATCCTCGCAAAGAGCGCATCGCAGTAGCGGAAGCTCGCAAATTGGGTATCCCAATCGTTGGTATCGTTGATACGAACTGTGATCCGGATGAAATCGACTATGTAATTCCAGGTAACGATGACGCGATCCGCGCTGTCAAATTGTTGACTGGTAAAATGGCCGATGCCGTTGTTGAAGCTCACCAAGGCGAAGAAACAACTGCTTAATCGGGATTAAACGTATAAACCATGAATTAAATGAAAAGGGTGGTTGGTAGGTGTATAACCTCTCACTGCCCTTTTTTTAAGATGTTAGAACGGATAACGTGCGAATACGTGTGAAATCCGGAGCCTGGCATCTCAGGGGAAGAACAACTACTTAATGCGGTCTGGAATCTTGGAGAGAACAAAAGAATGATGGTTTTCTTGAGGACCAAACGCAAAACTTCATCATACCAATTTGGAGGGAATTCTAATGGCAGTAACAGCTAGTGCGGTAAAAGAACTTCGCGAAAGAACAGGCGCGGGCATGCTGGATTGCAAAAAAGCGCTGGATGAAACAAATGGTGATATCGACAAAGCGATCGCAGTACTTCGCGAAAAAGGTTTGTCTGCAGCAGCTAACAAAGCTGGCCGTATTGCAACTGAAGGTGTTGTAGAGTCTTATATTCACGGTGGCGGACGGATCGGCGTTCTCGTTGAAATCAACTGTGAAACCGACTTCGTAGGTAAAACAGATCAATTTAAAGAGTTCGCTCGCGATATCGCTATGCATATTGCGGCTGCTAACCCTAAATATGTTCGTCGTGAAGAAGTGCCGACTGAAGATCTTGAGAAAGAAAAAGAGATTTTGAAAAACCAAGCCCTGAACGAAGGCAAGCCTGAAAAAATCGTTGAGAAAATGGTTGAAGGCCGCATCAACAAATACTATGAAGAATATTGCTTGCTTGAGCAATCCTTCGTCAAAGATCCTGACAAAACGATCAACACGCTGCTTAACGAAAAAATCAGCACGATCGGTGAGAACATCTCCATCCGTCGTTTTGCCCGTTTTGAACTTGGCGAAGGCTTGGAGAAAAAACAAGACAACTTCGTTGAAGAAGTTATGTCCCAGGTGAATAAATAAGCCGAATGGGCTAATATAAGTTATAGAAAAGAGTGGAACACACCTGTGTTCCTTCTTTTTTAAGAGATATAAAGGCATAAGAGAGATAAGATTGTTATAAATTCGGAGTAAGGCACCCTTATCTCACAAGAAAGAATGGACTTTAGTCTTGATTAGACGACCAGAAGTTTCTACTTGAGACGGATGTTTTTACCCGATTTTTATAAACCGTCAAGCAGTGCCGGTGTGTCTGTCTGTCGTTTTTCAAACGGGCGTCGTATACTTAGGCGCCGTCTTAAAGTGGAGGGTTATCATTTGGAACAGCCAGTATATAAACGAGTGATATTGAAAGTCAGTGGGGAATCCCTTTCAGGGCAGAATGGATATGGTATTGATGCTGAGACGATCTCATCGATCGCTGAGCAGGTTCGCGAGGTGGTTGAGCTTGGTGTGGAGGTCGCCATCGTATGCGGCGGCGGAAACATCTGGCGCGGTATCGCCGGCAGCGCGAACGGAATCGACCGTGCGACAGCAGATTATATGGGAATGCTGGCTACGGTGATGAACTCTTTGGCTCTTCAGGATGCCTTGGAGCAGATCGATGTGCCGACTCGGGTGCAAACCTCTATCTCAATGCAGCAAATTGCGGAGCCGTATATTCGCCGCAGAGCCATTCGGCATTTGGAAAAAGGTCGTGTCGTAATTTTTGCGGCAGGAACGGGTAACCCATACTTCTCCACCGATACGACTGCAGCGCTTCGCGCAGCGGAAATCGAAGCAGAAGTGATTCTCATGGCGAAGAACAAGGTGGACGGAGTGTACTCCGCTGATCCATTTAAGGATGAAACTGCCGAGAAGTACGAGCAGCTTACGTATCTAGACGTATTGAACAAAAACCTTGGGGTAATGGACTCTACAGCTTCATCGTTATGTATGGACAACAACATCCCGCTCATCGTCTTCGCTATTACGGAGCAAGGTAATATCAAGCGCGTCGTTCTGGGCGAGAAAATCGGAACGATCGTCAAAGGGAGTGTAGATTAATGCCGCAATCGGTGAAAAAGAATGCAGAAGAACGCATGGAAAAAGCGATCTTGTCTTTGAAGCGTGACCTGGCAACGCTGCGCGCAGGACGGGCAGCGCCAGCGCTGCTCGACCGGATCACGGTTGAATACTACGGAGCACCAACCCCGCTGAATCAGCTGGCTAACATCAGCACGCCGGATTCAAGAACGCTCATGATCCAGCCTTGGGACAAGTCGTCCTTGGCCGATATCGAGAAAGCGATCATGAAATCTGATGTCGGATTGACGCCGGCGAATGATGGTAATCAAATTCGTCTCGTCGTACCTGCACTGACGGAAGAACGCAGAACCGAACTGGTGAAAATGACGAAGAAATTCGGCGAGGAAGCGAAAGTGGCCATCCGCAACATTCGCCGTGATGCCAACGACGACATCAAAAAATTGGAGAAAACAGATATTTCCGAGGACGAGTCCCGGAGACATCAGGAAGATATCCAAAAAGCGACGGATAAATTTATCGCAGAAGTCGACAAAGTCCTCGTTGCTAAAGAAAAAGAGATTATGGAAGTATAAGAGACTTGTGGCCCCTCCTGTCAATGGTGGGGTTTGTCTCTTTTTTTGCAGAAAGATGCCTGGAGGAAATGGAATGATCAAACGGGTTCGATCGTGGTTGAATCAGGAGGACAGTCAGCAGACGCATCAGCTCTCTCCGGACAACATCCCACATCATGTCGCCATCATCATGGATGGTAATGGACGCTGGGCAAAACGGCGCGGTATGCCGCGAATCGTTGGCCATCAGAATGGCATGAAGGCTGTCAAAAGAGCGGCCATTGCCGCCGATGATTTGGGAATCAAAATATTGACGATGTACGCTTTTTCGACAGAAAATTGGACGCGTCCGAAGGATGAGGTCGATTTTCTGATGAAGCTTCCGCAAGAGTTCCTGGCTATTGAGCTGGAAGAGCTGATCGAGAAAAATGTCCAGGTCCGCATGATGGGACATCCGGAAGACCTTCCGTCCCATACCGTGTCTGCGATGGAAGAAGCAGTTGCGAAGACAGCCGGCAATGACGGACTTGTGCTTAACTTTGCACTCAATTACGGAAGCCGGAAAGAGATCACCGAAAGTGTCAAGGCGCTCGGACGAGAAGTGCGCGACGGGATTCTTCGTCCTGAGGATATTACAGAGGAACTGATTGGCCAGCGGCTCCTCACAGGCGAATTGCCGGATCCGGATTTACTGATCCGCACAAGCGGCGAGCTGAGGCTAAGTAATTTTATGCTGTGGCAGCTCGCGTATAGTGAGCTTTGGTTTACGGATGCCTATTGGCCGGAATTTACCAAAGACCATTTGGTGGAGGCCGTAGCCGATTATCAACAAAGAACAAGGCGCTACGGTGGACTTTCGTAGCCGATGGAGGATGGAACGTTTTGAAACAGCGATTGATTACCGGAATTATAGCGGGAGCGGTCTTTTTAGGATTATGTTTCATAGGCGGTCTGTGGTACCATCTTCTGATTCTGGCGATGGCGCTAATCGGTTATTATGAGTTTGTGCGCATGACCAATACGGCACCGTTCGGGGGAACGGCGTGGATTGGATATGCGGGGGTGCTGTTGCTTGTATTTCCATGGGGTCCGCTTGATTTGAATATTCAGATCCCGTGGGAACATGTACTTTGGCTCCTGCTGCTTTTATTTTTACTGGCGACCGTGACGACGAAGAATGTAATTGATATCAAACGGGTTTCCTTATTGTTTATGGCTTCAGCGTATATCGGAATCGGATTTTCCTTTATTGCCGAATCACGACATGCTCCTGACGGCCATGGCGTATTCTGGACTTTTCTGCTTCTGGCCTCGATCTGGGCAAGTGATGCGGGAGCGTATTTTGTCGGACGCGCCATGGGGCGCCATAAACTGTGGCCGTCCATTAGTCCGAACAAAACGGTTGAAGGTGCTCTCGGCGGTGTGGTCATCGCCGTGTTCACATCTCTGCTCTTTTCATTCTTCTCAGATGGATTCCTGACGGCTGGACAAGCGATTCTGATCGGGCTTTCATGCGCTGTTATCGGTCAACTCGGGGATTTGGTGCAATCCGCCTATAAACGGGTGTATGACATCAAGGATTCGGGTAAACTGCTGCCGGGCCATGGAGGGATACTGGATCGATGTGACAGTTGGATCGTTGTGTTTCCGTTTGTACATATATTGAGTCTCCTGCCTTACTGATGAAAGGAAAGATGTTGCATGAAGAAGATCAGCGTACTCGGCTCCACTGGCTCCATAGGTACCCAGACTTTGGACGTTGTGAGGAAACACCGGGAACATTTTCAGATTGAGGGCCTCGCTGCAGGGAGTAATAAGGACCTGCTGCTTCAGCAGGTCAAAGAGTTTTCTCCTCGCAAAGTGTCCGTTGCCACGAAAGAGCTTGCTGACAGCATAAGGCAAGATCTTCCTGCCGGAACCGAAGTGTTCCATGGTCATGAAGGCTTGATCGAGATTGCGGCAGCGACAGATGCGGAAATGGTGGTTACAGCGGTTGTTGGAAGCATGGGTCTGTCCTCTACGCTTGCAGCGATTGATGAGGGGAAGACCATTGGGCTCGCGAATAAGGAAACATTGGTAACGGCAGGTCATCTGGTTACGGCCCGAGCGGCTGCCAAAGGGGTAAAACTCTTGCCGATCGATAGCGAGCATTCCGCCATATTCCAATGCCTGAACGGGGAGCGGCATGAAGATATTGAACGGATCACGCTGACGGCTTCCGGAGGCTCATTCCGGGATTACACCCGGGAACAGCTGGTCAACGTTACGGTGGAGGATGCGCTAAAACATCCGAACTGGTCCATGGGTGCCAAAATCACGATTGATTCGGCCACCATGGTCAATAAAGGGCTTGAGGTGATCGAGGCCCATTGGTTGTATGGTATTCCTTACGACAACATTTCTGTGCTGCTTCACCCGGAAAGCATCATTCACTCTTTTGTGGAATTCCGCGATTCGAGTATCATTGCCCAGCTCGGCAACCCGGATATGCGGGTTCCGATTCAATATGCGCTGACCTATCCGGAACGGTGGACTTCGCCTGCACCAAGGCTATCTTTGGCGGAAGCGGGCAAGCTGCATTTCCGGGAGATGGACCTTGAACGTTTTCCTTGTTTAAGGCTTGCTTATGAATGTGGTAGAATGGGTGGGACAGCGCCAACGGTATTCAACGCAGCTAATGAAATTGCGGTCGCCCGGTTTCTCCGCGGCGAAATCTCTTTTCTGCGAATTGAAGAGATCATTGAGGAAGTGCTGCAAAGCCATCATGTTGCGCCGGAACCGGCACTGGAAACGATTGAAGAGAGCGATCGGATCTCACGTGAATTAGCTTCCCGACTATAGGATTTGAAGTGTTTTTGAAATCTCCCTTGAAAAAAAGCGGACAGCTTGTGATTCTCTTGTGGACGACAGGAGAATAATGATAATCTATAGGGACATACTGCGTTCTCAGAGGAAAAGGGGGATGTAAAGAATTGGAAATGGTTCGGGTCGTTTTTTTAACGGTGCTCATGTTTTTTGTGATCGTTACCGTGCACGAATGGGGTCACTATTATTTTGCCCGGCGTGCCGGAATCTTGGTACGCGAGTTCGCGATTGGATTTGGTCCAAAGCTGTTCTCATATAAACGCCATGAAACGCAGTTTACGCTACGTCTTCTTCCATTCGGCGGATATGCCCGTATGGCCGGGGAAGATCCGGAACTTGTCGAGATTCAGCCCGGTCAGACGATTGCGGTTCGATTGAATGCAGAGAATCAAGTGAAAAAGATTTATCTGGATCAACTCGACAACCGTAAAAATGTCATTCGCGGCGAAGTCCAGTTTATGGATATGGTGGATCGTTTGTCGGTTAGGCTTGATGTGGATGGTGAGTTCCAGCAATTCGAAATCCATCCGCAAGCCTTGACGGTAGCCAAAGGTGTCGAGACGCAGATCGCACCGAGAGACCGTCAATTCGGCAGCAAAACAGTCGGCCAAAGAGCGCTTGCGATTTTTGCCGGTCCTGTCATGAACTTCATTCTGGCCTTCGTGCTGTTTGCCCTTCACATTCAAATGGCCGGCATACCGGTTGAGAACCCAACCTATGTGCAGATTGGCGAGATTACCAAAGGCATGCCTGCAGATGAAGCCGATCTGAAAGAGGGAGACATCATCGAGAGCATTAACGGAACCGCCATTGGTGCCGATTATCAGAAGATGATCGAATTGATTGCGGCTTCCAAGGACAAGCCGATGGAATGGACTGTACGCCGGGGTGAGGAATCATTTGATCTGACCTTAACTCCGCGGACGATGGAGGGACAGGAAGGCGGCAAGGTCGGGATTGTTCCTGAGCTTCCTACCCGATCCGCAGGGATTGGGGAGACAATTACCGGGTCCGGGACCGCAATGGTAGATACAACGAATATTATCTTCCAGGGCTTCAGACAGTTGATTCAGAAGTTCTCCATGGATGATCTTGGCGGTCCTGTACGGACATTCGAAGTGACGGGGCAAATCGCCAAGCAGGGTATCGAACAGCTCACCTATTGGGCAGCCATTCTAAGCTTGTATCTGGGCATATTCAATCTGCTGCCGATTCCGGCACTCGATGGAAGCCGGCTCGTATTCTTAGGAATCGAAGCTTTAAGGGGCAAGCCAGTTGATCCGAACAGAGAAGGCATGGTTCATTTTATCGGGTTTGCGATGCTGTTCCTGTTAATGATAGCCGTAACCTACAACGATATTTTGCGTTTGATCAACGGATAAAAACCTAGGGTACGGCTCGGTGCGCCAGCCGCAACGAAAAGCCGTACCTTTTCTATTGTTAGCAGATGTTCATGTTTAACGATATCTAGCGAATGGAGTTACTATAAATACAGGGCGGGCTATATAGCCGCAGCTTGTTCACACATATCGCCAATAACGCCAGTCAAGCCGTTAAACAGGGTTTAGACCATGCGTTTTACTAATGGGAGGCACACGATTTATATGTCTAAGGAATCGAAGGATAAACAATTCGTGACGGAGATTACCCCGCAAGCGGAAGATTTCTCGCGCTGGTATATCGATGTCATCAAAAAAGCGGACCTGATGGATTATTCTCCAGTCAGAGGCTGTATCGTCTTTAAACCGGACGGTTATGAAATTTGGGAGCATATCCAGGAAGAGTTGGATCGACGCTTTAAGGAAACGGGCCATCGGAATGCGTATTTCCCGCTGTTCATTCCCGAGAGCTTTTTCCAAAAGGAGAAGGAGCATGTCGAAGGATTTAATCCCGAGCTGCCATGGGTCACGGAAGCAGCTGGAGAGAAGCTGGAGGAACGTCTGGCGATCCGTCCGACTTCCGAAACGATGTTCGGGCACATGTATTCCAAATGGATTCAATCCTATCGTGATCTCCCTGTGCTGATTAACCAGTGGGCTAACGTGGTCCGCTGGGAAAAACGCACGCTGCCGTTCCTTCGCACGAGTGAGTTTCTATGGCAAGAAGGCCATACCGCTCACGAAACGGAAGTTGAGGCTAGAGGGGAAACCATGCAAATGCTGGATATCTATCAGCAATTCGTAGAGGACTACCTCGCGATTCCGGTAATCAAAGGGCAGAAGACACCTTCGGAGAAATTCGCTGGCGCCGTGGATACGTTCTCGATTGAAGCGATGATGAAAGACGGACGAGCTGTACAGGCCGGTACTTCGCATTATATGGGGACCAACTTCTCGCAAGCTTTTGACATCCAATATTTGAATCGTGAAAATACGCTGGAATATGCTCATACGACATCCTGGGGCGTGAGCACACGTCTCATTGGTTCGTTGATTATGGTCCATGGGGATGACCGCGGATTGGTGCTTCCTCCTAAAGTCGCGCCAACGCAAGTGATCATGATTCCAATTGGTCCGCCGAAGACGAGAGACGCGGTAGTGGGCCGTACGGACGAACTGTTCCTTGAACTGAAATCCGCAGGCATCCGCGTACGCGTTGACGACAATCCGGATGTGCGTCCAGGCTGGAAATTTAATGAGTATGAAATGCGCGGAGTACCGGTGCGTCTGGAGATCGGACCGCGTGACATGGAGAATGGTGTGTGCGTGCTTGTCTCTCGTATTACAGGCGAGAAGAAAATCGTAGAGCAAGCTAATCTGACCCAGGAAGTACAGAATATGCTGGAGCAGGTGCACCAGGAAATGTTCGAGCGCGCGAAGCAGTTCCGTGAGGATCATTTCTATTCGGTGGAGACACTGGATGAAATGAAGGACAGCATGGAGGAAAAACGCGGGTTTACCTTGGCTGGATGGTGCGGTTCGGAAGCTTGCGAAGATACCGTCAAGCAAGAAACCGGTGCTACGAGCAGAAACATTCCATTCGAACCGGCCGAGAAGAAAACCAAGTGTCTCGTATGCGGTGAAGATGCGAAACATACCGTGCTGTTCGCGAGAGCGTACTAGTAAATCGATAATATGAATGTCGGGCAAGTTTGGGTGAGGGAGGAGTCCTTCGTCCAGAACCGGGATTCATCATCTGGAGTAAGCTTCCGGATGGCAGTATGGCGGACGCTCTTACTTTTTGGGGCAGGACGAATGGGTGCTGCCGGCGGAAGCTTTATTCTATTTTTCACATCCGCTTAACGCGGTCTGATTTCTATGGGTGTATGTCGATAGAAGTTTTTCTTATAGCTTTATGTAATGCAGGGGGAGGGAACCATGGGCACAACAGAAGATAAAAGGAAGCGATTTGAACTGCTGATCAAGCAGGGAGAAGTTCCGGCCAATCTGGTGGAACCCTATTTTTTGGATGGTGTGATCGAGCAGGTAGAGATAAGCAAGGCCAGCAAAGACTGGAGAATAACCGTCCTGAAGGAGACCTTGGTCCCAGCTGAGGTCTATCGCACATTTTGTCTGAGAATTCAGGAGAAGATGGGGCATATCGCGAAGATCAAATTTGTGTTCCGATATGGAAGCAGCGTCCCCGAAGCAGATATCGTGCAAGAATACTGGGGTTTGTTTCTAGAATGGGCACATCGGGAGATCCCTTCGGTCAATGGATGGATGACAAGGGCTAAATACGAGGTGGAAGATGGGCAAGTCCTTCTCTCCATGTCGGATGGCATGTCGCTGGAGCTTGCCCGCAAGAAACAGATCGATTCCGCCATTACCCGCTTTTTCGGGCAATATTTCGATCTGACGCTGCGCGTGAAAATGCAGGTCGGCGATAATGGTCAGGCGGCTTACGAGGAGTTCGAGCAGAGGAAGCGGGAAGAAGAACGCGAGGTCATCGAGCAGATCATGAGCAGCATGGAAGCTGAGCTTGATGCCGAGGATGAGGAAGAGGGCGCGGTTCGGCTGCAGGTTGGGTATGATATCAAGGAACCGCCGGTTCCGCTTCAGGAAATCCAAGACGAAGAGAAGAAAATTACGATTCAGGGGACCATCTTCGGATTGGATCGTAAGGAGCTTCGTAACGGAAGTACGTTATTCACATTCTATCTGACGGATTTCAGCGATTCCTTGCAAATGAAAATGTTTGGTAAGACCAAGGAGGACTTGAAGGTCCTGAGCCTGCTTGAGAACGGCAAATGGGTGAAGGCACGCGGGCGTGTGGAATATGACCGGTTTATGCAGGTGCCGGAGCTGGTGATGATTCCGTCCGATCTTAATGAAGTGCCGGCGCCGCCATCTCGTAAGGATAATGCAGCCGAGAAACGGGTAGAATTCCACCTGCATACAACGATGAGCACGATGGACGCAGTCACGCCGATCGACCGATACATCAAGACCGCGGCTGCCTGGGGCCATAAAGCGATTGCCGTTAGTGATCATGGCGGGGTGCAATGTTACCCTGAAGCAGCCAAGAACGCAAAGAAACACGGGATTAAAATGTTGTACGGCGTCGAGGCCAACGTTGTGAATGATGCCGTCAATATCGTGGAACAGGCACAGCCGATTGAACTGAGCAGCGCGACTTACGTGGTATTCGATATTGAAACCACAGGTTTGTCCATCACCGCGAACAAGATTATCGAGCTGGCCGCAGTTAAGATGAACGAGGGCAAGGAAATTGGCCGATACGCCACTTTTGTCAACCCGCATGAGCGCATTCCATACCATATCCAGCAATTGACCAATATCAATGATGATATGGTTAAGGATGCTCCTGAACTGGAGCCGGTATTGAAAGAGTTTGTTGAATTCGTCGGGGATGCCGTGCTTGTGGCTCACAACGCTCGATTTGACATGGGATTCATTCAGGCAGCACTCAAGAATGCCGGGATGGATACGCTCGACAATCCCTACCTGGATACGCTGGAGCTGGCACGTCTGGTGCATCCGGGACTTAAGAATCATCGTCTTAACACGTTGGCTGACAAGTATAAGGTACTGCTCGAAAGCCATCACCGAGCGATTGACGATACGATTGCGCTGGCAGGAATCCTGAACGGGCTCCTTAGCGATGTGGACAAAACCAAAGGCGTTAAGATGCTGGACCGCCTCAATGATTACGTCGGTACGGATCTGTCCAATACCCGTCCTTTCCACTGCGGTATTTATGCTTTGAATATGACGGGCAAGAAAAACCTGTACAAGCTGATCTCCATGTCGCATACCGAATATTTCAAGCGAGTGCCGTGTATTCCTAAATCCAAGCTTCAAGAGATGCGAGATGGGTTACTGGTGCTTTCCGGCTGCGAAAAAGGGGAGTTCTTCGAAACGGTGCTGAACAAAACGGAGGAGGAAGCCGAAGAGATTGCGGACTTCTACGATGTTTTGGAGATTCAGCCGTTGACGATGTATATGCATTTGGTGGACAAAGGCTTGGTAGGCAGTCCCGAAGAGATCAAAACCGCAATTTCCAAAGTCGTGCGCATCGGCGAAAAGCTGAACAAGCCGGTCATCGCCACAGGAAACGTGCACTATCTAGAACCGCGGGATAAGCTGTTCCGGGACATTACCATCCATGGAATTACCGGTTTCAGCCCGCTCAAAGATATGCGCAAGCCTGACGCGCATTTTCGGACTACGGATGAGATGCTCGAAGAATTCGAGTTTTTGGGACAGAGCAAATGTTATGAAGTTGTTGTAACGAACACTAGCGAGCTGGCCGACCGCTTTGAAGAATTGGAATTGTTCCCGGACAAGCTGTTTACGCCGATTCTGGATGGCGCGGATGAAGAAATCCGCAACACCTGCTACGACACGGCCAAGTCCATTTATGGCGAGAACTTGCCGGAAGTCGTAGTGGCCCGGTTGGAGAAAGAGCTTGAGCCGATCATTAAATACGGTTTCTCAGCGAACTATTTGATTTCCGAGAAACTGGTTAAGAAATCGAACCGGGACGGCTATTTGGTTGGTTCTCGGGGTTCCGTAGGTTCATCCGTCGTTGCCACATTCCTTGGCATATCCGAGGTTAACCCGCTTCCCGCCCATTACATTTGCTTGAACGGCGACTGCAAACACAGCGAATGGTTCCTGGACGGCAGCGTGCCGAGTGGATTTGACTTGCCGGACAAAGCTTGTCCGGAATGCGGAAACATGATGAAAGGCGAGGGACAGGATATACCATTCGAAACCTTCCTGGGTTTTAAAGGGGATAAGGTTCCCGATATTGACTTGAACTTCTCCGGTGAATATCAGCCGCATGCCCATAATTTCACCAAAGAGATGTTTGGCGAGGAGAACGTATTCCGTGCCGGTACCATCGGCACCGTGGCAGAGAAGACGGCGTTTGGCTTTGCCAAAAAATATGAGGAACACAACAACAAGCGCTGGCGGGGCGCGGAATTGAACCGGCTGGCATCAGGCTGTACCGGCGTCAAGCGGAGCACAGGCCAGCATCCCGGCGGTATTGTCGTTGTGCCGGATTACATCGAAGTGGAAGAGATTACGCCGGTGCAATTCCCCGCGGACGATGTCAATGCAGAGTGGAAAACGACGCATTTTGATTATCACGCCTTTGAAGCGAATCTGCTCAAGCTGGATATTCTCGGACATGATGATCCGACGATGATGAGGATGCTCCAGGATTTGACCGGCGTGGATCCAACGACCATACCGATGAACGATCCGAAAGTAATGAGCATGTTTAACTCAACGGAAGCGCTGGGCGTCAGGCCGGAGCAAATACGCTCGCCGGTGGCCACCTTCGGCGTGCCGGAGATGGGTACCAAATTCGTACGTCAGATGCTGGTGGAATCGCAGCCGTCGAGTTTTGCCGACTTGTTGCAAATCTCGGGTCTGTCACACGGAACCGGCGTTTGGCTCGGCAACGCGCAAGAGCTCATCAAGAATGGTACATGCAACATCAAAACCGTTATTGGTTGCCGCGATGATATCATGTTGTTCCTGATTTATAAGGCTGGAATGGACGCGAGCCTCGCGTTTAAAATTACGGAAAGCGTACGTAAAGGCCGTGGATTGTCACAGGAATGGATTGACGAGATGAAGAAATGCAAAGTGCCGCAGTGGTACATTGATTCCTGTCTCAAAATCCAGTACATGTTCCCGAAAGCCCACGCCGCCGCGTATGTTATCTCAGCGGTGCGGACGGCTTACTTCAAGCTTTATTATCCGATCGAATATTATGCAACGTATTTCTCGGTGCGTGCCGAGGATTTCGATATCGAACTATGCTGTCAGGGTTATGAGGCGATTTATCGCCGGATTGAAGAGATTGAGCAGCTCGGCTTCGGAGCAAGCCCGAAAGAAAAGGGTATGCTGCCGATTCTGGAGATGGCGCTGGAAATGACAGCGAGGGGCTTCACGTTCAAGAACATCGATCTGTATGAATCGGATGCGCTCCGATTTAAGGTGGATGGAAACTCGCTCATTCCACCGTTCTCTGCGCTTGCTGGAATCGGCGATAACGCCGCCCGCAACATTGCTGCCGCGCGTGAATTTGGAGAATTCCTCTCCATCGAGGATTTCCAGCAAAAATCGAAGGCAAGCAAAACCGCCGTGGAGCTGTTAACCCAAATGGGATGCTTCCGCGGTCTGCCGGAGAGCAACCAGTTGTCATTGTTCTGATTCTTGTCATTCTTTCATGGCCGTGACGCCTTGACAGTCAAGGAGTCATACTTGTCACTATTACCAGACTATGTTATAATTTTTTTGGTAATCATGGAGATAAAACCGTTGTGTAAAGAGTGGGGCAACCCACTCTTTACTCTTTGGTATATAGGAAATCAACTTGGAGGTTATGTTCTTTGAGCACATCAAAGATTAAAACGACTGTGGAAGAAATGGTGCAGCCGTATTTGGACGAACACGGCTTTGAACTGGTAGATGTGGAATACGTGAAGGAAGGAAGCAACTGGTTCTTGCGCGTGTTTGTTGATAAAGACGGCGGCATTGACATTGACGATTGCGGTTTAATCAGTGAATACCTGAGCCAGAAGCTGGACGAGAACGATCCGATCCCGACAGCTTATTTTCTTGAAGTCTCTTCTCCTGGCGCGGAACGTCCCCTGAAGAAAAAAGAGGATGTTGCGAAGTCAGTCGGCAAGGACGTGTTTGTAACGGTATACGAGCCGATTAACGGGTTGAAAGAGTTTGAAGGCAAGCTGGAATCCTTTGATAACGAGGAGCTAGTCATTCAAACCGTCAAGAAACAGTACGTGATTCCATATGCAAAAGTAGCCAGTGCCAGATTGGCCATCATTTTTTAAACGGAAGTTTTGAAAGGGGGAACCGATTTTCAATGAGTATGGATTTTATTGAAGCGATGAATGAGTTGGAAAGAGAAAAGGGCATCAGTAAGGATGTGCTGTTTGAAGCCATTGAAGCGGCACTGATCTCGAGTTACAAGCGCAATTTCAACACGGCGCAAAATGTACGGGTAGACATGAATCGCAATACGGGTGTTATCAAGGTGTTCGCGCGGAAGCTGATTGTGGAAGAGGTGCTGGATCCGCGGACTGAAATTTCGCTGCATGCAGCCCGGGAAATCAATCCGCATTTTCAGATTGAAGATATAGCGGAAATCGAGGTTACGCCACGTGATTTTGGACGGATTGCAGCTCAAACGGCAAAGCAAGTTGTTACCCAGCGCATTAGAGAAGCCGAACGCGGCCTGATCTACAGCGCTTTTATTGACAAGGAAGATGATATCGTAACAGGTACGCTGCAGCGTCAAGATTTACGTAACATCTATATCGACCTTGGCAAGATCGAAGCGGCTCTGCCGCTTACCGAGCTTATGCCTAACGAGAAGTTCAAGCATGGCGACCGGATCAAAGCGTACATTACCAAGGTTGAGAATACCACCAAAGGGCCGCAGATTATGCTGTCCCGTACGCATCCGGGCCTCTTGAAGCGCCTGTTCGAGCTTGAAGTGCCGGAAATCTTTGACGGCGTTGTTGAAATTCGCTCGGTTGCGCGCGAAGCTGGATTCCGCTCCAAAATTGCGGTATTTTCCCGTAACGATGAAGTCGATCCGGTTGGCTCTTGCGTAGGACCTAAAGGCATGCGCGTACAGACGATTGTCAATGAGCTTCGCGGCGAAAAGATTGACATCGTGCGTTATTCCGATCAGGTTGAAGAATACGTGGCCAATGCGCTGAGCCCATCCAAAGTACTTGAAGTTCAAGTATTTGAAGATGAGAAGATGGCGCGTGTAATTGTTCCGGATTATCAACTCTCGCTTGCGATTGGGATCAAAGGCCAGAATGCTCGTCTCGCGGCGAAGCTGACAGGCTGGAAGATTGATATTAAAAGCGAAAGTCAGGCGGAGCAGGAATTTGGCAGACCGAAGTCCCAATCAGGTGAAATGCACCAGGATTCCGTCTCTGTCGATTAATTCCAAATGACAGGGGGTTGTCGTCTTGAAACAGAGAAAGATACCGCTGCGTAAATGTGTAGCGTGTCAGGAAATGATGCCGAAGAAAGAGCTTATCCGGATTGTTAGGACTCCCGAGGATGCTGTCCTGATCGATCTCACCGGCAAAAAGTCGGGACGGGGAGCGTATTTATGCGGCAAAGTTTCCTGCTTCAAGCTGGCACACAAAAATAAAGCACTGGATCGCGCGTTGAAACAACATGTGAAGCCTGAGATCTATGAACAGTTGGCACAGGATTTCATCAAGGTGGAAGATGAATTCCTGGCTGCAAAAGAGAGTGCTGCCGATGATGAATAGGGCGCTTTCTCAGCTCGGCCTGGCCATGAGGGCAGGTAAGGTGGTTACCGGGGATGAGATCGTGCTCAAAGCCATCCGGTCTTCTGAAGCAAAATTGGTTATTCTGGCGGGTGACGCCTCAGTGAATACTACAAAGAAGATCCGCGATAAATGCGGTTCTTACAATATCCCTCTGGTAATCGGATTTGACCGGGAAAGTCTGGGCACAAGTGTAGGTAAACCCGAGCGGGTTGTGCTGGCAGTTACGGATCAAGGATTCGCAGAAATGATCTCCAAGAAACTGGAGACAATGTCGGAGGTGGAGTATATTGAGTAAACAGGAAAACAAAGACAATAAACTTCGAGTATACGAATATGCTAAATCGTTGAACATGAGCAGTAAAGAAATCATCACGATCCTTAAACGTTTGAACGTTCCGGTCAATAACCATATGAGCGTAATGGAAAACGATACGGTGTCCAAGGTCGAGCAGTTCTTTAAAGATATCAAATCGAATGCAGCAGCCAAGCGGGATAGTGGCGACGCTTCCCGAACCGAGAATCGTAAACCGGCGGTTTCCGGAGCCAATGCGGCTGCAACTGTATCCAATGCAAAAACAGAAGGCACTTCCGCTAGCGTAAGTGCAGAAGGCAACCGTAATGGGCAGGACGGTATGCGTAATTCAGGACAGAGAGCAACAGGACAACAAGGTCAAAGCCAGCCCAAAAAACAACAGGAAAAGCAGGTAGGTATGAATAGTAGAACGAATCAAAACACTCAGAATGCTTCAGGTTCCCAGCGTCCCCAAGGAGGACAGGATACCCGAAGAAATCAGTCTGGCTCCGCACAAGGAAGTCAGCAGAACAATCGTAGCCAAGCATCCAGACCAGGCGGCAGCACGCAGACCGGATCACGTCCTCAGGGTGGAGGTCAAGGTGGCGCACGTCCGCAAGGCAATAACCAAGGTGGATCGCGTCCGCAGGGCAGCAACAACCAAGGCGGAGCACGTCCACAGAGCAAGCCGGGTGGAACCGGAGGCGGATTCACAAGCTCTAATAACAACAACAGTAACAGCCAGAACCGCGGTTCCAGAAACAACAATAACAATCGTTCAGACTCCAAGCGTTTTGATGACAACAACCGTCAAGGTGGATTCCGTGGCAACAATCGCGGTGGAAAGAACAACCGTGGCCGGAATCAACATAATCAGCAGCCGCCTCGTGAGAAAATCGACAACACGCCGAAGAAAATTATCGTCCGTGGCAACATGACCGTCGGTGAAACGGCGAAGCTGCTTCACAAGGACGCTTCCGAAGTCATCAAGAAGCTGATTTTCCTCGGCGTGATGGCCACCATCAACCAGGAGCTAGATATCGATACGATTCTATTGCTCGCTGGCGAATTCGGTGTAGAAGTCGAAGTGAAAATTCCGGTTGAGGAAGATCGTTTTGAGACCGTTGAAGAAAACGATGCTCCGGAAGAACTGAAAGAGCGTCCACCGGTCGTTACCATCATGGGTCACGTCGACCACGGTAAAACGACGCTGCTTGATGCGATCCGTTCCACGAATGTATCGAGTGGAGAAGCTGGCGGTATTACGCAGCATATCGGTGCTTATCAAGTCGAGATCAATAACAAGAAGATTACGTTCCTGGATACACCAGGCCACGAAGCGTTTACGGCTATGCGTGCCCGTGGTGCGCAAGTAACGGATATGACGATCATCGTGGTTGCGGCTGACGACGGCGTGATGCCGCAGACGGTCGAAGCGATTAACCATGCGAAAGCTGCAGGATTGCCGATCATCGTTGCCGTAAACAAAATCGATAAACCTGATGCTAACCCGGATAAAGTCAAACAAGAATTGACGGAATACGAGTTAGTCCCTGAAGAGTGGGGCGGAGACACCATCTTCGTTAACGTTTCGGCGAAACAGCGGATGGGTCTGGAGGACTTGCTTGAAATGATTCTTCTGGTAGCAGAAGTGAATGAATATAAAGCAAACCCTGACAAACGCGCACGCGGTACTGTTATTGAGGCGGAGCTGGATAAAGGCAGAGGCCCGGTAGCACGCATTCTCGTTCAGCATGGTACATTGAAAGTGGGCGACGCCTTCGTAGCGGGCAACTGCTTTGGTCGTATTCGTGCGATGGTGAACGATAAAGGACGTCGATTAAAAGAAGCGGGTCCTTCAACGCCGGTTGAAATTACCGGTTTGACTGAAGTTCCAGGCGCCGGCGATCCGTTTATGGTGTTTGAAGATGAGCGTAAAGCGCGTAATATCGCTGATAAGCGTGCGATTACCCATCGTCAATCCGAGTTGAACACAAATACCCGCGTGACGCTGGATGATCTGTTCCAACACATTAAAGACGGTGAGATTAAAGATCTTAACGTGATTATCAAAGGTGACGTACAAGGTTCTGTTGAGGCACTGAAAGGTTCCTTGAACAAAATCGAGGTGGAAGGCGTTCGCGTCAAAATTATCCACAGCGGTGCCGGAGCAATCACGGAATCCGATATTATTTTGGCCGCTGCTTCCAATGCGATTGTTATCGGCTTTAACGTTCGTCCGGACGTTCAAGCGAAGCAAACCGCCGAGCAGGAAAAGGTTGATATTCGTCTGCACCGTGTAATATATAATGTAATCGAGGAAATTGAGCAAGCTATGAAGGGGATGCTCGATCCGGAGTACAAAGAAACCGTGATCGGTCATGCGGAAGTCCGCAACACCTTTAAAGTGAGCAAAGTGGGTACGATTGCAGGATGTATGGTGACATCCGGTAAAATTGCGCGTAACGCAGAAGTTCGCTTGATCCGTGACGGCATTGTCGTTCATGAAGGCAAGATCGATTCCCTCAAGCGCTTTAAAGATGACGCTAAAGAAGTGGCACAGGGTTATGAGTGCGGTATTACCTTGGCAAGCTATAGCGACGTCAAAGAAGGAGACGTAATCGAAGCCTTCATCATGGAGACGGTAGAGCGCTAACGAATGAGGTGATCAGACCATGGCAAAAATCAGAACTGGGCGCGTAGGCGAGCAGATTAAAAAAGAGCTCAGCCAACTGATCCAAACGGAGATGAAAGACCCAAGAATCGGTTTTATTACAGTGACCGGTGTTGATGTTACAAATGACCTGTCTCAAGCGAAGGTATACCTGAGCGTGCTCGGCGACGACGAGCAGAAGGCAGCTTCCTTAAAAGGGTTGGAGAAGGCAAGCGGCTTTCTCCGTTCCGAGCTGGGCAAGCGGATTCGACTCCGGCATGTGCCGGAGCTGATCTTCAAATTCGATGATTCCATTGCGTACGGCAGCCATATTGAGAAGCTGCTGACCGAAATCGTGGATCGCGAAGAGAAATAGAGTAGTTCGTTTTTATAAAGGAGAGGGCGAATGCAGACCTATGAACAAGAGCTCCAGCAGGTGAAGTCATACCTGCTGGAGCACGATGATTATTTGGTTGTGTCGCATGTTCAGCCCGATGGAGATGCAGTCAGTTCCACCCTTGCGGTGGGCTGGCTTCTCTCATGTCTGGGCAAGAAATTCACGATGATTAATGAGGGGACCATTCCAAAACGCATGAAAATGTTGTGGCACGCAGAAGACATTCTCAATCTGTCTGAACAGCATCCTGGAAGAACGTTCTCACACGTCATTTGTGTGGATTGTGCGGATTTTGCTAGAGTAGGCTATACGAAACAAGTATTTGCCGATCATGCAAGCATCGTTAATATTGACCATCATCCAACGAATGATCGTTATGGAGCCGTCAACCTGGTCGCGCCGGACGCGGCAGCAACCGCTGAAATCCTTTATGATTTGCTGAATTTGTTTGAAGTGAACTGGGATGCCGATATTGCAACAGCGATATATACGGGATTGTTAACGGATACCGGCGGTTTTCGTTATTCGAATACATCGCCCAAGGTCATGAGTATTGCTTCGGATCTGTTGTCCTATGGCGTCAACGGTCCCGAGATTGCGGAAACGTTACTGGAGGAAATGACGCTTCCACAGATGAAGGTGCTGGTTCAGGCGTTAAACACGTTAAGTCTGTCGGAGGACGGCAAAATAGCCTGGGTGTACGTAACGCCTGAGTTTATGGAATTATGCGGCGCCGTTAGCGAGGATCTCGAGGGAATTGTCAATTACCCCCGCAACATTCAGGGAGTTGAAGTCGGCATTCTGTTCAAATCGCTGAAGTCCGGAATGGTTAAGGCGAGTTTGCGTTCAGCCGGAAAAGTGGATGTGGCGGCATTAGCCCAAATATTTGGAGGGGGCGGCCATGTGCGGGCAGCCGGTTGCAGCATTGAAGGCTCGCTTCATGACGTCATTCCTAGAGTAATAGAGCAGGTGAGATTAAAGCTATGACACAATTAGAAGGCATCTTGGCCGTTCACAAGCCGGCAGGCTGGACATCCCACGATGTGGTCGCGAAAGTTCGGGGAATGGTTCGTTTGAAGCGAATCGGACATACGGGCACGCTGGACCCCGAAGTAACGGGTGTGCTTCCGTTATGCTTGGGGAGAGCCACACGAGTTGTGGAATACCTGCAGGAACTGCCTAAAGAGTATCATGCGGTCCTCCGCCTCGGATATTCGACGGATACCGAAGATATTACCGGGAATGTAGTGGAGACGGCAGATGATGTCCATGTGACAAGGGAGGAAGCGCTTGAAGCGCTGCAATCTTTTACAGGCCAGATCTCGCAGATCCCGCCCATGTTTTCCGCTGTCAAAATCAATGGTAAACGATTATACGAGCTTGCCAGAGAAGGGAAGACGGTGGAACGCAAGAGCCGGACGGTAACGATTCACGAAATCGAAATGACGGATTTTGATGCTGAAGGGGATTATACGGAAATTTCGTTCCGCGTATTATGCTCCAAAGGTACATACATCCGCACGCTTTGCGTGGATATAGGGAAGAAGCTCGGCGTGCCATCTGTCATGGTTAAGCTGGTACGCACAGTATCAGCGGGAATCACGGAGGATCAGTGCTTAACCCTGGAGCAAATTGAGCAGTTCATGAAGGATGATATCCTGCACACCCGGCTTATTCCCGTGGATCAAGCGATTGATTATCTGCCGAAGCATACGGTTTCTGAAGAGAAAACCGATGCTGCCCTGCAAGGACAGCGCTTGTCCTCAAGAGCGGTGGAGCCGCCGGTTGACAGCTCGGAGCCTATTCGTTTGTATGATATAAAGGAAAACTTTCTGGGAATCTATAAGCGGCAAGAGGAGACAGGGGCTATCGTTCCTGTGAAAGTATTTTCCTAAGTACGACTGGATTTAGTGAGTGGAGGTGAGTAAGCATGAGGGTTGTTTCTTTATCCTATCCTGTATCTTCTGATATTGTACGAGAAGCTGCCGAGCCGAAGGTAGCTGCAATCGGCCAGTTTGACGGTCTTCACCTGGGACATGCCAGTGTGCTTTCGACGGCTGTTAATATTGCGCGGGAGAATGGAGTGCCGGCTGCACTCATTACCTTTTATCCTCATCCGAAAGACGTCATTGGTAAAGGGAGCTATGAGGGATATCTGACGCCTCAGCCTGACAAGCAGCAGCTGCTTGAGGCAATGGGCATCGATATTTTGTATGTTGTCGAGTTCAATAAGGAGTTCTCCCAGGTGAGTCCGGAAACGTTTGTTGAAGAAATGCTGTTTCCCTTGAATCTGCAAACGGCGGTTGTCGGATTTGATTTCCGGTTCGGCCATAAGGGCGCCGGTGACGCGGTCAAGCTTCAGGAACTCGGCGAAGGCAGGATGTCTGTAGTTACGGTTCCGCCGTTCCTGGTCGATGGCGAGAAGGTAGGAAGTTCATCCATACGGATTGCCTTGAAAACAGGACAGCTGTCGGATGCAAATCGCTGGCTCGGACGGAATTATCATATCCGCGGCACGGTTATTCATGGGGAGAAGCGGGGAAGAAAGATCGGTTTTCCTACTGCGAACCTGGAATTGACGGATCCGTTCGTGGCACCTGCATTAGGCGTCTATGCTGTCCGTGCTCGCACGGATAAGCATCACGACTGGATTCCGGGCGTCATGAACATCGGCGTGAAGCCGACGTTCCACGAAGGGATTACAGAACCGATCTTTGAGGTCCATCTGTTCGATTTTGAAGGGGATCTGTATGACCAGATCATGACGGTGGATATCGTTCAATATATCCGCAAGGAGCATAAATTCGAATCGGTTCAGGAGCTTGTGGAATGGATTCAGCGAGATGCCGTCGAGGCCCGCAAAATATTGAAAGTCAGTGAATAAACGGTTTGGGACAAATTGTTCGCAAACGGATTTTCTTTTTCAGGTAAAGTATGCTATACTCTTAGAGGTCGCCTGAAGATTGGGCGATTTTAACCTTGGCTTGGATGTTCGATCTCACCGTCGGTACCTGGGCCAATGGCGATTATAATGAGGGAGGTGAACAGGATGGCATTAACTCAAGAACGTAAACAACAACTGATTGACGAGCACAAAACTCATGAGTCCGATACAGGATCCCCAGAGGTGCAAATCGCTATCCTAACGGAAAACATTACGAACTTGACTGACCACTTGCGTACTCACAAGAAGGATCATCATTCCCGTCGTGGATTGTTGAAAATGGTCGGCCAACGCCGTAAGTTGCTTGCATACTTGAAAAACAAGGATGTTAAACGTTACAGTGCTTTGATCGAGAAGCTTGGATTGCGTCGCTAATCATCCATAAGATGTGCCGAAAACAGCCTGGTTGTCCACTGTCCTTCTTGGAACGACAGCGGCACAGCCGGGCTCTTTTCTAAGTATTGTACAATTTACCGTTTTCGAGCTTCCCCACAAAGTACTGCGTACGCTTCATAGCCTAAACTCCACTTTGTGGGGTTATCTTAATATAGATTCTTTATAGATTGTAGGCGTGGTCTGTTCGCTGAATTTCGCTTAATGGTATAACCAGGGGCAATCTATACGGAGAATGTTCTATACGGTTCGGGTTGTTCCTGTACATAGGTTTGCGATTTCGACCGTTTGGATGGCTCTGGTTAGGAAATGTGGACAGTGTTTTGCAAAAGACATGCTGATGGTAGAAGGAGATTTCAAAAAAAAATTTATCCCCATGAGGAGGGATTACATGGAAACACGTGTTGAAATGCAGCTTGGCGGAAGACCCCTCGTGTTCGAAACAGGGCGCCTTGCGAAGCAGGCAAATGCGGCTGTGATGGTTCGTTACGGCGAAACGGCAGTCCTGTGTACAGTGACAGCTTCCAGTGAACCGAAGGATTTGGATTTCTTTCCATTGACGGTCAACTATGAGGAGCGTTTGTACGCAGTCGGTAAAATTCCGGGTGGATTCATCAAACGCGAAGGCAGACCAAGCGAGAAAGCAATTCTTGCCAGCCGTCTGACAGACCGTCCGATTCGTCCGTTGTTCCCTGAAGGCTTCCGTAATGATGTGCAGGTTCTGAATCTCGTGATGAGCGTAGATCAGGATTGCGAGCCGGAAATCGCGGCAATGATCGGTACTTCCGCTGCCTTGAGCATCTCGGATGTGCCTTTTAACGGCCCGATCGGCGGCGTAGCCGTTGGTCGCGTTGACGGCAAATTCGTGGTGAACCCTAATATTGCCGAGCAGGAAGCGAGTGATATCTATCTGGTCGTCGCTGGCACCAAAGATGCGATCATGATGGTTGAAGCCGAAGCGAACGAGGTTCCTGAGGAAGTCATGCTGGAAGCGATCATGTTCGGGCATGAGGAAATCAAGAAAATCGTAGCCAAGATCGAAGAACTCGTAGCCGCTTGCGGTAAAGAGAAAATGGCGGTTAAACTTCATGCGGTCAATGAAACGGTGAATCGTGAAGTGCGCGATTTCGCCGAAGCTCGTCTTGTTGAAGCCGTTCGCATTGAGGAGAAACATGCTCGCCAGGATGCGATTGACGCTATCAATGATGAAGCGTACACCGTATTTGAAGAGAAGTATATCGAGACGCCTGAGTTGTTGAAGGATGTTAAAGAGGTGCTTCACGATATCGTGAAGGAAGAAGTTCGACGTTTGATCACGCATGACAAGGTTCGTCCGGACGGTCGTGGTCTGTCTGAGATCCGTCCTATCGATTGTGATACCAGCCTGCTGCCTAGAACGCATGGTTCCGGTCTGTTTACACGTGGACAAACCCAGGCTCTTAGCGTATGTACACTAGGTGCTCTAGGTGATGTACAGATTCTCGATGGAATCGATCTGGAAGAGACCAAGCGTTTCATGCACCATTACAACTTCCCGCCGTTCAGCGTAGGGGAAGCTCGTCCGCTCCGCGCTCCAGGCCGTCGTGAAATTGGACACGGCGCACTTGGTGAACGTGCATTGTCGAAGGTCATTCCGAATGAAGTGGAATTCCCGTACACGATTCGCCTTGTGTCTGAAGTTATCGAATCGAATGGTTCGACCTCTCAAGCGAGTATTTGTGCAAGCACGCTTGCTATGATGGATGCAGGGGTACCGATCAAAGCACCTGTAGCCGGCGTGGCGATGGGCTTGATTAAAGACGGAGATCATGTTTCCATCTTGACCGATATTCAAGGGATGGAAGACCATCTCGGCGACATGGACTTCAAGGTTGCGGGGACACCTGACGGGGTTACCGCCATTCAGATGGATATCAAAATCGACGGTATTGACCGCGCGATTTTGCAGGAAGCACTGCAGCAGGCCAAAGAAGGACGGATGCATATCCTTGGAAAAATGGCAGAAGCCATTCAAAAGCCAAGAGAAACGTTATCCCAATATGCGCCTAAGATTATTACGATGCAGATCAATCCGGACAAAATTCGCGATGTAATCGGTGCCGGCGGCAAGATCATCAACAAAATCATCGAAGAAACCGGCGTGAAAATCGATATCGAGCAAGACGGCCGCGTGTTTATTGCATCCTCCAACGATGAGATGAACAAAAAGGCTCTTTCGATTATCGAAGGCATTGTGCGTGAGGTAGCTGTTGGCGAAATCTATACAGGTACTGTTAAACGGATTGAGAAATTCGGTGCATTCGTTGAAATCCTGCCTAACAAAGACGGGCTTGTTCATATCTCCCAGCTCTCGACCGAGCGCGTAGCGAAGGTAGAGGACGTGGTTGCAATCGGTGACGTCATTACCGTGAAGGTTACCGAAATCGACCAGCAGGGACGGATTAACCTGTCTCGCAAAGCGGTTTTGACTGCGGAAACCAACAAGAGCGGATCGTAATCCGCGCTTGGTTTAACAGCATATAGATAGAAGGAAAAGAGGCAGAACCTATTATTCTGGCTCTTTTTTTTAATCATTCGGGCATCACTTTGCGGCACATATTTCCTCCTGAACCTACATAAAATGGGACAAAGCTTCTCAAGGGGAGGGTGGATATGCCCATGAATGGAAAAAAGATGGTCGTGCTGCTGACCGGTGCCGCAATGGTGTCGGCTGTTGCTGTGTTCAGCGGGGCCTGGGGATATGTTTCGGGACTGCAGAATAATAAACCGGAGGCGCAGCTCGCAAGCGGTTCAGAGAGGGCGGTAGACCTGGATTTATTGAGTCAAATTGAAGCCGCTGCGGCGAAGTCACGAATTGAGCCGGTGGATGCCAGGGTGGACTCCGTGTGGAAAGCGATACCCGGTTATAATGGACTCGAAATCGATATAGAGGCTACATACCAAGCTGCATCGTCAAAAAAACGAAAAGCCGGAGAAGCCATCCCGTACGTGTACCGGCAAATACCGGCCAAAGTAACGCTGAATGATCTCGGAGATCAACCAATCTATCGGGGCAACCCCAACAAGCCGATGGTATCTCTGATGATTAACGTGGCCTGGGGGAATGAATTTCTGGTGCCGATGCTGGACACGCTGGATGCGGAGAAGGTGAAGACGACCTTTTTCCTGGATGGGAGCTGGTTGAAGAAGAACCCTGAGCTTGCCGGCGAAATTCTGAAACGAGGTCATGAGGTGGAGAATCATGCCTATACGCATCCGAACATGAGCCGTCTCAGCAGGGATCGGGCGGAGCTGGAAATTGCGAAGACGCAGGACCTGCTCAAAGAAAGTTTGGGTGTAGAGAACAAATGGTTTGCTCCGCCTTCCGGCGATTTTAATCAGCAGACCGTATCCATCGCTAAAGCAAGGGGATTGAAGACGGTCCTATGGACGCTCGATACGGTTGATTGGAAGCATCCTGCACCGGATGCAGTCGTTCAGAAGATCTCCTCGAAGGTGGAGCCGGGTTTCCTGATTTTGATGCATCCCACCGATTCCTCGTCCCAGGCGTTAAAGGGAATGATTGACGGAATACGTGCCAAAGGGCTGGAAATAGGAACCGTTAGCCAGACGCTTTCTCCTGAGCGAATCATGCCGAAAGGAAGTTGAGCCGCATGGTAAAGTTTGATAGAATGAATGGATGGCATGAGGCTGGTAATCAGCTTATGTAAGCCTGGATGGAACAGTTAGGGGGGCCCTCGTGAAAAAAATACAATTGTCTAACGGCCTAAGAGTGGTTATGGAGCAAATCCCGACAAGTCGTTCGGTTTCATTCGGTATTTGGGTGAAGACCGGATCCCGTAATGAATCGGAGGACATCAACGGGATTACGCATTTTATAGAGCACATGATGTTCAAAGGGACGGAGCGTTTTGACGCCCGTGCCATTGCGGAGGAATTTGATGCCATCGGCGGCAACGTCAATGCTTTTACGTCTAAGGAATATACGTGTTATTACGCCAAGGTGCTGGATGAGCATTTTCCGATTGCGGTTGACGTGCTGTCCGACATGTTTTTCAACTCGAAGCTGGATGCGGGCGAGTTAGCCAAGGAGAAGAACGTCATTCTGGAAGAGATCGCGATGTATGAGGATACGCCGGATGATCTGGTGCATGACCTGATGTCGTTATCGGCGTACGGCGATCACCCGCTGGCTTATCCGATTCTGGGCACGAAGGAACGGCTTGAATCGATGGATTCACAAGCGCTGAGATCTTACATGGATAAACACTATACCATTGAGAATACGGTAATCGCCCTGGCAGGCAATATCAATGATGATGTGATTGAATTATTGGAGCGTCATTTTGGCGGCTTTGCCAATCACGGCAGCTCCGAGCCGCTGGCCGTGCCCGCCTTTTTGGACGGCGTTCAGTTCCGCAAGAAGAAAACAGAGCAGAATCATATCTGCATGTCGTTTCCCGGCTGCTCCATCGGAGACGAGCTTCAGTATGCAATGGCCCTGTTAAATAACGCCATTGGCGGCGGCATGAGTTCACGCTTGTTTCAGGAAATCCGGGAGAAGCGCGGACTGGCATACTCGGTATATTCATATCATAGTTCACACGCAGATAACGGGATGTTCACCATTTATGCAGGTACAGCGCCCAAGCAGACGAAGGAAGTCCTTCAGCTGACGACGGAAATGCTGCATGATCTGGCACAGAACGGGATGACGGAGGAAGAGCTGCGCAAAGGGAAGGAACAACTAAAGGGCAGTCTCATTCTAAGCTTGGAGAGCACGAGCAGCCGCATGAATCGCTTGGGTAAGAACGAATTGATGCTGGGCCGCCATTTCAGTCTGGATGAAATCATTAAGCGGATTGAACAGGTGGATATGAAGGATGTCGACGCGGTTCTTGACCGTATGTTTGGGACTCCATATGCACTAGCGATGGTTGGAACTTCAGATAAAGCACTGAATGTACTTAGGAGGAATGAATTTGTTGCACTACGTTCAAATCAATAGATTGCCAGGTAATGAAGATGTCAAACTTCCCGTGAAAATGTCCGAGCTGGCGGCAGGTTTTGACCTGCACGCAGCAGTTGCGGAGCCGGTGGTTCTGAATCCGGGCGAGCGCCAATTAATCCCGACTGGTTTTGCGATTGCCATGCCGGCCGAACTTGAAGCTCAAATCCGCCCGCGGAGCGGACTGGCTTACAAGCATGGCATTACCTGCCTGAATTCTCCAGGTACGATTGATGCCGATTATCGCGGAGAAGTGAAGGTGCTGCTGGTGAATTTGGGACAGGAGCCATTTGCGATTGAGCGCAATGAACGCATTGCCCAGATGGTGTTCAAGACCGTTCCGGCAGTAGAATTCATGGAAGTTGACGAGTTGTCCGACACCGTACGGGGTGCAGGCGGATTCGGTCATACCGGCAAGTAAACCCATTCATGATCCGTTATTCGGTATCCATCATCGTTTTACAAAGCACACCGCTCCGGCCTAGCCGGGCGGTGTTTTTTGCGTCAGCGTTCACCAAAATGGATTCGGATCCGGCTTCGCCCATAATAGCGGTATTTATTGCGTTAAGGCGGTAGTTTAATTGAAATACGCTCACCACCCTATAGGCGGCGGCATAAGATGGTTTATACGTTGGTTAGAAGAAAGGAGCGAGGCCTTCCATGCTGACTGGAGTCCGGACCGTCTTTGTTGGAGGAGACGCAAGGCAAATTGAGGTCATACGAAAATGCGCTGAGATGGATGCCTCCGTCATGATCGCCGGGTTTGAGAAATTGCAGGATTCTTTTCAGGGAGTGACTCGCGAGCCGCTCACGCCAGAGCTGTTATCGAATGCCGATGCTCTGATCCTGCCTGTCGTGGGATGTGATGACGAGGGACGTGTCAGCGCGCTGTTCTCAGAAGGGCCATTGCGATTGCAGGAGGAACATATCGCAGCGATGCCCGGACATGGAGTGATCTATACAGGCATGGCGAAACCCTATTTGCGCTCGCTATGTGACAAATATAAGATCAAGCTGGTAGAGATTTTGGAGAGGGACGATGTAGCCATCTATAATTCCATTCCGACAGCGGAAGGTGCGCTGATGATGGCGATCCAAAACACGGATTTTACGATTCATGGATCAACCAGCATGGTGCTTGGCATGGGACGGACAGGGTTCACCATGGCTCGCAGCCTGCAAGGGCTTGGTGCCAAAATCCGGATGGGCGTACGCAAATCGGAGCACTATGCCAGAGCGGAGGAAATGGGCTGGAAGCCCTTCCTGGTAAGGGATCTGGGTTCTTATGTGTCGGATATTGACTTGCTTTTTAACACGATTCCAACTATGATAGTCACAGCACAAATCATCTCGAAAATGCCTCGGGAGGCAGTCATCATCGACCTTGCCTCCGCACCTGGCGGATGCGATTTTCGCTATGCTGAAAAACGGGGTATCAAAGCCATGCTCGCACCCGGACTACCCGGAATCGTGGCTCCAAAAACAGCCGGCATCATTATGGCCAACACGCTGGTGGAGCTGATTTCTGAAGAAATCAAGATTCGGGGGGATGCGTAGATGAATTGGAATGGAATAACAGTGGGTTATGCCCTGACAGGATCGCATTGCACGCTTGAAGAAGTGATGCCGCAGATCCAGCGGTTTAAAGATGGTGGAGCAAATGTGGTGCCGATTGTATCCAGCACCATCATGACAACCGATACCCGATTCGGCACATCGGAGAATTGGCAGAAACAGTTGAAAGATATAACCGGGAATGATATTATTTCTACAATTGTGGAGGCGGAACCGCTAGGTCCATCCAAGCTTCTTGACGTTCTGGTTATCGCCCCATGCACGGGAAACACGACCAGCAAGCTGGCCAATGCGATGACTGATAGCCCTGTACTAATGGCAGCCAAGGCGCAGATGAGAAATTGCAGACCGCTGGTTCTGGCGATTTCTACGAATGATGGCCTTGGGCTGAATGCGGCGAATATCGCTAAGCTGCTTGTTACGAAAAACATTTATTTTGTTCCTTACGGACAGGATAATCCGCAGCAGAAGCCTAATTCGCTTGTCGCCAAAATGGATTTGATTCCGGAAGCGTGTTATGCGGCTCTGGAAGGGAAACAGCTGCAGCCGATGATCGTAGAATATTCGCATTAACCGCGATTTAGCCTTTGAACAACAAGGGCATCATAGAAAAGTGTGACAGCCGCGGTTTCATTCATGAAGGGGAGTTTAGACAGATGACCGAGCATCTTTATAATGTGGCCGTTGTTGGAGCAACTGGCGCAGTCGGGCAACAGATTCTCAAGCTGTTGGAGTCGCGTCATTTTCCGATTGCTGAGTTAAAGCTGTTGTCCTCTGCAAGATCTGCCGGTAAAGCATTGAACTTCAAAGGCCAAGCGATCCTTGTGGAAGAAGCAACCCCCGACAGTTTTGCAGGAATCGATATCGCGCTGTTCAGTGCGGGCGGCGATGTGAGCAAGGCACTTGCGCCACATGCGGTACGCCATGGAGCGGTATGCATCGATAACACCAACGCATTCCGCATGGATCCGGATAAAGTGCTGGTCGTGCCTGAGGTTAACCCTGAGAAGATTGACGAACATAACGGTATTATTGCGAATCCGAATTGCTCAACGATTCAGATGGTAGCAGCGCTGAAGCCGCTTCATGACGCATACGGCATATCCCGCATTATCGTTTCAACCTATCAAGCCGTTTCTGGCGCCGGACATCAAGCCATTGATGAAATGCTGCGCCAGAGCAAAGAGATTCTTGACGGCCAAAAGGTGCAGCCTGATATTTTACCTGTTGGATCGCTGCCTGTAAAACATCAAATCGCCTTTAACGCGATTCCGCAGATCGATAAATTTACAGAGAATGGTTATACCTTGGAAGAAATGAAGATGGTCCGCGAGACCAAAAAAATTATGGGCGACGAATCCATCGAAGTGACGGCTACCTGTGTTCGTATTCCAGTCGTTAGCGGGCATTCGGAATCCGTGTACGTTGAATTCAAGAATGACTATGATCTGGAAGAAGTTCATCGACTTCTGTCGAATGCACCCGGTGTTACGCTGGTTGACGATCCAGCTGCACAATCGTATCCGCTTGCTACGGAAGCCGTGGGAAAACCGGATGTATTCGTAGGAAGGCTTCGCCGCGATCTGGGACATAAGCGTGGACTTAACATGTGGATCGTTTCAGATAATCTTCTGAAGGGTGCAGCATGGAATGCCGTGCAAATCGCAGAAATCATCGTCAACAAACGGAACGGCCAGGCTTAGTAGCCGGCCGTTTCAGTCGGTCGGCCCGAAATTTACGTCTCCTGGGCATATACAAACGGAGGAATATTTTATGCGCATCTTAGTTCAAAAATTCGGCGGCACCTCATTATCCACACCGCAAGCAAGAACCCATGTTATTGGGCACATCCAGCGCGAACTGGCTAATCACTACCAATTGGTCGTAGTCGTATCGGCTATGGGACGCCGTGGGGAGCCTTACGCAACAGATACTCTTCTGGAATGGATCAATCATAATGGAAACGCGCTTCCAGACAGAGAGCGGGATTTGCTGCTCTGCTGTGGTGAGATTATCTCAGCTACAACGCTGTGCAGTCTGCTTCAGCATGAAGGGATAACCGCGACGGTGCTGACGGGTGCCCAAGCCGGATTTCTTACAGACGATCACTTCGGAAATGCACGCATTAAGGACGTAAAACCTGAACGGGTTTTGAAAGAGCTGGAGTCTCATCAGGTCGTTATCGTGACCGGTTTCCAAGGACAGACCGATTCGGGTGACTTTACGACGCTGGGGAGGGGCGGAAGCGATACGTCGGCTACCGCGCTTGGAGCCGCTCTTCGCGCCGAAATGGTTGATATCTACACGGACGTTAACGGTATTCTTACGGCGGATCCCCGCATCGTGGAAGATGCGAAGCCGCTCAGCTATGTAAGTTACACGGAGATTTGCAATATGGCTCATCAAGGTGCCAAGGTGATTCACCCTAGAGCAGTTGAGATTGCCATGCAATCCCAAATTCCGGTCAGAGTGCGGTCAACCTTCTCGGATAATGAGGGAACACTGGTTACCCAGCCGGAAGGTTTCAGAGATATACAATCCGGAATCGTGGACCGCTTTGTGACGGGAGTTGCTTATGTAAGCAATATTACGCAAATCTCAGTGGAGTGCGATCGCATGGAAGGTCTTCAACTGAAGGTTTTCAAATCGATGGCGGAACATTCCATCAGCGTGGACTTTATTAATGTTACCCCTACAGGAGTCCTTTATACGGTATTTGACAGCGATTCGGAGAAGGCGATTGAAGTGCTGCAAAGCCTTGATTTGAAACCAAAAAGCTTGTCCGGCTGTGCGAAGGTATCCGTCATTGGCGGCGGCATCAACGGAGTTCCGGGCATCATGGCCAAAATCGTGGAATCCTTGAGCGAGCACGATATTCCGATTCTGCAATCGGCAGATTCGAACACAACGATCTGGGTGCTTGTGAAGAAGGAAGATATGGCTCAAGCGCTGCGCGCTTTGCATCACAAATTCGAACTTCACCGATAAGGACCCGAGATGATCTGTTCGTTAAACGTTTGATAGGAAATACTATATATAAGATTACTTACGAAGAAAGCTTGCCCGCTTGGGACAGCTTTAAGGAGGAATCATTGTGGATTTCGGAAGATTGATTACGGCTATGGTAACCCCATTTGATCAGAACGGCGAGATCAATTGGGACGAGACTGCGAGATTGATTGAGCACCTGATTGTGGAACAGAAGTCGGACTCCCTTGTTATTGCAGGGACAACGGGCGAATCGCCAACGCTTCGCGAAGACGAAAAGCTAGAATTGTTTAAGTTCGCAGTGAAGCAGGCGGATGGACGGAGCAAGATCATCGCAGGTACCGGCAGCAACGATACGGCACATTCTGCAGAATTGACGAAAAAAGCGGAAAGCTGCGGCGTCGACGGTATTTTGCTTGTCGCTCCGTATTATAATAAGCCGAACCAGGAAGGGCTCTACCAGCACTTTAAGGCGATCGCTGAGGCAACTTCCTTGCCTGTCATGCTGTATAACGTACCGGGGCGGACGGGCATCAGCCTAAGCACGGCCACTACCTTGCGTCTGGCTGAAATACCGAACATCGTTGCGACCAAGGAATGTGCTTCGATTGACCAGGTCACGGGCATTGCCGCAGGGGCTCCGGACGGGTTCATCGTATATTCCGGCGACGATTCCGCAGCACTGCCTGCTCTGGCCGTTGGTGCTTACGGGATCGTAAGCGTGGCCAGCCATATCGCTGGTGCCCGTATGAAGGATATGATCCAAGCTTATGTGGAAGGAAACGTTAAGGAAGCTGCCAAGCTGCATCAATCCTTGTTTCCGCTGTTCAAGGGCCTGTTTGAGTGTCCTGACCCGCTTCCGAATCCGGCGGCGGTTAAATTCGCTCTGAATGAGCGGGGCTTTCAGGTCGGCGGCGTTCGCCTGCCGCTCGTTTCTCCTAGCGAGAATGAGGCTGCATTTATCCGTAAGATGCTGTCATCCTTGTAACCTGCGCACCCACATACTCAGCCACTGCCTTCGATGAAGGCAGTGGCTTTCTTCGTTTTAAACCCTTCTGTTTCTGGGTATCCTATGGCTCACGAAGGTGGTTGACTTGTGTTTTCACTTTTTCATCATGTATAATGAATTCAAGTGACTGGGTGCGGTATTTTTTTGAAATTTAATATAACAATGGTACGACGTCCAAAACTATAGGAGGGTTAGATACATTTGTCTAAGAAAATAAGCAACGATAAACTATCGATTTTTGCCTTGGGCGGCGTCGGTGAGATCGGGAAGAACATGTATGTCATTCAATATGCCAATGACATCGTTGTCGTGGATGCGGGATTGAAGTTCCCAGAAGAAGATATGCTTGGGATTGATATTGTTATTCCTGATATTAGCTATTTAACGGAGAATCGAGACAAAGTGAGAGGGATTTTGCTGACTCACGGTCACGAGGACCATATCGGCGGCCTCCCTTACGTATTGAAACACTTGAATGTTCCTGTATACGGAACGAAATTGACGCTCGGACTCGTGGAAAACAAGCTCAGAGAAGCGAACTTGCTTGGTGAGACGAAACGGATTCTGATCCATGCGGATTCGGAAGTACAACTCGGAAACACATTGAAAGCGACCTTCTTCAAGACTAATCACAGTATTCCGGATTCCGTCGGAATCTGTATCGAAACACCGGAAGGCAATGTAGTGCATACAGGAGACTTTAAGTTCGACCATACTCCGGTAAATGACCAATATGCGGATCTGCAGCGTATGGCTGAGATCGGGAGCAAGGGAGTATTGGCTCTTCTGTCAGACAGCACGAACGCAGAAAGACCAGGCTTCACACCTTCCGAGAAGAACGTGGGCATCGTGCTGGAAGATATTTTCCGCAAGGCCGAGCAGCGGGTGGTTGTTGCAACGTTTGCATCCAATGTGCACCGCATCCAACAGGTTGTCAACGCAGCTGAATCCACGGGCCGTAAAATTACGGTTATCGGAAGAAGCATGGTCAACGTGGTGTCCATTGCCGCTGAGCTTGGATACTTGTACATTCCGGACGGCATGCTGATCGAACCTGAAGAGGTTAACAAAATGGCGGCCGATCGCGTTGTCGTATTGTGTACAGGCAGTCAAGGAGAGCCGATGTCAGCGCTCACACGCATGGCGCGTTCCACTCACCGCAAGGTGGATATTCTGCCGGGGGATACGGTTATCATTGCAGCGACACCGGTTCCAGGTAATGAAAAATATGTCGGCCGTACGATTGATGAGTTGTTCCGTCTTGGAGCAGACGTGATTTATAGTGGATCCAATTCGGGCGTCCACGTATCGGGTCACGGCAGCCAGGAAGAACTTAAGCTGATGCTGAATCTGATGAAACCGCAATTTTTCATCCCTGTCCATGGCGAATACCGGATGCAGCGCCGACACGCTCTGTTAGCAGAGTCCGTTGGTGTTGATCCCGATAACATCTTTATTACCGATATCGGTGAAATTGTGGAAATTCAAGGCGGCTCGGCCCGCAAAGCCGGCAAAGTTACCGCTGGCAATGTTCTGATTGACGGACTTGGCGTTGGTGACGTAGGAAACATCGTACTGCGCGATCGCAAGCTTCTGTCCCAGGACGGAATTCTGGTCGTTGTCGTTACCTTGAGCAAGCAAAACGGTTCCATCGTATCCGGTCCTGATATTATTTCGCGTGGATTCGTATACGTACGGGAATCCGAAGGGCTTCTGGATGAAGCCAATCGTATCGTTTCCAGCACGCTTCAGAAGCTGATGAGTGAAAACGTGAATGAATGGGCGTCACTGAAGACCAGCGTAAAAGACGCTTTGGGACGCTTCTTGTATGAACAAACACGTCGCAGACCGATGATCTTGCCGATCATTATGGAAGTCTGATACAAGATAACAACATTAATCAGGCACACAGTCGCCCCTTTTTCGCAGGTAATAATTGGACGGTTCCCGCGAAAGAGGGGCTTTTTATAGGTTAATCCTAAAACTTCTCCGAGTCATTTCGGCAGAAGTTTTTTTGTGGTTTATGCAATGTCGACCTCATGCTGAAGCATCAGATAAGCATAAAATAGTCCCGTCATTTGCCATACTAAGGTTTAGCTATGTGTTGGTTGCAGCAGCTAGACATTAAGATAAAGGCAGGGATGCGCAGTGGACAACGATCAATGGATGACCGGCAGCAGAAAAGGAGAATGGACTGGTGAGACGGAGGCTCCTCAGGTCATCCCCACCGAGGAAGCCAAGAAAGCGGCCGTGACGGAAACCATACAGCAGCTGGGACAGACGGGGCTTCCGACCGGTGGGGAATCGAACGTATTTTGCATGACGATAATTGGACAAATCGAGGGCCATATCGTGCTGCCTCCGCAAAATAAAACGACCAAATACGAGCATATGATTCCACAGCTCGTGGCAGCTGAACAAAACCCACGGATCGAAGGTCTCTTGATCATTCTCAATACCGTTGGCGGTGACGTGGAAGCCGGACTTGCCATTGCCGAGATGATTGCATCGCTCAGCAAACCGACCGTAACGGTAGTCATTGGAGGCGGGCATAGTATCGGCGTCCCGATCGCTGTAGCGGCAGACCACTCGATCATCGCGGAGAGTGCGACGATGACCATTCACCCGATACGCATGAGCGGGTTAGTCATTGGCGTGCCGCAAACCTTTGAATACATGGAGAAAATGCAGGAGCGTGTCGTTCGTTTTGTGACGAGCCATTCGAGGATAACAGAGGAACAGTTTAAGGATCTGATGTTTAAAACCGGTGAATTGAACAGGGATATCGGTACCGCGGTTTCGGGTACAGACGCCGTCAAATATGGCCTCATGAACGAAGTGGGGGGAATCGGGCAGGCCTTAAGCCGGTTGAACAGTATGATTGCAGAACGTAAAACGATAAGCCCTGGGGGGATCACGCAATGATATGGTACAGCGTCATCCCTTTGGATTCAGCCGGGCTGCTGCAAGGAGATCAGGCAGCCGTTACGTCCAGGGAAATTCGGGTTGAAGGAATACTGATGGAAGTTGAACCGATGTCAGAGGATCAGGCGAAAATTGTCCGTTTACTCGACTGCGGGCTTCAAGATTACTTGAATCCACGCTATTCTCCGGGGGCAATGATTCGCTATATTCCGACGGTAGAAAATGAGGCTAAAGGCTGAAAACAGAACATAGGTACGCCACCGAATATTATGCTATAATATGGATTCGGGGGTGACACTTTTGGCAAAACGGAAAAGAAAGAAGAAGGCAGCCTTTGCAGCCGTTTTGAAGTATGAAATTTATGGGATTGTATTGATGACACTTTCGGTCATTGCATTATCCGGAGAAGCACCGGTGGGGCGTTCCCTGTCCAAGATGTCGGGATATCTGCTGGGCAAGTATTATTTTATCATCCCCCTAATCGGCATTTATTACGGGTTAATGGTGATGATTCACCGGAAATGGCCCAAACGCTGGAACAGCAGACGCACCGGTGTCCTTCTCTTGGTGTTATCGCTAACTTTAATGAGCAGTATTGCAGGTTTGGAGTCGAAGCTGGCCCCGATTGGACAATTGAATGCGTCAAATGCGATGAGCCAGATACATAGTGATTTGCAAGGCGAGCTTCTTCATGCCGGGGCAGATGATGGACATCATCCCGTCATGGGCAGAGACATCAGTGGCGGTTACATTGGAGCGTTGCAGTTTGCCTTTCTGTTAATGCTGTTTGGCAGCATAGGGGCCAAGTTGATTGTAATTGTCATGCTGGTTATCAGCTTCATGCTGATCACCAACCTGTCCTATGTTGATTTAATGCGGATGTTCCGCGTGAGGGTTGTAAAGGCCGGAGAACGGATTCAGAAAAAAGTGAACAGCCACCAGACCAAATCAAGAGCGGCAGCAAAATCAAGCGCGAAGGAACAACGTATGCAGCTGCCGGAGGATCTGGATGAGGACGATGATCTGGATGATATGGAGGGCATGAGGCTGCCACGCCGCAAGGCACCGCAATTCTTCCAGCTGTTCGGTTCCAAAGTGGGCAAAAGGGACGAAGCAGTGGAAGAGGCCGGGGATGCTGCGGATGACGCGTCTCCGGTATTTACGGTTGGTAACGGACATGGTGCTAAGGAGAAAGAGGAGGTCGTCCTGTTCAACAGTCAGGTTCAACCGGAGGAAGAAGCGGACGTGATCTCACCTGCAGTGGAATCCGTGCCTTCATCGCCGATTATTCGCGATTTCTTCGAGCAAGTGAAACAAGAAGGCCGCCTGGATGACGAGTACGATGATCACGAAGCGGTGATACCTTCGGCACAAGAGGAATCTCCGGGGAATACCGCCGCGATTCCTGAGCCCCTCGTTGGCAGCCTTGAAGCTTCAAATGGCGAGTTGAGTGGAGTTACACCTGCTGCTGCGGATAACGGAGGGCAGGAGGGAACAGCACCGGCAGCACCGCCGGCTCCCCCACCCAAGCCGTACAAGCTGCCTCCATTCCGGCTGCTATCCAAGCCCAATAACGGCGGTAAGGGTGGAGACCAGAACGATTATATGCAGACAGCGCGCAAGCTGGAAGCCACACTGGAAAGTTTCGGGGTTCGAGCCAAGGTGCTGGAGGTTGTTCGGGGGCCGTCGGTAACCCGCTATGAAATTCAGCCGGACATCGGGGTTAAAGTCAGTCGGATCGTCAATCTGACCGATGATATTGCACTTGCGCTTGCGGCCAAGGATATTCGGATGGAAGCGCCGATTCCCGGCAAATCAGCCATCGGGATCGAAGTGCCGAACAACGAAGTTTCACTAGTTACGATGAGAGAGGTTATGGAGACGCCGACGTTCCAGGACGCGGAATCGAAGCTTTCGATTGCATTTGGTCGTGATATTTCAGGCCAGACCATTGTCGGTAACTTGGCACGGATGCCCCATCTTCTTGTTGCAGGTGCAACGGGTTCGGGTAAATCCGTATGTATCAACGGCATTATTACCAGCATTCTGTATAAAGCGAAGCCGGATGAGGTTAAATTCCTGATGGTCGATCCGAAGATGGTTGAGCTCAATGTCTACAACGGGATTCCGCATTTGATGGCACCGGTGGTAACCGATCCGAAGCGGGCATCCTTGGCACTTAAGAAAATCGTGGTAGAGATGGAGAAGCGGTATGAGCTGTTCTCCAAATCCGGGACGCGAAATATTGAGGGCTACAACAATCTGATGAAGGATAATTTGCCGGCAGTGTTGCCGTATATCGTCGTTATCGTGGACGAGCTGGCCGATTTGATGATGGTTGCAGCCAACGATGTGGAAGACGCGATCACGCGACTGGCCCAAATGGCCCGTGCTGCGGGGATCCATTTGATCATCGCGACGCAGCGTCCATCAGTCGACGTTATTACCGGGGTCATTAAAGCGAACATTCCGTCGCGCATTGCCTTTGGTGTGTCATCGCAGGTTGATTCCCGGACGATTCTGGACATGGCGGGGGCGGAGAAGCTGCTTGGCCGCGGAGATATGCTGTTTATGCCGATGGGCTCCTCCAAGCCGATCCGCGTCCAGGGTGCTTTCATGAGTGATCATGAAGTCGAGAATATTGTGGATTTTGTCCGTGACCAAGGACAGGCGGAATATGACGAGTCGCTGGTGCCTGAGATAGAGGAATCCGCCGGCGCGGACGAAGAAGAATTGGATGAGTTGTATGAACAGGCGGTGACTATCGTTTTGGAAGCTAAGCAAGCGTCCGTATCGCTGCTGCAGCGGAGAATGCGCGTAGGTTATACCCGTGCAGCGCGTCTCATCGATTCGATGGAGGCACGTGGGGTTATCGGACCTTATGAGGGAAGCAAACCGCGGGAAGTGCTGATGTCCATGGAGCAATATCAACAACAGCAGAATCGAATCAGTTAAGGGAGCCGATCCCACAACTTCAAACAAAGGAAGCGAACAACCAGACTGCTGGGTTGATCGCTTCCTTTTTTGTTGGTTCACGTGGTGCTATTCATTTTGCGGTATTTGCTTGCCGTCAGTTTCATAATTTTCTTAAAGGTTCGGTCAAAATGCGTCAGGCTTTCAAAGCCGATGGATTCGGCGATGTCCACAATTTTCAGGTCCGTATCCGTTAGAAGGCGCTGCGCTTCGCGAATACGGGTGAGGTTCAAATAATTAATGATCGTAAAGCCCGTAATTTCTTTGAATATCCGGGACAGGTAGAACGGGCTGATGTAGAAGCTTTCGGCTAATTGCTGCAGCGTGATTTTGTCTGCATAATGGACGTGAATATACTTAACGACGTCCGTGATTTTCTGATGGAGCGGATTCATGGACGTGTGAGCAGGCAGCGAGGCGGAATGGGTTAACCGAGAGGTTTTAATGAGTAACTCCGTAAGCAGCACCTGCAGCATATACTCGTACGAAGCGGCGCTTTCTCGGATTTCATCGGCCATCTTATTCAAAATTTGCATGATGATTGCTTGCTCTGGAACGGTTAAACGCAGCAGTGGTCTATCCTGATTAAACATGCTCAGCAATCCGGATGCCAGCAAGGGATGGCCTTTCCCCAGAAAAGAATCGCTAAAATTAATGACGATACGTTCATGCTCCGGATCGCCTTGTCCCGAGGTTTTATGAACGTCGAATTTATTGATGAGAATGAGGTCTCCCGCCTGGATGGTATACAATTTTTCTTTTATAAAATAATGACGCTCGCCTGAAACCAAATAGTAGATTTCATAGGTTCCGTGATAATGGTTATTTCGTTCAAAGGGCTTAGTGCGATGAATGCGATGGTAGTAAAATTCCCCTTCTTCTTCCCCGTAGGTTACGGTATGGGTATCGCTGGATATCATAATCTGCCCCCGCTTCGTTTCAATTCATTCATGATCAGGTCATTCTAATCCTTCAGTTATATTGTACCAACTTCTATTAAGCAAAACAAAGCAAGATATGTTGAATGAGCCTTCAATTTCGCAATAAAAGTGAAGAAATCCAACTGATGATGCTGTAGCATAGTAGGTAAATCTACAGAAATGGACGGTGTTATCATGAGACCTTTTATGGATGAACATTTTTTGCTCAATAACGAGACTGCACGCACCTTATACCATGATTATGCAAAAGACATGCCAATCATCGACTACCACTGTCATCTGAGCCCGCAGATGATCGTTGACAATCACCGGTTTGAGAACTTGACCGAAGCGTGGATTAACGGCGATCACTACAAATGGCGGGCAATGCGGGCCGCTGGAGTAGAAGAGGCATACATCACGGGTGGGCCGGGTGTGAGTGATTATGACCGCTTCTTGGCTTGGACGCGCACCGTTCCGATGACGATCGGCAATCCGTTATTCCATTGGTCTCATCTGGAGCTGCAAAGACTATTCGGCATTCAGGATATCATTAATGAACAGAATGCTCCGCAGATATGGGAGGCGGCAAACAAGCGTCTGCAGGAAAATGATTTGACCACACGGGGATTGATCGTTTCAAGTCGCGTGAAAGTGGTCTGTACGACGGATGATCCGACGGATAGCCTGGAATATCATATCAAACTGGCGGAGGAAGGCGATCCCGATTTTCAGATGCTCCCGTCATTCCGTCCCGACAAGGGACTGGAGATTAACCGGGAGACGTTCCTTCCTTGGGTGAAATTGTTGGAGGACCGAAGCCGGATGGAGATTACGGAGTATTCGGCATTCCTGAAGGCACTCGAACAGCGGGCTGAGTTTTTCCATTCGGTTGGCGGTCGTGTATCCGATCATGCGCTGGATTACGTGCCCTATCAAGAGGTGACCGAGACTCAAGCGGCTGACATATTCCTGAAAGCGCTTAATAGGGAGCGTGTTTCCCGTCAGGAAGAGGAACAATTCAAAACGTATACGCTGCTTTATCTTGGCCAAATCTACGCAAGACTCGGCTGGGTCATGCAATTTCATATTAACGCCCAGCGCAACAATAACACCCGGATGTTCCGACAATTGGGTCCGGATACCGGTTATGATTCCATTCACGACAGTCCAATCGCCGTACCGCTTGTAAAGCTGATGGATCGGCTTGATCAAGAGCGGTCACTTCCACGAACGATTCTTTATTCGCTTAACCCAAGCGATAACGATATTCTCGCAGCACTTATCGGCAGTTTTCAAGGCGACGGTATTCCGGGCAAAATCCAGTTCGGTTCCGCGTGGTGGTTCAACGATACCAAAGACGGTATGGTCGACCAGATGAGCAAACTCGGCAATATGGGATTATTAAGCCGATTTGTCGGCATGCTGACCGACTCCAGAAGTTTCTTGTCTTATACCCGTCATGAGTACTTCCGGCGGATTCTTTGCAATCTCCTCGGTGAGTGGGTTACACGGGGAGAAGCACCGGATGATCTTCCATGGCTCGGGGGAATCGTCCAGGATATTTGTTACAACAACGCCGAGAGTTATTTTCGATTTGGTCGGACGGAAGGGAGATAAGACATGGATGCGAAGACAGATCGTGGCCGGGTATTGAGGTTGGTAGGACGCGATTCTTTACAGAAACAACAGCGGCATGACCAGGATATGTTGAACCTTCCCGTTAAAGTGCTGCAAATAGGCGAGGGCAATTTTCTGAGAGGGTTCTTCGATTGGATGATATATGAATGCAACCGGCAGGGTCTGTTCCAGGGAAGCGTGGCCGTCAGTCAGCCAAGACCTGGGGGAGCACGCAAGCTGGAGCAGCTTCGGGAACAGGAAGGGATTTACGGCTTGCTGACTCGAGGCCTGCAGGATGGCCGGAAGATCGAGGAGGAGTTATGGATCCCGGTGTTCTCGGAGATGATTGACCCCTATGCGGAATGGGGGCATTTCTTGAGTGTGGCCGAGCTGGATTCCCTGGAGATCATCGTCTCCAATACAACGGAAGCGGGTCTCGTTTATCAGTTTAGTGAATGGAATCCGACGGAAGCGCCGATGTCATTCCCTGCTAAGCTTACCATGCTTTTATATCGGCGTTATGAGCGTTATGAAGGCTCGCCGGACAAGGGCCTGTTGATCCTCCCATGCGAGCTGCTGGAACGAAACGGGGATATCTTGCGATCGATTGTACTGCGGCATGCGGAGGATTGGGGACTTTCGCCGGCTTTTCGGAGCTGGGTTGAGGAATGCAACCTGTTTCTGAACTCGCTTGTGGATCGGATCGTAACCGGATATCCGGAAGAGGCCGAGCGCTATTTTGACCAATGGGGTTATGAAGACCGAATGTTGAACACGGCGGAGCCCTATTATTTCTGGGCTATTGAGGGCGACCCCTCATTGGAGTCCAGGCTGCCACTCCAGTCGGCAGGTCTTCAGGTAAGCTGGGTGCCTGATCTGACGCCGTACCAGGTAAGAAAAGTAAGAATCTTGAATGGAACGCATACGCTGATGGCTTCCATCGGCTTGCTTCACGGTTTCACTGAAGTGAAAAAAATCGCAGAGAGCATGGAATGGGGAGAAGATATTCGCAGCGCAATGCTGCAAGAAATCGTCCCCTTGGTGCCTCTCCCGCCGGAAGAGGTTACGGCTTATGCCGAAACCGTGTGGGAGCGATTCCGCAATCCTTTTCTTCGGCATAAGCTCCAGGATATTGCCATGAACAGCATCTCCAAGTTCAAGGTGAGACTTTTGCCAAGCTTAAAGGAATATGCCAGTACGCACAATAGGCCCCCAAGCCTCATAACTCGGGGATTGGCCTCTTTGATCCGTCTGTATCATGCCAAACAAGTAGAAGGGCAGTGGTACGGAACGCGTCTTGATGGAGAACGGATGCTGTTAAGAGATGATCCGGACAGTCTGATGACATTCTATCAAGCGTGGCAAAAGGTAGAAGACGGGGAATGGAGTATACGTCAGCTTGTGGCATCCATTCTTGGCGATCAGGCTTTATGGGGCGAGGATTTGAACCGGATACCCAATCTTCATGAAGCGGTAAGCCGTTATATCGAAGAAATGGAGCTGATCGAAACATGAGCGACATCGTCATACTTCATCACAAGGATGACGTCGGTATCGCGCTTCGTCCTTTGTCGGCAGGAGAACATGCCATCGGGCTTCTGAACGGGAAGGAGCATGCGATCGAGGTAACCGAGAATGTGCCAAAAGGTCACAAGGTAGCTCTTCGATTAATAGAGCCGGGCAGCCATGTTTTGAAATTCGGCTATTCGATCGGATTGGCGAAGGAAGTCATTTTGCCGGGGAGATGGATCCATACCCACAATTTGAAAACCGGACTATCCGGTGAAGTGGAGTATCAGTATAAGCCTGGCGCAGAAGCAGCGGCTCAGGAATCACCGACGATTATGGAGTCCCCAACGTTCCAGGGGTATATCAGACCCAACGGTCAGGTTGGGATCCGCAACGAAATTTGGATCATCAACACCGTCGGCTGCATTAACAAAACCTGCGAGCTGTTAGCGCGCATGGCTGGCGAGCAGTTCCAGGGGAGAGGCATTGATGGGGTTTATCACTTCCCGCATCCCTACGGCTGTTCGCAGCTTGGAGATGATCTAAGCCATACCCAGCGCCTGCTCTCGTCCCTGGCCCAGCATGGCAATGCGGCAGGCGTACTTATTATCGGGCTCGGCTGCGAGAACAACCAGATCGATCAAATGCAGGCGATGATTGGCGAGCAGGAAGGGAAACGGATCCAATATATGCGTGCTCAGGACATGGAGGATGAATTGGAGGAGGGGTTGTCCCTCATCTCGGAGCTCGTGGAATATGCCGAGACTTTCAAACGGTCTGCGGTTCCTCTGTCCAGGCTGAAGATCGGACTGAAATGCGGCGGGTCGGACGGTCTGTCGGGCATTACAGCCAATCCGCTGGCGGGCCGTATTGCGGATACCATCACCGCTCACGGTGGTACTGCTCTTCTGACAGAGGTGCCGGAGATGTTCGGAGCCGAAACGATCCTGATGGACCGGGCCGCCAACGAGCAGGTGTTCCAGGATATTACGTTGCTCATTAACAATTTCAAGCAATATTTCGTATCGCACGGACAGGAAATCTATGAAAATCCTTCTCCCGGTAATAAGGACGGCGGCATCACAACCCTGGAGGAGAAATCGCTGGGGTGCACTCAAAAAGGGGGGAATGCCACCGTATCCGATGTACTCCGTTACGGCGTAAGATCAACGAAGCCGGGGTTAAACCTGATCGAGGCGCCAGGCAACGACCTTGTATCGGTTACGGCCCTGGCTGCAGCGGGGGCCCATCTCGTGCTGTTCACGACGGGGAGAGGGACGCCGTTTGGCGGTCCGGTTCCCACAGTCAAAATCGCCACAAATTCCGAACTGGCCGCTCGTAAAAAGCATTGGATTGATTTTAATGCAGGTGCTTTGCTGGAAGGTAAAACCATGGATGAGCTTCATGAGGAACTCATGCATCGTATTGTCCAATTAGCCTCGGGCGTTGAACAGACGAGAAACGAACGCAATGGCTTCCGGGAAATATCCATTTTTAAGGATGGCGTCATTTTATAGCGTGTGCTGTTGGAACAAGATTAAAAAAGAGGAGGAGCCTATATGTCCAATCCCATTCAGCAGCAAGAACAGTTGACCATGTCACCCCTAGAACTCGGCACCAAGGCTTGCCAATCGATCATGAAAATGTATTCGCCGGAGCAACTGCCGCCCGCAGGACGGTGGCATTACCACCAGGGTGTATTTCTGGTTGGAATGTCTCAATTATGGAAATTTAGCGGTGAATCAAAGTTTTTGGATTACGTTAAGGGCTATGTCGATCATTTGGTGGATTCCAACGGGAATCTGCTGCTGGAGCGGGGGGAGCTGGATTCCGTTCAAGCGGGCCTGCTCCTGATGGAGCTGGATGCTGTATGTCCCGAACATCGGTACAGGGCTGCCGCGGATAAACTACTCCGTCTGTTATCTACTTTGAATCGGACCACCGATGGAGGATACTGGCATAAGGATCGCTACCCTTACCAGATGTGGCTGGACGGCTTGTATATGGGCGGCGTGTTCACGATGAAATATGCCCAGCAGTATAATAAACCCCATTTATTTGATGAAGTGCTGTTCCAGGAGAGGTTGATGCGCTCCCATACCAAGGATCAGGCAACCGGGTTATTTTATCATGCCTGGGACGAGAGCAGGACGATGCCTTGGGCTGATCCGGTTAGCGGGCAATCTCCGGAATTTTGGGGACGCGCCTTAGGCTGGTATGCGTTGTCGATCGTGGAGTTCCTTGATTTACTGCCAGAGGACCATCCGGCGAGGGAAGAACTGGCTGTTGTGCTCCGTGAATTAAGCGAAGCGCTGGTGCGTTATCAGGATCCGCTTACCGGACTGTGGTATCAAGTTATAGATAAAGGGGACCGGGAGGACAATTGGCTGGAAACCTCTTGCTCCAGTCTCTTCATATATACCTTGGCTAAAGGGATTCGACTCGGTTACCTGGATTCATCCTTGATCTCCCATGCAAGACATGGATATAACGGCCTGGCTCAATCCGTATATATGGATGGTCAGGGGCATCTGGTCATGCCTAAGATCTGCATCGGTACAGGTGTCGGCGATTATAAGCATTATGTGGAAAGGCAGCAATGCGAGAATGACCTCCATGGTGTTGGGGCGTTGGTCATGGCGTGCGTTGAGCTTGGCAGGATGTAAGGATTAATCCTTGGTCGAGCGTTAAATCTATTCTGAACATTAAAGAGCTGTTCCTCTGAGGAACAGCTCTCTTTGTGCTGCGATGATGTGCTGTCTTCGTTCAGTCCTCTCGCCGAACAGGTGCATAGGAAACTGGCAGGCTTGTCATAATAACGGTAGCGAGGCTTGTTAAACCACAAGAGAAAGGTAGAGCGCAGCATGAAAAACTCAAGAATCTGGATCCTAATGAGCATTGCGATTCTGTTGTCTGCCGTTGTCTTCGCTCAGGGAGGCCTGGGAACAGATCATTCGAATCTTCAGGAAGCTTTGCCAACCTTTAGCCAGCAGACCATCAAATTTGGTTCTACCGGCGAAGATGTGTATGAGCTGCAAGGCCGTCTGAAACACCTGGGCTTTTATCACGGGAAAATTGACAGCGTATTTGGCTCCAAAACCCAAGGAGCCGTTAAATGGTTCCAATCGGAGTTTGGCATGAAGGTAGACGGTATCGTAGGACCGAAGGTCAAGCTTAAACTGTATAATGCAACCAAGGATTTCCGTCCGACTGCTCCGAAGGCTCATGAAGGTGGAGGCGGTGCAGCTGCCGGTGGTGGCGGAGGTTCAGCAAACAATGAAAGCGGCAATAACAACTTAGCTTCATCTGATTCAATGGGCCTTTCAGAGAACGATTTGAGAATCATGGCGAATGCCGTATATGGCGAAGCGCGAGGAGAGCCGTTCGAAGGCCAGGTTGCCGTAGCGGCGGTTATTCTCAACCGGGTAAAATCACCAAGCTTCCCGAATACGCCGCATGGGGTTATATTTGAGCCGAGAGCCTTTACCGCGGTAGCCGACGGTCAAATATGGCTTGAACCGAACGAGCAGGCGAAGAAAGCAGTACAGCAGGCGCTGAGCGGCTGGGATCCGACAGGAGGCTGCCTGTACTATTTCAATCCGAAAACGGCCACCTCGCCATGGATTTGGACCCGCCCTCAAGTCAAAACCATCGGTCAACATATATTCTGTATGTAAGCCGTAAACAACAGCAACCGGGGCCTGTCTTCGGTTGCTTCTTCACTTTGCAATGGGTTAGAATGAAAGTTATCGATGAAGTAAATTTTGGCAACGACAATCCATGATGTAAGGGGATATGGACCTTGACGAAAACGGAATTTGAACACGGTACAGTCGGAGGAATTCGGATTCACGTATTACCGACCAACCGATTCAAGACATTTGCGATATCGCTTTACGCCGGAAGTCCGTTAGCAGAAGAAACCGTGACCTCGACCGCGCTTACACCTTTTGTGCTGCGCAGAGGGACCGTTTCCTATCCGGAAACGCGAGCTTTTCGAGAACAGCTGGAGCAGCTGTACGGCGCCGGATTTGGATTTGACGTGTATAAGCGCGGCGATTATCAGATCGTGCACTTTCGCATGGATACGATCAATGACTCTTTTGTTAAGAGTCCGGAGAGCCTTCTGCGCTCTTCATTTGCTTTTTTGGGCGAAGCTTTCACCCAGCCCGTGTTAGAGAATGGAGCATTCCGCAAATCTTATGTACAGACCGAGAGAGACACGGTCCGCAAGAAGTTGGTGTCCATCGTCAATGATAAAATTCGTTACGCTGCGGAGCGCTGCATCGAGGTTATGTGCAAGAACGAACCGTATCGGCTGCATCCGTTAGGAGAACGGAAGGATCTTGACGGAATCACGCCGGAAGGCTTGTATGAGTCCTATCAGAACTGGCTTAATGAATCCGTTCTGGATCTGTATGTAGTTGGCGATACGAGTTTGGATGAGGTGAAGAAGCTCGTAGAGGAGCATTTTAAACTGAACAGAACAGCAAGCAAGGATTATGTTCCTTCCTCCACGCGAACGGCAGCGAGCGGGACGCAGACGGTCGTGGAGAAGCTGGACATTAATCAAGGCAAACTCAACATGGGTCTGAGAAGCACCATTACTTACGGAGATGACGAGTATGCCGCCGCGCTGTTGTATAACGGGATTTTGGGCGGTTACCCGCATTCAAAGCTGTTCGTTAACGTGAGGGAGAAGGAAAGTCTGGCGTATTACGCGTCGTCCCGTTATGACGGCCATAAAGGAATCGCAACCATCCAGTCCGGCATCGAGGTTCAAAATTTCGAGAAGGCTGTCCAAATTATTCAACAGCAGCTCGATGACATGGCCAAGGGTGCCATTACGGATATCGAAATGACCCAAACGAAAGCCATGATCCGCAACGTTATTAAGGAAATGCAGGATTCGGCCTTTGAGATGATTGCGTATGATTTCAACCGCACGCTGTCGGGCCGGGAACGTACGCCGGATGAGCTGCTGCAGCAGGTGGAAGGCATTACAGTGGATGATGTGAAGCAAGCGGCTTCGGCATTTTCGCTGGATACGATCTATTTCCTGAAAGGTCAAAAGGAGGAATAGCCGGTGGAGAGCATTCATTATGACAACTTGCAGGAAACGCTGTATTACGAAGTGATGGATAACGGTCTGCACGTGTATGTGCTGCCTAAACCCGGCTTCCAGAAAACCTATGCGACCTTTGCAACCAAATATGGTTCGGTGGATAACCATTTTAAGGTTGAAGGCGAATCTGAAACTCGCGTTCCTGATGGCATTGCGCATTTTCTTGAACACAAAATGTTTGAGGAGCCGGAAGGCGATATTTTTGCCAAGTTTGCCTCGAACGGCGCCTCGGCGAATGCCTTTACTAGTTTTGACCAAACGGTGTATCTCTTTTCTGCGACGGAGAACATCCATGAAAATTTGGAGACGCTGATCAATTTCGTGCAGAATCCTTACTTTACCGATCAGAACGTAGAGAAGGAAAAAGGGATTATCGGGCAGGAAATCAACATGTATCAGGACAATCCGGACTGGCGCGTATACTTCGGTCTGATCGAAGCGATGTACAAGGTGCATCCGGTGCACATCGATATTGCCGGTACGGTGGAATCCATCGGAACGATTACGAAGGAAGATCTGTATACGTGTTACAATGCCTTTTATCATCCGAGCAATATGCTGCTGTTCGTGGTGGGCGGCGTAGATCCTGTTGAAACGATGAACCTGATCCGTTCGAATCAAGCCGGAAAATCGTATGAGAAGCAAGGCTCCATCGAGCGTTTATTCGATCCGGAGCCGCAGGGAGTTGAAGAGAATCGGCGAGAGAGCCGGCTGGCCGTATCCCTGCCGAAATGCCTGTTCGGCTTCAAGGAGAAGCAGGTCGGTTTAACAGCCGAGGAGCAGCTGCGCCGAGATTTGACAACGAAGCTGATGATGGACCTCCTGTTTGGATCCAGTACGGAATTGTATCAGCAGCTGTATGACGAGGATTTGATATCCGACAGCTTCGGCCATGAATATAACAGTTCACCCCAATATGCGTTCTCTGCGGTGGGCGGAGACACGAAGGATCCGGACCAACTTCTGGAGCGCATCCGCACAGAGGTGGATAAGTTAAAAGCAACCGGATTTCAGGCATCCGACTTTGAGCGTGCCCGCAAGAAGAAAATGGGCGGATATTTGCGCATGCTCAATTCCCCTGAAAATATTGCTCATGAATTCACTCGCTATCAGTTCCGCGGGGCGGATTTCTTTAAGGTTCTACCGGTTTATGAATCCATTACCATAGATGATGTAAACCGCCGTCTGCAGGAGCATATCGACTGGGATCAATTGGCCGTATCGATCGTTGTGAGTCCGTAATGAAGCAAGACATGGGAAGAGAATTGAAACCGATCGGGGAAATGACGGTACTGATCACGGGTGCTAGCAGAGGTATTGGAGCGGCTGTTGCCGAGCGTTTTGCTTCGGTACGCATGAATGTCGTTATCCATTACATGAATTCGCATGAAGCGGCCAATGAAGTTGCCCGCCGCTGTATGGCCTATGGTGCTAAGGTGTTAACTGTATCCGCGGATCTTCGCGACAAAGAGCAAATATTGCGCATGAAAGAGAAGCTTCAGAGTCATGATATGGAGCCGGATATCCTGGTTAACAACGCCGGGGTATCCCATTACGGGCTTCTGTCTGACGTGACGGAAGAGGAGTGGGACACTTTGATGTCCATCAACCTGAGAGGGATGTTTCTGTGTTCCCAGGCGTTTATGGGGCGTATGATCTCCCAGCGATTTGGCAGGATTATCAATGTCTCCTCGATCTGGGGGTTGTCGGGTGCCTCCTGCGAGGTATTGTATTCAACAAGCAAGGGTGGCGTTAACGCTTTTACGAAGGCCCTTGCGAAGGAGCTTGCCCCATCAGGCGTGACGGTGAATGCCGTTGCCCCCGGCGCGGTGGATACGTCCATGCTGGGGCATTTGGAATCGGATGAGATCCGCATGCTGGAGGATGAAATTCCGGTCGGCAGATTGGCGCAGCCGGATGAGATTTCATCACTGGTGTATTTTCTGGCGCTGCCCGAGTCGGGCTACATTACCGGGCAAGTGATCAGCCCGAATGGCGGTTGGGTGACCTGATCGTCATTCGTGGTGCAATTCACCACTCATAAGGTATTGGTTACGGGGACATATTACTATTGTTACTTTAAATCTGAATTGCCACCACGCAAAAGGAGGATTTAATTCATGTCATCCGTAATCAAAAACTTTGATTCCTGGAAGAAATTTCTGGGCGAGCGCGTCGTTCAAGCCGAGAAAGCAGGTATGAGTGAAGACACCATTTCTCAGCTGGCTTATGAGATCGGTGATTTCCTCGATGAGAAGGTCGACCCGCAAAACTCATCTAACCGGGCACTGAAAGAATTGTGGGATGTAGGTAACGAGGAAGAACGCCACGTTATCGCGCGTCTGATGGTGAAACTGGCCAAGAACAACGCATAACCCTCTTGCAAAAAGCCCCCCGCGAACGGGGGCTTTTTGTCAAGAAAAAAGAATGTAATTTTCATGTCATCGTTAATACTTGCCTTTCATTTTTATTTTATATATCATTAACGTGACCCATTTTTCATTTGACCTGTTTTTGCGTGCAATTTTCGCTGGAATTTGTCGAATATTGATGGAAAAGAAGTGCAAAGAGGTGTCTTTGTGGAATCGAATCAATGGTACATGGAATACAAGATACATAAGAACCGGCCTGGTCTGCTCGGCGATATTGCTTCCGTATTAGGTATGCTCGAAGTAAACATACTGACCATTAACGGGGTTGAAGGCCAAACTCGCGGAATGCTGCTGGAAACGGATGATGAAGAAAAAATTATCCTGATGGGCAAAATGTTAAACAAAATGAAAAATATTACGGTAACAGCCTTGAGACCGCCAAAACTGGTCGATATTTTGGCTGTCCGACATGGACGATATATTGACCGGGACTCGGATGATCGTAAAACGTTCCGTTTTACGCGTGATGAGCTCGGTTTACTTGTTGATTTTTTGGGTGAATTGTTCAAAAGGGAAGGTAATCAGGTTATCGGTCTTCGCGGAATGCCCCGCGTCGGCAAAACCGAGTCCATTATCGCCGGCAGCGTCTGCGCGATGAAGCGCTGGACCTTTGTTTCCTCTACGCTGCTCCGTCAAACCATTCGCAGTCAACTCTCCGAGGACGAGATGAATTCGAACAATGTTTTCATCATTGACGGCATTGTGAGCACGATCCGATCCAACGAACGTCATTATCAGCTCCTGCAGGATATCATGGGGATGGAGAGCACGAAGGTGATCGAGCATCCGGATATTTTTGTTCGCGAATCCGAATATTCCTATGAGGATTTCGATATTATAATCGAATTGCGAAACAATCCGGAAGAGGAAATCGTTTATGATACGTTCACGGGCTCTTATAGTGACGATTTATAATATTGTTTTTGACTTTGACCACGAATTTCTAAAGTAGGAGGTGATGGCATGTCCGAACTGGGACAGCAATTAAGGGAGGCGCGTCTACAAAAAGGGATGAGCCTTGATGATGTGCAGGAAATGACAAAAATACGCAAGCGATACTTGGAAGCCATCGAGGCAGGGGATTACAAAGTACTTCCCGGCAGTTTTTACGTGCGGGCATTCATCAAAACCTATGCGGAAGCGGTGGGGATTGACCCGGACGAACTGCTTGAAGGCCATAAACAGGATGTGCCAAAATCCGAACCGGAAGCGACGATGGAACCGGTTATTCAAAAACGTGCCACCAGACCTTCAGCCGAACGGAACATGAAATGGCTGCCTACACTGCTGATGTGGACATTCCCGATTCTGATCGTTGTTGTCATTTACTTGGTGGCCATTAATTCGAATGAGCCTAAGGATGAACCTCCGGTAAGCAATAATGATCAGACGCAGACGGATCAAGCGCAAAAGCCGGAAGACCCGGGCAATACGGATCCCGCCACGCCAGGTGACGGAGCGCAGGGCGGCGACAACACCCCAGACGGCACGGCTAACGAAGGCACGGACGGAGAAGGAACAGACGCCCCGGACGGAACAGATGGCACAGAAGGAACGGACGTCGATGAACCGGGTGATTCAACGCCTGGAGTAGCTACGGTGACGCAGGACCGGACGGAAGGCAAGAACACCGTATTTAAGGTAACAGGCTCGTCTGTGAAGGTTGAGATTGTAGCAACGAGCGACGGTAAGAGCTGGGTAGAAGTGTATCGTGGCTACAATACCTCCGGGGAGAAGCTGGCTTTCCAAATGCTTGAGAATGGTGATTCTCTGAGCTTTGACCTGGATAGCCAGGGACTTTACGTGAAATCAGGGAACTCCGCTGCAACCACTATTACGGTTGGCGGCCAGCCTGTAACGGATGGAAAATCAACGTCGCGCATCTTGCTGGAGCCGGCTGATGGTTCCGCAAGCACGATGGACAACACGGGTACTACGGATGCCACAGGTACTACCACAGATACTACAGGTACATCGGATACCACAGATATCGAATAATTGCCTGTTCTCCAGGCCATCATAACAGCATGCAGCTGCATGCTGTTATTGCACTTCCTGGAAGAGGTGATGCTCGCGTGACGGTCAACTGGATTATATTCGGATTAGGCGTTATCGTCAGCCTCTTGGGCTACTATTTGATTCCAAGTGACTGGGGATATGGCATATTAGGCTTTGGACTGGCACATATTTTGCTCGGTATATTGAGCATGTTCCGCCGTCCGGTGCATGATGAGAAAGCTAGCAGTTGACGGAGCAGGCTTCGTTTTCGCCGGATGTTGGCGATAAGCGGAGTCTTTTTCGTTCACATTTATCCCGCTGATCTCGTAGAGGATTAGACTTGGCTCACGGTTTTACCTATAATAGAAGCATTATCGCCAAATGAAAGGAAGGATTCACCATGGCTTCAGAAAACTCATTTGATATCGTATCCAAAATGGATATGCAGGAACTTAGCAATGCGGTTAATCAGGCGGAGCGGGAGATCGAGAACCGTTTTGACTTCAAGGGCAGCAAGAGCAGCTTGAAGCTGGACAAGGACGCACTGGTCATTGCATCCGATGACGAGTACAAACTCAACGCCGTTATTGATATTTTGCAAACCAAGATGGTGAAACGGGGCTTGTCGCTGAAAAATGTGGAGCACGGCAAGATCGAGCCGGCTTCCATGGGTACCGTTCGCCAGCGCCTGACCTTAAAGCAAGGAATCGATCAGGAAAATTCGAAAAAGATCAACATCTTGATCCGTGATTCCAAGCTGAAGGTCAAGAGTCAGATTCAAGGTGACCAAATTCGGGTAACCGGAAAAAGCAAGGATGATCTTCAGCAGATCATGCAGCTGCTTCGCAAAGCGGATCTTTCTCTAGACCTGCAATTCACGAATTTTAAATAAACGCCGCCACAGGCTCATATAGGATTGGATGGACAGGTTTGTTTCTTTTGACAGGGCGTGAGCGGAAATATTATACTAAAAAACGATATATAAGGATTAACGTATACATAGATTACTGGGGGATGAATATGACAGACAGCGCTTCACGCTTCGAACCCTTTAGGCTCTTGGGAAGAGCGACCCTATTGAAGTACAGATGGATAACAGTCGCGGGGTCTGCGAAAATTTCAAGACAACCCGTTGCAAGGGAGGTTGCCCCATGAATTTACCCAATCGTATCACGTTGGCCCGCATTTGCTTGATCCCTGTCATGATGATTTTTCTGCTGGTGGATTTTGATTTTTATCCGGCTCCTATTGTGTGGAATGATTTTGTCCTTCCCTACAACCAATTAATTGCAGCATTGATATTCATACTTGCAGCAAGTACGGATGGGATTGACGGATATTTGGCCCGGAAAAACAATATGGTGACGAACCTGGGTAAACTTCTGGATCCGCTCGCGGACAAACTGCTGGTGGCAGCCATCCTCATATCGCTTGTGGAGATGGGCAAATGCGAATCCTGGATTGCTGTAGTCATCATCAGCAGAGAATTCGCGGTTACTGGCTTGAGACAAATTGCACTCCTGGAAGGTTCCGTCGTTGCAGCAGGTCAATCGGGGAAAATCAAGACGGTGATTCAGATTGTGGCGATTGTCGCGCTTCTGATCAATAATTTCCCGTTTGTATTCTTGGGAATTCCGTTTGATGTCATTGCAATCTGGGCTGCCGCGGTGATTACGATCTATTCGGGAATCGAATATTTTGTCCAGAACAGGCACCTTCTCAAAGGTGCCGGGGCATAACGGCAATAGGAGCAATCCTATTGCTTTTTTCTTCCGCAGGGTAAGAACATAGTGAAAGCGAGTATTTGTGAAGAGATAGCAGACACAGGAGGATGGACGAATCATGAAAGCAGAAATCATTGCAGTTGGAACCGAACTTCTACTTGGACAGATTGTGAATACCAATGCACAGTATTTGTCCAGACAGCTTGCTTCAATGGGAATCGATGTATACTATCAAACCGTTGTCGGGGATAACATGGAGAGACTCAAGGAGGCCTTGCGGCTGTCCAGCAGCAGAGCCGATATCGTTCTCCTGTCCGGCGGTCTGGGCCCCACACAGGATGACCTGACAAAGGATGCGCTCGCATCTTTTCTAAATCGGTCATTGCATATTGATCGGATGGCCATGGATCGGATTGAACGCTTCTTCCATGAACGGGGTTCCGTAATGACCGAGAACAATCGGCGCCAGGCCCTGGCCATCGAGGGAGGGACTCCGCTTCCGAACGAAACAGGCCTCGCCGTCGGGAATGCGGTATCCTATGAAGGGACTCATTACATTGTGTTGCCGGGACCGCCGAAAGAGCTGATGCCGATGTTTGAGCAGGAGGCCAAGCCTTGGCTTCTGCAGCATGTGCTTACGGGAGAGCTTCCCATCTATTCAAAGATGCTCAAATTCGCAGGCATCGGGGAGTCCGCGCTTGATAAGCGCCTGGAGGACCTGATTACGGCCCAGACCGATCCAACGATTGCGTTGTATGCCAAGGAGGGGGAGGTCACCGTCCGAATCTCCACGAAGGCAGCCAGCGAGGCTGAGGCCATGGTTCGGCTGAATGAACTGGAAGCCCGGATCCAGGAGAGAGGCCCGGAATTTATGTATGCTAACGAGGATGTGCCCATTGAGAAGGTCATCGTGGATATGATGGCGGATCATAACTGGACGCTGAGCGCTGCGGAGAGCTGCACGGGAGGCCTTGTAGCGGAGACGCTGACCTCTATCCCTGGGAGCGCGTCCATGTTCCTTGGCGGGATCATCTGTTATACCAACCAGATCAAGGAGAAGCTTGTGCATATCCCGCATGCGCTGCTTGAGGGGGATGATGCGCCGGGAGCCGTCAGTGCAGAGGTTGCTGAAGCGCTTGCGGATCATGTCCGGATGGTAACCGACAGCGACTTTGGTTTATCGGTAACGGGCGTGGCAGGTCCAGGGTATGCTGAACGAAAGCCTATAGGTCTTGTTTACATTGGATTGTCTCAACGGGGAAAAGAAACGGAAGTGCACGAGCTGCACCTTCAGGGTAACCGTGAAACGATCCGGCTCCGAGCTGCGAAGGCGCTGCTCTACCGGCTTTGGCAGCGTCTTGTTGCCTCTAAACAGGTTTAGGGTTGCGGAATAGGGATATCCGCTATTCGAAAAAAGTAAATAATTTACACCTTGCTTGGCAGCTCTTCTTGAATTAACGAACAGTTCCAAGTATAATGGGAAATACGGAAGAACCGTGGCATATCGTATGATGTTGCCACGGTTCTTGTTGTTTATACATAAGGCATGGAGCATATACGGGAAGGGGTGCCGAATAAAAAAAACGAATGTATGTTCGAAAAAAAGCTTGGCAAACGTGTCAAAACAAGGTATGATATGACTATCAACAGTGAAGGGTTGTGGAACAATTGTCAGATCGTCGTGCTGCGCTGGAAATGGCGCTTCGTCAGATAGAGAAACAGTTCGGAAAAGGTTCCATCATGAAACTGGGTGAATCCACCCACATGCAAGTAGAGATTGTGCCGAGCGGATCGTTGGCATTGGATATAGCTTTAGGAACCGGCGGCTTGCCTAGAGGCCGGATTATTGAAGTATATGGACCGGAATCCTCCGGTAAAACAACAGTAGCCCTCCATGCGATTGCGGAAGTTCAGAAGGCTGGTGGACAGGCTGCATTTATCGATGCCGAGCATGCTCTGGATCCATCGTATGCAAGCAAACTGGGCGTTAACATTGATGAATTGCTGCTCTCCCAACCGGACACGGGTGAGCAGGCGCTGGAAATTGCGGAAGCTCTGGTACGCAGTGGTGCAGTTGATATCATCGTTATTGACTCGGTTGCTGCACTGGTACCAAAAGCTGAAATTGAAGGCGACATGGGTGACTCCCACGTAGGTCTGCAAGCTCGTCTGATGTCCCAGGCTCTTCGGAAATTGTCGGGTGCTATTAATAAATCGAAAACAATTGCCATCTTTATCAACCAGCTTCGTGAGAAGGTTGGTGTTATGTTCGGTAACCCTGAGACGACTCCAGGTGGACGTGCTTTGAAGTTCTACTCGACGGTTCGTTTGGACGTGCGTCGAATTGAGAGCATCAAGATGGGGAACGATGTGGTGGGTAACCGCACACGGATTAAGGTTGTTAAGAACAAGGTAGCGCCACCTTTCAAACAGGCTGAGCTTGATATTATGTACGGTGAAGGCATCTCTAGAGAGGGAAGCCTGATCGATATCGGAACGGAACTCGATATCGTGGATAAGAGCGGCGCATGGTATTCTTATTCAGGTGACCGTCTTGGCCAAGGACGGGAGAATGCAAAGCAATTCTTGAAAGAGAATCCGGAGATCGCTAGTGTTATCGAGAACAAAATTCGTGAAGCGAGCAATCTGACCACGGCTGTTCCTGAGCCTTCCGAGAAGGATAAGGAACAAGAGGAATTAGAAGAGCAAGAGTTGTTTAAAGTAGAGTAGTACATTGCTGGTTATCGATTACAGTGTTGAGGACCGTCCGGTGTTTGTAACGCCAGACGGTCTTCTTTGCATTTATTCAGACTTCCAGATGCAGTCTTGGTTATTTTACTCAGAAATGGTGCGGTAGTGAGAGGAGCGACATATGGAAGAAGAGAATAAGGAAATGTCGGAGCAGGCAGAAGCATCAGGTATAGGACATTTTCCCGACCATGAGGATTTGATTGTAACGTCAGTTGAAATGCTGAAAAAGCCCAAGCACCGATACCAAATCGCGTATGGTCCGTACCTCATGACCGTTCATGAAGATGTGATGCTGAAATACCGGATGTTCAAGGGGAATGTTTTTCGCAAGGAAGAGCTTGAAGAAATTATCGTGGCGGATGAACGACAGAGGGCTTATGTAGAGGCACTGAATCATCTGTCCAGGAAACCCAGAACAGCCAAGGAGATCACCCAGCGTCTGCAGCAAAAAGGTTTTGAGCCGAGCTGCATAGAGACGACGCTGGAGCGATTGGAGAAGGACAAGCTGATTGATGACGCATTATACGCCAAGATGTGGACAGAGCAGCGAATGACCAGCCATAAGAAGGGACGGCTGTGGGTCAAACAGGAGCTGAGACAGAAGGGAATCGGCACGGAGCTGATCTCCGAGGCTCTGGGCGAGATCAGTGCAGATGCCGAATTGGAGAGCGCGCTTGCCGTGGGACGGAAAAAATGGCAGCAAACCCATGGAGAGATGCTGGATCGCAAACGTAAAACGGGAGCATATTTAATGCGTAGAGGCTTCGGCGGGGATCAGGTGCGTCAGGTGCTCAAGCGTTTGGTTGACGAGGATCAGGAAAAGGGCGAGTGGGACGACGAGCTGGAAGATTTCGAATAAAGGGCAGTTTGGGTACTTTTTCGCGAAAGAAATGGTTTCATTGGATGAAACTGACGTTTACCCATTGCTTTCCCTTGACAATATCTTTTTATAAATACTAAAATAAATATGAATCTTTTTATCATAAATTAGAATCCTTTTTCCTTCCAAAAAAGTGACTACTTTGTGAAAGATTCTTTAATCGCCAATTCATAGTGAAATGTATTCCGCTGGCTAAGGCGGGATTTGCGTACGTGATACGGCGTGCGCAGTATGGACGGCAGCTTCCACTGCCGGAAAATTTTATGTATGAATGAGTAACCTGACAATTGCACATTTCCCAAGGAATGCCTTGGAGGAACCAACGAGGAGGTGATCAGATGGATTCCATTTGGTGGATCATAATCGTTCTCGTTGTAGCCGCTATATTCTTTGGGTTCGGTTATTTTATTCGCAAATCCCTTGCAGAAGCTAAAATTTCCAGTGCCGAGCATGCCGCTTTGCAGATCGTAGAAAGTGCGAAGAAGGAAGCAGAAGCATTGAAGAAAGAAACGGTTCTCGAAGCTAAAGACGAAGTTCATAAAATTAGAGCCGAAGCTGAAAAAGACACTCGTGAGCGCCGGAATGAAATTCAACGGCAGGAGCGCAGATTGTTGCAAAAGGAAGAGTCGCTGGATAAAAAAATAGAATCTTTGGAACGTAAAGAAGAACAAGTGGCGAACAAAGAGAAACGAATAGAAGAGACACAGCAGCAAATCGATGCCATTTACAAGAAACAAACGACAGAACTGGAGCGCATCTCCAACCTGACGATGGAGGATGCCCGCAGCATTATTCTCAGTAATGTTGAGCAGGAAGTTCGTCATGAAACCGCTCAGATGATTAAAGAAATCGAGCAGCAGGCGAAGGAAGAGGCAGATAAGAAATCACGCGAGATCATTACGCTGGCTATTCAGCGCTGTGCGGCTGATCACGTCGCGGAGACCACGGTATCTGTTGTCACTTTGCCGAATGAAGAAATGAAGGGCCGGATTATCGGACGTGAAGGCCGGAATATTCGTGCGCTTGAGACCCTTACAGGGATTGACCTTATTATCGATGATACTCCGGAAGCTGTTATTCTCTCCGGTTTTGATCCGATTCGCCGTGAAATTGCCCGTACAGCTTTGGAAAAGCTCGTGGCGGACGGACGGATTCATCCGGCTCGTATCGAAGAAATGGTGGAGAAATCCCGCAAGGAAGTGGACGAACGCATTCGCGAATACGGAGAACAAGCCACTTTCGAGGTTGGCGTTCACGGTTTGCACCCAGATTTGATCAAAATTCTGGGCCGACTGAAATTCCGTACAAGCTATGGACAAAATGTGTTGAAGCACTCCATGGAAGTGGCCTATTTGACTGGCCTGATGGCCGGCGAACTGGGTGAAGACATCGTGCTTGCGAAACGGGCAGGACTGTTGCATGACATCGGGAAAGCGCTGGATCATGAAGTGGAAGGATCGCACGTTGAAATCGGCGTGGAGCTGGCGAAGAAGTATAAGGAACATCCGGTGGTTATCAACAGCATTGCCTCTCATCACGGTGATTGTGAAGCAACTTCGGTTATTGCCATGCTGGTTGGCGCAGCTGACGCATTGTCTGCTGCAAGACCGGGAGCACGCAGAGAGACGCTTGAGACGTATATCCGCCGTCTTGAGAAGCTCGAAGAAATTTCCGAATCCTTTGAAGGCGTTGAGAAATCCTACGCCATTCAAGCGGGACGTGAAGTTCGCGTCATGGTACAGCCTGAGAAAATCGACGATGCCGAAGCATTCCGCTTGGCGCGTGACATTACCAAAACCATTGAGAATGAACTGGATTATCCGGGTCATATCAAAGTCACCGTCATCCGGGAAACCCGAGCGGTGGATTACGCGAAATAGAGTTTGGACCTTAAAAAGTGGCCGCAATCCGGCCACTTTTTATCTTTCAAGTACCGAAAATACAGATTTGGACATTTATGAATCGGGAACGGTCCTGCCGGGAATCAGGACAAGCATCCCTGAAGGAGTGATTGACATCAACGTATTATTCATCGGAGACATTGTCGGCAGTACAGGGCGTAAAGCTTTGAAGGCTTCTCTTCCAGAGCTGAAGTCCAAATATAATCCGCACATCATTATTGCCAATGGGGAGAATGCTGCTTCAGGACGCGGCATTACCTCGGCCATCGCCAATGAATTTTTCAATTGGGGCATTCATGGCATCACCTTGGGTAACCACACCTGGGATAACAAGGACATTTTTGAGTTTATTGATGATGAGCCGCGCATGATTCGTCCGGCAAATTTTCCGCCCGGCACCCCGGGGCGTGGATACACAATCATCAAAGCGAACGGCAAACAGCTGGCGATCGTGAATCTACAAGGACGAACCTTCCTGCCAGCCATCGATTGCCCGTTTCGCGCAGCCGATTTCATTGTGGATGAGCTTCGCCAGAAGACGAAGTGCATTCTGGTGGACTTCCATGCTGAGGCGACGTCGGAGAAGATTGCCATGGGATGGCATCTGGAAGGCCGCGCCTCGATGGTGGTCGGAACGCACACCCACGTGCAAAGCAATGACGATACCATACTGCCGGGAGGAACAGCTTATATTACGGATACCGGCATGGTGGGCTCCAAGGAAGGCATCCTCGGCATGCAGCGTGATGCGGTGATGTATAAGTTCAAGACCCAGCTTCCTGCCCGTTTCCAGGTCGACGAAGGTAAATGGCAGTTCCATGCGGTATGCGTGGATATGGATGAGGACACGGGAAGAGCCCGGAAGATACAGAAAATCCGCATGTACGAAGACGAATGGCGGATGGATTAAAAAAGGCGGAATCCGTTTAATTAAATTAGGAACGGATGGTAAAAAGCAGGAATTTTTTCCCCTCTCACGAATAACATCTAGTAAGCGGAAGCAAACCATCACTCAACATTCCCAGGGGAGGTACTTACCATGGAAGTATTAAAAGTTTCAGCAAAATCCAATCCTAATTCAGTTGCAGGGGCGCTCGCTGGAGTTCTTAGGGAGCGGGGCGGAGCGGAACTGCAAGCGATTGGGGCGGGAGCACTGAACCAGGCCATTAAAGCGGTAGCGATTGCCCGGGGATTTGTAGCACCGAGCGGGGTGGATTTGATTTGCATCCCTGCTTTTACGGATATTGTGATTGATGGCGAAGACCGGACGGCAATTAAATTGATCGTAGAACCTAGATAAATTTCGAATGTTGAGGTATTAGCCTGTTTACTCTACTTGGTGTAAACAGGCTTTTTGCTGTGACAAGTTCAGAAGGGAGATGAGCGGCGCGATGCGTACGGTTGATTTTCACTGTGATGTTTTGAGCAAAATGTGGGAAGCTCCCCAAGCCTCCTTTGTGGACGACCCGCATTTGGATGTAACGCTGCAGCGCATGGAGGAGGGCGACCTGGCCCTTCAGGTGTTCGCAGTTTTTTTATCTGAGAAATGGGGTAGACCATCCTTTGAACGGGTGCTGGCACAACTCGATACATATCGCAGCCGCATCGTTAAACCGGGACATCTTAAGCCCCTGCTCTGGCGGGAGCAGCTCCAAGAGATCAGACAAGGGCAGCATGGACGGTTCGGCGTTCTGTCCTTGGAAGGCGTTGCCGGGCTGGAGGGGAATTTATATTACGTCCAGCTCTTGTTTGAGATGGGCGTGCGTTTGATGGGGGTTACCTGGAATTATGCGAACTGGGCTGCGGATGGAGCATTAGAGCAGCGAAATGGGGGATTCACGGAACGGGGACGGCAGCTGATAGAGCTATGCCATTCGACGGGCATCATTCTGGATGTGTCTCATCTGTCCCAAGCTGGCTTCTGGGAGCTCGTGGAGCTGACCAAAGGGCCTATCATCGCCTCGCATTCCAATGCGTACTCCGTCTGCCAGCATCCCCGGAATTTGAATGATGAGCAGATAAGGGCACTAATTGCGCTAAACGGAATGATTGGAATCACGTTTGTGCCCTGGTTTATCCGCAGCGGAGTAGATCGTGTGAAGCCGGAGGACATATTGCCGCATATCGAGAAGATTTGTGAGCTGGGCGGTGAAAAGCACATCATGTTTGGTTCGGACTTCGACGGGATTGATCAATGGGTTGCCGGGCTTGAGCATCCGGGCCGGTATCCTGAATTTCAGGAGCTGCTGCTTAAACATTACCCGGAATCGATGGTAAAGGGCTGGATGTCGGAGTATGCCCTCCATTTTCTTGAGCAGAATTTACCTTCATTGTCAGCCCAAGCATAGTAACCTTTCGCATAACGACCATGATTCGAGGATAACTTTGACAATCCTGTTGCAGATTGCTCGTGAATCGGAAGAAGGCGGCCTGAATCACCCGGGTTGCCTTTTTATTTTTGGGTAATAGAGAGTATAATAGGTGATGGCATGTACAGCATATAGAGAAAAACAAGGAGTGAGACAGATGAGTAAAACTGTACCTGTGGGTGTATCCGCCCGCCATATTCATTTAACCCAAGAGCATATTGAGGCATTGTTCGGCCCTGGATATCAGCTGACAGAGTTCAAACCATTGTCCCAGCCAGGACAATTCGCAGCCAACGAAACGGTAGCGGTTATTGGAACGAAGGGACAATTCGATAAAGTAAGAATTTTGGGACCTGCACGTCCTGCAACCCAGCTGGAGATTTCCCGCACGGATTCCTTCGCCATCGGTGTGAAAGCACCTGTACGCGAATCCGGAAACATCGCTGGAACCCCGGGAATCACGATTAAAGGTCCGGCTGGTGAAGTAACGGTGGATGAAGGTGTCATCGTAGCCGCTCGTCATATTCACTTCCATACATCCGATGCGGATCAATGGGGTATTAAAGACAAGGACCTGCTGAAGGTACGCTTAGGCGGCGAACGCGGTCTGGTTCTGGAGAACGTCATTGCCCGCGTATCCGACAATTTTGCGCTCGACATGCATATCGATACCGATGAAGCTAACGCTGCCGGCGCCAAAAACGGAGACACTGCTGAAATTATTGATTAATCTATAGCTTCAGTAAACTTGATGAACATACTGTATGTGTCACGCATGTGCTGCTGTTAAGCGTTTTTAGTGTTCACAGCTGGAAGAGCCTGAGTCGATTCATTTCGATTTCAGGCTCTTTTTTGAAATTTTCTACGGGTCCATGTTTCGGAAGGCCTATTTTGAAGGAGAGAGCGTCTGTTAAGGTTTGGACTCATTAATGCCCAAGGTGGTAGCTTAGGCAATAAGATCATGATATAATTTAAAACAGTGCCTATTTAAGATATTTTGTCATGTAAACCAGAGATTTTGCGGATCTAAGGAGTGACCTAGCATGTCCAAAGAAAGTAAGGACTACTCCAAGTATTTTGATTTTTCAGGAGCCAAAGTTCTCTCCGAAGATGAACACGGGAAGAGAATTCGCATCAATGGCCGGGAAATCAACATCCTTTCGGAGCCTAATCATAGACAGGAAAAACAGCGCGGCAAGCAGAGTGTCGAAGTCTTGTACGATACCGAGCTGCCGGAAGCGTTTCGAACCCTCGGGGCTGGCAAGCATTATATCGTGTATACGTACGGATGTCAGATGAATGAGCATGATTCCGAAACGATTAAAGGATTGCTGGAGCAGATGGGCTACCGGGCAACCGAGGATCGGAAGCAGGCGGACATCATCTTGCTCAATACATGTGCCATTCGTGAAAACGCGGAGGATAAAGTGTTTGGCGAACTCGGCCATCTGAAGCATTTGAAGACGGAAAAGCCGGATATGCTCCTTGGCGTTTGCGGCTGCATGTCGCAGGAAGAATCGGTTGTTAATCGAATTCTCCAAAAGCATGGCTTCGTGGATTTGATTTTTGGTACGCATAACGTGCATCGTCTGCCTCATCTTATTCAGGAAGCGCTCTTCAGCAAGGAAATGGTGGTTGAAGTGTGGTCCAAAGAGGGCGACATTGTTGAGAATCTACCGAAAAAGAGAGAAGGTCTCCGCGGCTGGGTCAACATTATGTACGGCTGTGATAAATTCTGTACATACTGCATCGTCCCATATACCCGCGGCAAGGAACGCAGCCGGCGTCCGGAGGATGTCATTGCTGAGGTTCGTGAATTAGCCCGGCAAGGTTATAAGGAAATTACGCTGCTCGGTCAGAACGTGAACGCATATGGCAAAGACTTTGAAGATATCGAATACCGTTTCGGCGATCTGATGGATGATATTCACAAGATCGATATCCCGCGTGTTCGCTTCACTACATCCCATCCAAGGGATTTCGATGATCACCTGATTGAGGTGCTGGCGAAGGGTGGTAACCTGGTCGAGCATATTCACCTGCCGGTACAGTCGGGAAGCACGCAAGTGCTCAAAAAAATGAGCCGCAAATATACGCGTGAGACGTATTTGGAGCTGGCCCATAAGATTAAGAAGGCGATTCCCAATGTAGCATTCACCACCGACATCATTGTCGGATTCCCCGGTGAGACCGATGAGCAGTTTGAGGAGACGCTGTCCCTGGTTCGGGAGGTCGGCTACGACTCCGCTTACACGTTCATTTATTCTCCTCGAGAAGGAACGCCAGCGGCGGTGATGGAGGATAATGTACCGATGGAGGTCAAGAGCGAGCGTCTTCAGCGATTGAATGCCGCCATCAATGAGTACAGCCGCAAGAGCAACGACAGGCTGCTAGGCTCTACGGTGGAGGTGCTGGTAGAAGGAGTCAGCAAGAACAATGATTCCATGCTGTCGGGACGCACGCGCACGAACAAGCTGGTGCATTTCGAAGGCTCGACGGACCTCATAGGCAGCTTCGTAAATGTCCGGATTACGGATACGAAGACCTGGTATATCAAAGGGGATAGAATCCCGGACACGATTCCGGCCTCGGATGCGGTATAATAGAGGAGCAGGCAGCATTCAAATGCAGCATAGGGCCGCGAACAAAAAACCGGCCGGTGCTGCATATTCCCATATAGATGATGAAGAATTGGAGCGATGAACCTTGGCACATGATCATGTTCGTACGAACACATACGGTATGTCAACTTACAACACGCGTGAATTGATTATACGTGACGATATTTTGGCAAAAGCCGGCGAGCTGGCGGAATTAATATCCACCAGTGAAGAAGTTCAGATGTTTAAGCAGGCCGAAGAGAAGATCCAGAACCACGAACGGGTTCAAAACCTGATAAAAACCATTAAGAAAAAGCAAAAGGAAATCGTGGCTTTTGAAACGTTCCAGAACAAGGATATGGTCGCCAAAATCGAACGGGAGATCGAAGAACTGCAAGAGGAGATTGACGGTATTCCGCTCGTGATGGAGTTCCAGCAAAGTCAAAGCGACATTAATTATCTTCTTCAGCTGGTCGTATCCGTGATTCATGATACGGTTTCGGAAAAAGTGAATGTGGAAACAGGAAAAGATACGCCGCCAAGCAGCTGCGGATAGATGAAACGAGGTGCGGAATGGTTCCGCACCTTTTCTATTCTTGTTATTTCATGTACAGAATGAGAATGAATAGGGCATAGTAAACTTATATAAAGGATGGGGTCAGGAAATCCTTGACATCATTTTTAAATATGTCATAATGAAATTATCAAAATAATAGTTATGGTGATGGAAATGACGGATCGCGAACAGGCTCCAAAGAGCAGTGCCAAGAAATACAGAACACCGGATGGTGTGCCCGCTGATATCGTGATGTTTACCTTAACGAAGCGGGAACGGAAAACCTTCACCAAGACATTGCCCATACGCGAGCTTAAGGTGATGCTGATCAGGCGCAGGTCATGGCCATGTGCTGGTATGTGGGCACTCCCCGGCGGATTTTGCCGTGAGAGTGAGTCGATCTACGATGCCGCCAAACGGGAGCTGAAAGAAGAGACCGGGGTGGATGGCGGCCATTTGGAGTACTTGGGCGTGTACAGCGCACCGGGACGGGATCCAAGGGGCTGGATTATCAGCCATGCATTCTACGCGCTGGTAGAAGAATGGATGCTGGAGCATCGCCAGGCTGCCGATGATGCGGAAGAGGTAGGTCTGTTTACGGTCGCGGAAGCTTTGGAAGAGTTGGAGCTTGCTTTTGACCACAGGGATATCATCATGGATGCGTACCGCAAGATTCAGCAGCAAATGCTGCAGACGACGATTGCGCGGCAGTTTTTACCGGAGCATTTTACACTGAGCGAGTTATATCAGGTCATCCAGACGGTTGTGCCCGAGTTCAACGAGCCCAATTTTATCCGTAAAATCACATCGACCCGCAGCAGGCAGGGGATACTGGAAGAAGCGCGGGATGAGAACGGCAAGCCGCTAAACTCCAATCAATATTCCCAGCGGCCGGCCCAATTGTATCGGTTTACGGATCATGCACCATTGCTATCGATTTATACGTAGGATGGGATTCACAAGCTGTTTTTTTATCGATCACATTAATCATGTCGTAGAGGAGTGTGTCAGATGAAAGCCTTGATCGTGATAGATTTCACGAATGATTTCGTGGATGGCAATCTGCCGGTAGGGAAGCCCGCCATTGACATTCAGAGCAACATCGCGGAGCTGACCAAGTTATACAGCGATCGTGGTGATTTTGTTGTCATGGCCGTGGACCTGCATGAGAGCAATGACGCTTACCATCCCGAAACCAAGCTGTTCCCTCCGCATAACATTCGGGGAACCCGAGGTCGGGAATTATACGGTGAACTTCAGCGGGTGTATGAGGAACGAAAAGACGCCATCTACTGGATGGACAAAACGAGATACAGCGCATTTTGCGGTACGGATCTGAACCAGAAGCTGCGGGAACGCGGGATTACCGAAGTCGATCTTATCGGAGTTTGCACCGACATCTGCGTGCTGCATACCGCAGTGGATGCTTATAATTACGGATATCGGATTACCGTTTATGAAGATGCCGTCGCAAGCTTTAATCCGGAAGGACACAAGTGGGCTTTAAGTCACTTTCAAGGCAGTCTCGGGGCATCGGTAGTGCGAAGTAAGGAACTTCTTAATCAATAGACAGCTTGAACCACCCGGAAGCCAAGATGAACCGGGTAACAGTGGAGGATGATCGTGATGCTGACAGCAGGATTAGCACTACACACGGACAAATACCAGATTAACATGATGTACGCTCACTGGATTAATGGCTCTCATCGTACGCGTGCGGTGTTTGAGGCGTATTTCCGTAAGCTGCCATTCGGTAACGGATATGCCGTTTTTGCCGGTCTTGAGCGGATTGTGCATTATATTGAATCCTTGCGTTTCTCGGATGAGGATATCGCGTATTTGGCCAAACAGGAAGAGAAGTATAAACCTGAATTTCTCGAAGAGCTTCGCCGATTCCGTTTTCTAGGGAATATTCATTCCATGAAGGAGGGGGCGCTGGTATTCCCGAATGAGCCGCTCATTCGAGTGGAAGGCACCATTTTCGAGACACAGTTGGTCGAAACGGCACTCTTGAACTTTATGAACTTTCAAACCTTGATCGCTACCAAAGCGTCCCGTATTCGGCAGGTTGCCAGCGGCGATACCTTGCTGGAGTTTGGTACAAGACGTGCACAGGAAGCGGATGCGGCGGTATGGGGGGCGCGTGCTGCGTATCTGGCCGGTTTCCATGCCACGTCGAATATGCTGGCTGGCGAGAAATTCGGCATCCCGACAAAAGGCACACATGCGCATTCCTGGGTGCAGACCTTCCGGAGCGAGCAGGAGGCCTTTGATATATTTGCCGAGGTTATGCCGGATCAAGTGACGCTGCTGGTGGATACCTTCGATACGTTAAAGAGCGGGATTCCCCATGCCATCGTAACGGCGAAGAAGCTGGAGGCCCAAGGGAAACGGATGAATGCCATTCGTTTAGATAGCGGGGATTTGGCGTACCTGTCGATTCAGGCAAGGAAGATGCTGGATGAGGCCGGTCTTCATTACGTCGGTATCGTGGCATCGAACGATCTGGATGAAGGCACCATTCTGGATCTCAAGGCGCAAGGGGCCAAAGTAGATACTTGGGGCGTCGGTACCCAATTGATTACGGCAGCCGACCAGCCTGCGCTTGGGGGCGTTTATAAGCTGGTGGAGCGGGAGGTTGACGGGAAGATGGTACCGACCATCAAAATCTCGGGCAACCCCGAAAAAGTATCTACCCCAGGCAAAAAAGAGGTATACCGCATCATATCCAAGGGCAGCGGCAAAGCGATCGCCGATTACATCTGCTTCCCGGAAGAAGAGATGCCGCCGGAAAACGGGAAATTAAAGCTGTTTAATCCGCTGCATCCTTACATGCGCAAAAATGTAAAGAACTTTGAAGCGGTGTCCATGCTTGAACCGGTGTTTGTGAATGGCGAACTGGTGTATGAGCTGCCGAAGCTCGAAGAGATTCGCAGCTATCATGATGCTCAGCTGGGTCAGTTCTGGCCGGAGTATCTGCGTAAGCTGAATCCGGAAATTTACCGTGTGAATCTGAGTGAAGAGGTCTGGGAAGTGAAACAGCGGATGATGGCCGAGTTCATGGAACAGCATGAAGATTAGGTTATAAAATACAGCAATGAAAAAGACGCTTTCCCAATCTTGCCGCTTGGCAGGAGAAGGGGCGTCTTTTTGTACTCGGCCTATAGGTCAAGTCGATCCACTATACTTCCGTTGACGTCACGCGCGGTGAGATGAACCTTGTCCTTGTTCTCTAGCATGTCAGGCTGGCGTTCGTAATACCACATGTACCAATCTTCACTGACATCAGGCCTCAGTTGTTGGTAGGGTATGGTATGTGCCGGCTGACCATTTACATGAATCCGAATGGGTTCTGTGCTTCTATACAGGCCAAACACGAGTGATGAATCCAGGTTTGTCTCCGAGAATACGGACGGAGAAGCGGGATTCTCAGGAGAAGGGTATAATGTAGTTACGGCGGACATATTCCATCCGAACCATCCTTTGGTATAGGTGGATAATTGCAGTCCCAGTCCAGGTGTACCCACGAAAGCATAAACATTCTCAGAGGTTAATTCGGATTGTATGATTTCAGCATGATCTATGCTGAAAGGTGCTTCAAGAAAAGCATGTTTCTCGTTCAATACCGCCGCTTCAACCGAGCGGTGTGTGTTTGTGTATTCGTAGATCCCTGTCATTAAAATGAAGAGGAGGCCGATTAGTACATACACTTTGAGACCAGACCAGGTAATTAAAGGGAAAACCCAGAAGACTAGTCTAAACAGCGTAAGAATGAGACCCAAACTCAAAAAGAAAACGAGAAACGAGCCGGCAATACCCCCTGATTGTGTATGAATACCAAGGAATCCAAAAACCTGGCTGATCGGTTTATGGACGAGCGGTAACAGAAGTAGTGTTACCAGCGTGAGCAAGTACGAGAAGCGGAAGGATCTACGTGTAGATCCATGATCGAAATGAGTCATAACGTGGATTTCAACTCCTGCTGATAATCTTTCATAAAAGTATTCTTTTTCCATAATAACATAATTCTGATTATAAATGACGATACTGGATCATTTCTCGGGAAAGCGCATAAGTCGCCATATTCCGAGAGCATGTATAAAGCTTCGACATATTCATAGTGCAAATCCGGATTGCTTTACAGCACCTAAACTAACCCAAGGAGTGATATGTGTGGACAACGAAACCAATTTTCAGGCCTACGTGCTGCGTCAAGATGAGCAAGGGGTTCGCGGCAGCGTGGAGAACCTGTGTTTGAAGCAGCTGCCCGAAGGTGACGTTATTGTGCGGGTATTATACAGCGGGGTTAACTATAAAGACGGGCTGGCTAGCATACCGGAAGGGAAGATTGTCCGCCGGTACCCGTTCATTCCGGGCATTGATCTGGCAGGAACGGTTGTGCATTCCGCTCATGCTGATTACAAGGAAGGCGATTCCGTTCTTTGTACCGGTTATGAATTAGGCGTATCTCATGAAGGCGGGTTCAGCCAGTATGCACGGGTTAAGGGAGAATGGCTTGTCCCGCTGACGCAGGGCTTGTCTCCGCGTGATGCGATGGCTATCGGAACCGCAGGTTTTACGGCTGCATTATCGATAGAGGCCTTGATACGGAATGGACTGCGACAGGAACAGGGGGCAGTTCTAGTTACGGGGGCAACTGGGGGCGTGGGCAGCTTCGCGGTCTCCATCCTCAGTCAATTAGGCTATAGCGTAACGGCATCCACAGGCAAATCAAGTCAGAGGGACTGGCTCTTAAAGCTGGGAGCTCATGAAGTGATATCCAGGGAAGAGGCTGCGGCATCCTCCAAGGGGGCCATCTCTGCCGAGCGCTGGGCAGCGATAGTAGATCCGGTCGGAGGAAACCAACTGGGTTCACTTCTGAAAAGCGTAAAATATGGCGGAAGCGTCGCTGTTTCCGGTATGACAGGTGGCGGTGCTTTTGATTCGACGGTGTTTCCGTTTATCCTTAGAGGCATCAATCTCCTCGGAATCGATTCGGTATACTGCCCTATGGCCTACCGCCGATCGGTATGGTCGAAACTGGCGGATGAATGGAAGCCGGCATCCGTGCTACAAGAAGGAATTACAGAATACGGTCTACACGATCTGCCTGAAGTGCTGAACACCATTCTGCAGGGCAGAGCAGTTGGAAGAAGCGTCATCGCTCTATAATATTACCTTGATTTCTCATACGCATAATGTTCCTCATCCTCAGGCATTCTAAGGGAAGGCAACCTCTGACACCTAAGGAAGGGTGAGTGAACATGAATTATCGCAGAATCGTTACCGTTTTATTGCTTTGTTCCATTCTTGCCATATCGGTCGGTTGTTCCAGGCAGATAGCCAGGGACGAGATGCGCCTATATAACATGAGGGCTTACGAGGAAGGGTCCAGGGAGGCCCGGATATCGGGACGGGGTTTGAACGGAAAATTCCTTGAGGATCTCCAAGCCTCTTTTAACCAGGTGGGCATGCCGTTGACCAATGAAACCTATGCGGAGGACAACGTCGGCAATATTACGTATCAATACCGGATCAATTATGATGCAAGCCAGTTTATCACCGTATATGTCTATCAGGATCAAGCGGCCAGGGAAAAAGGGATCAAGGAGATATACGGCGTTACAGAAGGGGATGCCAATGCGGCCGGCGGGCATAACCTGATCGTGAGCGACAAAGAAACGTCCATCGTATATACGTCAACGGGCGACAAAACGGATAACTATTATGACCAGGTCAAAAAAATAGCGCCCTCCCTGCTTGCCAAACATCAACGACGTGCCAGCAGTTAGGATACAGCTAAGGCCGGATGCCCATATGCATCCGGCCTTTTGCATGGTGCCCGGCTTTGGTTATGATCTGTGTTTATCCAGCTCATATTTGATGTGCCGCAGCTCAGGCAGCAGAATCCGGTTAATCGCAAGCTTGACGGCTCCGCTAGAACCCGGCATGGAGAAGACGGCCGTGTGGCTTAGCGTGCCGCCGATCGCGCGGCTCAATATGGCCGCAGACCCAATATCCTCCGTAAAGCTTAGGAAGCGGAAGATTTCGCCGAATCCGGGGAGTTCCTTATCAAGCAATGAGGATACGGCTTCGTAGGTGGTATCCCGGCTCGATATGCCTGTTCCGCCTGTTAGTAGGACGACATCAATGTCCGGATTGCTAACCGCAGTATAGATCGTTTCGCGGATCGTTTCGTAGTCGTCCTGAACAATGCTGTAAGATACAACGGCATGCCCGGCTTCTTCAAGCAAGCTCATCATCAGTTTGCCGCTCTTGTCCGTGTCCTTGGTCCGCGTATCCGAGACCGTAATCACCTTGCAGTTCACGGAAGCGGGGGATTGCTGTTTATGCTCTTGCGATGAATTCATAGAAATGACATCTCCTGTTATAGTTAGTGGCGGCGCGCTTGCAGTAGATGGATGAAATGTAGTACACTCGCTAGCATAATCATGATGCACGCAAAGGAGTATGGAACGTGGAGCACGTAACACCCATTTATATTTTATCAGGTTTTCTTGGCAGTGGAAAAACGACATTGCTTAGCCGTCTTATTACCTCCTTCAAGCAGCAGGGATTGCGGCCGGCCATTGTCATGAATGAGATCGGCGAGGTCAACATCGAAGGGCTTGTCGCCGGTGAAGAAGTACCGACGGCAGAGATGCTAAGCGGCTGTATTTGTTGTACCATTCGATCCGATTTATCATCTGAAATTGCGATGCTAATCCAGCGGGAGCAGCCGGATGTCATCGTCATTGAAGCGACGGGGATCGCCAATCCGATAGAAATCCTGGACGCGGCGGCGGAAGCTTCTTTATACATGAGAATCGATGTGAAAAAACTGATCACTGTCGTGGATGCCGCGCATCTGCTGCATTTGAATATAGAGCAGAAGGGGAAAACCTATCGTTTGATGCAGGAGCAGATTCGTGCAGCCTCGGCGCTTGTCCTCAATAAGATGGACCAAGTAACGGATCAGGGCAAAGAGACGGTTCAGCAGCTGGTCGAGCGCTGGAATCCGTATGCTCCGATCATGCCTGCGGTGCGCTGCGACATAAAGCTTGAAGATCTGCTGCAGAGCGATCCCCAGGACCGGGATGAGCATTCGATTGCACATAATCGAGAGGGCAGGGATGCCCATGAGCATACAGACAAGAACAAGCAAGCCAACAGCCATGAGCATGACCACAGCCATGAGCATGACCATGAACATGACCACAGCCATGAGCATGGTCATGCTCACGATTCTCATGATCATGTAATGTCCTACACATACTATTTCAGCCATCCGGTAAACAGTGTGGAATTCGAACGATTGATAGCCGGGCTGCCACGGGATGTGTACCGGGCGAAAGGCATTCTCACCTTCAGCGATACGAACAGCCGTTTTTTGTTCCAGTACGCGTTTCGCGAATCCGATTTTATGAAGATTACGCCCCAGGGCCAAGTGCCGGATGTGGTGGTGTTTATTGGGGAGCACTTCCAGAAGTCGCTGCTAAGAGAGCAGCTTGAAAAGCTCGAGGGGAAGACAAGCTGGGCATAAGTCAACCATTTGCCTAGTTAACTTGGGCAATTATACCTTGGGTCTTCTGGCCGGTGTTTGATTCAGAGGGCAGTCGAACGTTTAATACAAAGGCATAGCGTAATAACTACAAGGAGGATCTATCCAATGTTAAATGAACTCAAATATAAAGAATGTATCGAAGCATGTCTCCAATGTATGAACGCTTGCAATGTATGTTATGTGTCCTGCCTGAAAGAGTACGAACTGGCCATGCTTCGCGATTGTATAACCCTCGACAGAGAGTGTGCCGATATATGTGCGTTTGCGGCTCAAGCCATGTCACGAAAAAGCCCTTACGTTAAGGAGATTTGCGAGCTGTGCATCAAGGCATGCCTCGCTTGCGCGGAAGAGTGTGGGAAGCATGAGCACGAGCATTGCAAACAATGCGCAGATGCATGCCGGAAATGTGCCGATGCATGCCGCGAAATGCTGAGCCACGTTTAAGTTAAACAAACGCAATTGTGCGATATCATTAGGCCTGATTTCCCATGAGGAGATCAGGCTTTTCATTTGCAGACTGAGGAAGGGGTTTTACTAACTCCGAAATTTCCCCTATGATAGATGTGTTAGAGGGCAAGTACAATTATTGGTAAAAGAATGAGGTTGTAACATGAATAATTCCGTTGGAAAGAACAATCGGCATGTCCGAAACCTGAATCGTATCGGCATTATTGCGCTGCTCCGCGACTATGGCAGTTTAACGAAAGCGGAAATCGCAGCCAAGATGAATTTGACGTTTACCGCCGTTAACAATTTGGTGGAAGAGCTGATGAGGGATCGGCTGATTGCTGAAGCCGGGTTTTATGACGAGTCCAGCCGGGGCAGGAAGCCCAAACTCCTCTCCTTGAATTCCGGTGATATTTACGCGGTCGGCGTTCATATCAGCGCCTCCTCCGTAAGAGCGGCAGTCATTAATTTGCAGGGGAAAGCGATGATGGAGAAACGCTCCATCTTCGAAGATAACGCGAATCGCGGCAGCGTGGTGAATGTCATTATTTCCACGATCCAAGCCGTATTGGACGAGTCGGGCCTGAAGTCCCAAATCATCGGCATAGGCGTGGGAGCTCCCGGACCGCTGGATCCGGTCCAAGGCAAGATCCTGTCTCCGCCGAACCTTCCCGGGCTGCATCAGGTGCGATTAAAGGGACTGATCGAGGAGAATACGGAGCTTCCGACCCAAATCGAGAAGGACGCTAACGTGATGGCACTCGGTGAGTTATGGTATGGAAACGGCAGGCATTTCAGCAATTTGGTATACGTGGATGCGGATGTCGGAATCGGGAGCGGATTGATCTTCAACCAGAAAATATATCAGGGGTACCCTTTTGGAGCCGGTGAGATCGGGCACTGCACGATCGATATTGACGGTCCGCGCTGCAATTGCGGCAATTATGGCTGCCTGGAAGCGATCGCCTCCGGCATCGCCATCGTCCGCAGGGTCGGAGAAGAGCTGCGGCGCGGAGCTGCGAGTTCTCTTAAATCCTCGTTTGATGGCAATGATCACGGATTGGACGTCACCGATGTGATTACGGCCGGTCTGGAAGGAGATCAATTGGCTGCCAACATGCTGAACGAATCGGCTCGTTATGTCGGCATATCTCTGGCGAATGTCATTAATCTGCTTACCCCGGAGACCATTATCATCGGTGGAGTCCTTGCGAACCGATACCCGGATTTCTTCAAATATGTCAAAGAGACATCCTATAACAGAAGCCTGTCCAGCTTCCACAATAAAATCGTGCTACAGCCATCCGAGCTGGGAGAGTTTGCAGGGATCATCGGTGCCGGAACGATCGTGCTCGAAAAATTTCTGAACGAAATGAGCGAGTAGAGGGGAAATGATTGCCCTCACCCTTCTTTATTATTAAAGATAGTTCAATAAATTTAGTGAAATCATTAAAAAAATATAGACATTTTATAATGTAAGCGTTTATAATTCCGATATGACTCCTTAATTATTGAATAAGGTTTAATAATTAATGATCGAATGTTCAAATGTTCACTACTACTCATACAGGGGGCCACGATGATGAAGAAGATAAGGCTTGGCACTATGCTTTTAACCTTTGTACTCTTAATGTCAACTGCTTTAGTAGGCTGCGCAGAGACGGACACGAATACATCGGCGAATCCGGCCGATGCCGGCAAAATCACGCTGGAGTTATGGGATTGGTGGGGTGACGGTACGCATAAGGCTGTCATCGAGCAAATTGTAAGTGATTTCAATGCTTCCCAGGACAAAATCGTTGTCAAGCATGTCCATTATCCTTGGGGTGATGTGTGGACAAAGGCGTTAGCGGCAACCGCGGCAGGCAATCCTCCAGACATTGTCATTCAGGATATTAACAGCGTTCCAACCCGGGCGGACGCCAAGCAATCGATGGATTTGCAGCCTTATATCGATAAGGAGCCGGGCTTTAAAGATAAATTCTATCCTCAGCTGTGGGATGCAACCGTTCATGAGGGCCATTCCTACGGCATTCCGTTTACCACGGATACAAGGCTCCTGTTCTACGATAAAGATATGTTCAAAGAAGCGGGCCTGGATCCGGAAGCTCCTCCGTCAACATGGGACGAATTGATTGAGACCGCCAGAAAGCTCGATAAGGTGAGTGACGACGGAAATATCGAGCGCCTGGGATTCTACCCGTTAACCCATGTCGATTGGGACTTCTGGGCATTGAATGCGTCCGGGGGACAGTCTTTCCTCCAACCTGACGGAACTGTAACCGTGAATACGCCTGAGAAGCTGGCAGCCGTGAAATGGGTGAAGGAGAACTATTTTGATTATTACACCAAAAGAAAACTGGATGCGTTTACAGCCGAGTTCGGCAACGGGATGACCAATCCGTTCGTATCCGGCAAGGTAGCGATGATTGCGCAAACGGCTACCGAGTTCACCAAGGTACGCGATTTCGCGCCGGATAAAAATTACGGCATGGCCTTCATTCCCGAGTTCAAAGAAGGCTCAGGGTACTGGTCCTGGGGCGGCGGCTTTACAGCTGAAATTCCGGTCGGGGCCAAGCATCCGGATGCCTCGTGGGAATTCGTCAAGTATTTGACGGATACGAAGGCTCAAACATATTGGGCGACGCAAGTATACGACAGCGTAGCCAACATCGAAGCCGCGGAGAGCAAGGAGGCGCTCTCTCATCCAGTATTCCAAAAAGCGACCGAGAACATGGAGTGGACCGCGCTGACGCCGTTCCCCGTATTCGCGCCAAGCCACATGGACCTCGTGAAACCGAAGGTAGAGGAAGTATGGATCGGCAAAAAGACGCCGGAAGAAGCCATGGCCGAAGCCCAGAAAGCGGTCGAAGATCTCGTGCAGCGAAATAAGAAGTAAGCATCATAACCGTATGATCCGCAAAAGGGCGCGACTCGGTGTTGCACCCTTTTGCGGATATACCACTAACTAGAAGCGGGAAGTGATGAAAATGCGGAATAAGGCAAGAATCGGCTTAAGAAGCAATTTGGAGGGTTACTTGTTTATCTCGCCGTGGTTGTTGGGGTTCTTCGCTCTAACCGGCGGACCGTTGCTGTTTTCCTTGTATGTCTCATTCACCAACTACAATATTACTTCCAGGCGGGATTGGATCGGCCTCAGCAATTATTCCGAAATGTTCTTTCAGGATACTCTCTTCTGGAAATCGATCTCCAACACGCTGTGGTACGTAGCGGTCGGGGTTCCGTTCTCGGCCATCGCGGCCATCGCCGTATCCGCGCTGCTGAGCCAGAAGGTATGGGGCGGCGGATTTTTCCGGATGCTGTTCTATTTGCCGACCGTACTGGCGGGCGTTGCGATGTATATGCTGTGGATGCAAATGCTTGGTCCCCAGACCGGCCTGATCAATACGGTTCTCCGTTTCTTCGGGATCGAAGGCCCTTCGTGGCTGACGGATCCGGCATGGACGAAGCCTTCGCTCGTGCTGATGAGACTGTGGGGAATCGGGACCAGCATGCTGCTTTACCTATCCGCCATCCATTCCGTTCCGAAGCAGCTGTATGAAGCCGCAGAGATCGACGGGGCGGGAAGAATCCGCCGCTTTTTCAAAATTACGATTCCGATGATTACACCCATCATATTCTTTGACGTCGTCACGACGATGATCGGCGCGTTCCAGGTGTTCCAGGAAGCTTACGTCATGTCAGAGAACGGGGCAGGCGGCCCGGCCTCCTCCCTGCTGTTCTACAATTTGCATTTGTTCAACGAGGCGTTCGTGGACTATAGGATGGGATACGCTTCGGCTATGGCATGGTTCCTGTTCGTCATTGTCATGATCATCACGGTCATCAACATGACCGCTTCGAAATATTGGGTTCATTACGAAGGCGGTGACCATCGATGAGCACTCCCCATTATTCCGTACCTGCACCAGAAGCAGCCGCCAAGTTGAAACGGCTGTCGAGCGTGAAAAAGACCAACCGCATGCTGAAGGCGGTCAACTTTATTCTGCTGTCGTTATTCTCGTTAACCGTACTGCTGCCCATGTGGTTCATGTTCATTACAGCGGTAAAGACATCTCAGGAGGTATTCGCCTATCCCCCGACATGGTGGCCTACGGAATTTGTATGGAGCAATTTCGGTGAAGCCTGGCAGGCGGCGCCGTTTAGCGGCTACCTCGGCAATTCGGTCATCGTCGCCGCCTTTGCGGTGGTCGGATCCGTCTTGTCCAACTCGCTCGTTGCATATGGGTTTGCAAAAATGAGGTTTGTCGGACGAAATTTCTGGTTTGCGGTCATCCTGGCCACGATGATGATCCCGGGGTTCGTAACGATGATCCCGCAGTATATTCTTTATGCGAATATTGGGTGGGTAGGTACGTTTCTGCCGCTGATCGTGCCGCCGTTTCTGGGCTCCGCGTTCTTCATCTTCATGCTGAGGCAGTTCTATATGACGATACCTACGGAACTGATCGAATCGGCTTATATTGACGGGGCCAACAATTTTTATATCTGGCGAAAACTGATTGTGCCCATGTCCGCACCGGCTTTGACCACCGTCGGAGTACTGGCTTTCAACGGCAGCTGGAACGATTTTCTCGGCCCCTTGCTGTACTTGACGGACCCGGCAACCTTTACGCTGCCCATCGGTCTGAAGGTATTCATCGGACAGCTGAACACGCAGTGGAACTTTCTGCTGGCCGCATCCTGCATGGTGCTGCTTCCGATTATTATCGTGTTCCTGCTGTTCCAGCGCTATTTCCTAGAAGGCATGAATCTGAATGGGGCCCTGAAGGGTTGAGCCATCTAGATGACGGTTTTCGCAGCCGTAACCCCCATGCTCATGTCCATGGGCATGGGCATCCAGATGTCCATCCGCTCTTTTCCATGCGAACGGGAACGTTCCCAAAAATAAATATGCAATGCCAACTATGGTATCGACAAGGAGGCACGAACGTGAACAAATTAGCCATTATCCATACGACGGCGGTCACGATCCCGCTGTTGAAAGAGCTGGCTTCGGAAATACTGCCCGGCTGCACACTCCTTCATTGGCTGGATGATTCGATCCTGTCGCAGTTGAGGGAGGGGGATGAGGCAGCCGTCCAGACCGTGGCAAATAAATGGTCCACCTATGCCCGGTATGCGGAAGAAGCGGGGGCCGAATGTATACTGTCTGCCTGTTCCTCCGTTGGCGACATCGCCGAGCGGGCCGCTGGAACGGTCAGCGTGCCTGTGGTTCGCATTGATGATGCCATGGCAGATCTGGCCGTATCGAGGGGCCGGAGGATCGGGGTCGCCGCAACGCTGGAGACGACCATGAGGCCCACCCTGAATCTGCTTCACAGAAAGGCCGCCGATCAACAGGATTCCATCCAGCTCATTCCGCTGGTCGTTTCCGAGGCTTACGCCAAATTGATGGACGGGGACCAGAAGGGGCATGATGAGCTTCTTGCGGAGCAGCTCCAGCAGCTGGCGCAGCAATGCGAAGTCGTGGTGTTGGCGCAGGCATCGATGTCCAGGGTCATACCGGCCTTGCCGAAGGAAATCGGATCGCGCATATTAACCAGCCCAAGGTTAGGGATGGAGCGGCTAAAGCAGCTTTATTTTACCTAGACAAAAAGGATAGGGAGAGATGAAATCATGACTCGTACAACCAAGCCGGACAACGTACTTACGCTGAAAAAAGCATTGGAGATTGCCGAGGTCAACCGGTTTGCCATCGGTTCCTTCTCGCCACGCTATACGCCCATGATCGCGGCCGTGTTACAAGGAGCCCAGAAGAGCGGCTCACCGGCAATCGTGCAAATTTCACATAAAGAATTGATCCGTTACGGCATAACACCGGCCGAATTCGCGGATGAATTTTACGAGCGGCTGAACACGGACCGCATCACCGTTCCGGTCGTTCTGCATTTGGATCATACCAAGGAACCGGGACCGATTCAGGAAGCGATAGAGGCAGGTTTCACCTCCGTCATGATTGATGCTTCGGAGAAAAGCCTGGAGGATAACATCGCCATTTCCCGGGAGGTGGCGGAGTATGCTCATGCCAAGGGCGTATCGGTCGAGGCCGAGCTCGGCATGATCGGAACGACGGATTTCGTGGAGACGGACAAGGATGAGGAGCTGTATACGGATCCCGAGGAAGCGGCTTATTTTGTCCGGCAGACCGGTGTGGATGCACTTGCGGTTTCGTGCGGTACAGCTCACGGTGTCTACATGGTAAAGCAGCCCAAAGTGGACTATGAAAGGCTCCGGGCGATTCGTACCCTGACTCCCGTACATCTGGTCCTGCATGGGGGTTCGGGTGTGCCGGCCGATATGGTCCAGAAGGCGGTTAAGCTGCCGGATGGCGGTGTCAGCAAGGTGAATATCGCCACCGATCTGGAGCTGGCGCTGCTGGACGCTTTGAACCGGAAGGAACGGATGACAAACAAGGAATGCCTTCGGTTAAGTCCAGCCCAGCTAGCTTTGGGGCGGGAGGCCGTTGCGGAGACGGTGGTGGAGAAAATTCGCCATGTTCTGAACAGCGAGGGTCAAGGACATCATTTTTAGTAGGCTCATTTGCTGAAATCCGGATGCGTTTGAATTATAGATACACATTCAAATCTTTGAACTTACAGGAGGTTCACACATATGAAGCAAAAGCAGAAGCTCCACATGATTGGCAATGCCCATCTGGATCCCGTGTGGCTGTGGCAGTGGCAGGAAGGTTTTCAGGAGACAAAGGCGACTTTCCGTTCGGTGCTCGACCGGATGAGCGAGTATGACGATTTCGTCTATACGTCAAGCTCGGCTGCCATGTACGAATGGGTGGAGAACAACGATCCCGCCATGTTTGAAGAGATTCGGCAGCGCATCTCGGAAGGCCGCTGGGAGATCGTGGGCGGCTGGTGGATCCAGCCGGACTGTAACATTCCGAACGGGGAATCCTTTGTCCGCCAAGGTCTGTACGGTCAGCGATATTTTCTGGAGAAATTCGGCGTGACGGCCAAGGTCGGCTACAACGTGGACAGCTTCGGCCATAACGGCATGCTGCCGCAAATTTTGAAGAAAAGCGGGATGGATTCCTATATTTTCATGCGTCCGATGCCAAGCGAGAAGGGATTGCCCGGCCGGTTATTCCTATGGGAGTCCAGCGATGGGAGCCGGGTTACCTCTTACCGCATTCCGTTCGAATATTTGTCCTGGGGCAAGGATTTGGAGCGGCACGTCAGCCGCTGTATGACAGAGCTTAAGGATCCGCATAACGAGATCATGGTGTTTTACGGCGTGGGCAATCATGGGGGCGGACCGACGAAGGAAAACATCGAGAGCATCCGGAGGCTGAATGACGACGAGTCTTTCCCGGAGCTGGTATTCTCTACGCCGAATCAATATTTTGCGGAGATGGAGAGGCTGGAGGTTCCCCTGCCTGTCGTTCATGACGATCTCCAGCACCATGCCAGCGGCTGTTACGCGGCCCATTCCGGCATTAAGCAATGGAACCGGCAAGCCGAGAACAAGCTGAGCGCTGCAGAGAAATGGTCCGCTCTCGCGGAACGTCTGTTGGGTCAGCCTTATCCGCACGATTACGGAACCGCCTGGAAGAACGTATTGTTCAACCAGTTCCATGATATTCTGGCTGGCACAAGCCTGGAATCCGCTTATGAGGATGCCCGGAACATGCATGGGGAAGCCATGTCGATTGCCGAGCGCAATCTGAATTATGCGATACAGAAGTTCTCATGGAACATCGGCATCGAGCATGAGGAGGGAATGAAGCCGTTCGTGGTTTTCAACCCGCATGCCTGGGCAAGCAGCGTCAATGTCGAGGTGGAGATCGGCGGCTTGAAGGAAGGGGCCGTTTTGGTGGATGAAACGGGAAAAACGATCCCTTATCAGACGGTGCAGCCCCATGCCACGTCCAATGGACGCTACCGTTTGAGCTTCGTGGCCGAACTGCCGTCCTTGGGATACCGCGTGTATAAGCTGCTTCAGCTTGCCGGCAGCACCGACGTCAAACCGGAAGGCTTGAAAGCCAACGACTTCGCGATGGAGAACAAGCGCTTCCGGCTGGAATTTGATCCGGCAACCGGATGTATCAGCAGCCTCTACGACAAGAAGGTCGGCTTTGAGCTGTTTAAGGGTCCGGCTGCTGTGCCGACCGTCATGAAGGACGAGTCGGATACATGGAGTCATGAGGTGCTGCACTTCCAGGACAAGATCGGCGAATTTCGGGCCGTCTCGGTGAAGCGAGTGGAGCATGGTCCGGTGAAGTCGGTCATCCGGGTGACAAGCGAGTACGGCGCTTCGCGTCTGGTGCAGGATTTTACGATGTACAAGGAGCTTGATTACATCGATGTTAAGGTGCACGCGGACTGGCGCGAGCAGTTCAAAATGCTCAAGCTGGTCTTCCCGATGAATCTGATCTTTACCCGCCACAGCTATGAAATTCCGTTCGGTTACATCGAACGCGAAGGAAACGGGGAAGAGGAGCCTGGCCAAAGCTGGGTCGATTTCAGCGGTATTGTACGTGAGGACGAAAGCGTCTACGGGATGTCGCTGATGAATGACGCGAAGTACAGCTACAGCATCCATAACAAGGAGCTGTCCCTTACCGTACTCCGGAGTCCAATATATGCCCACCATGATCCGCATGTGCCGAAGCGCGACGGGCACTATTCCATCATCGACCAAGGCATTCAGCAGTTCCAATACCGGCTGCTTCCCCATGCAGGGACATGGGAGCATGCCGGCACCGTCAAGCGGGCGCTCGAGCTTAATCAACGGCCGACGATTGTCATCGAGACCTATCACGATGGTGAACTGCCGCAGAAGGACTCACTGCTGGAGGTGGATCAGGACAATATCATCGTGAGCGCCGTGAAACAAGCGGAGGACAATGATGATTTGGTGATCCGTTGTTACGAAAGCAACCGGGTCGGAACCGAGGCCGTCATTCGACTTCCGAAATGGAACCGCAGCATCGAGGCGGCATTCGGGCCAAGCGAGATCAAAACCTTTCGCATCCCGAAAAACCCGGAAGAGCCGGTGAAGGAGACCAACCTGATGGAATGGGATCTGGAGGAAGGCTCCGGATTGAAATAAATCGGTTGTCGGTGGCTGAATTCAACGGATAAGGAGAGGGTTTGGCATGCTCATGATCGGCATTGATATCGGAACGACCAACAGCAAGGTCGGTGTCTTTGATGATACGGGCAGGATGCTGTCCCAAGCGAGCCGTCAAACCAAGCTTTATGTTCACAGGGATGCCAGTACCTACTTTGACCCGCTCCGCATATGGACCGACGTGGCGGACATGATCAAGGAAGCCGCCGGCAAGGTGGAAGCGGCAAGGATCGTTTCCATCGGAATCACCAGCATGGCGGAGAGCGGACTACTGCTTGACAGGAGAACGGGAGAGCCCATATCGGAGATCGTGCCCTGGTCGGACAGAAGCTCCGCGCCTCAGGCTCAACTGCTGGAAGCGGAGGATGATCCGTTAGCGAGGTTTCTCGCCAGCGGACTGCATCCTTCCTTCAAGCTGAGCCTGGCCAAAATCCTGTGGCTGAAGGAGCGCGATCCGACCGTAATGAGTCATGCGGTATGGCTATCGGTAGCCGGCTACATCGCCTACCGGCTGACGGGCGTGATGGCCTTCGATTATTCGCTTGCGGCCCGGACCTATGCCTTCGATATCCGGACCAGGACGTGGGATAAGGAGTGGCTAGGCCATTTGAAACTGCCGCTGGACCTGTTTCCGGAGGCATTTCCAAGCGGTCATGCGATCGGGCATGTGACCGGCGCTGCGAACCATCTCGGCCTGCCGCGCTCGGCGCTCGTATGCATCGGCGGCCATGACCATCTCTGCGCCTCGCTGGCGGTGGAAGCGTTAAGACCGGGAGACGTGTACAGTTCCATGGGCACCGCAGAAACGCTGGTTGGCGTTATGGAGGAACGAGGGCTCAAGTCGCGCGATTATGATTCAAAGCTTGCCTTCGGACTCCATCCGGTGGAGGGGCGCATGTTCTGGATGGGCAGCAATTCGGCCTCCGGAGGTTCTGTGGAATGGGCACGCTCGATTATGGGCCATCCTCGTCTCACTTACGAAGCACTGGAACAGGAGGTGCTCGGCTGCGGGCCGGGACCGACCGGAATTCTGTACTTTCCGTTTCTGACAGGAAGCGGTCCGCCGGAGCCCGATGCGAATGCCAAAGCTGCGTTCATCGGATTAACCCAAGGCCACACCCGCGGTCATCTGTGCAAAGCGGTGCTGGAAGGGACCTCGTACCAGATGGAACGCGTACGCGAAACGGCAGCGGGCTTGCTGGAAGGGCCGATGGGGCGGATCCGCGTGACGGGCGGTGGTGCAAGGCTTGCTTCTTGGCTGCGAATAAAAGCGGCCGTGTCCGGATGCATGCTGGAGGTACCGGATATCCGGGAGGCGTCCATGATGGGAGCGGCGCTGCTCGGCGGCACGGGATCAGGTATCTATTCCTCGCTCCGGGAAGCAGCGGCCAGCGCAAATAACGCAAGGAGCTCAGAATATATCCCGTTTCGGGAGGAGGAGCATTCGGCTTACCGTGATATTTACGAATCTCAATATATTCCGATCAGCCATCATCTTAGATTACGGAAATGAGCTGGATGAGGAGTGAAGGCTAACATGAATGCAATCATGGAAAATATGCAGAGCAAATACCCGGAGCTTGCGGGCTGCGCGCATGATGTTCTGCGTGCTTTTGAAATTATAAAATCTGCTTTTTATAAAGGGAACAAACTGTTGATCTGCGGCAACGGGGGAAGCGCTTCGGATTCGGAGCACATCGTCGGCGAATTGATGAAGGGGTTCCGGATGACGCGTCCGGTGCCCCTGGCGTTTCGAAGGAAACTAATCGAGGTCGACCCGGAGCAGGGGGATTATATGGCCGATCACCTGCAGGGAGCGCTCCCGGCCATATCGCTCGTCAGCCAACAGGGTCTGATCAGCGCGTTCAGCAATGACGTGGAGCCGTCCATGGTGTATGCCCAGCAGGTATACGGGTACGGCAAACCTGGCGATGTTCTGCTGGGACTCAGCACTTCAGGCAATTCCGTCAACGTAATTCGGGCGGTCCAGGTGGCCAAGGCAGCGGGAATGAGCAGCGTCGTCATGACCGGCAAAAGCGGGGGAGTCCTTAAAACGATCAGCGATGTCACGATTGCCGTTCCTTGGGAAGAGACCTCGGACGTTCAGGAACGGCATCTTCCGGTTTATCATGCCTTATGTCTGATGCTGGAGGAGGCGTTCTTTGCATGACCTATTTGTCCGGTTTCGATATTGGAGGGACGAAATGCTCCGTGTCCGTCGGCAGGCAAGAAGCTGACGGAACGCTGACCATCCTGGCCAAAGAACGCTTTCCGACGCCTCATGAACCGGAGGAAGCACTAACCATCATGATGAATGTGCTTGAGCAATTGCTGCAGCAATTGCACCTGCCCGGCGTTGAGGCAATCGGCATCAGCTGCGGCAGTCCGTTGAACAGCGAGCTCGGGCTTGTCCACAGTCCGCCGAATTTGCCGCATTGGAACGGGATTGATGTTGTGAGTCCGGTCAAACAACGTTTCCGGGTACCGGTCGGCCTCCAAAACGATGCCAATGCATGCGCCTTGTCAGAATGGAGATGGGGCGCCGGCCGTGGCACGAAAAACATGCTGTTCCTGACATTCGGAACAGGCATGGGAGCCGGCTTGATCTTGAACGGTCGGCTGTATACGGGAACGAACGATATGGCCGGCGAGATCGGCCATATCCGGCTGGAGCATGACGGTCCGGTCGGGTATGGCAAAGCCGGATCCTTTGAAGGCTTTTGCAGCGGCGGCGGGATCGCCAGACTGGCTGCAACCCATGCGGAAGCGGTGCTGAACGCCGGAGGTACGACCTCCTTTTGCAGCGATAAAGAACAGCTGGCTTCCATCACGGCCCAGTCGGTCGGCGAAGCGGCCCAGGATGGTGACCCAACGGCCCTGAAGGTTTTTCACCTCGTGGGAGAAGAACTGGGGCGGGGACTGTCCGTGCTGGTGGATATTTTGAATCCCGAGATGATTGTCATCGGCAGCATCTACGGCCGTCAGCAAAAACTGCTGGAGCCTGTGGCGCTTGAAGTTCTGAAACGGGAAGCGTTACCTGGGGCTTTGTCGGTATGCAAAGTGGTTCCGGCAGCGCTGGGCGAACGGGTCGGAGATTATGCGGGCCTATCGGTCGCCATGCATGCACTGTCCATGCTGGCAGATGCGGAGACAGTTAATCCACGATGATGAAGCAAAGAGGGGGAATATCGGAAATGTCCGCAACCTACACGAATGCAACCAGGCAAGAGCTGCCTCAGCGCAGGTATGTGCTCGATCTGATCCATCAAATGGCGGTTTCCGTCCATGACTATGAACGAGGAATGATTCCCTTGGAGCTCATCGGCGTTCAAGAAATCGGATTCGATCATGACGCTGGTGTGCACAGAGAAGGGAATATACCGGTAACGGTTACGAAAGACACAAGCGTCTCGGAAAAGAGCGTACAGGACGAGGCGGGATCGAATTATACTGCCACGAATCATTCGGGAGCCGCAAACGCAATATGTTGCAACACGGATGGTGGAAGGCTGGACGGTTGTCTTCTCTATGCTTATCGCAGTGCCGATGGAACCGCCTCGGCGGATATTCGAATCGTGATAAAGGAAAAGAGCGTGCTGGCCTATGTGGATGCCAAGCTGGCGAATGATAGCCTGTTTGGCAAACAAAGCTATTTCAAACCGGAAGCGGCCGTCACTGTAAGCTTTGGCCATCCCGTTCATGAGGGGTATATGGCGAATTACCGGCATAAGGACTGGTGGACACGTCCGCATTTCGGACCGGGATGGGATACGCTGCCTCGGCGTACCCAGTCGCTGGTGTGGAGAACGGCCCCGGACCAGTACCTGTATCTGCTCCCGGTCTGCGATGACCGATGCCGAACGGATCTGCAAGGGGATGACAGCGGGCTTCAAGCCGTAGTATCGCCTTTGATCCTCGGTCATGATTCGATCAAAGCGCTGGCGTTTTCGCTATCGTGGGGAAAGGAGCCTTACGAGGTTGCAGAGAAGGCTTCATCAGATAGCCTTCATGCGTTGAACCGGGAGCATCGTAAAGGGAAGGCATACCCGCCGTTGATGGAGTATATCGGTTTTTGCTCCTGGGATGCCTTCTACCATGAGGTTCATGCGGGCGGAATACTGGAGAAGGCCGAGGAGCTGAAGCTCCTGAAGCTGCCGGTCAGGTGGTTCATGATTGATGATGGCTGGCTCGATGTGTCGGAGATGCGGCTCCAGTCGCTGAAGCCGGACGGGAATAAGTTCCCGGAAGGTTTTCTGCCGGTTACGCGTCAGCTCAAAGAAGATTATGGCGTGGACTGGGTCGGAGTATGGCATACCATTGCCGGCTACTGGGGCGGCATTTCCCAAGGAAGCGACTTGGCGGCGCGGTACGGGGAGTTCCTGCACGAAACTCGGAATGGGCGGCTGATTCCATCTCCGGAACAAAGCAAGGGCTTCGGGTTCTGGGATGTTTGGCACCGTGAGCTTAAGGAACAGGGCATCGATTTCGTCAAGGTTGATGGCCAAAATTCCATTACGAACATGACCATGTACAACATGACGGCCGGCGAAGCAGCGGCAGGGGCCCATGAGGCTTTGGAGGCTTCGGTGTATCAACATTTTGAGGGGAACATCATGAACTGCATGGGCATGGGTTCGGAGAACGTATGGCACCGACCCGTCTCTTCCATGTCCCGGAACAGTGACGACTTTGTGCCGCAGGAGGCAGGCAGCTTTAAGGAGCATGCGCTTCAGAATGTATACAATTCCTATTATCATGGACAGTTCTACTGGGGAGATTGGGACATGTTCTGGACATCGCATGAGGATGCGCTGCAGAGCGCCGTGCTCAGGGCAATCAGCGGTGGACCGGTCTATTTCAGCGATCCCGTTGGGACTACCGACCCGGCTCGGGTATGGCCCATGATCTATCGGGATGGCCGGATCGCGAGAGGAGACCTGCCGGCCCAGCCGACAGTGGATTGCCTGTTCCGCAACCCGAACACGGAGCCGATTCCGTTAAAGGTATGGAACCGGGTCGGACCATCGGGCGTCATCGCCGCTTTTAACATCACGCTGGATGACGCGATTGTGAAGGGCACCGTCCGTCCAAGCGATGTACCGGGCCTTGAGGGCGAAGCTTTTGTACTGTTTGAACCGCTTACGCGGAAGGTGCGTACGCTCCAAAGAGGAGAGGAGCTGAGCCTGCATTTACAGCCGGGTGAGGTTGCGGTTTACAACGTGATCCCGGTTCGGAAATTCTGCACACCTATCGGTTTGACGGATAAGTTTCTATCCACTCACGCTGTGCTGCAGATTGAAGAGCATCCTCAGAAAACGGCGGTTCGCTTGGTTGAAGGCGGCATCTTCGGGTTTACAGCGGACCCTGCCCGCTCCGTTAAGGCTATAGTCAATGGCTTGGAAGCCAGGGTGGTTCGGAGCGGGGAGCTGTGTGAGATTGATTGCTGCGAAATAGAGGGAGAGCCTGTCATCGAGATTTTCCAAGAGTTCAAAGTTTAAGGCCGAATGCGCATTGGAGAGGTCGCAGTTGCTATCTGGCAGCCAGGACGGATCAGTTAGAAAACGGCCTTTCCTCGGCGATCCCCGTTTTGGGAACGTTCCCAAAAATTTGCTATTGCATGAGTCTGTTCAGCCATCACTTAGAAGAAGGAGCGTTTATCGCTATGGTTCCTACGATTCATGACGTGGCCAAACTGGCGAATACCTCCAAGAGTACGGTATCCCGCTACTTAAACGGCCAAAAGGTTAAGAAAACGACGCAGGCTGCACTCGACAGGGCGATACGGGAGCTGAATTTTCACCGCAACGCCCACGCCCGCCGTTTGGTAACCAGCAAGACGTTCACGATCGGCATCGCCATCGACGACATCTCCAACGTGTTTTACTCCGGGATGATCAAGGGGATCGAGGACGCTGTCAAAAAAGAAGGCTATAACTGCATCTATTACAGCTGGACATCGAATTTCAACCGGGAAATATCGTTTTTGGATCTGCTGTATGAAGGACAGATTGACGGGTTGATTCTCGTCAGCTTCAGGCGCAGGCAAGAGGAAGAACTGCAGAAGATCCGGGAATCTCCGCTGCCGGTGGTGCTTATCGGCGACCGTGGCGGGAAGGACGGCATCTTCTCCGTCGACGTCGATAATGCGTTCGGCGTGTCCGAGCTGGTTGCTTACCTGCATTCGATCGGACATCGGAACATGGCTTATATTACCGGACCCGATCATGCAGCTGCCAGCAAATACAGACTGAAGGGATACATCGACACGCTTGGGGCGTTGGGAATTCCGTATCGCCCGGAATGGGTGGTGACATCTGATTGGAGCAATCAGGGAGGGTACGAGGCGATGCTGGAGATCAACGGTCTTGAGGGAATTACCGCCGTTCTCGCCTCCAATGACGAGACCGCCGTCGGCGCCATGCGAGCCATCCAGGAAAGCGGCCGCAGCGTGCCGGAGCATATGTCGATTGTCGGATTTGACGACATCTCCATCGCGCAGTGGGTATATCCGGCCTTGACGACAGTTCGCCAGCCATTTTTTGAAATCGGTAACAAGGCGGCGGCCGGCCTGTTCGATAAAATTCACGGCAGGCCGCATGCGGAGAGCGCAAGTCATTTATTAAGACCGAAGCTTATTATTCGGAATTCCTGTGCGAACACGTAAAGGGAGGCACGCCCGGTGAAGACGAAAATCAATAAATCGAATTACGGCTACCTGTTTATTTCACCTTTTTTTATTGGATTCATTATTTTTGGTCTGGTGCCGATTTTATACACCTTGTATCTCAGCTTCACGAAATGGGATGGCTTTGACGATCCCGTGTTTCTGGGCATTGCCAATTATGAGCGGATCCTCCAGGACAGCTTCTTTTATCAGGCGATCGGAAACACGCTGATCATCTGGCTGATGTCGATCATACCGCAGCTGACAATTGCGCTTATATTGGCCATGATCCTGAACGAGAAGTTCATTCGCGGCAAGCATTTTTTCCGCGCGGTCTATTTCTTTCCCCACATCATTACGCCGGTTACGCTCGGCGTCATGTTCAGTCTGATGTTCGACTGGCAGACGGGAAGCATCAACAAAATCATCATGGCGATGGGCTTGGTGGATGATCCGGTCAACTGGTTCAACCATCCTTGGCTCGCCAGGATGATTGTCGCCGGCGTCATCTGCTGGCAATATTTCGGTTACAACATGATCGTCTTTATCGCAGGTCTTCAATCCATTCCGTCCGAGGTGTACGAGGCCGCGGAAGTGGATGGGGCGACGAAGTTCCAAACGGCGCTTCGTATCACGTTCCCGATGCTGCGCCCGGTCTTTCTGTTCACGCTTATTACGTCGGTGATCGGTGGCCTGCAGCTATTCGATGCGCCGCTGATGCTCGGATCGGGCCCAGGCAACGCGACCCGGACCATGGCGATGTATCTGTACGAAACAGCTTTCCTGAACTTCGATTACAGCTACGGGGCAACGATTGCCTACGCGATCTTCATCGTGATTATGCTGTTCTCGCTGATTACGGCTCGGGCTGCGAGACTGAAGGACTAGGGGGTGCCAGAACTTATGAGAGCTGCAGCGGTTAAACAAAACAACGTCAAGATGATTTTGGGGCGAACGGTGCTCTACCTTTTTCTGCTTGTGATTGCCCTGACCTGTCTCATTCCTTTTTACAGCATGATCATGACCTCGACGCATGCCAATTCGGATATCGCCAGAAGGTTGCTGGTCGTACCGGGAGTCCAGTTTCTAGTCAATTATGAGCGGCTGATCGATACGGTCCACATTTGGCGCGGGTTTGCCAATTCGATCATCATTTCCGTAGTATCCACGGCCATTGGCTTATATTTTGCGGCATTGGGCGGCTACGGATTTGCCAAGTACAACTTCAAGCATAAGAACATTCTCTTCGTGGCCGTACTGGGAACGATGATGATTCCGGGACAGCTTGGCATCATCGGTTTCTACAAGCTGATGGATACGTTCAATATGCTGAATACGTACTGGCCGTTGATCTTGCCTTCCATTTCAAGCGCATTCGGCATCTTTTTCCTGCGTCAGATCGCGGACTCTTCGGTGCCGACGGAGATTATGGAATCGGGCCGGATCGACGGCTACGGGGAACTGAGAATTTTCCACCGCCTTGTCATTCCGTTGATGATCCCCGGCATTGCCACGCTCGGCATTTTGAATTTCATCGGCAGCTGGAACGAATTCCTGACCCCGATGATCATTTTGTTCGATAATCAGCTGCAAACGCTTCCGGTGATGATTGCCAGCGTTAAATCCCAGTTCACTTCCGACTTTGGCGCGCAGTACGTCGGCGTTGTGATCTCAACCATCCCGATTCTGATCGTATTTTCGATCATGTCGAAGAAAGTAATCAGCGAAATCGCGGCGGGAGCCGTAAAGGGGTGACGGCCGCAAGGAGTCTGAAAGGAGGGATGCCCTGGCCTAGGCCTGCTTGTCGCTTCTTTATGAAATCATTTCGGATGGGTTTAATCGAGGTTTGTCTAGAAACGAATGAAATGTATAGGGGGAGATTGTTTTGAAAAGGAACAAGTTAATCGGCATGCTGCTGTCCGCCATTCTGTTAACCGGACTTCTCGCCGGATGCTCCGGCGGCAGCGAAGCAAGTCAGGGAGGATCATCTCCGGCCAAGAACGAGAACGGGGAGCTTCAAGGCAAACTGGTGATATGGACATTCTTTGATCAAGTGCAGGACATGGCGGACCAGTTCGAGGCGAAACATCCGGGAGTGACCGTCGAGGTGAAGATGTTCCCGGGCGATCAGTACCAGACGAAGCTGCTGACGGCGCTGCAGACCGGCAAGGATACGCCGGATATCTTCGATTTGGAGCGGGGATACATCGGCAAATTCATCGATTCCAAATTCACGACGGACTTATCGGCGTTGGGCATTGATGAGCTTGTCAAAGATAATATTCCATACGTAACGGAGCTCGGAAGAGGGTCGGACGGCAAAATCCGCGCGGTATCGGATCATTCGTCACCGGGCGGATTCTGGTATCTGCGCGAGACGGCACAGGAATACCTTGGTACCGACGACCCTGACGAAATCAGCGGGATGGTCGACAGCTGGGACAAAATCATCCAGCTTGGAAAGCAGGTCTATGAGGCGAGCGGTGGCAAGATTCACCTGATCGCAAACGCCGGAGACGTATTTGATATTGCTGCCTATAATCTGGAACCATGGGTGAAGGATAACAAGCTTAACGTGGATCCACAGTGGCAGGAATACTATGAGATTCAGAAAGAGATTCGTCAGAACAACGTGGACGCTAAGCTGCCGTTCATGTCGGCGGGATGGGGTAATGCCTTGAATGACGGCAGTGTCGTGCTGACTTCCATGCCGGCATGGGCGGGCTTTATGGTGGATAACAAGGATGGCAAGGCCGAAGGGAAATATGGGGTAGCCAAGACGCCGTTAGGCTTCTACAGCGGAGGCACTTACCGCAGCATATATTCCAAATCCGAGAATCAGGAGCTGGCCTTTGAATTTATTAAATACATCGCTGGACCGGAGTGGCAGCAGCACAATCTGGAGAAGACAGGAAATATGCCGGCTTCCGGCAAAGTTTACGAAGACAACCTGGAACAATTCAAATCCCCGCTGTTCGGTGATCAGAACATACTGGCTCCGTACTATGAAACGGTTAAGCAAATGCCGGGACATACCGCAGACAAGTATGGCGAGGAAATTCTGAGCAAGTGGAGAAAGGTTGCTGGTGAAGGGGTCACCAATAATCGGAGTTATGACGAAGTATTGTCCGATTTTATAAAGGAAGTAAAGAATTCTTTCCCTGAACTGAAAATCGATTAAGCACGTCACATATCATATCTGCGGTTGATGGGGGAGGCTGCTTCCTTCGCGAGGCAGCCTTTTCCTGTCCTTTTTCGTGAAGGATAGACCTTGGATGTAGGAAGAAGACATTGTATAGAGTGGAAGGAGACACCTTGATGAACAGCTTGCAGGAATATGTGCAACAAATCCGTATCATTGACGGGCATGAGCATTTGGCTACGCCGGCCATTAGAAAAAAGGAGAATACCGGTATCTTTGGCTTGCTTCATTACCTGGACTCGGATCTGATTACGGCCGGCATGCCACGGGATATTTTAAGCCCAAGAAGCAAAACCAGCGACGAAGAGAAAGCTGCCGTCTTCCTGAAATATTGGGACCGTACGAATAATACGACGTATGCCCGGATGTTGAAGACCGCCTTAGAGGATCTGTACGGATTCAGGGATTGGAGCGTACAGGGCATCCTGGAATTGGACGGGAAGGTGAAAGCCGCCTCTGCCAACGATGATTGGTACCGCAAAGTGCTGAACGAGCAATCAGGGATCGACGTGGCGTTTACGCTGATTCAGACAACCGAGATGAACACCGAGCTGCTGAGGCCGATCATGTTCCTGGACTTTGCCTTTAAACTGCGAACATTAAAGGATATTCAGGCGGTGGAGCGTTCCGCTGCCGTTACCGTGCATACCTTGGAGGATTACTTGAATGCGGTGGATTCCTTGCTATATAGATACGTTCAGGAAGGGATGGTTGCCACGAAGCTGGGACATGCGTACTGGCGCAGCCTGGCTTGCGGCAAACCGACTCGATTTGAGGCGGAACAAGCTTTTAACCGAATGATGGTCGGGTCGCTGGATGAGCCGCTGAGTCAAACGGATTGTTTGCCTCTTCAGGATTACCTGATCCATTTCATCGTCCGTCGGTCCATTGCCTATGAATTGCCGATTCAGATCCATACCGGCCATCACGAGACCAGCGTCTCCGGCAACGGGAATATCATTACAAATTCCAGGGTGACAGGCCTGCTGCCGCTTCTGCTTGAATACCCGGAAGCCAAGTTTGTGCTTTTGCACTGCGGCCTTCCATACCAGAATGAATATTTGAGTTTAGCGAAAAATTTCCCGAACGTTTATGCGGATTTCACCTGGGTTTACATTATATCGCCGACGGCGGCCAAGCAAATCTTAAGCCAGATGATCGAAATGGTGCCGGGCACCAAAATTCAGGGCTTCGGCGGTGACTACAATTTCGTTGAAGGCACTTATGCCCATCAGAAGCTGGCACGGCAGATTGCCGCGGATGTTCTCCAAGAGAAAGTCCGTGAAGGCTCGCTAAACGAACGGGAAGCGATGACGTTTGCGGATCGAATATTTCGCGATAATCTGATGGAGCTTTATCGACTCTAGCGGCTCTTCCCCGGCTGGATGATGGAACTATAACGAATGATGGAGGCGATATGAATAAATGGAATGGACGACGCAGAATAGAAACGGTGGGACGGAGCTTCATATTCTTGGGGGACAGGCGGGTTCAACCTGTTCCATGCGTTTTGCCGCGCTGTTAAGTTTGCTGGACGATTCCGATCATGCCGTGGATATTCCCGTTGACCGTGTGATTCCGACGAAGGACGGGTTTCAGGTTGAAGGTAAGCATGAAGATTTCGAGATTGTAAGCCGCTGGGTATTGATTCACGATATCACTTCCTATTACGACGTCCATCTGGAGATGTATTATACAGGCAGCGTTGAGAAGGAGGCCGGACTTCGAATTGGCTGCGATCTCCTCGGCGGAGGCAAACCTGACTGGATGATTCCCGGAGCCTTTTATAAGGAGAACCGATTTGAGCATAACTTCCGAAAATACCCCAGGTATGATTATCACGGAGGAAAGGCTGCGGAGATGGTATCGGATCATTGGTCATTTCGGAGCGACAGGGCGGCGCTGCCTGCCGTGTTCGCTTGGAATGACGGCATGTGCGGGGCGCTCTGCACGGACGAAGTCTCGGCGATCGGACTCAGTGGTCTCGGCTTCAGAGGGAACGCGGAAGGGACCCAGATTTGGCTCGATTTCCCTTACCGTGAAGAGCCGGTCACCTTCGTCGGAGAGCCGGTTCCGGATCCGGCGGATGTAAACATGCATTCCTTCAAACCAGGCGAGCAGATCCGATTGAAGTTCAAGCTGTATGCTGGAGCGTCGGACCCGCATGCCTACGATCCGTTTGTACGTCAGATGTACAAACTGCACCAGGAGGACCACGCGTTGAATCCATGGATCGGTTTGAAGGAAGCAGGCGAATTGACAGCACATGGCCTGTATACGTGGCATTATCGCGAAGAATACGGAATCTTGAACGAAACGGCGGCATTTGACCGGGAATTTAACAACAACGTCAAGCAGCAGGGAGACAGACCCCATATGCATGTCGGATGGGTCAGTGGCGCGCCTTATGCTTATGCATTGCTTGCCTATGGGCGAAAACATGGCATATCTAGATATATTCAGGCCGCGCATTCGGTGCTTTCCAAGGTTGCCTCGGGGATTGCGCCAAACGGTACGTTCTGGGCATCCTGGATAGTCGGCAAAGGCTGGACTACCGGATGGAATCCGAAATCGGACTGGCTGCAGGCGCGTACGATCGCCGAAGCGACGCTGTTCATGATCCGGGCGCTGGTCTTGGAGCAATCCTATGGAGATCAGCACAAGGATTGGGAACAAGCGGTTCTGTCCAATCTGGATTTTGCTGAAGCGCACCAACGGGAAGACGGCAATTTCGGCTCGTATTACCACTGCGAGAGTGGTCGGGTAGAGGAATGGGACGGTGCAGGAGGGATGCTGTGGATTGCCGCACTGCTCGAAGGAGCCCAGCTGTTCGGAAACAGCGATTATAAGGAAGCCGCCGTCGCAGGCGGAGCTTATTATAAGAGCTTCATCATCAATGAATATATTTACGGCGCGCCGGAAGACGTGCATCTGACGCCTACGTCGGAGGATGCTTACAATGCAGTGGTCTCCTACGTTCTTTTGTATGAGCACGACAAGCAGGACAAATGGCTGGACTTGGCAAAAAGCGCCGCGGATTGGATGATGACCTTTCGTTGGACGTACAATCTCGATTTTCCCAAGTTTTCGTTTCTGGGTCAGTATGATTTCAAGTCCCGGGGCGCGGACCAGGCGTCAACCTCGAATCAGCACCTGCACAATTACGGATTGTTCTGCGTACCGGAGATGCTCAGGTTATGGAGGTACAGCGGCGATGATTATTACAAGGACCGGACGAGAGATCATATTGCCTGCTTCCTTCAGTTCGTGGCCAGGGAAGACGGTGATTTTAACGCATATAAAGGGATGGTTACCGAGCGGTTTTACAACACGAATTGTTTCCAGCCCAAAGGCATGATGCTGACGTTATCCCATGCCTGGTGCGTGGGACTTGTATTGTATGCTTCACAAGAAGCGATGGCATACGCGGCCGATCTGGATCTGCCGTTGTGAAGCATCTGTCTGACCAAGACATGATAACTAGGGGGAAGAGCGTGATGAACGTGTTCATGAATGCGGAAACCTTGCCTGTTCTAGGCAGGAGTGATGTGGTTGTCATCGGCGGGAGTTTTGCGGGCATCGCTGCGGCAATCCGTCTGGCAAAGGGGGGCAAGCAGGTCGTATTAATCGAGTCCCGAACGTACCTGGGAACGGAAATGACAGCCAAGCTGATGCCTTGGATCGAGCTTACCGGGGATACGGATGCGGCATTACCCGAACTCATTAAAGCTGTGATGGCTCAGCAGAATATGGGAGCGCTGCTCCATGAAAGTTATGCGGGCAGCATCAGGGAGGGGCAGGGGCTGGATGATCAGGCAGCAAGCATTTCTTGTATTCCTATGCACCCAGACCGATTAAAACGGGGCTTGGAGGATCTTCTTCTTGAACGTGGAATTGAGTTTGTATATTCCTCCATACCGATTGCGCTGCATCATGAACATGGCCGCCTGAACGGCATCGTGGTCGCCAACAAATCAGGCCGGCAGGTGATACGCGCCGAATGCATCGTGGATGCCACCGAGACGGCCATCACGGCTGCGCTGATGGGAGAACCGCTTGCCCGGTTTCCTCATGGATCGTCGGCATGTTATTATAGGACCTTGGAATTTACAGGAGCCGTGGATGTGCGGTCAGGTGAGATGTTAATACCGGAAGAGCTAGGCCTTCTGGATAACACGATCCGTGTTCGCTTCGGCTGCCGGGGAGAAGGCCATGTTTACGTTACGTTCGGTCTGTCGCTCCAGAGCGGTAACACGATGAAAGCGGACCGCGACAGGGAAGTGTCCGCACGATTCATCGGCATGAAAGTGGCTTCGTATTTGACGAAGCAGGTACCGGGTTTTGGCAAAGCCGTATTGAGCTTTGCTTCCCATGAATTATCTGGTCCTTATGCTTTCGGTCCGGCGGGAGATTTGTACGGATGGGAAGCCACTTCCGCCAATGAATCCATGCAAGGCCCTTGGCCCGGCCTCCTGTGCTTGTACAGGGATGTCTATGTGAACGGAAATGCCCGCTTGTTGAATCCCGTAAGCGCAGCTGCATTAGGAGAGGCGGCGGCTCTCTTGCTGCTGGAAGGAGAAACGTATGCCCTTGGAAGGACGCTGCAAGAAGCCGAAACGGTTATCACCGAAAGCGGGGCTGATCCTGAAAGAGCTTGGATCAACCGGTCGGCCAATTCCGAAGAGGGTGAAAAGAACGATTATGAAATATCGTCCATTTCCTCTTTTCGGAAGGAATGGGCAGGAGAAGAAGCGGAGGTTGCAGCCATGGGGCTGCCTGTGCTCAAAAAAGCAAACGTGCTGGTCGTCGGAGGAGGCTCCAGCGGGGCAAGTGCTTCCATAACGGCTGGCTTTGAAGGTATGGATACCGTTTTGGTGGAGCTTAATCCCGGTCTCGGAGGAACGGGAACCTACGGCGGGGTGGACAGCTACTGGTTTGGCCGCCGGGGCGGCTATGCGGCACGAATTCATGAAGCCGTTCAACAGGTACAGTCTTCCATCCGGTATAGGGGCCATAAATGGAATATCGAAGCCAAGGCATTTGCGCTGCTGCAGCTGACGGAGAAAGCGGGAACGGATGCGCTGTTCAATTGCACGACCTGGGGTACGGTGAAGCAAGGGAACCGGGTATGCGGAATTGCAGCCGCCACGCGCTGGGGACCTGTTGTACTGTTGGCTGACGTCGTGATCGATGCTTCGGGCGACGGGGATGCAGCCGCTTTTGCCGGCGCGGAATATGTGTACGGCTCCAGCAAGGATCACACCGTGATGTGGTATTCCTTATCCCAATACAAGGCGCCTTCCAAACTGCAGAACAATTTCACCAGCATGGTCGATGTTTCCAGCATTCTCGACTATACCCGGGCTATCCTGGCCGGGCGGCGAAGGGGCGAAGAATGTCATGATCATGGCATCTACGTAGCAACAAGGGAGAGCCGGCATATCGTGGGCGATGCCGTGATGCAGCTTCCAGATCAGCTGCTGCACCGGCGTTGGCCAGACGTTATTAATGTTCATTTCAGCAACCATGACATAAAAGGGGTAAGCGGAGCGGATTGGGTCAACATCGGATTGATCCCTCCGAACCTTGAGATCGAGATCCCGTACCGTATGCTGCTGCCGAAAGGGCTGGACGGCATTCTGGTTGCAGGCAAGGCGGTTTCGGCGACGCATGATGCTCTGCCTGCCATACGCATGCAGTCCGATCTGGAGAATCTGGGCGCCGTTTGCGCGCTGGCAGCCGTACAAGCGGTTGGCTGTTGCCGGTCGCCAAGAGAGATTGACATCAAGCTGCTGCAACAACGTCTTGGCAAGGAGGGGCTCATACCGGAAGACGCCGTTACCCGAAAGCTCTCCCCTTACAGGTACACGGATGAAGAATTGTCCCAACTCGTGGACTCCATCGAAGGTGATGTGCCGCTCTATGAATATTCGAATATGCGAATGAACGAAATCTATCGGGGACGCCTGCCGTTTGTCGAGATATGCTCGCTGGGACAGCGGAGCATTCCCTATCTGGAATCGCCCTTGACGAAGGCGTCCGAGCGCAAGAAAATCGTGCTCGCTCAGGCTCTGTCCATGCTGGGTGCAAAGTCGGGAGTCCAGGTGCTGATGGATGCGATTACGAAAGAACTCCAAGGCGGCCGGCTGCCGCTGCGTACGGCAGAGATCATGTATGTGCAGCTGCCTCCGGACCACGGAGCAATGCCCGAAGCCGCCAATTGGTTATACTCCCTTGCAGCGGCAAGGGATCCTCGCAGCTTGACGGTATGGCAGCGGGTTGCGGGGTTGCTGCATCCCGGTGAGGAGGATTTCAAGGATACCCTGCAGGGAATCTACTATTATATTGATGCGATATGCCAAGGAGCCGAACGGCTGGGGTCAAGGGATGCCGTCCCGGTGTTGTTAAAGCTCCATAACATCCCCGAGCTGCGGGGACAATCCTGCAAAAGGGGAGCGCAGCCCGATTACTTTTTGGAGAGGCGCTCGATGCTGGAGCTGGCGATTGGAAGGGCTCTGGCCCGATCGGGAAGCATGGCAGGATATGAAATTCTGATCGATTACCTGGATGACAGCCGGTCGCTGTTAGGGAGAAGCGCTCTTCTTGAGCTGCACAGACTCAGCGGCAAACGATATGGGAAGTTGGCAAAGGTATGGCTGGAATGGCTGCACCGGCAGGAGAGTCGTCTGACGCCGCAGCCGCTCGAGATATTGCTGGATATCGAGTGTAACAGCGAAGACATGCTGCGATGCATCGATTAGCGCGCGGGGTCAAGCAGGAATACGTTGAAGTAGGAGTTATGCCGATGAAATATATTGGTTTGGATATCGGAACAACGAGCATTTGCGGTGTGGTATTCGATGCCGGACTTGGCGAAATATTGTCCACCGCAGCTGAAGCCAACCGGGCCGCACGAGACGGGGCTTACCCGTGGGAACGGCTTCAAGATCCCGAGGCGATTTGGCTGCAGGCAGAAGCGGTAATGAGACAGCTGCAGCAGGAGCATCCGGATATTGGCGGCATTGGCGTAACAGGCCAAATGCATGGCATCCTATACCTGGATGAGCTTGGCAGAGCGGTCAGTCCCTTGTACACATGGCAGGATCAACGCGGAGCGGAGCGCCTTACACAACAGACTTACGCCGAGCGGCTGTCCGAACTCACAGGATATACGCTGTCAACGGGGTACGGCGTTGTAACGCATTTTTTCAACTGGATGAATCATCTAATCCCGTCGTCTGCATGCTGTGTCTGCACGATCCCTGATTATATCGTGATAAAGCTGACCGGTCGTCAAAATCCGTTGATGGATCCGACGCATGCAGCGGGGACCGGCTGCTATTCATTGCAAAAACAAGACTTTGATGCTGAAGCGATGGAGCAAGCAGGGATAAATCGTAGCTGGTTTCCTTCCGTTCGGGCTTCGGGAACGATGGCTGGATCAACGTCCGGCGGAATTCCGGTGTTTGTATCGCTGGGTGATAACCAGGCCAGCTTCCTGGGCAGCGTAAAAGACATTCACCGCACGGTACTGCTGAATATCGGAACAGGGGGGCAGCTTTCGATCCATGAACCGACGAATGGCCCCGATGTCCCGGAAGGGTTGGAAGCCAGACCGTTTCCAGGGGGCGGCAGGCTGCTTGTCGGCTCTTCCCTTTGCGGCGGAAAAGCTTATGCAATCTTGGAGCAGTTTTTTCGGAAAGTTATCGCCTCCTATACCGGTGAGCCTGTGTCCGCGGGGCAGGTCTACGCCTGGATGGAGCGACTGGCAGCCGAAGATAGCTTATGTGGTGGCGACAGCTTGTCCGTGAATACGCAATTTCTCGGGACAAGGCAAGAACCCGATCGGCGGGGTCAGATTGTCGGCATTTCTGTAGATAACTTTCTCCCCGAATTGTTGGTTGTAGGCTTCCTCCGGGGTATGGTGGAGGAACTGCATGCGTATTTTGAGCGACTGCCGAGAGCTATTCGTCATAACGTCACTTCTTTGGTTGGAGCCGGAAATGCCATCCGCAGCAACGATAGGCTAAGGGACGAAGCAGTCAGGCAGTTTGGTCTTCCCGTGCATGTACCGACTCATTCCGAGGAAGGCGCGGTAGGCGCTGCGCTAACCGCGGCCGTCGGATCAGGGGAGGTTGTCTCGTTTGAAACCGCGGGTCAACGGCTGGGTTGATTCATTAAGGACGCATCGGGCGGCCGGCAGCATATATTGAAGGCGGGTTGAACATGAAGAGCGACATGATACAAAAGGCGGCCCGCAGGGCCGCCTTTGCATTTTATTATGGATTCGAATCACGAAGGAGTCCTTGAAAGCAGATGCGGGCCATGATATTGTCATGTGAGGTACAAATCCGTTGTACGCTGAGCTTGAGATGTTGTGTTTACAGGTAAATTAGCACTACAATACATACAAACACCAGATTATGTGAACAGGAGTTGAAGTGTTTGCAGGAGCTGCTGGAATTAAACGGAGTACATAAGCGTTTCGGCAAGTATGCCGTCCTGCATGACATCACCTGGAGCATCTCCCGCGCTGAGTGCGTTGCGATAACAGGAAGCAATGGCGCAGGAAAGAGCACCATGCTGCATGTGATAGCAGGGCTTGCTAATCCGTCGGTAGGGTCACGGATCGAACATGGAACATCGATGCGCGTCGGCTATGTACCGGAACGTTTTCCTGCGCTGCGGTTTCGTCCTTCCGAATATTTGCGCCACATGGCTGGCATTCAGGGCATGGACAAACAAGAAGCAGCGAAGCGGATCGATGCCATGCTGAATGTGTTTCGATTGCAGGACATGAAGATGACGCTATGCTCCAAGGGGATGCTGCAAAAGGTCAATATCATGCAGGCCTTGCTTCGCCAGCCCGATTTATTGGTTCTGGATGAACCTCTGTCGGGATTGGACGAGCCCTCTCAAATGGAGATGATCGGCATTCTAAGTGAAATCAAAAGACAAGGAACAGCGATCGTGATGTCCGTTCACGAGCCGCTGCTTATTGCTTCGCTGGCCGACCGGGAGACGCAACTCCGCGAGGGGCGGATCGAGCGGGACGGCATGCTGGAAACCGATACGGAGATGGGACGGATGAAGCTGGAATTCACGCGTGTTACTCAAGACAAAATGCTGGAACTGGAACGCCGTTCAGGGTTCCATTATTGGATATCGAGAGGTAATCCTGCATCGATGGTAGTCTCGCGGCAGGTCGCGGATGAAATGCTGCTGGATATTCTACAGTCAGGCGGATCGCTGACACGGCTGGAGCCTTGGAGCATGGAGAAGGCAGAGCAAGTGCAGCCTAACCTTGGTCAATCCATGGAAGGGGAGGGAGCATAATGGGATCATTGATTCATTACATGCTTGCCAGTTATACGAGATCCTATCGGTATTTCGCGCCGATGGCCTTTATGCTGATATCGGTAGTGTTTATCTACTCTTACCGGCCTAACCCGATCATGGACAGCTATGCCGTAACGGCAGCATTTCTGTTTGTCGGCTCCGCTTGGCTTGGTTTGAACTTTCTCAACCATGATCAAGGGCGTCAAACGATGCTGCTGATTGTTCATAGCGGGAAGGCCATACGATATTATGCCGCCCAGTATTTAACCGTAACGCTTCTATCTATCCTGTTCAGCTTATTTGCTGTCCTTTACCCGATCGTGTTTGGAATGTTCGATAAGCCGATTACATTATCCCAGTTTGTTTTGGGTTATCTGGGACATGCTGCTTTGTCCTTGCTCGGCATTTCAATTTCGGTATTTTTTCAGTTTGGCTTTATGGAGAACCAGGGAAGAGCGGCAGGTTTGCTGTTAATCGTTATCGTTATTTCCTTAGCCGGACAATCCATCGTTCAGGATGATTTGGCTTATTTGAGAATGATTCCTTATGTGCTGCCTCCCGTCTCTGTAATGATTGATATGCTCATTCATGCTGACGAGCGTTCCCGGGCCATGTTATTCATGACCCTTACATATACGTTCATATACAGCTTCATTTTGCTGGCTGTTTATCTATGGACGGCCTGCCGCAAGGATGCGGCAACCGTGATCCGAAAAGTAGGTTGAAGTAGGAGGTATCTTCCTTTACCATAGGGATATACACAAATAGAAACGGTAAAGACAGCCAATACTAGAGGAGGATACCATGAAACAATCTCGACTGATGGACAGCGACCACTCCAAAGAGCTGTTTGCCTATTTCGGATTAGCGGTGTATTATTCACAGGCGCTTGAGCAGCAGCTGGCGAATCTGTTGATGCTGATCAAGCTTTCCCAGGGGAATGTGCCTTCAGAAGAAGATTTCACCCAATTATATCAGCGGAAATTAAGCAGCTCTCTGGGCCAATTGGTACACGAGATCCAGCATTACTTTCCATTCTCCGAAGAAGAAACACTTCAATTAAAAGAGGTCTGGAAGCAGCGCAACTATATCGTTCATGATTATTTCAAAGAGCGGATTCATGAGACATTCAGCCCGGCTGGCCGATCCCGAATGATTCGGGAGCTGACCGCTTTTAAGGACCAGGCCCAAGCGCTGGAGCAGAAGCTGCAGGGTTATTCCCGCGAAATGTATGTGAAGCTTGGTCTGGACAGCGAAAAAAGCGTGTAAGTGCGTGCTCAAAAAGGTCGATTTTCAGCACCGAAGCTTATGCTCCCGATGTGCGTTTTTTCAAAACGCTTCAGCTGGATGTAGCTAGGGAGTGAGGAGCGGAGCTACACGTTTTCGCAGAACACGACTTCGAAAGCATCCGCTGTTTTGGGTACGTGAGCACCTGAAATGTTTCCGCAGGAAACATGCTTCGGAAGCTTATACTTAGGCCCGGCTGAATTCAAGATTCGATGCCGAGCTGCTTCCTGATTCGCTTCGTGTTAGATATAGAATTTATGAGTTATCAGTGGAGCTGATGAAATTCTATATCGCAAGAAAACCTACCTATGCATCGCGGTCGCTCATCCTTGAAGTGGCCTCGATAGAGGTTTTCTTATCAAAAGCGGACTTTTTGAACAACCTCTATAAAAGAAATTAGGGCTGAGATGAAACATATTCCAGCACCTCTGCGTCAGAAAGAATAGGAGGTGTAATTATGAAAAAAACTACGAAATTGTTAACTGCATTGCTTGTCACTTCGTCATTGCTCGGTGCCGGCGCCGCCTCTGCTTTCCAGGATGTTCAAGAGGGGAAGCCTTTGCAAATGGTGAAGGAGCTGCAAGCGAAAGGTATAATCCAAGGGGTTAGCGCCGACAAATTCGCTCCGGCCAAAACAATAACGACCGCACAAGCGGTGCGGATGATTGTGAATATCGCCGACCTGAAGGTACAACCGAACTTTACGGGCCGTTCGTTTGACAGTGTGCCGAAGGATGCCTGGTTTGCTGAAGCTGTGAATATAGCGGCTCAGAACGGATTGTCCGTATCCGCAGACATGAAATGGAATGAGCCGATAACGCGTGAAGGGTTCGCGACATTGCTCTCGGAAGCGATTCAGAAGACCGGAAATTATCCCGTGGTTATGATGTATTTGCATGTAGCCGACGAGGATCTGATGAAAGAGGAGAGCCGGGGAGCGGTGCAGTTCCTGTTGTTAACCAAGATCGCTGAGCTCGACGTTAACGCCAAGTTCCATCCAACGAAGAATTTAACGCGAATAGAAGCGGCAGAGCTTGCGTACCATTCGATCCGATTCATTGAGGAGCATCAGAAGAACATGATACCCCAGAAGCCGGGACAATCTGAACCGGATGTAAGTACAAAAGTTGTTAAGGTGGATGAATCGCAGAACAAAGTTACGGTAACCAAGGAAGACCTGCCGAATCCGGGGTACGGCATTAAAATTACGTCGGTCGACTATGTTAGCGATACCGAAGCCGTGATCCACTACAAAGTTCTTCAACCCGATCCGGACAAAATGTACCCGCAAGTCATCTCGAAATCTTCCGATGACGTGCTCGTGCCTTCCAAGTACACCAAAATCACGGTCAAAGCAGAAGGTACAGAAGGTACTCTTGATTCGACAAAGTAATTTTTGCAATATACTGCCAGCATACCATGTTAAAAAGGCTGTTCCCAAGCGAATGTTACATTCGACCGGGGGACAGCCTTCTTGTTTAATCCTACATTTATCTAACGCAGCTGGTACTACACATGACCACCGGCCAGCTTGCTGTTGGAGGTGGCAAGCACCGTTTCCTTGGTCTCTGCAATCGAAGCCGTGCTGCCCTGCTGGAGCTGGTACATTTTAAAATACCTTCCGCCCAGGGCCATCAACTCGTCATGGGAGCCCTGCTCCACAATTTCTCCACGGTGAAGGACCAAAATCTGATCGGCGCTGCGAATCGTGGATAGGCGGTGAGCGATGATAAAGGTCGTGCGCCCACGCTTCAGTACCTCCAGGGCTTCCTGGATTAAGGCTTCCGTCTCCGTATCGATGTTAGCGGTGGCTTCGTCGAGAATCAGTATGGCCGGATTGAATGCAAGAGACCGGGCAAACGAGATTAACTGGCGCTGTCCTGCCGACAGCGTACTGCCCTTCTCCAGTACCGGCTCATCAAAGCCTTGCGGAAGATGAGCGAGCAGTCGGTCGGCCCCGACGTCGCGAAGCGCCTGCTCCACCTGTTCCCGTGTGATCCCGGGATCACCGAGGCTGACATTCGAAGCAATCGTGCCGGTGAACAGGTAAGGGTCTTGCAGCACGATGCCCATATGCTTGCGGAGCCATTGCTTCGGAATATCGGTAACGGGCTGCCCATCAATGGTAATCGTGCCTTTCTGCGGGTCATAGAAACGGAACAACAGATTGATGATGGAACTTTTGCCGGAGCCGGTATGACCGACAAGCGCCACGGTTTGGCCCTGCTTCGCTTCAAATGTAATGTCTTTTAGCACATAGTCCTTCTTGTATGCGAAGGAGACATTCTGAAACTCCACATTTCCTAAATACCGCGGCATGCTGCCGTCCGTTATTTTTTCGCCCGTTTCATCCATCAGCTCGAATACCCGTTTGGCGGAGACGATGGAGGTATCGAGCGCGGCCAGCTGGTTAACCATGCCCGTAATCGGCTGGAACATGCGGCCAAGCAGATCAACGAAGGCGTAGAGGACGCCGATCGATACGATGCCGGCACCGTTCAATGATGCCGAACCGAAATACCAAAGAACGACCACAAAAGATACGTTACGCAGCACATTCACCAGATTGTGCGTGGTGAAGGAGTTCAGATTGAGCATTTTGTTCTGATGGGCCATATAGTCCGCATTCAGGGACTCGAACTCTTCTTGGGTCGCTTTTTGGCGGCGGAATACACGAATGATGGCCATGCCCTGAATGGATTCATTAATAATGGCGTTGATCTCGCTCAGCCGGGAGCGGATGACCGTATTGTATTTGGTTGCGAATTTACGGTACAGGATGGTCCATACAATCAGCATTGGAATAACAAACAAACTGATTAAGCCCAATCTAACGTCCAGAAGGAACAAGGCAACATAGACACCCGTGATATATACGGCGCCAGAGCTGAAGTTGGATAATACCGCAACAAACAGGTCCTTTACCGCTTCGGTATCATTGGTTACCCGGGAAACGACTTTGCCCGCCGGTAAATTATCAAAGAAGTTGACGGGCAGCCGCTGAATATGGGCATATACATCGGTACGCAGCTTCTGAATGACCCGGTTGGCTGCCGATTGCAGCCAGTAGGTTCTGCCGAATACCGTAATCATGGAGATCAGCAGACAGATCAGGAACAGGCCGACGAGCTTGTAAATGCTGGGCAGCTCGGGTTTATAAAATTCAAACAGCTGTTCTTTGGTTAATTTGACGGCCGGATATTGCAATTCTTCCGAGGCATAGGAAATCGTCAATACACCGTCCTGGAAGGAACGGTTTCCTTCCGTTCGGGCTACCGGCTCATTAATGAAATAGAAGCTGCGGCCTGCCTGGACTAGGCGTACTTCCTGTCCTCGCGTCTCGCCTTCTTGAAAGCGATCCTCCCGTTTATAATAAGTTCCATTATAGGATGCAGCATCTTGGGCTTGCGTCGTCTCATAATAGGGACGCTCGATGCCCAGGATATGCTCGTCGATCATCGTTTTTGCGATGAAGGGCCCAGCAAGCTCTGCGGCAACACCGATGGCCAGCAGAATCAAAGCGCTAATGAAGGTGCCCTTGGCCGTTAAGGCATAGCGGAACAGCCGTTTGGCAATTCCGGATTCATTCGAGATGGTTGTATCGTTTGGAGTCAATTAAGACACCTCCTCGGAGGTCAGATTGTTTTCTACCTGCTGGCGTTCGAATTGCTCACGGTACCAGCCGCCGAGCTCCAGCAGTTCATCATGGGTTCCCTGCTCCGTGATTCGGCCGTCCTCCAGCACCACGATGATATCGGCATGCTGAACGGCCGAGAGTCGATGCGTGGAGATCAGCGTCGTTTTGCCGGCGCGTTTGCTCCGGATATTATCGATGATTCTGGCTTCCGTCCGGGCATCCACAGCGGACAAGGAATCGTCCAAAATTAAGATGTCAGGGTCGCTGATAAAAGCTCGGGCCAGTGAGACCCTTTGTTTTTGTCCGCCGGATAACGCCACCCCTTTTTCGCCGACAATGGTATCCAGGCCATCGGACAGGGTAACCAGATCGCGGTCAAAAGCGGCAGTTGTAATGGCATCCATTATCAGTTCGTCACTGGCATCCTTTTTGCCGAATTGGATGTTCTGGCGCACCGTCTTGGAGAACAAAATCTGCTCCTGGGGAACGTATCCGATCCAGCTGTGGAGCTGATCGCTCGCCAGCATCTCCATGGGGATGTCGGAAATGAGGATTTCGCCGGTTCCGGTAGGGTACTCATGGAGAAGCTGCTTCAAGAGCGTCGATTTGCCGCTGCCCGTGCGCCCTACGACGCCGAGCGTCTGACCTTTTTCCAGTGTAAAGTTAATATTTTTCAAATTATCTATTGTAGAGGTCGGGTAACGGAAAGTGACATCCTTGAATTGAATGGTATCCAGAACCTTCACGTCTACAGGGTTCGCGGCGTCGGTAACATCCGGCGGGGTCTTTAAGGTTTCGTTGACCCGATCCAGTGAAGCGTTTCCGCGCTGCATAATGTTGATCAATTCCCCGATGGCGAACATCGGCCAAATCATCATCCCGAGGTACATGTTGAACGATACGAGATCTCCGAGTGTGATTTGATTCTGGAACACGAGGTACACGCCGTAGGCTAAACCGATGACGTAACTGAGACCAATGGAGAAATTGATGGTCGGTTCGAATAAGGCGTCTACTTTCGCTACCGCCAGATTTTTACGATATACGTCATCCGTAATGTCCTGGAATCGCTGCTGATCGGCGCGTTCTTGTACATATGCGCGGACGACGCGCACACCGGCTACTGACTCCAGAACCTGATCGTTCATGTCACCGAAGGCATCCTGCGCCAGTGTGTAGCGCTTATGAATGGCTCTTCCATAGATGACCATGCCAATGGCAATGATCGGCATGGGCAGAATAGCCGCCAGCGTCAGCTGCCAGCTGACAATGAAGCCCATGGCGAAGAGGACGACAATCAAGTATATGGTAGAGTCGGTCATGACGAGCATCCCGAAGCCGGCAGTTGCTGCCACGGAGCGAAGATCATTCGTGGCTTTTGCCATGAGGTCTCCGGTACGGTTGCGTTCGAAAAACGGCGGAAGCATCCGCAGCAAATGGTTCATGTACCGGGTACGGAGCAGGCGTTCCACGAGGTTCGCTCCTCCGAATAAACGGTGCATCCAAATGTAAGTGGCGCCGTATACGACAGCAACGATGCCGAGAATCATGAGCAGATATTGAACGAGGGAAGTCCACGTTATGGAACTGCTGACGATATCGTCAATGGCGTTTCCGAGCAGAAGCGGCGGCAGTAGCTCAACCAGTCCGCAAAAGATGAGAAGCGCAAGGCCGATCAAGTAACGCTTTTTTTCTTGCTTGAAAAACCAGCCTAGATTTTTAAGTACGGCAAACACATTATCCCTTCCTTTCGTAGGTCGTTCTGGCATCATATCATCCGCAAAAACCAAAAAAAGCACATCATCCGACGACGGACGATATGCTTCATTAATTTTGAACTTATCATACGCACGGTGATCCTGACTTCCGTGCAACGGTTAGCAGCTTCGTTCAGATCATTCTGGCAACGAATGAACGAGGCTTGATGATGATGAGACAGCACCATTGGGGAGTCGATCCATATTTAATTGTAGGAAATGATGATCAAGATGATCTTGATCCATTGCAAACAGTTTCAACATGTCACTCACCCTTTCTTCGTAATTTACATTTTATTCAAATCGATCTCGTATGGACTGAATTTTATCACCATGAACTGGAATGTGTCAAACTTATTTTTCAGGATCACTCGCAAGATATTCGATAGTGAAGGTAGGTTAGAACCTTATGTCACTATTTTATTATCAAAATGATTTGTATCCTAACGTATGTATGCGTTATGATAATATTGCAGCTAAATATGGATACCGTCCCTAAGATCTCCGGTCTGCTAACAGATTGGGGTCAACATATTATGACGTCTAAGGAGGGTGTACGATACATGCAAATTCAAGTCAGCGATCAGGCGGCACGTTGGTACAAGAAGGAACTTGACCTTCAGGCAGGCACGTTCGTTCGCTTCTTTCCACGATATAGCTCAGGCGGAGGCCTCCATCCTGGCTTTTCGCTCGGTATTTCGGTAGAAGAACCAAGAGAAGCGGGACTGACGGAGCGTTCCGAAGAGGTAACATTCTTTATGGAAGAACAGGATCTGTGGTATTTGAAGGGATATACGCTACGCGTGAAATATGAGGAATCCTTGGATGACATTTCGTATATTTATGAAGAAGAGGGCGCAGTAAATTAACCTGATGAGAGACTGCAGCGCCATCTAGGGAAAGGAGGTTCCCAAGATGAGCGTATATCACCGTGATATTCGCCAATACATCGGCAAACGTTCGGTGGTTCGTGTGAAAGCGGCGGTTCTTGTGCTGAACGATAATGGAGAGATTCTGCTCCTGAAACGGCAGAACAAGGACGAGTGGGGACTTCCCATCGGAACCCTGAAGCCCGGCGAAGCTCTTGAAGACACAGCGTCCAGAGAGCTGTGGGAGGAGAGCGGCCAGACAGCGGATGATATGCGACTCTTGGACCTTGTATCTGGTCCGGAGTATATGAAGAAGCAAATTGGTGGAGATGAAGTGTATTATGTGATAGGTGTGTATGAGGCAACCGGTCTGCACAGTGCCATTCATTTGTCCCCTAATACGGAAGTATCTCTTAAATATTTTGATTTTCAAGCATTGCCCGCAATGGATGCGATCACGGTCCGCTTGCTGGACAAGATTAAAAAGAACAGCTGAGGCTTCGTTAGTGGTGGCAGTTTTATACGCTTTAAATTCCCCGCATGGGGAATTTTTTTCGGTCAACATGAGGAGTCCCTGCCCCATTCAAACCGGGGGAAGGGACTCCTTTTGCCATGCGAAGGTGTGTACATACGCTCATTATGACTGCCCGGACAGCGGGACCTCCAATGCAAAGTCAAAATCGTCGATATCATATACCTGAACGGGAAGAGCGCTCTCGACGATACGCTGAATCAGTTCGTATTGATCGGTCAGTATGGGAGCCTCTGCTCTTTGGGATGCCAGGAGCAGCTCAGTTTCAACAGGATCAAAGGATTCCCCATAAGGTGCGGTGTCCATGGTGTTCATGACCGAGACCCGGGTAGTTTCACTAACGGGAATGGTAGGGCTTTTGGACCAGGGAACCTGCAGGGCACGCTCAATTTTCTTTTTGTTCAGCGGCTCTTCAAAATAGGAAATCAATTCGCCGATCTTTATCTTGACGTGCTGGTCATCAGCACTGCTATTCATGAGATGTTCTTCGGTGGTATGAAGCTCATATAATTCCAAAATGGTTGTGTACGGAATGATATACTCGACGGGTTTCGGCGGTACTAACAGCTGACCGTAAATAGCCAGCATGACGGCCTCCGTCACGAAAATTCTGGTCATGACTAAATCCTCCTGCAAGACATGATACAATTCATAAGTTTAGAACTAATAAAGCATTGAAGTTCATAAATGTCAACTGCTCTTCGCCTAATAACCGCGTGGATCTTACTTAACAATAACATCCATCGACGTACTTTCACAGAAGACAGACCGCGGGTTAAAGGTGTTATTCTTGCGATTATTGAATGGATTCAGCTTCGCAGAAAACTCGTAAATTCTATAATCTAAAGAAAGGGGCTTTAATTACCTTTGAAATCATGGAAAATCTATTATCCGTTTGTTAAGCCGTACATGAAGTGGATCATTCTGACCCTTATTATCGGCATGATCAAATTTGCAATCCCGTTATTGCTGCCCATGATCATGAAATATGTCGTGGATGATCTGCTGATCAACCAGCAGATGACGGTCGAACAGAAAATTCAGGATCTGATGTGGATTCTTGCCGGGACGCTGGTGCTGTTTGTCGTGGTGCGTGGTCCGGTGGAATACTTGCGGCAGTATTTTGCCCAATTCATTACCAGCCGTATTTTATTCGATATGCGTAACCGGTTATATGCCCATTTGCAGCGCTTATCTCTCCGTTACTATCAGAATACCAAGGTAGGCGAGGCGATATCGCGCTTTATCAATGACGTGGAACAATCCAAGAACCTGGTGGAAGTCGGCATGATGAACATCTGGCTGGATATGTTTACACTGCTGTTCGTGTTAATTGTCATGTTCTTCATGAATCCCGTATTGACGCTGGTTGCCATCTCGATTCTTCCTCTATATGGACTAGCGGTGAATTTGTTATATAAGCGGCTTAAACGTCTGACTAAGGATCGGTCGCAGGCTCTCGCCGGCATCCAGGCGTATCTGCATGAACGGATTCAGGGGATCTCGGTTATCCGCAGTTTTACTCTGGAGCGTTACGACCAGAAGAAGTTCGAAGGGATCAACGGCAATTTCCTGAAAAAAGCGATGGCCCAGACCCGCTGGAATGCGCTCACCTTTTCCATTATCAACACGCTCACCGACATTGCGCCTATCCTGGTTATCGGTTATGGGGGATACCGGGTAATTCAGGGAGATCTGACATTAGGTACGTTTGTTGCCTTCTTTGGCTATCTCGACAGGCTGTATGCGCCCCTTCGCCGTCTGATCAACTCGTCAACGGTGCTAACGCAGGCTTCAGCGTCGCTGGAGCGGGTCAAGGAGCTCATGGACGAGCCGTATGACATTGTGGACCGTCCGGATGCCAAAACGCTTAAGACAGCGGGACAGATCGAATTCGACCGTGTCTCCTTTAAGTACAACGACGCTGCCGGTTGGGTGCTTCAAGATATAAACTTAACCATTCGGCAGGGGCAGACGGTTGCGTTTGTCGGCATGAGCGGCGGCGGTAAATCGTCCCTGATCGGACTGATTCCGAGATTCTACGATGTACAGCAGGGCGCGGTGAAGATTAACGGTCATGACGTCAGGGATTTGACGCTGGACAGCCTGCGCGGATCGGTGGGCATGGTCCTGCAGGACAACTTCCTGTTCAGCGGCACCGTCCGTGAGAATATTCTGTTCGGCAATCCGGAGGCGGATGAAGAGAGAATCGTCGCCGCTGCCAAAGCCGCCAATGCGCATGATTTCATCACCCAGCTGCCGCAAGGCTATGAGACGGAAGTGGGTGAACGCGGCGTCAAGCTCTCAGGAGGACAGAAACAGAGACTGGCGATTGCGCGTGTCTTCCTTAAGGATCCGGACATCCTGGTGCTGGATGAAGCGACGTCGGCGCTGGATTTGGAGTCCGAGCATCTGATACAGCAGGCGCTGCAATCCCTGTCCAACAACCGTACCACATTAATCGTGGCCCATCGCCTGTCAACGATTACGCACGCCGATCAAATCGTTGTGCTGGAGAATGGCAGAATTACAGAGCAGGGAACGCACGGCGAGCTGATGAATCTGGATGGAAGTTATGCCAGACTGTATAACGTGCAGCATCTGGAGAGTTAATACGAAAGACCCGTCCTTCTGAGCCATGGTGTTGGGCCATGCTTCAGGGAACGGGTCTTTATTTAGGATAAAGGCTTATTTCTCGATATTCTTGAATACCGTGTCATAGGTCATCTGAATATACTCAAGCGTCTGTCCGTGCAATACGATATTGTTCACTAAGGTGATCAGCAGGAACAGGATCATGATGCCGGTCAGAGCTTGTTGAATCCGGAGGTTCTTCGTTTTGGCAATAAACAGCGCTGCAAGCACAAACACGGCAAACAGATAATGTCCTGCGTACAAGTACAGATCGTAAGCGTAAGTAGCCAAACCGAACCCAACGATGATGTGCAGCAGAATCGCGAACAGGATATAGATGGCAAATGCCCAGGTATCGCGGGATCGGATGCCCTTAATGAAGGACAGAATCGCGAGAATAAGCATCCCGATCCCGACGATATGGACATGAATCGGATACGGCTTGGCCAAATTCGTCACGAATGCCGCGATCCCCGGATCAATCATGGCAAGCTCCGGCGACAGGATCGGGCTTACAAACAGCATGTAGAAGACCCGGGAATGGTGCTCGAATGAAAAAGGAGAAACATAGCTGAGCGCACCGTTTTGTACGCTTGAAAACACGTTCGCGATCCAGGATTTACCTGAGAACAGCAAGTGTTGAAGCAGGGTTACGATAATCACCATCCCCAGAAAAGCCAGCATAATGAGGATGAAGCGTTTAAAGGCATCCTTCCAGCGTCGATCGAACAGGCTGATCAGGAGCGCACCTGCGAACGTTGCCACATTCGTAGACGTGATGCCGAAATTAATCAGGGCCAGGGAGGCATTCGGCATGACGGCATATCGATTCGTAAGCCGGCAATAGTGCAAGTAAGCGGCTGATAAGATGATCATGAACTGCGCATAAGCATAGGAATCCGGTATGAATGCCGTGAACAGCGTATACGAGCTGACACCGAAGAAAGCCGCCGTCACGAAGGACAACAGCCAGCCGGCTCCGCTTCTTCGGACGATATAGTAGACCAGCGCAGCGCTTAAGGCATTCAAGACCGATTGGATCAGAAGATAAGGGAGGTTCGCACTCCCGATCATCGTCGTTAACGGACTGGTCAGGAAATTAATGAATGGATGGATGATCGAGATATTCTCCGGTCCATATTCCATGGAAGGATCGAAGTTGAACAGATTCAATGTGAAAGGCGCACCATAGAACGGGCTGTGCGGCATCAACTCGGCTGCATGATCCTTGATGTAGGTCACGAACGGAAGGTTCATGATAACATACCATAGGACAAGACAGATACTTAGGCCGATTGCCGTGTAATTATCTTTTTTATGTCGGAATAAATAACTGAAAAAAGTCATGTTTTACGCTCCACCAATCTTTCCATTATATATGTACTGTGAACAGGCTTAAGCTGCGTTCGCTTACCAGATCAGCAGAAGCAATCCGGAAATAATAAAAGCGACGCCGGCGATTTTGCGGATCCCGATGGTTTCCTTGAATACCCATTTGGCAAACAACAAGGCCCACAGGAACGTCAGTGCATTGGCAGGCATAACCAGCGTATAGGGAAGCTCCCCTAGAAGGTATATGTTTAACAAGGCTCCCAATCCGTAACTAAGGAAACCGATCAGCAGCAGCTTGATTTGTTTGTTTGCGGTATACCCCTTGAAGAATACGCTCCCCAGCGAGCCAAGCAAAGTCATCAGAAGCAGGAGCAAGTATAGGAATCCGTCATTTTTCATAGGACGTTAATGTCACCCCGATTCCGAGCAGGGCGACGGCTGCCAGCTTTTGCAGGGTTAACGGTTCATCCAGAAAAAAGTCACCATAAAACAGAGCCACAATATAGCTGATGCACATTAGGGGATAGGCAACGGACAGTTTGTCCAATGAAAACGATTTGATCATGAGTATGGCTCCGAGGCCGTAACAGATAAAGCCGATTCCCATGTACAGCAAGTTGTCGTGTCCCCATTTCCAGAACAGCTGGCCGGTAGCCGTCAAAAATGCCGATAAGACCATGAACAGCTTGCCCAAGTGGCGCGGGGCGTTCTGCGCTTTTATCTGTTCCATGTTAATCCCTCGCATCCCTGAGCGGATTTGTGATTGATCAAATACTTGTGTTTGACGAGCCCGAGCATCGGGAGATCGGACAAGGAATCGGAGTAAGCGCAGGAAGCTGCATAGTCAATGGTCAGTTTCCGCTCGTTCAAGTACTGCTGAATCCGGTTCACTTTTTCCTCCCCCTTACAATTGTTCCCTTCGATCATCGACGTAAAGCGTCCGTCCTGTACGGAAAGCTTGGTAGCGATCACCGTGTCGACACAAGGAAGCTCTGCAAAGTATCTCATGTAAGCATCGGGGGACGCCGTTACAAGGAGCACATGATAGCCCTCGCTTTTTTTTCGTTGCATTTCCTTCAGCGCAGCCGGGAAGATCGCAGGTTTCAATTCCGTTTCGTAAAAATGTTTCAGGTCGGCATCATCCATATGGCGCATCGCATGAAAATAAGCGCTCTTTGCTTTTTCAGCTCCCAGAAGACGGAGCTTGTACAGTACGGAGTGAAGCAGGACTTTCAGTATGACGGGGGCCGTGGACGGTTTTTTTCGTATGCCATACTTTAAAAATTGAAACATGGAGTCCGAGTGGATGACCGTTTTGTCGATGTCAAAGATTGCGAATTTCTGATGCATATCATTTCCCTCAATTTACCGATTCTGTATTATTCAAAGTATACCAAAATTCCGATGACGCAGATGACATAAAGGATCACGGTGACCAGGATGTGAGCGTCCTCCAGGAGCACCCGGTCCGGAGCCCCGCCTTTTTTCTCGATGTGAATCAGATAAAGATAGCGGAACATCCCGTAAATAACGAGCGGTATGGTCCACATGAGATGAACGGTTCTGCCGGACGTAAAAGTAAACAGCGAATAACTGATGATGGTTGCTGTGGTGACAATGCTGCTCATCTGATCCAGCAGATCGAACGAATATTGATCGAGCACCTTGCGGTGAGAGCCCTTGTCATGCTGCAGCAGATGAAGCTCATGCCTTCTCTTGCCGATCGCCAGGAAGAGCGATAACAGCATCGTACAGAGAAGAAACCATGGCGTGAACGGGACGTGGATGACCAGTCCGCCTGCGATGGCGCGCAGCACAAACCCGGCCGCGATAATCATGATGTCAATGATGACAACATGCTTCAGCCGGAAGGAATAAGCTACGTTCATGGCAAAATAGAGCACCAATAATACGGTAAACAGCGGATTGAGCAAATAAGATATGACCAGCGAAGCTGTCAGCAGCAGCGCGCCGAATCCAATAGCCAGCTTAGGAGGAAGAGCTCCCGAGGCCATCGGTCGGTATTTTTTCACCGGATGATTGCGATCCGCTTCGCGATCGGCATAATCGTTCACAATGTAGACGCAGCCGGACACGAATGACAACAGAAAAAAACCGATCAGGGTGTCGAAGAGCACGCCGGGATTCACCCCTTCAAAGGAGAAGAGGGGGGCTGCGAATATGAGCAGGTTTTTGGTCCATTGCTTTGGCCTCAGCTGCCTGAAGAGCAGCAAGGGAAGCTGTTTAAGCGGAGCAGCGACCGATTCGGTATTCGTTGAAGACAATGGTGTTACCTCCTGATACTTCATATTTCATAAGGGATTGCGGGAAATAGCGCTAAAACACGATAGCTATCATACCATAAAATAGACTATATATGGTAACGATCCGTTGGTTGCGAAGCTTACATATAGAACAAATAAACCTCCCCAAGCGTTCACGATCCGGCAGGGAGGTTATGTTTCTACTTAATTAATTGTAAAAAAGAAGGCTGTATTCGTTTCATCATGATTTGCCGATCAGCAGGGACAGCAGACCGGCCGCAATGAGCGGCCCGACGGGTACGCCTCGGAACAGGGCTACCCCAAGCACCGTGCCAACGAGAAGACCCGCAACCACGGTGGGATTGGTTCCCATCAGCGTGGCCCCCCGGCCGCCCAGATATGCGACAAGCATGCCGACGGCGATGGCCAACAGCGATTTCCAGTTCAGGAATGATTCGCCGATCGTTTGCAGACTCATCTTTCCACTGGCCAGCGGTGACATGACACCTATGGTGAGAATGATAATGCCGAGTGTCAGACCGTATTTCTCCAGCCATGGAAATGCTTGCTGAAAGCCGGTTACGCGGATGAGAAGCAATGCCAGCATCGCAATGGTCACGGCAGAATTGCTGCTGATAATACCAAGTCCCGCCATAGCCAGCAGGATGAGTGAAGTTACGTCCATGGGGAATCACTCCTTATGTTTAAGATATCAGAAAGTTTAGACTACGAAGCGTATGCCTTCCTGATATCGTAAGAAAAACATCATAAAAAACCGATCTTTCTTCTGGGAAAGCACGTTGGTAATCGTTTAAGCGTTCGAGACCAGATGCTCGGCAATCAGACGACCGTGTAGTCTGCCTGTCTCAATGAACACCTCATTGGCGTTGCGGCCGGATGCAATGACGCCTGCGACATAGAGTCCCGGAACGTTGGTCTCCATCGTATCCGGATTATAAAGCGGCTTCTCCATGTCTTCATTCAGTTCAACGCCGGAGGAGGCAAGCAGCTTTCGGTCAGGACGGAATCCGGTCAATGCCAGTACAAAATCATTCTCAATGATTGTTTCCTGGCCTTGATTCGAAAGAACGGTAACGGAAGATTCCGCGATTTGTACGACACGCGAGTTCAGGTGAAGCTGGATATGACCTTTTTGCACCATGCTGTCAAACAGAGGACGTACCCAAGGTTTGATGTTTTGTGAAACTTCCTCACCCCGGTATACCATCGTCACCTCGGCTCCGACACGGATAAGCTCCATGGCAGCATCCACGGCGGAATTACTGCCGCCGATGATCGCGGTTTTCATTCCTGCATATGGATGGGCTTCCCGGAAATAATGGGTTACTTTCTCCAAGTCTTCTCCAGGAATGCCAATATAATTCGGATGATCAAAATAACCCGTAGCAATGACTACGTGTTTAGCTTCTCGTATGGACTCTGCACCACCGCGGCGCTGGGTCTTCACCTGAAAGCTCCCGTCGGGCTGCTTGGTTATGGTGAGTGCTTCTTCGTATGGGGAGATTTTCAGATTAAAGTGTCTGGCAACTCTGCGATAATAGGCCAGCGCCTCGTGCCGAAACGGTTTATCATTCGATATGGCGAACGGAACATCTCCGATTTCAAGCATTTCGGCCGTACTGAAAAACTGCATATGTGTTGGATAGAGATAAATGGAATGAACTACATTGTGTTTATCGATGATCTCGCAGCTGAGGCCCTGGTTGCGGCATTCAATGGCAGCTGAGAGACCGCATGGGCCTGCGCCGATAATTAAGACGTCGAGCATGGTGAACCTCCTTATGTATTAACCTAACGTTTAGATCAGCATTATAATCCTACAGCAAATATGAGGATAAATCCAGATTAGGCGGTATGGAGCCTGGCTGAATTGACTTCAAGCAGAAAGTATTTGACAAACACCATTAATTTGATTACCATCTAATTAGATAAATATTAAATTAGACGGTTATGAAACTTGTGATTAGGAGGGAGGAAGAAAAAAGATGGAAACGACTGCTAGCGAAGCTTATAAAACAACCGTTCTCCGGAATTTTATAGCGAATGACGGAACACTGCGCTCCATTCCGGCCCAGTACAAGAAGAAACTCGTCATATTGGAATACCTGGTTGAGCAGCTTGAAGCAGGGAAGGAATATCCGGAAAAGGATATCAATGCGTTTATCAAGCGTTATTATGCGGATTATGCGACCATTCGGCGGGAATTTATCATTCATCAATATATGAGCCGTGATCATGAAATCTATATTCGAAACCCGCGCGAGTTATGGACCCAATGGGAAAAGGTTTAAATGGGATTATCACAAAAAGCCACCTTTCACTGCCTAAGACAGTTGAAGGTGGCTATTGTATATAACGATCCGTGTTATTATTCCGTATAAGTTCGATTAGAAACCGGCAGCAGCCTTTTTAACGAGCTCAAGACCGTTCTGAACGATCATTTCTGCTTCATTAGGGAATTGGTTGTGGCCTTCAATGATCAGGGTTTCGATATCCTGTACGCCCCATTGACGAAGATTGCCCATCACGAAGTTAACAGCCATCTCAGCCGCAGCCATAGGTCCTTCGGAATAGTTGCCGCCGCGCGCATTCAGGATGACGACTTTTTTGCCAGTCACGAGACCTACAACGCCTTGAGGGGTATATTTGAACGTTTTGCCTGCTTGGTTCAGATAGTCGATATACGTATGAAGAACGGCAGGTACGGTCATGTTCCACAATGGGAAAGCAAGCACGATTTTGTCTGCAGCAAGAAACTGGTCAAGATATTTGCTCACATTCGAAGCAGCCGCCTGCTCTTCCGGTGTAGCTTCCAATCCTTGGGCAGCTTTAAACATACCGTTGATGGCAGTGCTATCATAATAAGGAAGATTCTCTGCAAATAGGTCAAGCTCCGTGATTTGGTCTTCCGGATGGCTTTCTTTGAAGGACTCCAAAAACGCGTGGTACATTTTTACGCTGACCGATTGTTCGATGGCTCTGTTGTTTGCTTTGATGAATAGTACATTAGACATGTATGAAAACACTCCTTGTTGTTAGGTTTACTTTATAAAGTATAGTATATTTCATTTTTATCGTTTGTCAACAACGTCTCAATGTACGATATCGATATTACCGGAGTACGTTTCCACTTGGATGGTATCGGTTGTTTCTTTCAGTGACTCCGGCGCCGAGACGGATCCCGACAGTGTCTTAAGGTCATAGAAACCGCGGAATGACGGGTCAGGCTGTACTTTCACGTTGCCGGATCTGCACAGGATATTAACCGATGAAACGCCAAGCAAACCTGCGTTTACGTTACCGGAGGTGACCTCGATGTCCAAGGGACCTTCCATATTTTTCAGCACGACATTTCCCGAATGATTGACGAGCCGGGTGGATGCCCGAATGTCAGAACCGCGAATACTTCCCGAAATGTTCTCAACGCTTAACTGCTCGGCTTGTATTCCGCTCATGTTAATGCTGCCTGACTTCACGGAGATGTCAACCACCTTGGAGGAAGCTCCGCTTACCTGGATGTTATCGGAGATGGTCGACAAATCGAGTTCGTCCAGTTGCGTGCTTGATGGAAGCACGATGGTCAGTGTTCCTTTTGGTGAACGAAAGTCCACACTCATCAACTGAAAAGTGGAAGGTGTAGTCAGATCCAATTCCACCTCAGGGCCAGATGGATTAAAGTTTTTAAGAATATCGACATGCTCCGGTTTTAATTTGCCGGCAAACGCGATATATCCGTTCGAATCGCCGCTGTCCTCAAACGCGAAGCTGATATTCATATTGCTGGCAATCGTTAATTTCTTCAAATTTACGGCATCCTGAAGATCCCATCGATTCTGATAGCTGACAAGCTCTTCACCGAATTTAAACTTGTTCGCAGCCATGCCGACGATTCCTACCAATATAAGTGCGATTGCTAAACTGAACAACCATTTTCTGTTCACTGTGCGTCACGTCCCTTCAATAAACGCGTATTCCATCTGGAGTACCTCAAGGTTAACGATAACAACCCAACCATGGCTGAGCGTGTGGCATATCCGAGGAAGATGCCGATTCCGATCAAAGAAATGGATAAGAATAATTTGGCCGGATAAAACGTTCCGTTTACGATGTAGTCAAGCAGAACGAGCACCGGGCTCAGCAAGGTTGCCAGGGCACCCAGAGCAATAGCGACGCCTCCGGACCATAATGCCGCAAGGAAGGGGACGGCCACCAATGCACAGAAGAACAAACCGACTCCTACTGCATATTTTCCAAAAGAAGACGGTCTTCGGATCGCTGCGGGAGCAGGCATATCCATATCCACATACCGGTCGCCTAACGCTTCCTTTGCCATTTCAAAAGGATCTCCCAGTTCACGGGCGATTTCCTCTTCAGTTCGTCCATTCTGCATGCCAATGACAAAATGGGACGCCACATCATGAATGAATTCCCGCCGTTCGTCGGGAGGAAGCGCGGCAAGACGCGATTCCAAAATTGCAATAAACTGTTTTTTAGTCATACAAATTTCCTTCCTCTATCAGATTGGTCACATTGCCCACAAAAGCTTGCCATTCCTTTACCAAGGCTCTCATATAAATCACTCCGCTGGGCGTCAGCTTATAATATTTACGGGGCGGACCCTCGGTCGATTCCTGGAGATATGTCGTACAATAGCCTTCATTAACAAGTCGGCGAAGGAGAGGGTACAACGCCCCTTCGGCTACCTCAATATGCCTCGATACCGCTTGAGCCAACTCGTAGCCATACTGGTCCTTGCGATGGATTAACACAAGCACGCAGAGTTCAAGAACGCCTTTTTTGAATTGAATACTAACATTCATACGGCAGATACCTCCTTTCATAAGTCCATGTTCATGCTGTAAACATGAGGTAGTGATTAATATTCAGTAGTGGTCTACAATAAGATATCACTAAGTACTGATTAATGCAAGGTACTGAATATAAAATGGGTTATTACCAGAGCATCGTCGAATCATAAGAAGCTTTGTGGAACGTAAGAAAGTCTCGTTTAATCTTGAAAAGGTGCGGTTAATAGAAGTTATCAGAACATAGGGTCGTTTTTCCAAGATATGAATGGAGGGATGAACAGTATGTCCATCGATCGGTTTATATTAAAAAAATTGGACAGTTGCCGGGAGATCACAACGCGGAGAAATCTCGTGAAATTGTTTCAAATCCGAATTCAGAGAGCGCAGATAGCCCAGGATCGTCATCACGGGTTATAATGGAGTTAAACAAAAAAAGGGCTATCCCTCTTTTTTAAAAGAGAGATAGCGCAAGAGAGTCGTTTTCGCTTTTGCTGTGAAGAATTGCCTCGGATCCCTCGATTTCAATGCTGATCAGGGAGTTGAGGCATTTTTGCAGCGCCTTTTTGCCGGTTTGAATTTTATGGTCAAGCGCGCTGGTTAGCAGTTTTAATACTTTCTGTACCGGCTGCTTGCTATCCGTTGTAAAGTATACGGGAACCGGCTTATTTTGGAACATGATAAGTGTTTTCATATCAATCACCTCACGAAAGATTTTTCATGATATTTGCATTATAAATTGCCAATCTTAAAATAACCTTAAATTCATAGAATTAATCAGCATCATTTTTCAGAGCGTGACATTTTTGTGAACGGCGTTATTTTACCGACGAAAAACCCGGATTTACCCTATAATCAATATATAAATAGTCCCTCAGGACTAACAAATCCGCATGAAAAATAGGAAATAGGAAATATGACACAAATTGACAGAACTGACCCTGGGATGATATTATTACAATAATGTAACTATTTTTTGTAACTATTGAAATAGGTGATTGGACTTTGCATATGGAATTAACATAAGGATTACCATGTTTGGGAAGGCAGGTTGACTAGATGATACTCACCGTGATCAGCGGTCGAAATGAAGATGATTGGTTTGATATCGACGTACCCGATGAGTGCTCCATTGAACGGTTGAATGAGCTGCTGGGGCTACGTCTTTTTCGTGAACCCTCGGGTGAAGGGATTCAATATATATTAGAAGCAAAGTTCCCGGAGGGCTTGTGGTTTACGGTAGGCGGCCATTCTAACCTTGTTGAAGCGGGACTTAGGGAAGGCTCTTATATTCGTTTGCAACGGGCATTCTCAACAACCACCGAGGAAGCTCCTGTCTATGGCAGAAGATCGTTGTTTCAAGAAAGCTGAGATTGGGTAAGTAACCCATTGGTTTTGAATGAAACAGCCAAATACATAATTGTACATTTCAGATGCTCTGGATTAGGAGGAAGTGACTTATGAACGTGTTGTACCAACGTTCGCCGCGTATTAGACCGGCTTTACCGAATGAAGACATGGAGATTCTGAGACCGCCGTCCGAGCCAAGCAAACCGTCGTTTTCGATGATTGCCATCATTATCCCGATTATTATGACGGCTGCGACGGTTGGTTTCTATGTTTATATGAACGTGAGCGGCAAAATGGGGAATCCCAACTACATGATGTTCCAGATGCTCTCCGTCTTTATGATGCTGACATCCTACACGCTCCCGTTCTTCATGTATTTAAGCAACAAGAAGACCTATCAGAAGAATCTGGCCGAGCGTAATCAGAAGTACCGGGCACAGCTTGATCTGCATCGGGAAGAACTGAAGGAGCGGCAGGAAGATCAGGTACACATTCTGTTTGAAATCCATGGCGATCCGGACGTGTGTTACAACGTCGTGAAGAACCGGAGCAGCAGCTTATGGGAACGCTCCCCGGAAGATAAGGACTTTCTGGAGATTTGCGTGGGCAAGGGAGAGGTTCCTTTTTACATTAACGTAAAGCCTCCCCGCGCGGATGGGTATGACAAGGACCCTTTGATCGAAGCAGCTGAATTGCTGTCTTCCGAATTTCAGTCCGTCGACGACGCATCGATTGCGCTGCCGTTATTCGAATCCAAGGTCATAGGGATCGTAGGCGGAAGGGAGCGCGTATTAAATATGCTGCGCGTAATGATGGCCCAAACGGCGGTGCGGCACTCACCCGATGAAGTGAAGATCGCCGCGTTCTACGAAGAGAAAGAAGCGAGCGAGTGGCAATGGCTGCGCTGGCTCCCACATACGTGGGATGATGATCGATCCAGCCGCTATCTTGCGGATCGACGGAGCAATGCCCATCAGCTTGCCGATGAAATATTTACTCACCTATACCGGCGTAAAAATAATCGCGCCGAGCATGGGAAGAAATCGATTGAGACACCGGCATACGTGGTGATTTTATCCGCTACCCAATTAATCGAGGAAGAACCGCTGCTGCCTCTGTTGATGGAAGATGCCGAAGCGACCGATGCGGTTACCATCATCTTGTCCGACCGCAAGGAAAGCTTGCCGATGCACTGCCAGCTTATTGTTGAGGTTGACCGGGAGCAGGCGGCGTATACGATTAAGAAAGCAGATGGCACGGTCTCCAAGCAAACTTTCCAATCCCATCATATTAGCAGGGAGCAAATTGAAGCCTTGGCCCGATACATGGCGCCGATCCGGCTGAAACGATCCTCTGCGTCGGATATCCCAAGCGTTTTGGCACTCTTCGAGATGATGGATATTCAAAAAATCAACGATTTGGATGTACACAGACGCTGGCAGCAGAACCGATATCCGGATTCATTACCCGTTCCGATGGGGGTCCGGGCGGGCGGAAAGAAGATTAATTTGAATCTTCATGATAAAATAGAGCGTCAAGGTCATGGACCGCACGGTCTGATTGCGGGAACGACCGGTTCCGGGAAAAGTGAGGTTATTCAATCCATTGTTGCCTCCCTGGCATCCGAATTCCACCCTCATGACCTGGCATTTATGCTTATTGATTACAAGGGCGGCGGCATGTCGAACACGTTTGTCAACTTGCCGCACGTTGTAGGAACCATAACGAACCTGGATAACAATCTAATCGAGCGCGCGAAGGTGTCGCTGAAAGCCGAGCTGGTCCGCCGCCAGAAAATATTGAACGATGCGGGAAATCTGCAGCATATCGACGAGTACTACAAGCTGCTGCGCAATCGGCATGGCGAACCGCTTCCGCATCTCGTTATTATCATTGATGAATTTGCACAGCTGAAGAAAGACCAACCGGAATTCATGGATGAATTGATCAGCATTGCCGCTATTGGACGAACACTTGGAGTCCATCTGATTCTTGCGACTCAGAAGCCTGCAGGTGTCGTGGACGATAAAATTTGGAGTAATTCGCGCTTTCGGATCTGCCTTCGGGTACAAAGCGAGGGCGATAGCCGTGATATGCTGAAGATTCCGAATGCAGCCTGGATTAACAAGCCCGGACGAGGCTATTTTCAGGTGGGCAGTGATGAAGTGTTTGAAGAAATGCAATTTGCCTGGAGCGGTGCTCCTTACATTGAAGAGAAGGATACGCCTGGCGCAGTGGTTATTCGCGAGGTGCGAATCAACGGGAAGAGTGAGCCTCTGCTTGCATCTAATCCTTCCCTGGGAGCGCATCTGGAGGTACCCAAACAGCTCCAGGTGTTTATCGACCATGTAGCGGAAGTTGCCGAAGAGCAAGGAATCGAACGGCTACAGGGGCCTTGGCTTCCACCGCTTCCGGAGAGCTTGGATCTGGAGAGCATTCAGTCCGGGACCGAGCTGCAGAAGCAGGAGCTGTTCGGCGATTCGGCGCTTGTGTCCTACGTTGGGATGGTTGATGATCTGCCAAACCAATGCCAGAAGCCGTTGATGCTTAATCTTGAGCAAGGCCACTGGGCCGTGTACGGCATGCCCGGACTTGGAAAGACCACCTTTATTCAAACGATGCTGATGTCGTTAGCCAGTCGGTACACCCCGGACTTTTGGCATGGGTATATCGTGGATATGGGCCGAATGATGCGGGACTTTACAGGGCTGCCTCATATCGGAGGAGTCATGACGGCGGAGGAAGAGGATCGCATCAAGCGCCTGTTCCGTTTTCTGACGAAAACGGCGGCGACTCGCAAGGACATGATTGCCGAAGCGGGTGTGAAGACTGTTGCATCCTATCGCCGGGGCAACACAGAACCCGTTCCGCAACTGGTCGTGGTTATTGACGGTTATCTGAATTTCCGGAACTCCTATCCGGATGAGAATGATATGCTTGAATACCTGCTGCGAGAAGGCGGCAGTCTGGGAATAACGTTTGTCATTACGGCGAACCGGATTTCGGATATGTTCGAGAAGGTTCGAAGCAACATTTCGCAAGCAGTGTCGTACGAACTGGCCGATCCTGCTGATTACTACTATGCGGTAGGGCGTCCAACAAGAGCTCCCAGCCAGCTTCCTCCGGGAAGAGGTCTGGTCAAGGGGCAGGTGCCGCCGCTTGAATTTCAGACGGCCTTGCCGGCTTCAGGCCAGGAAGAGGGGGACCGCTCCGCAGCGCTCCGCGATATGATTCGCACTCACCGGGCAGCGTGGCACGGGGAGGAAGCGCCGCGGATTGAGTCACTGCCGGACAAGATTCCGCTTCATCAACTGCTGAAGGTACAAAAGCCTTACGAAACAGCAGGTATGGCGAAGTATCGGGTTCCTGTCGGGGTGGCTACGGACGATCTGACTCCTTTTGCTATCAATTTGGAGGATGGGCCGCATTTTATTGTGGCGAGTCCGATGGAAGGCGGTAAAACGTCATTCCTTCTTAGCTGGATGTTATCACTTGCATATCATACATCGCCGGATGAGCTGGAAATCTATACGGTAGATACGCGCTATGGAAGCAGCGGTCTGAGTCGGATGAATCATCTTCCGCATGTCCGTGGACATGCGGAGAATGAGGAAGACCTGGCTCCGCTCATTTCAGGTCTTTATGAACGGGTTCAAACCCGGTCGAAAGACAGTGAAGACCCGACGATCCTGCTTATGATTGATGACGCTGACGTGCTCAGCAAGCAGCTTTCCGATTTCACCTTGAAAGACCAGCTGTCAGCCATCGTCAGACAGGGGAGGGATCGCCGGGTACACGTTATCGTTGCCGGTGTGCCGGCCGATTTCCCGACGTATGGCGTCGATTGGTTTACTGATATCAAGGCTGCACAAAACGGATTTTTATTCGGAACATTGGATTCCAACGATTTATCGTTCTTCAGAATTCCTTTTTCCGAATCTGCTAATAGTCCTGGAGGACTAAAAATACTCCCGCCAGGACAGGGGTACTACGTAAAACGCAAATTTTCCAGAATAAAAGGCGCAGTTCCGTTTGATGACGAATGGAACGCCCAAAGATGGGTCACAGAAATTCGCGACCGATGGCATGTTGTAGTTTGAGGGGAGGTGGCTCATAATGTTGACAATTCATGCTTCCAAACAAGAAACGATCACGCTGAATGACAAGGAATTTTTCTTCTTGGCTGGAATTATCGGATCGGACCGATTACTTGGTGTTGAAGATCCTTTTGTAGGATACTTAACGGAAGAAATCGCGGTTGAGTGGGAGAAAACCAAACAATCGCTCCTAAGCAAGCAATATTTGATTCAAGAGGAAGGCGGGGAATTGTCGATTCCACCCGAGGTCTTCTCAAGAGTGGCTATTGCCGGACTTGCGGAACGTGCGTGCTGGTTGAAATATGAAAATCAGGATTCGGCGTTTGAAGGATATCTGCATGTTACTGACGAACGGGTAATACAAGTATGCAGAAGCGGCGAAGACAACCGATGTTACCTGCTAAGCGAACTTGGCACGATCGAACAAACCTGCGATCAACTGGTGCAGGATCTGGCCCTAAGCGACCAAAACTGGGGGGATATTCCGGCACTGCTCCTTAGCCGGAAAGAATTCGGAGATATTTACACCTCCGCTTCCGAACAGAACAGCGATGATATCGGCGATCGCTTGGCCAGGTTGACGGATGATGCGGAAGGTTCCATCGCTTTAGCGAAATGTATGAAAAACAAGGTGTCTTCGGGGGAACTCCAGCTGTCGATTTGGAACGGAAACAGCTGGGAAAGTCAAAATGCAGCATTTATAGTGAACGAGTCCATGAATTGGCTGCTGCGTATGAGCCTGGAGGGAGACCAGGACTGGTTAACCGCAGCGCCAGCGACCAAAGAGCAGTTTCGTCATATGCTACTCATGTGGCTGAAACAGTAACAGAGCCTGTATGAAAGGTGAGGACCAATGCGTATTTCTGTCGAGCCGGAGTCTCTCCGGACGTTAAGCCGTCAGCTGCAGCATAGTGGCGATGAATATTTAGCGATTACGAGAACGCTCAACCAAGCTATGGAATCACTCGTTTGGGAGACGTCTCTCAAAGCGGCGGTTATTGATGAGTGGCAGTCTGCCCGGAATCTTGGAGAGCATCTGGGAGCTCTTCTTGCTCAGCTGGGCAAGCATCTTCAAAGCAAAGCCGATCAATTTCAAGAAACGGATCATCAGTACCATACGATTTTGGAGCATGCCATCGTAAGTACAGTATCACCGACGGCTCTGTTTGCCGCTTCCGGCATGGAGGGGCGCTCATCCATATTACCGGAATATGGCAATTCATCGACGGTTATATCGAACCCGAGTTCGGTAGCCGCTGCCGTGGGCATGACCAGTGGAGACAACGGGGATTCGGCTAAACAAGCCGCGTTAGCCGGGCAAAGCTGGACCTTTACCGATCCGTCTTCGTTTGACATTGCCAACTAAATCCCTATTCCTTTCGGGAAAATCGGGATGGTAAATGTTTCAAATTGGGACGTATAGGGTAACTGGAAATTAGGTCTGAGGACGCTTTGATAAACTGAGGCTCATGGGCTAAGATGTCAAGTGTCACCAGAAAACGAATTTCTAGGAGGTTACATAAATGGCAGGACGTATTTTAATTACGCCAGAACAAGTTGAACAAGTAGCAAACCAATTTAAACAGAGCGGTGATCAAAGTCAGCAAATCGTTAACAGCCTGACTCAATCGATCAACGGCATGGAAGGTCAATGGGATGGTATGACGAAGCAACGCTTTTTCCAGGAATTCCAGGAAGCAAGCCGCTTGATGAACTCCTTCGTTCAAACGCTTGACAGCATCAGCAATGAGCTGAAAGCGATCGCTCAGAAATTCCGTATGGCTGACGAATCCCGTTAATATCCATTCGGAGACTTTTGCTTTATAATAGTTTAATAGGCAGAATAAACCGGGTGGTAGACAACCCGGTTTTCTTGCAATTTTGGATGTTTAGAATATAACCATGTGGTTAATAGAGTTATATAGTTAGGTAACGGAGTTAAGAGAGGATGACGTTCATGACATTTCAGCCAAACCCGGGCGATGGGATTGTTGTAAATGGAACGGCTTATACAGTAGGGCAGCATCCCGCAGCGCCAGGCGTAGCCTATGCCCAAGCTGGGCGTCAGGGAATCGTCTACCAGTTGATTCCTGTGGACGGGGAACTGCATGAAGCCAAAGCACTAAAGGTATTTTTTCCTAAGTTCAGAATTCCGGCTATGGTGTATCAATCCGAACATATGGGGAATTATCGCGAGATACCGGGTTTGCAGGTAAGCAGTCGAGAGGTGCTCACTCCCGAAAGAAACGGAGATTTGATAGCGGAATATCCGGATTTGCTCTACGCGGTCATCATGCCATGGATTCATGGATGTACTTGGTTTGACGTTATAAGCGATCAGCGTAATCTGGGACGTTCTGATAGTCTGATGCTTGCCAAGGCATTGGCAGCCATCGGCTCAAGCATGGAGCAGCGCGGATTAGCCCACTGTGACCTGTCTGCGCCTAATGTCATGCTTCCGTTTTTTTCGGAAGTGAAGCTGCCGGAAGGCGCTGCCGCCGTTGAGCTTGTCGATGTGGAGCAGATGTACAGCCCCAAAATGGATCGGCCTGATGTTTTGCTTGCTGGCTCTCCTGGATATGCGGCTCATCGTACGGTGCATAGCGGGTTATGGAGTTCATATGCTGATCGTTTCGCAGGTGCTGTTATCATTGCGGAAATGCTGGGATGGAGCGATCCGGCTATCGTGAATCGGGCATGGGGCGAAAGCTATTTTGATCAGCATGAAATGCAGACCCCGTGCGAGCGTTATTTTTTACTGAAAAAATCGCTGGGTCAGCGTTGGGGCACACGGATTGCGGATCTGTTTGGCAGAACCTGGGACAGTCAGGATTTGAGCAGCTGCCCTACCTTTGGTGAGTGGCTGATTGCTTTATCATCCTTGAGTGAAGAAGAAGTAGTCGAGGAAGCCCAAGCTCCTGTAGCCGCTGCTGCTGCCCATGATGATAAGGCGGATGAATCCCGTTCTGAAACCGTCCAAGAGGTGCCGGCTGAAATTATGGCATCGCTTGGCATAGAGCCGGGCACCCGAGAGGTCAACGACAATGTGGTTGGACGCTTGTTTCATCAAGCCCGTGATCTGGAGGATGCGGGTAATCTTTCCGGCGCGTTGGAAATATTCCGCTCCGCGTATCATTTCGTAAAGAAGGACAGTCCGCTTGAAGTGGAGCTTGCCGCGGCTATACAGGGGCTCGAAGAGCAGCTGCGTCCAGCTGAAGAATCATCCAACAAAGGCATAAAAGCGCTGTTGTTATCCCGTAAATTCATGCTCTCAACCGCTGCGGCCATCGTCATATTGGCAGGTTCTGCGATTACGGTGAATCAGATTCTGGCGGAGAAGGCAGAGAGCCGTCAGTTGGATGCTCAGAAATTAGCCGAGCAGCAAGCGCAGGAGAAGGAAGAAGCAGCGCGTAAGCAAGAGGAAGAAGCACGGAGGCAGCAGGAAGAGGCTGCCCAGAAAGAGGCAGAGGCTAAGAAAGCGGAAGAGGAGCGCAAGAAGGCTGAGGAGGCCAAGAAGGCTCAAGAAGCTGAGCAGGCACTGAAGGAACAGGAGAAAGCTGAGCTTCAGGCCAAGTATGAGAAGCAGGCGAAGTATGAAGCTTATCTGGCATCACTTGAAGGGAAGAAAAAGAAGCAGGCATTGCAAGAGAAATATGATAATCAGGCCAAGTATGAGGCGTACTTAGCTCAGCTGGAAGAGAAGAAGAACAGGCAGGCACAGGAAGAGGCGGCGGCTAGGGAAGCTGCCAAGGCGGAGGCGGAGCGCCAGGCGCGAGCCAGAGCTGCCCAACAAGCCCAAGCCGCAGCGCTTCAGAAACAGCGTTCCCAAAACGTTGTAGAACTGGTTGCCTTATACAATAAAGCGTATAATGCGCAGGTAGCCGGGAACAAAGACCGTGCTAAGAACGCCGCACGTGAATTCATACAGTTATATAACAAGGATAAGGCCTATTATAAAACCGTTGGTAAAATGAGCAGCCGCCTTAGCAATCTGCAGCAATTCATAAGTGACGACAGCCACTGGATACCAAAACTGTAAGGAAGTAAACATGACGAAAATGCAGGGGTGAATGTTATTCACGATGAACTATACCATTCAAGCATCACAGCGCACGCCAGCGCTTATTATATATCTGATTGATATCAGCGCGTCCATGAACATGCTGATGGAGGACCGGAGGCGGATCGATGTCGTTTACGAGGCCTTGTCCCTGGCCATTCGGCAAATGGTATTTCGGTCCACGAAGGGCAATCGGCTGACGCCTAGATACCGGATTGCCATCCTTGCTTACAGCGATGATGTCTATGATTTGTTAAACGGGATTAAGGGCATTGACGAAATTGCGGCGATCGGATCGCTTCCGGATTTAACGCCGAAGCGTTTTTCCGATTCGGCGAAAGCGTTCCTGCAAGCCGAGAAAATCCTGCAGTCGGAGATTCCGAATATGCAGGATTGCCCTGCCCCGCTTGTGTGCCATATGACGGATGGCGTGGCTACGGGAGAGGATCCGGAGCCGATTGCCCGCCGCATCATGAACATGAGTGTTCCGGACGGCAACGTGCTTGTGGAGAATATATTCATATCCGATCATCTGATGAACCAGCCGATATCCGAACCGCGCCGCTGGAAAGGGATTTTGGCCGATACTTCGCTTGAGGATGAACACGCGCGCAAACTTAAAATGATGTCTTCCGTTCTTCCCGAAAGTTATCGAGAAATGCTGGTTGAGGCGGATTATCAACTGAGCCCGGGAGCTTTGATGATGCTTCCAGGCACTTGCTCTGAGCTGGTGTCCATCGGGTTTCAGATGTCAGCTGCCACGCCGGTAAGGTAAGAGGGTCACAAAGATGAAGCGATCATACGCAAGAAGCATGGAATCGTTGGGAATTCGTAAACGGAAGGCTCAAGCAGCATCGTTTTATTACGAGAGCAAGCAGACCGTGGAAGAACCGGTTACGAAGATTAAAGATTTGTTCACATGTCGTTATGCGTATGGCAGAGCGGCAGAATCTGTCATGCTCTCCGAGATGGGTCAGGATTTCATTGCTTTGAAGATGAATGAAGATGTGTGCCATTTTGTATTGTGCGATGGTGTCGGATTGAGTTATCGGGGCGATGTGGCCTCACGTCTGCTTGGCCAAGGGTTAATGAATTGGCTGGAGACGGTTGAGGAACTCACGACCGCATCGCTTGAACGCAGACTGAAGGAGCTTACGCAGGAAGCCGATCGGGAAATGCGGACTCATTCCCTGAGTTCCGAAACGCCCAAGCTGCTTCGCGAAGTGCTGGAAGAGAAGCAGCGCAAGGGAAGCGAAGCTATGTATATTTGCGGCCGCATAGAGCTCTCCTCGGGTTTTCGCCGCAAAGGAAGATTGTGGCTCGCCTGGCAGGGTGACTCCAGGGTACGCTTGTGGCGTAAGGAAGACGAGATTACCTCGGTATTCGGAGATCGTTTCCGGACGTCGGAACGTTGGTCTTCCCGTAGTGGTCCGATCGGAGGCAGTCCTCATGTGTTTTCGTGCAAATTAGATCCGGAGACCGAATATCGGCTTCAGTTATACAGCGATGGGCTCAACGATCTGGATCCGATGAAGGAGCCGATTCCTGATGAGCAAGTGCAAGTATTAATGAATGCTCGCCATACAGACGGTCTGGAAGATGACGCTTCGTTTCTGGAGATTGTATGGTAGGTTTCTGATAATGTCAGATTATGGTAAACGATGGTCGGACCCAAGAGGTCCGGCTTTTTTGTGCAAAAAATTAGAAATCATGATTATAAAACAACTCCTTTTGGGTAATCTTGTGACAGATGAACGCATAACGGATTACGATAATAAGGAGCGTGTTGATAATGAATGAAGGACACGGACGTTTTCATGGGAGAACAGCGATCATTACCGGAGCCGGATCAGGCATAGGGAAGGCAGCCGCCATTCAGCTGGCGAAGGAAGGCGCAAATGTTGCTTTATTCGATCTGTTGGATGACCGAACGAATAAAGCGGAATCGGAGATCAACTCTATTCGCGAGGGTTCCGCCAGAGCCTTTGACGTAGATACTACAGATCCTGACCGGGTGGAGAAGGCGGTCCTCGAAACGGTGGAGATTTTTGGCGGTGTTGATATTGTATTCGCCAATGCAGGGATTAACGGTGTGATGACGCCAATTGACGAAATGAAGCTGGAGGAATGGACCAAGACGCTGAACGTAAATTTGAACGGGACGTTTCTGACGGTCAAATATGCGATTCCGCACCTCAAGAAAAGGGGGCAGGGCAGCATTATCATTACCAGCTCCGTCAATGGTACCCGAACCTTCTCCAACTTTGGGATGAGCGCATACAGCACAACCAAAGCGGGACAGGTGGCTTTTGCGAAGATGGCTGCGCTGGAGCTGGCGAAATTCAAGATTAGGGTTAATGTCATCTGCCCCGGCGCCATATCCACCAACATTGATCAAAGCACGAAGAAGCAGGGAGATCTGGAAGAGATCGTGATTCCGGTTGAATATCCTGAAGGGAGCCAGCCGCTGTCTGATGGACCGGGTACGCCTGAAGAGGTCGCGGATTTGGTGGCGTTTCTCGCTTCCGATCAATCAAGACATATTACAGGGGCACAAATCTTCATAGATGGGGCCGAATCCCTGTTGTAAATGAGATCGGGAGAGTTCTCGAGGGTTTCCTGCATTCAGAACTTGGAATATAAACTGCGCTGCTATATGATGAAGAGGACGAAGGAAAAAAGGAGGAGGCTGTGTAATCATGAGCATCTTTTCCAGATTGGCTGAGCAGAAGATCGAAGAAGCGATCCGCAACGGAGAGCTCGATCATATGCCATATGCCGGAAAGAAACTTCCGATCGACGATCTTTCGCACATTCCGGAGGATCTGAGAATGTCTTATCGCATCATGAAAAATGCGGGTTATGTCCCTGAAGAAGTTACGCTTCGCAAGGAATGCGTTCAGCTGTATGACTTGCTCGGTGCTGCCCGCAGCGACGGTGAGCAGGAGCAGCTTCAACGCAAGCTCAATGAAAAGCATCTAAGACTGCAATTGCTGATGGAACAGCGCGGGCTTAGCGGCAATAGCGCGTTTACGCAGTATGAGTCCAAGGTCAGGGAACGATTAACTCATGAGGAATAGCAGAACAGCGCCAGCCTTTCTTCTCTTAGCGAGGATGAAAGTGCTGGCGCTGCTTGTTTATCTGGATAAGAAGATGTAGTTTAATAACTCCTGCGAATCCCTTATTTCGATGAGTTGCATCTAGGATTCAAAGAGTTGATTTTTGACATGATCCGTCATTTTGATCGGGACAGAAGATACTTTCGATAAGTCAAACACAGGAATTAAATCGACAGGTCGAACGGGTTCCGGATTGTCCAGGAGACCGGCGGTCCAAGCGAGCCAGCCGATGATGCGCTCGGGCAGGATGCCCTGGCCGCGAAGAAAGGAGAGGCTAAGCCCGCGGGTCCTCTTGGCGAGCCTTCTGCCTTCCGCATCGACCATTAGCGGGGTATGTGCAAAATGTGGTGGCTGATAGCCTAACGCATGGTATAAGAGCAGCTGACGTGGCGTGGAGTCCAGTAGATCGGCTCCTCGGAGTACATGGGTTATGCCCATTAAAGCATCATCCACAACCACCGCGAGTTGATATGAGATGATATCGTCAGCCCTGCGAACCACAAAGTCTCCTCCGTCAGATAGTCGATGGCACTGCACCCCGGCGATGCCGTCGACGAAGGAAACGATGTCTTCCGGTACCTTCATCCGCAGCGAAGGCTTCTTATGAAGCTCTCGAAGCGCCGCTTCCTCTCGAGTCAAGTCTCTACAAGTTCCCGGATAACGGAGGCCTTCCGATGCAATGCCGTGCGGTGCGCTGGCTGCGGCCGTAATATCGGCCCGACTGCAATAGCAGGGGTACAGGTTATTGGCTTCCTGCAGCTTGGTGATTTCCTGCTCATATAACGCTTGGCGCGCCGCCTGATGATAGGGTCCGTAGTCTCCGGTTACACCGGGACCTTCATCCCAATCCAAGCCGAGCCATTCCAGATCTCTCATAATCTCGACGGCAAGCTCCTGCCGGGAACGCTGGACATCGATATCTTCTATACGGAGTATATACTGTCCGTTCATACTCCTCATTTGCAGCCATCCAAGTAAAGCGGTCAACGCATTGCCGATGTGCATCTTTCCTGATGGCGTAGGGGCAAAGCGGCCGCGAAATGTGGCATGCTGCTCCATACATTTCACCTTCCGACTACATGAATCTTGATGTTGACATGGGAATGATATTCATATTGTATCGCAATTATATCGATACTTTCCAGCCGTGGCGACAAGCAGCTCCCCTTGACGTACATCGGCTGTTTTATATAATTAAGGGATTATATTGATATTCGATAGGATAACGGAGATGTATCCATGACTGAATTACCGATTCACCGAATACTTCCACAATTGAAAATGGCTTTATCTGCTGGAACCCGTGCGGTTTTGATCGCTGAACCGGGGGCGGGCAAGACAACCCAGGTGCCCTTGGCATTCCTGAATGAACCGTGGCTGGAAGACAAGCGGATCATCATGCTCGAGCCCAGAAGAATTGCAGCTCGCTCGGCTGCGAGTTATATGGCATCCTCTTTGGGAGAGGCTGTTGGTGAGACGATCGGATATCGCGTCCGAATGGACAGCAAGATCGGTCAGAACACTCGGATCGAAGTTGTGACGGAAGGCATCATGACGCGTATGCTGCAGAATGATCCGGAATTAACCGGCATCGGTATGATTATATTTGACGAATTTCATGAACGGAATTTGCAGGCTGATACCGGCCTGGCTTTTGTGATGGAATCCCAGTCGGTGCTGCGGGAAGATCTAAGGCTGCTCGTCATGTCTGCTACCCTAGAGGCTGAGCCAGTCGCGAAGCTTCTTGGCGACGCACCGGTCATCGTTAGCGAAGGGCGTGCTTTTCCAGTGTCTACTCACTATTTGCGCTCATTCTCTCTTGACGAGCTGCATAAAGGTGCGGCGAATGCCATTATGCGCGCGCTCTCCGAACAGGAAGGCGATATCCTTGTATTCTTGCCGGGTGCCCGCGAAATCAGGAGAACCGCTAATGAATTATTAAGAACAGGTTTAAGCCAAGATGTCGTCATTCGGGAGTTGTACAGCGCGCTTCCGGCAGACAAGCAGGACGAAGTGATCAGACGCGATTCGAACGGCAGGCGTAAAATTGTACTCTCCACAAGCATTGCCGAGAGCAGTATTACCATTGAGGGGATTAAGACGGTTGTTGACAGCGGTTATATGCGCACGGAGGTGTTCTCGCCCAGAACGGGACTGCCGCAATTGATTACGAGACGGTTATCCAGGGCATCCGCGGATCAGAGAAGGGGAAGGGCCGGGCGCGTATCGGCTGGTGTATGTTATCGCTTATGGAGCGAGGAAGAGCATCGTCATCTGTCGGAAAGCACCATTCCGGCGATCCGTGAATCCGATTTGACGCCGCTGGCCTTGGAATTGGCGGTGTGGGGAACGCGTGACCCGGAGGAGCTTGCCTGGCTTGATGCGCCGCCCCGACTAGCTCTTGCGCAAGGACAAGCGTTATTGAAGCAGCTGTCGGCTCTGGACGATTCAGGCAGTATCACACAGCATGGCCGAGCGATGGCGCTTCTTGGGCTTCATCCGAGGCTCACTCACATGCTGCTGAAAGCACAAGAAATAGGTGAAACATCGCTGGCTATCCGAATTGCTGTACTGCTTCAAGAGCGTGACATCATGAGCAGAGGTGAAGCCATCAGGGATCAGGATTTGCGCTCACGTGTGGAGGGGCTTCTCTTGATTGAACGACAAGGTCAGCGATCGGCTGAACAAGACATGACAAATGAAGCCGTGCTGCAGCGGATGAAACAAGAGATCAGAAAACTGCATGCACAGCTGAATATCGCATATACGACTAGCGGGGACTTGAATCTCTGCGGCCTTTTGCTGTCGTTCGCCTATCCGGATCGGATCGCGAAGAACAGGGGAGGGACTGGTTTTTTGATGCGCAGCGGCAGAGGCGTGAAATTGGTGTCGGTCCAACCTATGAGCCGCGCACCGTATATTGTGGTCGCTGCCGTTGATGATCAAGGCGCGGACGGGAATATTCAGCTTGCTTCTGAAATGGATGAATTATGGCTCGAAAAGTATTACCTTGACGAGATGGAACAGCATAAAGAGGTTGTATGGGATTCTGCTTCCGGCAGCATCAGGGCGAGGCAGAAGCTGATGCTTGGAGCCCTCGTTATCAAGGAACAAGCCTATTCGAATCCGACAGGAGAGGAAATAGCGGAAGCCATGCTGCAAGGGATCAGGCTGGAGGGTCTTGGTTTGTTGCAGTGGAGCAAGGCGGCATTGCAGCTGAGAGAACGACTGGCCTTCATGTTCAGGCATGATCCCGAGGGGGAATGGCCTGATGTTTCGGACGAAGGCTTGCTGAATCAGGCGGAGGAGTGGCTGCTCCCATACTTGGAAGGGCTGCGGAATCGAAATGATATGAGACGTCTTGCTCCGGGAACGCTCTTGGAGCATATGCTGAGCTGGGAGCAAAAGCAGAAGCTTCAGAAGGAAGCGCCGACTCATATTAGGGTCCCGAGCGGGTCCTTGATCCCAGTTAACTACAATGACCCTGAACAACCGTTCCTGGCCGTTCGACTGCAGGAGATGTTCGGACTTCAGGATACGCCGCGAATTGCTGGCGGACGGGTTGCGTTGACCTTACATTTGCTGTCGCCGGCTCAAAGGCCCGTTCAGGTTACCTCGGACCTGTCCAGTTTCTGGCGCAGCGGCTATTTCGAGGTGAAAAAAGACTTAAAGGGAAGATATCCTAAACATTATTGGCCTGATGATCCCATGGAGGCGACTGCAACCCATCGGACTCGGCCCAAGGCTTAACTCAGCAGCGTCACGTTTAATTTCCCCCTCCGTCGGGTAATGTTAATTATGAACGACCACCGATGAGGAGGGTTTATCATGGAGAAGAAAATTGTTGGAGTATTCCGTTCGGAACAGGAAGCAGCCCAAGCAATCGAGCAGCTTCAGCGGCATGGGATTCCGAACGAGGCCATTTCCATTATAGCGAAGGATCAACGCGAAGCAGACATGATAGCCGAGCAGACGGGGACGATGGCGCCTGAAGGGGTAGCTGCAGGCGCAGCAGTCGGTGCGGGAGCCGGGGGGCTGGTCGGTGGTTTTATCGGCCTTGGCATCCCGGAAGATGAGGCAAAAGAATACGAATCCTATATAGAGCAAGGACGGATTCTGGTGCTGGTGGACGCCGATCAAGAAAACACAGGCATCTACGATATATTCCGCGATTATGATTACAGAAACGAGGGCCGTGCGGGAGCAGTTGATCTGGAACGGGACGACACGCTTCCGCCGCGCGACACTACGCTGCTGTAAGGAAAACAAAACCCGGTTCCGATGGGAACCGGGTTTTTTAATAGAGATCAATCGCATTCTGTCTTCGGTAAAGGTACGATCGACAGGTGTTTTTCTTGATACATAGCCCAATAGAACGTACTTAATAGTGCTGGTAACATCAGAATCAGTAAATAATTGGATTACCCGATCAGGGGCAGTGTCCCTTACAATGAGGTGTGCGCACGAAGTCAGACGAAGGGGGGAGCAGTATGCCCAAAGAAAGAATACCGGAAATCGAGCGCTTACGGGGAATTGCATTTCTAGCCGTGGTCTTGCAGCACTCCATCGCACATTATTCGGTCGCGCCGGGAATGGCGACAGGTGATGGTTTGGTGATGGCAGTTCTTCTGATGGCGACGAAATTTGCTGTACCCGTCTTTATTTTTATTACAGGCATGGTGCTGTTTTATAACGATAAAGGTCAGCTGCATTACGGAAGGTTCATCAAGAGGCGTTTTGGCGACATCTACGTTCCGTTTGCTGTATGGACCTTGATTACTTTATTAATCAATCATAGGTTTAATCCTGCTGTCATTGAGGATTGGAAATATCTTGGAGAAGTATGGCTAACCGGGAAATCAAGCTCGCATTTTTGGTACATCATTATGCTGTTTCAATTCTATCTGCTATACCCGTTGTTCCGCTCCGCTATACTAGGAGTCAAAGAAAGATGGGGCTGGCAGACGCAGCTTACGATATTGATCTTATCCGGACTATTGTACGTGGGTTTGACAGGAATGATTAACGATATTGGCCAATGGATGGGGAGCTTGAATATTCCGGTATGGAGTGAGCTGTTCACAACCTACGCAGATCGGAATGCACTTTATTACTTCTTCTATTTTGCGCTGGGGGCGGCAGCCGGTTTATACCATGACTCTTGGAAAAAATGGATTCAAAAGGCACGGCCGGTCATATGGCTGGTCTTCGCTTTTTTGTTCGGATGGATGCTCATGCAAGCCGTCCATGAAATCCGTTCTGCTGCGAATGGCGCGATCACGTTCTATTCCTTATCGCTGCTTCGCCCGATGATGGCACTTTTCCTGATTAGCTCTATATTGGTCATGTACGATGTGGCCGGCTGGATATGTCGTCATGCCGGAGCGGGTGCGAATGCGCTTTTGTCCTCCATTGGGCTCTATTCGTATGGTGCTTACCTGATGCATCTATTGACACTGCGTATAAGCTATGCAGTCGATGAATCTTTGCTGATCAGCATGCACCCTCTGGTTCGGATCCTCTCTTCATGGATTATCAGCGTGGGCGTGGCTTATGGTGCCACTCGCATGCTTGCCAAGCTGCCGTTCGGGAAGTGGCTTGTCGGAATCGCGGGAGAAGGAAAAAGCCGGGGGGTTCGCCCATACGGCAAATCGCGACCAAGCACAGGCACATCCGCCGGAATGTGAAGAAATTAAACCCACCCTTCAGGGTGGGTTTTTTGTTTGAAACCAATCTGAACGAGCCACGCCAACAACCCATAAAACAGCAGATGAAAAACCATATACTATATAATTTCAATATATGAAAAATTCACAATAGAATAAAAGCTGACGTTATTGCATCACATTTATTCAATTAACACCCGACCACGTTTCAATCTACACCTTATTGGTTTAAAAAGAGGGGGATACTTCCTATTGTGCAAACTGGGAAACTGTGGGTTATAATTAGGTATATTATGGGACAAGTAGCTCGTGAAGGAGGAGGCGTCCAGATGGCATTTATGATCGCCCAGCGTGCTTTTATCAAAGTGTATCTCATTACCATGGTGGAGCAGCAGCGCGGATATGGATATCAGATGCTGGAAGAACTGCGGCAAGAATTCAAGAGCCATGGGTACTCACCGCCGCAAAGCGAAATTTACCGGGCTCTGCATGAGCTGGTGCAGGAGGGTGTGTTATACCGTACCAAGCAGCTGAAAGGGAATGATCCGCGGGTCGATTTTCAAGAAATCGTTCTTTACCATTTTACCGATGACGGTGCGGAGAAAGCCAAACTCTACAAAAAACAGGTTAAAACAGATTTGGATCGGTGTTTAGGGATCCTTCATAAAGCCGTAAACGATAATTTTTAGCAAAATAATCTGAATGGAATGCAGCCAAAGGAGGAATGACCTCGTGAGCAAGAAACTGCGCTTTGGAATTATGAGTACTGCTCGGATTGCAAGAAATTCAATGATACCAGGCATATTGAAATCGGAACGCTGTGAGGTCGGAGCGGTTGCTAGCCGCAACGCAGAAAAAGCAAGTGAGCTCGCCGAGCGATATCATATCGGGAAATACTATGGTTCATATGACGAGCTTCTGGAGGATCCCGACATTGATGCGGTATATATTCCTTTGCCGAATCACCTTCATAAACCTTGGACCATCAAAGCCGCACAGGCCGGCAAGCATATCTTATGCGAGAAACCGGCAGCCCTGACCGAAGCGGATGTCCGAGAAATGGCTGAGGCTGCTAAAGCACACAACGTGTTTTTTGCGGAAGCCTTTATGTACCGATATCATCCGAAACACGCCCGTGTACGCGAAATCATCGAAAGCGGCGAAATCGGGCAGCTTCGTGGAATTCACGGATCGTTCACCTTCAACAATGCGGAGGATAAAAGCAATGTCCGTTACAGCAAGGATATGGGCGGAGGCTCAATCTATGACGTGGGATGCTATCCCATCTCGGCAGCGCGAATGATTTATGGGCAGGAGCCCAAGGCAGTAACGGCCCATGCTTTTTTCTCTGAGGAGCATGACGGCGTGGACATGATGGTCCACGGGATGGTGGAATTTGAAAATGGATTGGGGCTTACGTTTGAGTGCGGGATGTGGACCTATTCCAAATGCTCTTTAGAGATTGCAGGTACCGATGGCAGGATTGAGCTTCCTTCAGCTTTTGGATGGGAGAGGATGGAGGACATGGCCCAGATCTGCGTTCATACGGCCAAGGGCTCCCGCGAGGAGAAGGTAGGGATTTACAACCACTTTGCACTGCAAGCGGATGCTATGGCAGCGGCCGTAATGGACGGCACGCCGCTGCCCTATGGTCCGGAAGATGCCATCAGCAACATCAGGGCCATTGAAGCATGTCTTCAAGCAGCCAGATCCTCATCGCGAGTGATCATTAAATAAAGAAGCAACTCTGTCATCGTTAGATCGAATAAATCGCCCTGTTGGCGATTTATTTTTTTTGCCTATTGCATTCCTCTTCGAAATCATTAAAATAAACTTAACGATAAAATAATTTTAACGTAATTATTATTTTAACGTACTGAAAAAGTTTAATGTTGTTATTCATTTAACGAAGAGGAGAAGGAAACCATGCAAAATGCCGCTGTTTTGGAAAAGCAAGGCTTTGGTCAGCTCTTGAAAATCCGCCCCTATCTGATTTATTTATCTGCCCAGGTCATTACCCGATTCGGGGATTCCCTGGACTCCATCGCTTACAGCTGGATGGTCTATATGCTCACAGGTTCTGAATTATTAATGGGTACATTGTTCGCCTTTAACTTTCTGCCTGGATTGCTGTTCAGTTTGTTTACCGGGACCTATGTAGATCGCTGGCCGAAGAAACTGGTGCTTGCCTTAACCTATCTCAGCCGCGGCATTGTGGTTTCGCTAACGGCCTTTCTGTATGCTGTGGGGTCTCTTGAAGTCTGGCATTTGTTCCTGTTCACGTTTCTAAATTCCACCCTGGAATGCTTCTCCAGACCCGCCGAGACTTCCATCGTCCCCCGGTTGCTTCCCAAGGATAAACTGCTTGCAGGCAATTCCTTCTCAACCTCCGTAAGTCGGAGCGCTGAATTAATCGGTTTATCCATCGCTGGTGCCCTCATCGCTTTGGTCGGAATTTCGGGGACGATCCTGATCGATGCCGTAACGTTTCTCATTGCCGCCACCATTATCGCGTTCATGCCGAATCCGGAGGCAGCCGAACAGGCTGAAGCCAAGGAAGCCTCCGCACGGCCTACGACAGAGACGACGAGAACGGTGTTCGGCGATATTAAAGAGGCTCTTCTTTTTGTTAAGCAGCATACGCTGCTCCTCATAACAACGGTGCTCGCCATGATCAATAATTTCTGTTTGGCACCGCTGAATGTACTGCAGCCGGTCTACGTTAAAGAGACCTTGGGTGCCGGAGCCGGAGGTCTGAGCGTACTGGGAACGGCCCTCCTGATCGGCATGATTTGCAGCGGGCTATGGATTGGACGTTACGGGAAGAGCTTCAAAAAGAGCACCTTGATCATGTCAGGATCTATCCTGCTCGGAATCGGTTATTTTGCGTTAGGGATTCCAGGACATCTGCCGGCATGGCGGGTGGAGTCTGCAGCGTTCTGCATGCTCATTACCGGTTTTGCCGTCTCTATGCTTACCGCACCTATCTCGACGTATCTGATGGAAGTAACGCCGAGGCATATGCTCGGCAGAATAGGTGCCCTTATGACGGTAGCTTGCACAGCTGCCATTCCTGTGGGGAGTTTGATTACTGGATTTGTAGCGGAGCATTACTCCCCTCCCATTCTGTTTTCGATCATGGGATTCATCATGATGCTCCCCTTGATATTCCTCATTCGGAAGAAGAGTTTCCGTGCCATTTAAATCCTCAGCGTTTTGTAATTTCGACATTCTCGGCCTATAATGAAAAGAAGTGAAAAATAACATGAAGCTGAGGTGTACGGTGTGGAAACGAAGGAACTGACTACACTGGAAGAGATCAAAATATATTCAGATCCATATCGGCTACAGATTTTGAATGTATTGAATAAGATGGACCGTCCGGCAACGGTAAAGGAAGTCGCGGACAAGATCGGGGATGTGCCGGCTAAAGTTCATTATCATATGAAGAAGCTGGAGCGAATCGGACTGGTCAAGATCGTATCCACGAAAGAGATCAACGGTATCATCGCTAAATATTATGAACCTTTTGTCGGTACGGTAAAGATCAAACGAGGGGCAGATTCCGACGAGCCGGTCATCAAGGAATTAATTCGATCCGAAACGAACAAATTATTATCCGAGTTGTTTGACCAGAATAGAGACCGTTTCTTCAAAAATATGAGTCAAGAGGGCGAAACGACCTCCATGTTGACCAATACCACCTTGTATATGAGCGAAGATGAAGCGCGCGAGTTTTTTGTTGAGCTGGATAAAATGCTGACCCCTTATAAAAAGAAACGCGGGGAAGGTTACGACGAATATGAGTTTTTTGCTTCCAATGTTCGGACTCGTAAAGAATCCTGATCACGGAAAACAAGCTGGTACCTAACGTGCAGGTACCAGCTTTCCCTTCTATTTTGCTGTACTGGATCATACATTCTTCTTATAATCGTCTTGTCCGGGTTTAATGGACATGCCGGGCGACGTCGACGTTCCGTAATCTTCAACGGCATCCCACGCGCCTGTGTCATCAAATTTGCCGTCGGCCGCTTGGCGGTTGACGCCAGCTCCGGAGGGGGGCGGTGTCATGACATCCTCTTCTACCGGCCGGTTGTTGTTGATATCTTTCCGCGGTGCATGTTCGAGACAATGTGCCGTATATGGCAAAGCTTCCAGCCGCTCATACGGAATTTCCAGGCCGCACACGGCACAGGCTCCGTATTCGCCCTGGTCCATTCGCTGCAAGGCAGAATGGATTTGCTCCAATTCATGCTCTAGCGTTCCCTGGATGGCCAGATCACGCTCGCGTTCGAATACCTCAGTCCCTACATCTGCAGGATGGTTATCGGCTGCACTCAGCTCACCTGTAGAGTCCCGGAGAGAGTAATCTCTGCTGGTTTCATCGCGGGACTCCAGCTGCTCTTCCAATCGTTCTTTATCACTGAGCAACCGCTGTTTAAGTTCGTTGTATTGTTGTTTTGTCATCGTTGACATAGAAAAGTCGCTCCTCTCTGGGTTGAGTACGTAATATAGCTTCTTATGTACAATCAATACCCGAAATGGATTGGTAACAATCACATGAACCATGGGAACGGCAGCCTCTCGTTTTTGGAACATTCTCCAAAAAAGCCCCGGAGTGTTTTAATCCCAGTGCTTAATATGATATAAACAAAGATAGAGAGAGAAGGCTGAAAAAGTAGGGCTGCACCAATATTTGGAGGTAAATCATTATGGATGAACACATGAAACGCCGATTGGATAAACAGAAAAAGCTATTTCGGCAACTAGGCATTCAACTGGACGCTTTGTCTATCCATGAAAAGAATTTTTCGAATAAACTGCGGGGTTATGATCAGGAGGAAGTGGATTCCTTTCTGGACGAAGTGATTCAAGATTATGAGCGGTTTTATGCCACCATCTCCGATCTTATGGATAAATGGCAGGAGCAGCAGATCACCATTCGCGATCTCAGGGCTGGCGTTAAGCCAGAGGCCGAACGACCGGCGCTGAACCCGGAAGAGATTGAAGAAACGGTGGCGAAGCTGGAAGCCGACCTGCGTACCCTTAAGAAACAGATCCGCCCTGAACAAAGATTTTATATTGATTGATGTTATACGATCGAAATCATTACATAAAAAGCATCTCTACAACAATAACCACACATGGCCGATCACCGGCTGCGTGTGGTTTTGTTGTTTGGATGCCCGGTTATGAGTAAGGGTGGGGCCGGCAGAGGTCCGCCTGAAACGTCGCTCTCCGTCATTTTATGTAACGGGACAGGTGTTATAAGCACCTTCGAATGAGGTTTCATGTTCAGGCCATTGCATTGCAGCGCTTCACTTCCCATGAGCGTATTAGCCCAGACTGGCGCAACGTCCATTTGGTGTGGGCACTCGGTGTTATAGATCAACAGCAAGATCGTTCCAGGGGTTAGCGCAGTTACCCAGTGACACCAACCAATGGGAGCGTGAACCACCTGACCGGGTATTACCTGATATACAAGATTCTGATGAGTGTCCGGATCAATTAGGGAATAACTGATTTCACCGTGAATGACATAACACAATTCGTCCGTGTCCGGGTGGCTATGGGGGGGGAGACCCTTACCGCGTTCAAGATGGGTTTCTGACATCATCATGCCTTGCAGAAGGGGCAGCTCCAGCGACGACACATTCGCAACTCCGTGGCCCGCTAAACGCTCTGCCTGTTTCCTGGAATGATAAACATGCCTTGTCAATGCAGTATCCCCGCAAGCGCTCTTAAGGTCATCATATAAGGTACTCTCCTTTTTTAAGAATGAGAACGAAGGATGTTGTACAAGCGTGTTCCTTTATAATATATGCCCAAACGTTTCTAAATCTGACTGCCTACGACTAAAGAATCATTGATGGCTTCAAAACTGGTTTTGCTTGTAAACCATTTTCATAACAATTACTATGAGGATAGGAGCAGACTTAGACTGATAGATGACAAGGGAGGTTAGCCATTTGTCTAACAACCTGAAATTCAACATCCGCAGCAAGATCGTAGTCGGATATTTAATGATATTATTATGTCTTGGAGCTTTTCTCTGGATTGTATCAGACCGCATCTCTTCCCTGCAGCAAGAGGCGGATTTTATAGAGAAGCACGATATCGAAGTACATAATCTCACGCACGAAATTGAGAAGAATTTACTTGAAATGGAGACCGGTCAGAGGGGGTATGTCATAACAGGGGATGATACCTACCTGGAGCCTTTCAATCAAGCGCTGTCGTCTTGGCAGATTAACTATAACAAGCTGTACAAGCTTGTTAGCGATAATTCGGAGCAAGCCAATCACCTTGAAAATATTAAGGAGAATATCAAGGAGTGGATTACCAACGCCGGTCAGCCTGCTGTCCAATTGAAGCAGCTCGGACAGGATGAGGAGGCTCTTCATTTCTTTATTAACGATCCCGGTCAGCAGGCCATGAACTCGATTCATGAGTTGTTCCTCTCGTTTCGAAGCAAGGAGAGAGAACTGACAACCAGCAGGATCGAAGAGATGAAGGAGAGCAATACCCATTTATTGTATACGATGTATCTCCTGTGGGCGGGAGCAGCGCTGATTACCATTTGTGCAGCTTTGGTGATATCAAAGAGCATCGTAAGGCCGATCACGCAGGTAACTCATATCATCTCCGATATTGTCAAAGGAGGGAACCTTTCCCAGCGGATTCACGTGCGATCCAATGATGAAGTCCGCCAGTTGGCGGATACAACCAACGAACTTCTTGCACAGGTCGGCAGGCAGAACTGGGCGAAGGATCATATTTCGGTTATGTCGACGCTTCTCCAATCATCCGATCGCGTGGAGACGGCCGTACAGTTTTTCATTCATAAGCTGGCTTTGATCATGAAGCTGCCGTACGGCGCCATTTTTATAAACCGGGGCGGATCGGAACTGGTAAAGGCCGCTGCTTTTGCCGATCCGGATGGTGAGCCTTGGAATAAGGTCAGAGATCGTTTTTTACCAGGAGAAGGTTTGGTGGGACAATGCATGCTGGAGCAGCGCATGATTATTCTGGACGATATACCACCTAACTATGTGCGGATTGAATCAGGGCTGGGTGATGCTGAGCCTACCACGCTGATGCTGGCGCCTGTTATGTTTGAAGGACAAGTTCTGGGTGTGATTGAATTGGCCAAGTTTAAACCGTTTGACGAGCTGGAAATTCAGCTGATCGAACAACTGAATTTTCAGCTTGGGGTAACATTGAACTCGATTCAAAGCAAGATGGAAATCCAGCAATTGTACCATGAATCCCAAACGCTGAATGAGGAGCTTCAGAGTCAGACCGAAGAACTGCAGGCGCAGACCGAGGAGCTGCAGACCCATTCTGCGGAAATGTATATGCTGAACGAACGATTAGGAGCCCAGAAGGAAGCCGCATTAATCGCGGCCAGCGAATTGGAAAAATACGCGAAAGAGCTGGAGAAGAGCTCGAAGTACAAGTCTCAATTTCTGGCCAATATGTCCCATGAACTGCGGACACCGCTGAACAGCATGTTAATTCTTTCCCAGATTTTAGCTGAGAACAAGCAAGGGAACCTGACGGAGGAAGAGCAGCATTACGCTTCTGTCATTCATAATTCAGGCAGTGAATTGCTGAATTTAATCAACGATATTCTCGATCTGTCTAAGGTGGAGGCCGGTAAGATGCAGATCGAAATGGACTTGGTTAATTTGACGGAGCTTCCAGAACTGATGGAAGGCTATTTCTCCAAAAGCGCGGAATCCAAAAATCTGGAATTTGAAATTGAGATGGCCGACGACTTGCCTGACATGATATACAGCGATGGAATGCGGCTTCACCAAATTCTGCGTAATCTGCTCTCGAATGCGATTAAGTTTACGGAGAGCGGCAGCGTTAAACTACGGGTGAAGAAGATGAATTCCATTGTAACCTCGGATTTCGTGATCAGTGGAGACGTCATTGCTTTTTCCGTTGAGGATACTGGCATCGGGATTGCTGCAGAGCATCTTCAACCGATCTTCGAAGCGTTCCAGCAAGGCGAAGAGACTACAGCCAGAAGATTCGGGGGGACTGGTCTCGGCTTATCCATATCGCTGCATTTGGCGAAGCTGCTTGGCGGGTATATTACCGTGGAGAGCGAGGAAGGAATCGGGAGCACGTTTGTTTTATATTTACCGCTGCTAACGGAATACGGCTCCAATGAAAGTTTGTTTATGCTGCCTGAAGTGGCTGCCTCCTCGAGCAGCGCCAGTTGGAGTGATCTCCCAATGGAGGCATTCGACATGGAAGTAACCAGCCGATTGGAGCACAAAACCGTATTGATCGTGGATGATGATATTCGGAATGTATACGGTTTGACCAACGTATTGGAGAAACTCCAGATGACCGTGCATACGGCCCAGAACGGGTTCGAATGCTTGGAGCTGTTATACAAGCATCAAACCATCGATGCGGTGCTGCTGGATATGGTCATGCCGGAAATGGACGGAATCGAAACGATGAAGCGGATTCGCGAGAACCCGGAATGGGCGGAACTCCCCATTATCGTGATGAGCTCCAACACCATGAGGGATACGGATCAGTTTATTGCAGACGGTGCGAATGGATATCTGCACAAGCCCATTCATATCCAAGAAGTGATCCATGCGTTACAACAATGGATTGGGGCTTGAGGAGATTTTTTTACCCGTTGCGGTAGCCTAGCATATTGTCGTTATGTCGTATGTTGACGAATGCAAGCCAATTGTTTTATGATGGATTCATAGCAGGAACATAAGACGGCGTGTTACCTTAACAGGGCATGAGCCAAGAAGAGACAGCTTTCATTTGGGGTCTTTTCTTGGCTTTTTTAATGTTTAGGAGAATCGGTATGCAGCATTACTTCGTATGATGAATCCTTCGCCGTTTCTCTGATTAAACTTAAAGGAAAGGGGGAAGTTAATGAGCGGGATCGAGTTGTTTACAGTCGTACGTGTTATTGGTAACAATGTCGTGATGGTCACAGGCGGCAAGAAAGAATCGGAATACGTCATCCTGGGCAAAGGGATTGGCTTTGGCGCCAAAGCAGGCGGAACGATCGCTTCGGACGATAAGCGGATTGAGAAGCTCTTCAGGCTCGAGGATCGGGAGCAGTGGAGTCAAGCTCACCATCTGCTGGAAGAATTTGATCCACTGGTGATGGAGATCACGGATCAGATACTCAATCTCATTGGACAAGAGTTTCCGGGCACATTAAATGACAAGGTGTACCTGGCGCTTCCAAGCCATATTCAGTTTACGATATACAGAATCCGCAAAGGCATGGATATTATTAATCCTTTCCTTGAAGAGACCCGGATCAGCTTCCCAAAAGAATATGATATCGCAGCCAAAGCAGCGGAATTAATCGGTCAGACCTTCGATATCGAAGTTCCGGAGGATGAGATCGGCTTCTTGACCTACCATGTGTATTCCGCCGTCAGCCATGTGCCCGTAGGCCATCTGGTGAAGGCATCGAATGTGGTGGGAAACCTGGTAAGGTATATTGAGGAGGAGCGGCAGGTCGCTTTTGACCGGGGAAGCATGGATTATGTCCGTCTTCTGATGCATTTGAGGTTCTCGGTAGACCGGATGCTGAATCAAGACATCCAAGTGGATAATCCGTTCGCGGATCAGATCCGTTCCAAGTTCACGAATGAATATGGTCTGGCTACACGTCTCGCAGGCATGATGGAGAAAGAACTCGGCAAGAAAGTACCTGAAGCGGAGGTTTGCTTTCTAGCGATGCATCTATATCGGCTCTTCACAGGCCGGCTACAACAAAAGAATCAACCCAGGGAGGAATCATAACATGTTTGATCGTTGGAAAAAGAAAAAAACAGCTACTGCTATTCAACTCACAGCACCATTGTCGGGTAAAGCCGTGCCTTTATCGCAAGTACCGGATGAGGCATTTGCTGCTGGTCATATGGGCAAAGGCATAGCCATCGAGCCTTCAGAGGGCAAATTAATTGCGCCTTTTGACGGGACGGTTGCGCATGTCATCAAATCCAAGCACGCCGTGATGCTGGAGGATCCGGCGACCGGTCTGCAGTATTTGTTCCATATCGGGATTAATACAGTCGGTTTGAAAGGCGAAGGTTTCACAAGCCATGTCCAAGCAGGCGATCAGGTGAAGTCGGGTCAGACGCTCATCGAATTCGACATGGCCGCAATCCAAGCCGCAGGTTATCCGACGATTACCCCGATCATCGTGACCAATGCGGATGAGGTGGCTTCCAAGGTTGACGGTCAGACCGGCAGTGTCGTGATCGGCCAGGATCCTGTCATGACCATTGAATTGAAATAGATCAATTCTATAGGCGCGAATGATTTAAATATTGGTTATTGACAAACAGGAAGTCGTGAATTAAGATAACAACATCAAATGAATACGTTTTAAGGCGTGTTACCATAAACATGGGCATGAGCCAAGAAGAATCGGACTATAACTTTTATAGTCACCGTTCTTCTTGGCTTTTTTTGTTGGTATGTAATCATGATGGCATCCATGCCGCCTTAAAATGATGAATATATGTACGACCAAGGAGGAGGATTTTCTAAGTCTTTTTTGTTCCTTGAAGGAAGGGAGTAAATGGTTATTCATTCGACGCATTATGTAAACGGTTTCAGTAAAAAGCTAAATTATTGAAGTTGAAAGGATGATTGACATGCTGGCTAAATTGCAAAAGCTGGGTAAGTCCCTTATGCTGCCGGTGGCCACCTTGCCTGCTGCTGGGATCTTGCAGGGGCTTGGAATGATCGACTATCAAAAAGATATACCTTTGGGTGCCCTAGGCGCTTTTCTAAATCAATATGTAACTCCATTCATGACCTCTGGTGCCCTTGCGATTCTGGATAATCTGCCGTTTATCTTTGCGATCGGCGTTGCAATCGGGTTCGCTGGAGACGCCGTTGCGGCTCTATCTGCTCTTATTGGGTACATGGTGCTAACAAGAGTGCTGGAACAAGTACCGCTGCAGATGCCGTTTATACCGGATGACGTGAAGCTCAATATGGGCGTTCTTGGCGGTCTCTTTGTCGGTATGTGGTCCGCATACCTGTATAATAAATTCCACAAGATAAAAATGCCGGATTGGCTGGGCTTCTTTGCGGGTAAACGATTCGTTCCGATTATCACAGCAGCCTCCACGATGGTGCTTGCGGTTCTGATCGGTATGATTTGGAGCCCAATTCAAGATGGCATTTCCGTCTTCGGCAACTGGGTTGTCGGCCTTGGAGGCATCGGATCCTTCATATTCGGTACGGCCAACCGCTTGCTGATCCCTCTGGGTCTTCACCATGTATTAAACTCCATCGCATGGTTTCAGATCGGCGATTACACGAATGCCGCGGGTGAAGTCGTACACGGTGACCTATGGCGTTTCTTTGCTGGAGACCCGACGGCTGGTATGTTCATGTCCGGTTTCTTCCCGATCATGATGTTTGCGATGCCGGCTGCGGCGCTGGCCTTTATGCATACCGCCAAGCCGTCCAAACGCAAGCTCGTCGGATCCATCTTTATCGGTTCGGCAGTGGCATCGTTCCTGACGGGAATCACCGAACCGCTTGAATTCGCGTTCATGTTCATTGCACCTGTATTGTATGTGGTGCATGCGATTTTAACAGGGCTTTCCGGATTGATCATGTATGTTCTGGATGTGCATTTGGGCTTCTCGTTCTCGGCGGGCTTGATCGACTACCTGGTGAATCTGAAGCTGTCTACCAATGCTTGGCTGCTTCTCCCGGTTGGATTGGCTTTCGGTGTCGTTTACTATCTGCTGTTCAGAATCCTCATCATCAAGCTGAACTTGAAAACGCCTGGACGTGAGGAAGACGACGACGTGGATACGATTTCTGACGATGCTGATACAGATGCCCCGTCCCCATCCGGCACAGCATCCAATGAGTCCAAGGCGGCCAAGGTGCTGCAAAACATCGGCGGAGAAGATAACATTGTCAGCGTCGATGCTTGTATCACACGACTCCGTCTGGTTGTTAAGGACGAGAAGGCTGTGAAGGATTCGGAGCTCAAAAAGTTAGGAGCATCCGGTGTCATGCGTCTGGGTCAGGGCGCGGTTCAGATCGTATTCGGACCGCAGGCGGAATCCATTAAGGACGACATCAAGGAAATTATGAAGAAATAAAGAAACAACAAAAAAGAAGCAGGCTGATAAAGGTCTGCTTCTTTTTGTTGTTTTCACATTTCAGGTATATGCAGCAGTTCATAGTCCCGCGTTCATCGGTTCAAGCTTTTGCGCTGTCCCCAATATCGGAGGTTGACGTCAACTTCAAGCTCAAGAGGCGTTTCATCATTAATTTCCTTTTTCTGATCCACTAGTTTCTTCCAGAGCTTCGGATCCGTTCGGTATAATTGGAGACATAACTCATACGGATCCGCTTGTATCAATGCTGCTTTATGGAAGGTATTATGCATTTCTTTTCGCAGGGTCTCTTCTGTTAACCGCTTCATTTCATTAATTCCAACCTTCTTGTACATTGTCTGTACCGTCCCGGTTACGTTAAGCTTGATTCGATATGAAGCATTGTTGGGTTTGCGGATAACTTCAATCGAAGAGTGCGGGTTCTCCAGTCTTATACTCCCGATGGCTTCGCCATCCGCCTTAACGATGACGGCAGCGTGAGTATTAGCCGATGCTAACCAGCGGGTCCCCAGCAGATCGGAACGTTTAAGCCAGCCCATCAATTCCTTGTTCTTGATCAGAAATCCGCCGTTGACTTCCAGAATCGGATGCTGCTTCAGATTTTCCGACCAGTTCTGCGTTGAAATATGAAGGGAAGGCAGCATAACGGTGGCGGCTTTTTCCCGGTAGAGACGAATAAAGTTCACGAATTGAATCGGACGAATAAACGAGAATTGGACATAGCTTTCCCTGGGTTCATGAAGCAGCGAATGCAGGGGGGAGAGCTGAAAGAACGGAGACACCGTAAAGAGATCCTCCATCTTATCCTTGGTGCCGTAAAGCCATTTCGTATACCGGATTTCCTGCGAACGGTTGGTCAGGTCGAACACTTGGGACAACTGCTTAGGTTGTAATACGGATTCCGTAAGCACCAAGGCCGTGACATGGCCCCAGGAGACCCGCTGCTGACTCGATGTATACAAATCAATAAGGGCCTCAGTCAATGTGGTGCCGGTTCCTCGGCCGACCCAAATTGGCGCTTTTTCAGTTGGCTTGCTGCTTTCTTGCTTGGCAATCGTGGCAAAGTCGAGCATCTGCACATAGATGATATACTTATTGTCCTTGTAATCGATACCCAAAGCGGTGATATAGTTGATATCCTGTACTTCTTTGTTGTCCCAACAGCCGGAGAGCAGCAAAGACAGCATACTCAGGAGCATCAATATCCGTTTCATAGCGCGCCACCCTTTTTTCGCTTACCCGGAAATCGCATGAGGTTTCCAATGATTTTGGAAATGGAGAACGGGGAGAAGGGAGCAAGGTACGGCTGTCCGAAGGGATTATGGTTGGCTGCATACTGAACGATTAAGAAGAGCGATATGAAGAAGCCGAATAACCCAAACATCGAGGAGATGGTTAGGACAAAAAAGCGAAGGATCGTCTGCGTGACAACAAAATCCTGGTTGGAGTGGGTGGAGCCCGCAACGAAGGAAAGTGCACCAATCACCGTCAACGTCGGGGAAAAGAAACCGCCCCGAATGGCTGCGTCGCCGATAATGATACCGGATACAACCGTAATGGTTGACGCGATGGGAGAAGGCATCTGCATGCCGGCTTCTCGCAGCAGGCTGAGCAGAAACAGGATGATGAGCATCTCAAACCCTGTTGGAATAGGAAGCCCGAGCCTGGTGTTTGCCACGGTTGCCAGCAGCGGAAAGGGGATTTGATCCTGATGAAAGGACAACAGCGTTATATAAAATCCTGGAAGGAAAACGGAAAGTATGAAGCCAACCATTCTCAGAATTCTCCAGGGCATGATGAAATAAAACGGCATTTGCGGATCCTCCGCGGCAAACAGAAGTTGCATGAAGCTGGCAGGCGTTATCAATAGCACGGGGCTTCCCTGCATAATAATGATTAATCGGCCGCGAGTTAACGAGTCGTAAGCCAGATCCGTCCTGCCCGTATAATCGAACATCGGGAGCACAGTAAAGCGATACGGTGATAAATGCTCGGCAAGCTCGCCGATGCCCACGGGAGGGTCACCGGAGAAATCATTGAGTTTATCTACGACTGCCTTGACAGTCTCCGGTATCACCTTGTCCTTTAAGTACATGATGCCGACAGAGGTTTTACTCTTGTCGCCCAGCTTAAAGGAGGAATAGACAAGGCCGGGAGATTTCAGCCGTTTGCGAATAAGCGATACATTGATATCCAAATCCTCGACAAATCCGTCACGAGGTCCTTTGACAGAGGTTTCTGTGGCACTTTCTTCAGGTGCACGTCCAATACTTTTGCTTGCGCTGTAAGAATAGAGCATGTTGTCCTTTGGAAAATACAACGCAACATAACCAGAGTAAACAATGTCATCGACCGACTCCATGTTGGACTCGTATATGTCAAGGGTAAGATGATATTCCAGATGTTTTGGATCGAACGGTTGTCTTTGGGAAACCGCCATATTCCATTCTTTACTGATAACAGGCAGCAGAATTTTGGACAGCAGTTGTGAATCGCACATTAACGGACTGTAAACTAGGATCGCCCATGGCAATAAATCGCCTTCCTCACCCGGATAAGACGTAATGTATACGTCATCGGAATCGGTATAACGGTCTCGAAGTTGTTGCTCTGTCAAGGTCATGACTGAGGTTCTCCTTTCGCTGAAGTGGATTTCTGTTGTTGCTGTTGTTGCTCGGGCTTGCGGATCAGGAAGAATAGCAGCAGGCTTAAGATGGTAATATAGATGGCGGACACGGGCAAAAAATAGTCGGCCATCGCATAATACATTTTGAGATTGCTGATCGGGGAGGCGCACAAAATAATGAGCAGCGTGGAAACGGCTAATATGCCGACACTTTGTTTGGACTTGGGAAGCAGGGTTTCGCAGAGCATAAAAATCGAAACCGATATCGAGATGTAAGCACCGCTAAGCCATTGAAAAATGGATAAAAAATCGACATGCTCCACGAATTTGCCTAACTTAACGAGACGCCACTGTTCATAGGCAGGATACCGCTGAAGCTTCATTTCTTCCGGACCAAATTCGGCAAGACCTCCGACGGTGGGTCCGAACGTAAGGAATATGAGGACGACATGGATGAGTAGGATCGTAAGAAAACTAGGCTTTTTCTGAAGATGGGGACGCAAGAATAATATCAATATAAACTGGGATAGCCCTCCGAACATAACGGGGATCCCGCTAATCACCGGCAGGAAGCCGTCCTCCAGCACGGGCAGCAGATAGTTATAGTTTTTTACTTTAACGTTGGATAAGGATACGAAGATCCCCAGCAATACAACAAAAGGAAGCAATATGCCGGCGGACACGCCGATGGTCTTTATGCCGTGATTCATAGTGACAAGACATAACACCATGAGTATCAATGCCGTTGCAATGACGGGAGTTTGGATCATATAGGAGGACTTCGTCCAATCGATAACTTCCTTCAAGGTATAGAAGGCAAAGGCGAAAAAATACAAACCTGACATACTCATCACCAGCAAGCGGAACCCTCTGCCGCTGCTTTCGTCTAACGCCTGCGTAATGGAACGATTGCCGATCTTATTGATGATCCCGTAAATAAGCAGAACCCAGGGCAAGAATAATACGGCGGACACCATAATGGTGATCCAGGCATCCCGTCCGGATTTCTCCAGAAGCACAGGTATGATCATGACATGATTGGTCAAGCCGGCCGTAAGCATCATAATCATAAACGCCTGATTCGTTGGAATACCGCGAACTCCTGACATGTGTGATCCCCCAATTCAGCTTTCTTCCCGTTTATGGTTCACGGAGAACAACCATAATATGCGAAAGAACCCAGCAAGAGGTTAGGACATAGCCTTCAGTTTTTCGAAAAAGGTATTTTTAGGTCAGCCGTCTTGTACATAAAGCACGGACGTTCCCTTCATAATAAGGAAAGTTTTGAACGAACCCATAACAATATTCTGGAGGATTGAACCGTGAACAAAGGGGCGAAGACGGAGGCAGGGAACTTGAAATGGTGGCAGCTATCGCTGCTGGGGGTTGCATCAACGATCGGCACAGGGTATTTTCTCGGATCTGCATTAGGTATCCGGCTGGGAGGACCGGCTTTTCTTCTATCGATAATACTGGCGGCGACAGCCACCTTCTTCGTATTTGATGTGCTGTCAAGGATGACGGCCGAGGACCCGCAGAAGGGCTCGTTCCGAACCTACGCCAAAAAAGCCTATGGCCGATGGGCAGGCTTCTCTACAGGATGGATGTACTGGTGCTCCGAAGTGTTGATCATGGGGAGCCAGATGACGGCGCTTGCGATTTTCTCGCGTTTTTGGTTTCCTGGCATTCCGATGTGGATATTTGCGTCAGGTTATGCCGTATTGGGGCTGTTTGTCATATGGATCGGGAACAAAGGCTTTGACCGGCTGGAGAATGTATTGGCTGTGATTAAGATCGCCGCGATTGTCATGTTTCTCGTCATTGCTGCTGCCGCCCTGATGGGGTGGTTAAAAGGAGGGTCGAAGCTGCACGTTCCAGGCAGCCTGAACGCAATTTTTCCGGCAGGCGGCATGGGCATGTGGTCGTCCCTGATTTTTGCGTTTTATGCCTTTGGCGGAATCGAAGTCATGGGGGTTATGGCGATTCGCTTAAAGAATCCGAAGGAAGCGCCTAAAGCAGGTAGAGTGATGATTCTGCTGCTATCCATCGTATACGTTCTTTCTATTGGGATGGCGGTGATCATGGTGGCCTGGAATCAATTCTCCACGACGAAAAGTCCCTTTGTGGTGGCGCTAAGCTCCTACCAGCTTCCTTTTATCCCGCATATATTTAATGCTGTATTGATTATAGCCGGTTTCTCGACCATGGTTGCTTCGCTGTATGCTGTGACGACGATGCTGGTTACGTTATCCGAGGATAAGGACGCTCCCAAGTTGTTTGCCATGAAAAAGTTTAAGCGGGATACGCCTATATATGCACTATCCCTTACAGCTGTCGGATTGATTGTATCCATTGTGTTGTCACTGCTCATGCCAGGCAAAATTTATGAGTATTTGACCACCGGTGCAGGACTTATGCTGCTGTATAATTGGTTCTTCATCCTCATATCGGCGGGCCGGCTTATAGAGCTTACGGTTTGGGGCAAGATCAAACGATATATCGGAATGCTTCTGATTGCGGCTGCTGTATGTGGAACCGCACTGCACCCCACGAGTCGGCCGGGGCTCTGGATCAGTCTTGGGTTTATTCTGGTAATCGGTCTGGTGGTACTATGCATGCGCTCCGTGTGGAAGAAATCCGGGCAAGGCCATGCCAGAGAGGCGGACAAGCCCAAGCTTCGTCCTAAGCCGGCCCGTTAGAATATGAGCGGATATAGCAGGGCAAGAGCTCGGATTCCAAAATAAACGCCGAAGATGATCAACGAGATTCCGGAAAGAATGGAGACCAGGGAAAGGGCTCTATTGCTCAAATATCGGCGGAATACGCTGCCAAGCGCAGCCATGAACAAATCCCATATCACGACTCCAGCGATAACGGCCACGCTGTAGAGGAACAGATTTCCGGATCCCTCATCCGCCGCAGTTTTGATAAGAATGGAGCCGTAAATGCCAAGCCAGAATAGAATCGTCATCGGATTGGATACGGACATGAGAAATCCGGAGAGCATACTTCTCCATATTGAATCTTCACTACTCTCTTGGCTGATCGTCACTTTATGGGCATTCAGGATGCTTTCCAGCCCGGAGTAAATAAGAACAAAGGCACCAAACAGCCAAAGGAAGGTCTGCATAAACGGCGTACTCAGAAAGTGAACAACGCCCAGGTAGACCAAAATCATATAAAGGATATCCGCCAGGACCGCGCCGATGCCAAACAACCATGCATGCCAAAAACCTTTCTTGATCCCCTTGTCGAGCTGCGCTGCATTGACCGGGCCTACGGGGGCTGATAGAGAAAGGCCCAGAATCATGTAGCTAATAAAAATACTCATTGACTTCCACCTCTCGTCATGAACATGGATAAGTAAGAAAGCTTGTACCCTCATGCTCGTACATTGTATTCAGCACATGGACAAACTAAAACTTAAGATTGGAAATTTTTTTCTGTCAGGTAACTGACCAGCAAACCGCGCAGCTCACTCTGCGCGGTTTTGTTTGGATTCGATTATTTGGTAGGATATAGATTGGTATTAGAAAGCAGATTTCTCAGCATTTCATATCATGAAGAAGGGGGCCATCAAGATGAGTCATCCATTTCGGATTACGGTATTGTCAGACACTCATATGCCAAGAAAAGCGAAAGAGCTCCCAGCCTCGCTGCTTGAAGATATAAGGCATTCGGATCTTATCCTTCATGCTGGTGACTGGTCCAATTGGGAGCTCTATGAACAGCTTAGTCAATATGCCACGGTGGAAGGTGTAGCCGGAAATGTGGACGATGAGCGGATTATCGAACGGTTAGGTTACAAGAAGCTGGTCGAAATCGAAGGCAAACGCATCGGTATGGTGCATGGGCACGGACAAGGAGGAACAACGCCCTCTCGCGCAAGGAAGGATTTTGCGGACACGGAGGTGGATTGTATCTTGTTCGGTCACTCCCATATCCCGTTTAAAGAACATGTGCAAGGGGTGCTGCTCTTCAATCCCGGTTCCGCCACGGATAAAAGGCGGCAGCCCCGGTACTCCTATGGAAGGATGCTCATCGAGAACGGAATACTGGAGGCGCATCATGTTTTTTACGATCAGAAGTAAGCATATTTGAAGGCAATGGTAAAATCAGTAAGGGGTTGCCTGCTTTTGAAATATCCCGCTTGAGGTTAATTAATAGAAGTCCCCGATATGGTAAATCATGTGGATGAGAGGATTGTTATGTTAAAGGAAGAAAAGTATGAGCATGTAATTCAGGTGGGCCTGTCCGGCTGGGGAGATCATGACAAGCTGTATGATGAAGGGGCGAGGCCTTCGGACAGGCTGGAAATGTACAGCCGGCATTTTCCCCTCGTGGAGATGGACAATTCGTTCTATGCCATACCGTCAGCGGAACAAATGAATAAGTGGGCAGCTGCCGTCCCAGACCACTTCGGTTTTATTGTAAAAGCTTATCAAGGCATGACAGGTCATGCACGCGGCCAGGGCAAGGACAGATATCCTAGCGTCAAAACGATGTTTGATCATTTGCTCACGTCAGTTGAGGAGTTGCGGGCTGCGGACAAATTAAGGACCGTTCTGTTTCAATACCCGCCCTGGTTCGGGTGCGAACGCAAACACGTGGACATTCTGAAGCGGACGCGGGAGTGGATGAAGGATGTGCCCGTAGCCCTGGAATTTCGGCATCAGAGCTGGTATGCGCCGGAGTTTCGGGAGAGGACGCTTGAGTTTATGCGAAGCGAGGGCTGGATTCACAGCATCGCCGATGAGCCGCAAGCAGGTATTGGATCCGTACCGGTCGTTCTTGAGACAACGGGTACAGAAGCTGTGATGATCCGGATGCATGGACGAAACGCCGAAGGGTGGCACTCCAGCGGTCAGACCAACTGGCGCGAGGTGCGATATTTATACCGTTACAGCTTAGAGGAATTGGAGCAGTGGAAGGGATGGATCGAGCAATTGCTTGAGAAGTCGAAGCAGTGCTGGATCATATTCAATAACAATTCGGGAGGCGATGCTTCCGATAACGCCAAACAGCTTCTCCGGCTGCTGGGGATGGATACCGGACCTGAACCGCTGCGGCAGATGGACTGGCTGGAAGTGGATACTTTTTCAGAATAATGACTTTAATTGGAACCCTATACAGAGAAATGGGTGGTTCATGGACAAATCGTCAAAAAATTGACGCAAATTCATCTGTTTCTGAGATCATTATTATATATAAAGGGTATTTTCGGTATTGAGGCCAAGTGTATTATAATGTAATCGTAAGAAAACGTTTATTTAATGTAAAATGCAGTACGTAAAATGTAAAATTAGAAATTCCGTCCTTGAGCAATCAAAATAATCTGACGGAGGGAGTCAGCGATGAAGACCCTTGACAGAATGACAGATGGACCTTGGCAGAAATATCACGGTCCGAACTTGGGGTACATTCAAGATCAGTATGAGAAGTTTTTGCAAGACCCGCAATCTGTGGAGCCAGGATACCGTGAGCTGTTCGCCAGCTGGGGACCGCCTCCATCTTTGGAAAACAATGAAAAGAAAGCGGATTCGCAGGGACAAGGTGTTAGCTACGACCCGCAATTGTTGAAAAAAGGGGTAGCTGCCGGCAAACTGGTATGGAACATTAGAACCTACGGTCATCTGGCCGCCGACATTGATCCGATTGGAATTGGAAACGAAGCTGACACGCGTCTGCTTCAACCAGAAAGCTACCAACTCAGCCAAGCGGATTTGGCAGCCCTGCCTGCAGAGATCGTCTGGGAGGAGGCTCCTAGCGATATCAAGAATGGCTTAGAGGCAATCCAGCGGCTGTTACAACTATATACAGGCTCCATTGCCTATGAATTTAGCCATGTTCACGATGAAGAAGAACGCAAATGGCTCAACGAGCAGGCAGAATCGGGACGTTATTTGTCCGCCATGAGCGTAGAAGAGCGCAGGGGGCTTTTGAAAAAGCTGCTTGAGGCCGAGCAATTCGAGGAATTCCTGCACCGCACGTTCGTAGGTGCGAAACGCTTCTCGGTTGAGGGCAACGAAGCACTTGTACCGCTGCTTGACGAGATTGTTCGCCAAATGGCCGAAGTGGATGTCAATTCCATCCTCGTGGGGATGGCACACCGCGGTCGCTTGAACGTCCTCGCTCATGTACTGGGCAAGGATTACAGCAAGATTTTCTCGGAGTTCATGCACTCTCCGAATAAACATCTCGTTCCATCCGAAGGCTCCATGGGCATTAACTATGGCTGGACAGGTGACGTGAAATATCATTTGGGCGCGGACCGTTATCTGAAGAAGGATGAAGCACGGCAGGTTCGGATTACCCTTGCGAACAACCCGAGTCACCTGGAGTACGTCAATCCGGTGGTTGAGGGCTTTGCTCGTGCTGCTCAGGAGGATCGCAGTGAAGCGGGTTATCCGAAGCAGGATGTAAACAAAGCGCTGAGCATTCAAATTCATGGTGATTCCGCGTTCCCTGGCGAAGGGATCGTGCCGGAAACCTTGAACTTTAATAAACTGCCGGCATTCCGTACGGGCGGATCGATTCACATTATCGTGAATAACCGTATCGGATTTACGACAGAAGGCAAGGATTCCAGATCCACTCATTATGCGAGTGACTTGGCGAAAGGATATGAGATTCCGATTATCCACGTGAACGCGGATGATCCGGAAGCATGTATCGCGGTTGCTCGTCTAGCCAGCGATTATCGCAACAAGTTCAAGAAGAGCATTCTGATTGATCTTGTCGGTTACCGGAAATATGGCCATAACGAAACCGATGATCCGGAAACAACCCAGCCGCTGATCTACCAGAAGGTGAAGAACCATCCAACCGTCAGCACGATTTATATGAAGAAACTGGTGGATGGAAACATTCTGACCCAAGAACAAGTGGACGGTCTGAAGAATAGCGTTCTGGAGGTCCTGAAGAATTCTTACGAGAGCGTGAAGTCGAAGGATCCTGTTGATCAGATCCTGCTTGGACTGAACGCTACGGACGGTAAATCCAAGACGGAAGCAGCTACGAATGTGTCTGCAGAAGTGCTGCGCGGGATTAATCGCGAGCTCCTGCAGTGGCCGGAAGGCTTTACGGTATATCCGAAGCTTCAACGTATTCTCGAGCGCCGCAGCAACTCGCTCGACGAGGGCGAGAAGGTGGACTGGGGTCATGCCGAAACGCTGGCTTTCGCTACGATTCTTGCCGACGGCAAGCCGATCCGGATTACGGGACAGGATGCCGAACGTGCAACGTTTGCCCATCGTAACCTCGTGCTTCACGATGCGGTTAATGGAGAGACCTTCTGCCCGCTGCACCGGTTGCCGCAAGCTAAGGCATCGTTTGCGATCTATAACAGCCCGTTGACCGAAGCAGCCGTCGTTGGATTTGAATATGGCTACAATGTGTACTCTCCGGAGACTTTAGTGATCTGGGAAGCGCAGTATGGTGATTTCGTTAACTGTGCCCAGGTTATCATTGATCAGTTCATCACGGCCGGCCGCTCGAAGTGGAGACAGAAGTCCAGCTTGGTTATGCTGCTTCCTCACGGGTATGAAGGAAATGGTCCTGAGCACTCCAGTGCAAGACTGGAACGCTTCCTCCAGCTGAGTGGAGAAGACAACTGGACGGTTGCGAATCTGACTTCCGCTGCTCAGTATTTCCATCTGCTGCGCAAACAGGCTTCCTTGACGGAAACGGAAGATGCCAGACCGCTGGTGATTATGGCACCGAAGAGCTTGATTCGTAATCCGCGCGTGGCATCGCCTGTGAACGCGTTCAGTGAGGGCGGTTTCCAGAAAGTGATGGAGCAGCCGGGTCTTGGCCAATCACCGAAGAAGGTGGAGCGCCTTGTTCTGTGCTCGGGGAAAGTTGCCATCGATTTGGAGGATGCGCTGGATAAGCAGAAGGATCAGGATCAGTCCTGGATTCATATTCTTCGTGTGGAACAGCTGTATCCATTCCCTAAAGAAGAAATTTCCCGTGTGCTGCAGAAGTATCCGAACCTGAAAGAGATTCTGTGGGTTCAGGAAGAACCTCAGAACATGGGCAGCTGGAGCTTCATGGAACCAAGAATTCGTGAAATTGCACCTAAAGGCACAGAGGTCCGTTACAGCGGACGTCCTGAGCGTTCCAGCCCTGCTAGCGGCTATCAGGATGTTCATGCTTATGAGCAACAGACCATCATTTCTTTTGCCCTTAATCGTAAAACTATAAATCAAGAGATCTCATTGGGGAGGTAGCGGCTGTGAGCGAAATTACTGTACCAGCTATGGGCGAATCCATCACCGAAGGAACGATATTCAAATGGCACGTTAAAGAAGGGGATAGCGTTAACATCGGTGATGTGCTGCTCGAGTTAGAAACGGATAAGGTTAATCTTGAAATTAGCGCAGAGTCTGAAGGCGTTGTGGAAAAAATCCTTCGTCAAGAAGGGGAGAATGTAACGATCGGTGAAGTCATCGGTCAAATTTCTCCGCAGGAAGGCGTTGCAAGCGCACCGGCAGCGAAGGCGGCTGAAGCTCCAGCATCCGCACAAACGGAGGCTGCTCCGGCACCCGCAGCAGAAGCACCGAAGCCGCAAGCTCCGGTACCGGCTCAGAACGAGGAAGGAGCGGGTCTGACTGCATCGCCATCCGCACGCAAACTGGCTCGTGAACGCGGGATTGATCTGGACCAGGTACAGGGCCGCGATCCAATCGGTCGGATTTACCATGATGATGTGAAGAATCATAATGAAGCCAAGCAGCCTGCTGCACCAAGCAAGCCTGCAGCTTCCACTGCCGCACCGGCAGCACAAGCTCCGGCCGCTGAGTATGGCAAGCCGGTAGAACGCACTCGCATGTCCCGTCGTCGTCAGACGATTGCGAATCGTTTGGTCGAAGCGCAGCATACGGCTGCCATGCTGACTACCTTCAATGAAGTGGATATGACAGCGATCCTGGATGTGCGCAAGCGTCGTAAGCAAGCTTTCCAAGAGAAGCATGACGTAGGCCTCGGTTTCATGTCCTTCTTCACCAAGGCGGTTGTAGGTGCGTTGAAGAGATTCCCGCATCTGAATGCCGAGATCGATGGCGATGATATTGTTGTGAAGAAATTCTATGATATCGGTATTGCGGTGTCCGCGAAAGAAGGACTTGTTGTTCCGGTCGTGCGCGATGCAGATCGTCTTGGCTTTGCTGAGATTGAGAAGGAAATCGGCAATCTGGCTGCGAAGGCTCGAAATAATGCGCTGTCCTTGTCTGAACTGCAAGGCGGTACATTTACGATTACGAATGGCGGCGTCTTCGGCTCGCTGTTGTCTACGCCGATCCTGAATACGCCGCAGGTGGGTATCCTCGGCATGCACAAAATCCAGCTTCGCCCGGTAGCGATTGATGCTGAGCGTATGGAGAATCGTCCTATGATGTACATCGCATTGTCTTATGATCATCGGATCGTTGATGGTTCCGAAGCGGTTCGCTTCCTGGTAACGGTTAAAGAGCTCCTTGAAGATCCAGAGTCGCTGCTTCTGGAAGGCTAACTATCCAAGCTTTGCGACACAATCATAATAAGAAGGCCGCATGGACATTGCCATGCGGCCTTCTTACATTAGCGATTATGATTTTGATTTATCGTCTTCGTTCGGATCGGGGAGATCCCGAGGATTCCAATTTTCAGCCTGAGGCTCCACATCCTGATGTTTCTTCACCTTGTCTCTTTGTTCCTGAGAGTCATTCTCCGCATTCTGCTGATTGCGTACTTCCTCGCTGTTGGGTTGTTTCATGGGAATACCTCCTTCAGTCGATATAATACATACATACCCGGTATGGCAAAAGACAAACAGGCCTCGGACATCAAGTCATTTGATTTTCATTGGGGTTGAAGTTAACATGGTAACTGATAGTCCATTACATAAATCATGATCATTATAGATAAACGAGAGGAGAGATAGGCATTATGGCGAATCCATCCCAGCGTACGCTGCTATTTACAGGTGCGTATGCGGAAGACAACCAAAGCGGAATATGCGTATATGAATTTAACGAGGATAGCGGCGAATTGAAGCTGCTTGATGAGGTGTCCGGCATTAAGAATCCGACCTTCCTGAACGTGGACCCGGAAGCCAGACGTTTATATGCCATTGGCGAAATTTCAGAGGATGGCGGTAAGGCTGGCGAGGTCATCAGCTTTGAGATTGACCCTATTGCCGGCAAGCTGACCGAAGGCAGCCGTGTTCGCAGTGTGAGCAGCTCTACTTGCCATATCCAGCGAGATGAAGCGAGTAAGTATCTGATTGTTTCGAGTTATCATGGAGGGTTGGTAGGCCTTCATGCAATCGGTAAGGATGGACAAGCCGGTGAACTGCTGGATGAGAAGAAACATGCCGATCTCGTAACTGTGCAGGGAGATCAGCAATCCAGAGCGCATTCGGCGTTTTACAGTCCGGATGGTCAATACGTGTTCGTACAGGACTTGGGACTGGACAAAATTCTCGCTTACACGGTAAATGAGAATGCCCAAGAATTGAGCTTTCATGGCGAAACCCAGCTGGAAGCGGGCGTAGGCCCTCGTCATCTGGCGTTCCACCCAAGCGGTGCTTACGCATATGTCATCAACGAGCTGAATTCCAGTGTCACGGTGCTTCGCTATATCCAAGACGAAGGTCGTTTTGAGGTACTGGAGACGATATCGACACTGCCTGCGGATTTTGACGGGGAGAGTTACTGCGCCGAAATCGCCGTGTCTGCGGATGGCAAAACGGTATATGGATCTAACCGCGGACATGACAGCCTTGTTGTATTCAACGTGCATGAAGATACCGGTCGCTTAAGCCCGGTCCAATATATATCGACAGAAGGCGGGCACCCGCGTCATTTTACACTCATGCCGGGTGGCAAGTTCTTGGTTGTTGCCAATAGAGATGGGAATAACCTGGTATTGTTTAAGGTGAATCCGGAGGATGGCAAGCTTGCCTTTACAGGATATATGGTTTCGCAGTCCAAACCGGTATGCGTAAAACCAGCGGTATTCCAGCTTTAGGTTCGAAAGAACAAGTAATCGCATAGCGAATGAACTTAGAGATCGTTCTTACGGCTCAAGTGGTAAGCTGTTTGCCATGATGAGTCGAGGAGCGGTTTCTTTTTTACCTGACAGGAGATTTCGAGCAGAGAAGAGATTGATTACGTACACGCATCATAACAGCTCGAGGTACCAAGATTCAGACACGGACTCGTTGGGTTATCTATAATCAAGAAAACTTAAACGAGGAGGTTGTGGCAATGTCAACTAATCAACGTTTGGATGGTAAAGTAGCCATCGTTACCGGTGCTGGTTCCGGAATCGGCCAGGCCGCAGCCCTTCTTTTGGCAGACCAAGGAGCTAATCTGCTGTTGATCGATATTGATCGTGAACGTGTGGAGAAGGTTAAACAAACGATTGAACAAGGCGGGGGCGAAGCGCTAACCGGCAACTGTGACATTTCCAAAGCGGAATCGCTGAAAGATTGCTTTAGCCAGGCTGCCGAGAAGTGGGGAAAGATTGATATCGTGTTTGCCAACGCCGGGATCAACGGGACCAAGGCCCCGATCGAGATCATGGAGCTGGATGAATGGGATGCTACAATCAATACCAATCTAAGAGGAACGTTTGCCACGGTTAAATACGCGATTCCCTATTTGAAGGAGCATGGAGGAAGTATCATCATTACGAGCTCCATTAACGGTAACCGGGTGTTTACCGGCTTTGGTTTCTCAGCCTACAGCACCACGAAGGCCGGGCAGGTGGCTTTCATGAAGATGGCAGCTCTGGAGCTTGCACGTTATAAAATCCGGGTGAATGCCATTTGCCCCGGCGCGATTGCCACCAACATTGATGAGAGCACCATCGCGAAGCCAGAGCTGGACGAGGTGACGATCCCAATTGAATATCCGGAAGGTGATCAGCCTCTGGCGGATGGACCGGGACAGCCTTCACAGGTTGCCCAGCTTGTAGCATTTCTTGCATCCGATGATGCCTCCCATATTACCGGCACTGAAATCTACATTGATGGGGCGGAATCCCTCATTCATTGATCTTCCACAACGATCGATTTGACAAATTCGGGCGTTTTCCTCATAATGAATGAACGTATTGTCAAATTGAATAGTGGTGATGAAGATGGGCATGGGGATTGTCGTTGTGGAAATATGCGACAGCAACTTGATGAGTGCTTTGGAGCTTGAGCATCTTGAGGAATTGTATCCCGAAATCGCTGTCCTGCGGGCGGATTGCATGAATCTTTGCGGTCTGTGCAAGCTGCGGCCATATGCACTGGTGAATGGTAAACGTGTATTCGCGGCAACGACGGAAGAATGCATCGAGAAGATCAAAGCTGCTATCGAAGCTGAACTGGCTGTTTTCCATGATATTTAATACGTCTGAATGCAGACGAGATTGTATAGTAAAAGGGCAAGGTGCGAGTGATTCGCATCTTGCCCTTTCGTTTGGTTATAGCATTTATGGCTGGGTTGGCTCAGGAAGCATTGTGGCTTGCAGCAACAATCTCTTCACACTCCGCAGAACAGCAGCTATGATGAAGCTCCTCACACTCTTCGCAGCATACATGCTGCAGGTGGCAAGCGTCATTATCGCAATTGATGTACCGATCTTCCGGCTTTCCGCAATGGTGGCATTTACCAACGATGACATCCTCGTCCGTTTGATTGATCGGCACGGCAATACGCTCATCAAATACATAACATTTCCCGTCGAACAGACGGCCTTGTACTTCAGGGTCTTTACCGTAGGTGACAATGCCGCCCTCAAGCTGGGCAACGTCTTTGAAACCTTCCTTAAGCATGAAACCGGTCAGCTTCTCGCAGCGAATGCCCCCTGTGCAGTAAGTCAGGATGGTTTTATCCTTGTGCTCGCTCAGGTTCTCGCGAATCCACTCCGGAAACTCACGGAAGGATTGCACCTCTGGACGTATCGCATTGCGGAAGTGGCCGATATCGTATTCGTAGTCATTCCGCCCGTCGATGACGATGACATCATCACGCTGCAAGTGTTCAAAGAATTCCTGGGGCGACAAGCGTTTTCCGCTAATCTCGTTGGGGTTGAGTTCATCCTCGACACGAAAAGTAACGAGTTCTTCGCGGTGACGGACAAACATCTTTTTGAATGCATGTCCTTCGGAAGGGTCAATCTTAAACACCATGTCCGCAAATAGCGGGTTGGCGTGCATATCCTGCATATATTGCTCAGTTTGTTCAATCGTGCCGGATACCGTGCCATTGATGCCTTCGGAGGCAACCAGGATACGTCCTTTGAGTCCAAGATCTTTGCAGTATTGCAGATGCTCGTCTTTGAACGCTTCAGGGTCCGGGATTTGAACAAATTTATAATAGAGAAGGATCTGATAGTTCTGTTGCTCTGACATGATTTAATCACCTGTTCTTTTATATATTCAGCCATACGTGTACCTATAGAATTGTAGTGAATTCACTTCACATAGTCAACTTAAATGTATAGAAAGTTTGCCATGATATGTGAATTTAAGGGGTTTCACGATTGCAGGAAAGCGGTTATGATGAAGGGGTGAGCTTGAGAACACTTTCAATTATTGGAGGCGTTGAACAGCATGGTACATATCGAGCAAAATGCACTCGTCTTGTTTCAAGGCGACAGTATTACCGATTGCGGGCGAAATTACGAGGAGTCAGACAGTTTGGGGCATGGATATGCGCTGATGGCTGCTGCCCGGCTTGGAATGGAGCTGCCTTTGAAAAGGCTGCGTTTTGTAAACCGCGGAATCAGCGGTAACCGGGTCGTCGATCTGCGGGGGCGCTGGGAGGAAGATTGCATTGACCTGGATCCGACATGGGTATCCATCCTGGTCGGTATTAATGAGACCGGCAGGAAGTATAACCGGGGGGAAGCAACGTCCGTGGAAGCCTACTATGAAGGGTATCGTGAGCTGCTTATCCAAACCCGCGAGTTAACCGGCGCGAATTTTATTCTTATGGAGCCGTTCTTGCTGCCTGTTACGGAAGCGAAGAAGGAATGGCGGGAGGATCTGGATCCCAAAATTCAGGCCGTTCGCGAATTATCGCGAGAATTTGAGACGCTGTACGTTCCACTCGACGGCATTTTTGCTGCAGCCAGCTCCAAGATAGAGATGAGTTACTGGGCATCTGACGGTGTTCATCCTTCCCCCGCAGGTCATTCGCTCATGGCAGAAGCGTGGTTAGCGACGATGCAGGGCCGGTCCATTTTGTAGACGTTCCGAATTTTTTCTACTATATAAATAATATTTCGTTTAGCTGACATCCCCGGAAGCGTGTAATGTCCGGGGATGTTCTTTATGTAAACCATTACACGCTTTATAAAATCTTGATTGACGAAAACAATTGGGTACATATAAAATGTTCATAATAGACCGTTGTTCAATTGGAACGACCTATTTTTTGACTTTAATGCTTTCGTCGATGAAAGCGGGGAAGCGTTGTCGCTTTATGTAGAAAATTATGGTTTAAGAACGAAGCGGTTAACAAATGAGAGGGGAATCATGATGAAGAGAAAAATGTGGTTATCACTTACACTCTCCGCACTGCTGGTTACAGCTGTAGGATGCGGGGACAAGCCGGAAGGTGGCGGTACGACTCAAACGGGCAGCGGCGGAGAAGCGGAGAAGAAATCCTATAGCATCGCTATTTCGCAGATCGTAGAGCATCCATCCTTGGATGCAACGCGGGAAGGCATTCTGGCGGCATTGAAGGAAGCCGGAATTTCCGAGGAAGACAATACGCTGAAAATCGATTATAACAATGCGCAAGGCGATCCAGCGAACAACCTGTCGATCGGCCAGAAGCTGAAGGATACGAAAGCGGATCTGGTGGTCGCAATTGCAACCGATTCGGCACAGGCTGTGGCACAGAACGTGAAGGAGAAGCCGGTCTTGTTTGCAGCGGTGACAGATCCGCTTGATGCGAAGCTGGTCAGCGATTTGAAGAAACCCGGCGGCAACATCACCGGGGCATCCGATACGAATCCTGAAGCAACCAAAGAGTTGATGAATTTTGTTAGTACTCATTTTCCAAATGTTAAGAGAATTGGTTTGGTCTTAGATGAAGGAGAAGCAAATGCGGTTGTTATGGCCAACACAGCAGAAGAGGTACTTTCGGAGCATGGAATCGAGCTTGTAAAAGCTGCCGTTACCAATACTTCGGAAGTGAAGCAAGCAGCGGAATCGCTAGTCGGTAAAGTCGATGCCTTTTATATCACGCTAGATAATACTGTAGTAAGTGGAGTCGAGACAATTATTCAGACAGCACAAAAAAATAAAATTCCGTTCTTCTCCAGTGACCGCGATACGGTGGAGAAGGGGGCTTTTGCAACGGTTGGATTTAAGTATTACGACCACGGCTATCAAGTTGGACAGATGGCTGTAGAGATCCTGAAAAACGGCAAAAATCCGGCGGACATGGAAATCACGAAGCCGGATAAGCTGGATCTGATCCTGAACACGAAGGTTGCGGCTGAATATGGAATTGAAGTGACCGACGCCATGAAACAGGAAGTCAAAGACCCGGACAACAACATCATTGAGTAACTGTAAGGCGCGGAGATAACAGCCCGCGCCTTGCTTAATCCTAAAGGAGGTCAAAGACATGCTGGATTTCGTGATGAAGCTGGATGGTCCGATTGAATTGGGGCTGCTGTATGCGTTGATGGCGCTCGGTGTATATATTACGTTCCGAATATTGGATTTTCCGGATTTAACAGTGGATGGAAGTTTTACGACAGGCGCAGCGATTGCAGCGATTCTGATTACCAACGGTGTGAATCCATGGCTCGCTACGCTGGCTGCATTTGCCGGAGGGATGTTAGCCGGTATCTGTACAGGATTGCTGCACACCAAGGGTAAGATCAATGGATTGCTCTCAGGTATTATTATGATGATTGCGCTGTACTCGATTAATATGAGAATTATGGGCAAGCCTAACATCTCACTAAGCCAGGAAAAAATTATCTTCGGAACTATTGATCCGATCTATATTATGTTGGTAATCGTGATTATCGGAAAGCTACTGCTGGATGCATTCTTCCGCACGGACCTTGGCCTTGCGCTGCGGGCGACAGGTGATAACAAGCGGATGATCCGCAGCTTTGGTGCGAACACGGACACAACAACCATTCTGGGACTCAGCATCTCGAACGGACTGGTAGCTTTATCCGGGGCTGTGGTGGCCCAGCAATCCAGTTTTGCGGACATCGGCTCCGGTATCGGAATGATTGTTATCGGTCTGGCATCCGTTATTATTGGCGAAGCCGTGCTGGGGACCGGTTCGGTGTTCCGGACGACGCTGGCTGTCGTCTGCGGTTCGATTATTTATCGGATTGTTGTTGCTGCTGCTTATGAGATCCCATGGCTCGAAGCGTCGGATTTAAAATTGATCACAGCGATCATTGTCATTATTGCTCTCGTGGTTCCGACCATCAATCGGGCGATGAAGCAGCGTTCACAGGCACGGAGGCGCTCAACCGAACTGTTAGCTACGCAAGGGAAGACCAAAGGAGGTGCGCTCTGATGCTGGAAATGAACCGTGTGTCCAAGCTGTTCAATCCGGGAACCGTGGACGAGAAGATTGCCTTGATGGATATCAATCTTCACTTGAAGCCGGGGGATTTCGTAACGGTTATCGGAAGTAATGGTGCAGGCAAATCTACGCTGATGAATATTATTTCCGGGGTAATGAAGCCCGATGCGGGCGAAGTACGCATTGACGGCACTTCAATTGGCCATCTGCCGGAATATCGTCGCAGCCGTTGGATCGGCCGGGTATTTCAGGATCCGATGGCCGGCACTGCGCCGCATATGACCATTGAAGAGAATCTGGCGATGGCTCATCGCCGCGGTCAGTCCCGTGGACTCAGCATTGGCGTTACAGCCTCCAAGCGCGCTGGTTTCCGCAATCATTTAGAGCGGCTCGGCATTGGTCTCGAGGATCGGCTCCGGGCCAAAGTAGGGATGCTGTCCGGAGGGGAACGTCAAGCGCTAAGCTTGCTGATGGCGACCTTCACGCAGCCTCAAATTCTGCTGCTGGATGAACATACGGCAGCGCTTGATCCGGCGCGTGCGGAGCTGATCACCCGAATAACCGATGACATCGTACGCGACATGAAGCTGACCACGCTCATGGTCACGCATAACATGGAGCAGGCCATCCGTTTAGGCAATCGCCTCATTATGATGGACAAAGGACGTATCATTCTGGATGTAAACGAAGAGCGCAAGAAATCTCTGACGGTGGAGCAACTGCTCGGGGAATTTGAGCAGATTAGCGGCCATAAGCTGTCGGATGATCGTTTGGTTCTTGGGTAAACATCTTGCGTTGAGACGGAAAACATGTTAACGAATATAACGCTAAGCCTTCAATCTTGACAGGCTTAGCGTTTTTTTATACGCTAATTTTTTCCTGGCCAGCAAACTACAGAGGTCGGTTAATCATATGACTGGTTTCAATTCCATCGCTTTTTGCAAGGATTCCTGATAACGTGTTAATGTTGGGTGAGTCACATCTTTAATCGGGAATAACATCAAGAGTGTGCTTTGAAATGCCTGACGACCGCTAAGCTTGAACTAGCGGACATTTGAATGTAGGAGGCTTATTTCTTCATGGTCGTTCGTAAAGATGATCTGCAGATGAAAATATTATTATAGTGGAAGATGATAAAACAATTGCGTCCGGGCTGGAATATTCGCTGCAGCAAGATCGCTTTTCTACCGTTCTTTGCTATGATGTCGAATCTGCAAAAAAAGTGCTCACTGAAGATATAGATCAATTCGCTCTATGCTTATTTGATTTATCGCTTCCGGATGGAAGCGGTTATGAATTGTGCAAAATGGTGAAAGAACGACGAGATATTCCGGTCATCTTTTTAACGGCGATCGACGATGAGGTCAATGTTGTTATGGGGCTTGATATGGGAGCCGATGATTATATTACAAAGCCTTTTCGTATTCGCGAGCTTCTCTCGCGGATCAAGTCCGTCCTGCGGAGATACCATAAGTCGCCTCAGACCCAAGGGATTATTAACCTGAACCAGGTTCGCATGAATACGCTGGAAGGAAAAGTGTATAAAAACGGCGCCGAAATTTCATTGACCGCTTTGGAGTATCGCTTATTGTTGATTTTTGGTAACCATATGGGGCAAGTTCTGTCAAGAAATCAGCTTTTGGAGCAGATTTGGGACGTGGCAGGCGACTTCGTGAACGACAATACGCTAACGGTATATATCAAAAGGCTACGGGAAAAGCTGGAGGATGATCCGCAGCATCCCACGATGATCAAAACGGTACGCGGTTTAGGATATAAGGTTGGTGATTAGATGCTGCGTAATCGAGAGGTTCAGATTTTATTGTTGATTATGGGTTCCATCAGTTTAGCGGGGGGCGTTGCGGCTGCTTTTATTTCGTCTGTAGCTGCGGCGCTCGTTTTCATCATGTCTATTTTACTTATGGGAAGCAGTCTGTTATTCACGAGATGGAGATACGGCGAACTTGAAAAGCTGTCCGTCTATTTGCGTGAAATTAGCAGCGGTAATTATTCACTTGACGCTCGCGATAATCAAGAAGGTGAGCTTAGCATTTTAAAGAATGATATTTATAAAGTGACGCTTATGCTATCAGAGCAGAGGTCGCTTCTGCAGCGAGACAAAACGGGGCTAACGGATGCCATTTCCGATATCTCGCATCAGCTTAAAACGCCCCTTACCTCCATGACGGTGATGGCGGATTTATTAAGCAAACCCGACCTGCCTGCAGCGAAAAGAACGGAGTTCACTCGCAATATCCGTATTCAGCTTGAACGAATCGATTGGCTTGTTTCTTCCTTATTAAAGCTATCGAGAATCGAGGAAAAGACCATCCAGTTCAAAAGAGATCAAGTATTCGTTAATAAGCTTATACAAAAGGCATTAGAACCGGTGTTGATTCCGATGGAAATCAAGGACCAAGCGGTTTCCATCAAAGGCGATGACAACGTCTCTTTTGTCGGAGATTTCAAATGGACGGCCGAAGCGCTCATTAATATATTGAAAAACGGCGTCGAGCACACGCATGAAGGCGGACGTATAGCCATTTCTTTTTCCGAAAATGCGCTCTTTACGGAAATTATCATTGCCGATAACGGAAAAGGAATTCCAAAAGAAGATTTACCGTATATATTTAAACGTTTTTATAAAGGGAAAAATGCGAGCGAGGGGAGCATCGGCATCGGACTTGCGATGGCTTACAGCATCATTGCGAGTCAGAACGGAGTGATTGATGTGACAAGCAGCTGCGACAAGGGTACGCAATTTCGAATTAAGTTTTATAAACAAGTAATTTAATCGTATGTGACTAAATTGTCATCTTGGCAGTCACTTGAAAGTCATTTTGGACAGGTAAAATGATATCCATCAGCAACGAGATGGAGGGTTTGCATTGGAAATTTTAAAAATCGAGCATTTGTCTAAAATATACGGCACAGGCGAATCGGCGGTAAAGGCGCTTGACGATATTTCATTTTCGGTTCAAAAAGGCGAATTTGTCGCGATTATCGGCCCGTCCGGATCGGGGAAATCCACGCTGCTGCATATGCTGGGCGGTGTGGATCGGCCGACGAGCGGCAAAGTCCTCGTAGAGGGTACGGACATGTATAACTTGGACGAAACGCAGCTGGCCATCTTCAGGCGGAGACAAATCGGACTGATCTACCAGTTTTTTAATCTGATTCCCGTCCTGACGGTGGAAGAGAATATTACGCTCCCGCTCTTGCTTGATAACCAGAAGGTAGATCAGAAGCAGTTGGATGCTCTGGTGAAGACTCTGAATCTGCAACATCGTTTAAACCATCTGCCCAATCAATTATCAGGCGGACAACAGCAAAGGGTGTCGATCGGCAGAGCGCTCATTAGTAATCCTGCCATTATGCTGGCGGACGAACCCACTGGGAATTTGGACAGCAAGAATAGCAGCGAGATCATCGACTTATTACAAATGTTGAATAAAACCTATCGCCAGACATTGATCGTGATCACGCATGACGAACGAATCGCTTTGCAAGCGGACAGGGTCATTTCGATTGAGGACGGAAGAATTGCCAAAGACGAGGTGATTCGTCCTTGAATATTGTCAATAAACTTACCGTCAGACATTTGAGGCAAAACAAGAGACGAACGCTTGTAACCATCATAGGTGTCATGTTGTCAGTTGCCATGGTGACGGCTGTTGCTACGCTTGGTTTTTCTTACTTGGATTTAATGAAAAGGCAAACCATCGCGGATGAAGGGGAATGGCATGTCTTATATCAGGATGTCAACAAGGAACAGCTTGCAGCGATAAAAAACGATGACGCAACCAAGACCCTTGCAATCACCAAGGATCTTGGCTATGCCCCATTCGAAGGGGGACAAAATACAAATAAGCCGTATTTGTTCATCAAGGCGTATGATGCACAAGGTTTAGCGCAATTTCCGATTGAATTGAGCAAGGGGCGTCTGCCGCAAACAGACAAGGAAGTTGTAATTTCTGAAGCTATTGCGACGAATGCCAAGGTGAAATACGAACTCGGAGATCGTCTCACCCTTCGCGTCGGCGAACGATTCGAGGTAGGGAACGATCAACCGCTGGGTCAAACCGAATCGCTGCGCATCGTAGATAACGAAAAGAACGAAACATTGCATAATACAATGACAAGGGATTACATGGTCGTAGGCTTCATCAAATCTCCCGTATGGGAACCGGCGTGGGCCCCGGGGTATACGGCCATTAGCTATGTCAATGAAAACCTCATCGGGGCAAACGATCGAGTCAATGCGGTGGTCGTCTTGCAAAAAATCAATCAGTCTTTGTTCGCTCATGCTGAAAATTTGGCAGAGAACAACCATATCGAAACAGTCCAATATCATCACGATTTGCTTCATTATTATGGCGTCTCCAAAAGCGAAGCCTCGTACAGCACGATGTTCTCCTTATCGGTGATCCTGATGGCGGTTATTATGATCGGCTCGGTTTCGCTGATCTATAATGCTTTTGCGATTTCCGTCTCGGAACGTTCCCGTCATTTAGGGATGCTTGCAAGCGTGGGGGCTACGAAAAGGCAGAAGAGAAATTCGGTGTTTTTTGAGGGGGTCATTATTGGCTTGATCAGCATTCCCGTTGGAATCCTATGCGGTCTTGCCGGGATCGGCATTACTTTTCAGTTTATTAACGCTACAATTCAAGGAGCTTTAGGAATTACTGAAAAGCTAACGGTAATCGTCACGCCGTTATCGCTTTTGATTGCCTGCACTGTTTCGATGTTCACGATTTTCATTTCGACGTATCTCCCGGCCGTCAAAGCATCCCGGATTTCCGCCATGGATGCGATTCGTCAAACTACCGATGTGAAGCTTACGGGCAAAAGCGTGGAAACGCCGAAATGGATTCGAAGGCTCTTCGGAATCGAAGCGGAGATCGGATTGAAAAACTTGAAAAGGAACAAGCGGAGATACCATGCCACCGTATTTTCGCTCGTGATCAGCATCGTTTTGTTTTTAACGGTATCATTTTTTACCGGTAATCTGAAACAAACCTTGGCTATGTCGCAGGAAGGCGTCAACTATGATATCGAACTATCTTACGGCAATGAAAAAAGAATAGACGATCGGTTGGTTCAATCCATTGCATCCCTTTCGGATGTGTCGGAATACAGCGTAATTCATGAGTTGTACAGGAACGCTTGGATCGAAGAAGCGTCCATCGCCGATGAATTGCAGGAGGCGGTCAAGAAGGATCGGAGTATGCTTAAGGACGGAAAATATCCTTATGATATTAAAATCGCTGCATTAAACGATTCGAACCTGCGGGCTTATGCCAAAGCAGTCGGCGCAGATTACGAGCTACTGACGGATCCGGATCATCCCGCCGCCATCGTGATCGATATCATCGATTATAAAGATATGGATACGGGAAAATACGTCCAAACGAAGGTAATTCATGCGAGTGTCGGGCAAAGTCTCGATTTGACAACGATCCATGAGGAAACGGAGCAAGAGACGGATGTAAGTAAAGTGTACATTGCGGCGTTGACGGATCGATCTCCGATGGGGATGAGCTTAGTCGGAACAGGCGGGCTAAATATTGTCGTCTCGGAACAAGTCCTGAATCAACTGGCAGACGATAAGAGCGGGGAGTTCGTTCAAACCTTTCTCTATCTGAAAAGTGCGGACCCGCTGAAAACGCAGCAGGAAATCGAAGATATGAAAGAGCCTAATCTGTATGCGTACAATGTGTACCAATCCAGAAAACAGGAAGAACAGATGATACTATTGATGTCCGTCTTTTCTTATGGCTTTATCGTATTAATTTCAGTGATTTCGATTGCGAATATATTTAATACGATCTCAACGAGCATCGCTCTTCGAAAGCGGGAATTTGCGATGCTGAAATCTGTTGGAATGACGCCAAAAGGCTTTGCGAAAATGATGAACTACGAAAGTGTTGTTTATGGGGCCAAATCACTGCTGTTCGGGCTTCCTATCAGCTTCATCGTGATGTATGTGATCTATAAGGCATTTGCGAACAAATTTAGCTACGGATTCGTCCTTCCCTGGATGAGTATTCTGTCTGTCATTGCCGCCGTATTTGTCATTGTTGGTTCTGCCATGCTATATTCCAGCGCGAAAGTAAAAAAGGATAACATTATCGACGCGTTAAAGCAGGAGAGTATATAAAAATGACCGACTCTGACTTGAAACTGCAAGGAAAGACAGTGTCAACCATCATTAGATTAAAGTCATAAGGGGGACCTCGTCTTGGGGATCGATGCAATCTATACGAATCTACGTATTTTAATGCTGCCGGTCATATTAATTATCGGGATCGAATTCGTTCTAATCGGGTTATATTATTATCTTTATTATAGAAAACAACAATCAGAGAGAAAGCCAAGGATTCATATGAAAAAGCTTTTTCTTGGCGCCTTGTTCATCGGATATGTTGTATTTGTGCTTGAGCTAACCATGCTCGGGCGCGGCCATTCCCATTTCTTGCAGATAAATCTCCATCCATTCAGCGATTATATCGAAGCGTGGAACAAATATTCCTTACGTGATCTTCAGAACGGCATATTTAATATCATCATGTTTATCCCTATGGGAATATTGCTGCCCTTCATCAGCCGAAAATGTAAAGCGTTTAAGTGGCTTCTTCTAGTCGTGGTAGGTTCTACGCTCTTTATTGAAACCTACCAGACGCTGTCAGGCGCAGGGCTGTTTGAGCTTGCTGATATCATGAACAACACGCTTGGTGGTATTTTTGGATATCAGTTATACAGACTTACTGCTTCCATTGTTGATAACAAAAGAGTAAAAATGAAAAGTCTGCTGGGAAACCTGGCGATCCCTCTAATCATGGGTTTGTTTTTTATCGGTATGCATATTGTGTATTCCCAACAAGAGTTCGGCAATCTGGCCATAAACTCATATACCCAATGGAATATGACAGATGTTGAAGTGACAACATCCCTTCAGCTAAGCTCGGCACCTGCGGTCGCCCCCGTATACAAGAAAATCACTCAGCGGGATGGTGTAGAAGCCCTGCTGCAGCAGAAACTAGGATTATCTGAGTTGAAGGTTACGGATCGAGGCGGCGATCATGAGATTCTAATGGAAGACAAATCAGGAACACCATATACCTTCTATCAATCCCAAGAGGGGAACTGGTCGTTAATCGAGAACAATTATACAGAAGAGCGGGCTTCATTCGCTGACCAAGAACCGATGCTCTCAAAAGCCAAAACCATAATAGCCGATCTTGACCTACTCCCTCAAGAGGCTCATTTAACAGCATTGGATAGCGGAGAATTTCAATGGTCCCTCCCGGATAAAGCGGGGTTAAACGAAAATTATTGGACTGGCGAACTGTTACTCGGTCTTAAACAAGATGGCAGTATCTATTCGATAAATAACGGGCTCCAGGAGAATCAATTGATTAAGGAAGTAGATATCCTGTCTCCTGCAGAGGTATATGAACGTATAAAGAATGGTGAATTTCCTCAAATCAAAAGAAATGCAGTATTAAAGCCTGATCAACTCGTTATTAAAAAAGGTGACCAACTAGATATAACAGGAATTGAGCTTACGTTTATATATGACACGAAGGGCTTCTATCAGCCTGTATACAGAGTACACGGTGTATTTAATGGGGATTCGGATTGGTTCACCTTAATTCAGGCAAGAAGGAGCTAGGAGAGGATATAGTAAGTAGCGCCCCTGACTTGATTGAAGTCAGGGCCGTTAAGGTGTAATCCAACTTTCAAAGCGCTTCCGAAAATTTCGGAGCGCTTTTTCTCATCGTAGTGATCCATATGACGATATATAAATAGTAAAGAAAAGTGCTGATTTTGGCATTTTTAAATTGTATTGGTTATTTTTTGTAAAAAAATGACGTAAATAAGTATTGACCGCTGGAATATTAATCAATATGATTACTGTATAGAGAAATATACTAATATTTGGGTTCGATCCTAGAGGGTGGTGTTAGCTTGGAAAGGACAGCCACGATTCGCGAACAAATGGAAGAGTTTCTACATAAGCACGAAATGACGATTAATCGATTTGCTGAGATATCGGGGGTCAATAGCGGCACACTCAGCAACATTCTGAATGGGAACCGTCCGATTTCCATGCAGCAGTTGGACCGGATTACGTTAGGTATGGGTCTGGAAGAGGGTTATTTTTACGAGTTGTATATAGATGAATGCATCTTTCATGCTACGCCGGATTGGCGTCGGCTGGGTCCGTTTCTTCACCGATGCGCGGAGCTGGGGAAGCTGAATTGTCTGGACAAGGCTGTCCGGATGACGATGGATAATATCTCTTATTCCCCCTTACTCTTTGAAACGGCAGAGCTTTTTTTCAAAGAGGGAAAACATGAGGCGGCTGTACTGCTGTATAAAAGTGTGGCGGAGAGTGAACGATTTCAGCATTCGGAGCGGTTGGCCCTTTGTCAGTATCGGTTGTTTACGCTTGGGCTAGGCGATGATCAGGAGGCTAACTCGAGGGCTGCAGTATACTTTGAACCTTATATTGATAGATTAGATGAAGTTTATCAATTGGATGCGCTAGTTGATTTGATTAATGTAAATGGTTCTATTCATCGTTGGGATAAAGTTGAGGAATTCGCTGAGTTAATGTTATATAAAGCAATGATTGAGTTTAAGTATAGAGAGACAAAAAATCATTTTGAAGTAAAAAGAAAGAATCCACTTATTTTTTATATACTATACGCACATTTATCATTAGAATATAGCTACAGTGAGCGTGGAGAATACGAAAAGGCACTATACTATGTATCACAATATGAAGATCCTTCATGGGGAAGTAACGCTAATAATGAAGAACTTCAAATTATTAACCAGTTTAAAGAGTGGGCAATTGCTAATAGATATGTGTACCAGTTAATGGTCGGACAGGCTGAGGTTCTTTCAGAGTATATGGAATACGTCTCGACACGTGAAGACGAGATTTTTGTGGCTATGTGTAACATAATGATAGCGGCCAATCGTCATAAATTTCAGGTAGATCATATCTTGGAAGATTACAAAGAATATTTAATCTATAAGCAACAACGAAATCACATAGGTAAAGTTAGTAAGCAAGTAACATTAGAGAGACATACACGTTTATTGGCGGAATTAGGGATCTACTATATCAATTCAGAGCAATATGATAAAGGAATAGAATTTATATTGGAAAGTCTGGGGAGTTCCATTACAATTAATAGTAACAATGGCATGCTGAGATGCATGGGGTTATTCGAACAGTATCGTCATTTTTCATCTTTTGAATCACAAAAACGGTATACTAATTTAGTTAGCGAGGTGCAAAAATTAAATGAGAAAAAAATTGGTTTCTCTATTAGTTATGTTTAGTATCGTGTGGACATTTGCTGTTCCAACTTCAACAATTCATGCTGACAATAACAAAGAAATAGCGGTATTTTCAACTTTAACTCATGGATTTGGATCTGGCGGTACGTAAATGTCTTTAATCTCGAATAGTTGGGTAATGGTAAGATGCTTCCGAGTCATCGGAGGCGTCTTTTATTATATCTTATAGAAAAATTAAAGGCATGTTCAGTTCATCTACTATTGACCTAACGAATGTAAAATAATAGCATGTAATTAATTATTTACTATACTAATATTTGGTTTTCCATCTGGGGGTGTTGTTACTTGGAGACGACAGCCACGATTCGCGGAGAAATAGTTAGATATTTGCAGAATCATCGTATGACGATTAACCAATTTGCCAGGATATCGGGTATTAACAGCGGGACACTTAGTAATATCCTGAATGGGAATCGTCCCATGTCCATGCACCAGTTAGACCGGATAACCGAAGGGATGGGTCTGGAAGAGGGGCATTTCTACGAACTTTACATAACGGAAAGCATTTTTCATACGACTCCGGATTGGCGAAGGCTTGGACCTTTTCTTGAGCGATGTGCAGAACTGGATAAATTGGATTGTTTGCATAGAGCTGCACGAATGACGATGGAAAACATTAACTACGCACCGATGCTTTTTGATATGGCGGAGACCTTATTCAACGAGGAGAAGCGTGAAGCCGCAGCTTTGTTATACGAATGTGTAGCCGAGTGCGAAAAGTTTCAGTATTCCGAGCGATTAGCTCTTTGTCAGTATCGATTATTCGTAATCGGATTAGGTGAGAATCAGGAAGAGAATTTACAAAAAGCAGTATACTTTGAACCCTATATCGATAGATTGGATGATATGTATCAATTGGATGCATATGTTAAGCTGATTAATGTGAATATATCTTTACAGCGGTGGGATAAAATTGATGCTCTTGGCAAAAGGATGGGACATAAAGCCATACTTCATTATCAACAAAATAGAAATATGTTTGGTACTTACGAATATCCAAAGAAACCCTTTATATTTTACATATTATATTCGTATTTAATTCAGGCCTCTTCGCATCAAGAACGTGGAGATTACGATAATGCATTTTATTATGTATCATTATATGAAAATCCTGATTGGATAAACAAACCTAGCGAGGAAGAATCACTGATTATGGAGCAGTTCAAGGAATGGGCTGAGGCTAATCGATATATGTACGGTTTATTGAGTGGACAACCAGATGCTTTAAACCGGTACGTAGATTATGTGGACTCAAGGGAAGACGAGATTTTTTTGGCGCTATGTAATATTATGATCGCAGCCAATCGCTACCAACTACATATCGATCATATATTGGATCGGTATAAGGAGCATTTGGTTTTCAAAGAGCGGCAAAATCAGCTCGGAAAGGTTAACTCTCAAGTTACCTTAAACCGGTACACCCGCCTCCTCGCCGAGTTAGGGATATACTATTTAAATGCTAAACAGTATGATCGGGGGTTATCCTATATCCTGGACAGCCTCGAGTATTCGATCAGAACCAAAAGTGATAACGGGATGCTGCGGTGCATGGGAATCTTTGAGCAGTTCCGTCAGTACGCATCCGAGGAAATACAGAAACGGTATAATGAATTCATTCGTGATGTCCAAAAGTTATCCGTGTATGCTTGGAGCCCGCTTGTGTAGGGCTCTATACGTGCGTCTACAGGTTAATGTACAACGCTGAATAGGCGACAGACTGGCCCTAAAAGCTGCCATGAAGCTTCCCGAGGCTATAGCCTAATATCCGGGTTTGTGATAAACTCGGATAAGTTTATTTTTACATATCGCTTGAAAGTAAGGAGTTCATGTCATGACATCAAGAACATCAATAGATCAAAACACAACTTCCGCCGGGCGCACATGGATGATGTTTGCAGGTATCATCCTGATTGCCATTAACCTGAGAGCGGCGATTACATCGGTCGGCCCGCTGATCGGGATCATCCGCGACGATACGGGAATCTCGAACACGTTGGCGGGTATGCTCACTACACTGCCGCTATTAGCCTTTGCTTTATTGTCGCCAATGGCACCGGCCATGGCTAAAAAATGGGGGCTGGAGACTACTCTTTTACTAAGTATGGTGGTGCTGACATTCGGCATCGGCATCCGCTCGATATCATCCCCTTATACGCTGTTAATCGGTACCGCATTTCTCGGAATGGCTATAGCCGTTGGGAACGTGCTGCTTCCAAGTTTAGTCAAGCGGGATTTCCCGCGGCATATCGGATTGATGACGGGGACGTACTCTGCCTCGATGAACCTGCTCGCCGCGATCGCATCCGGGATCAGCGTTCCGCTGGCTACCCAAGCTGGGCTTGGTTGGCAAGGGGCTCTATTAATCTGGGGTTCGTTATCCGTCTTGGCTCTGATCGTATGGATCATCCAGCGCCGGAGCTCCGGAAGAACCGCTGAGGTCAGTTCGGCTGCTGCCAAACATCAGAGTGTGCTGAGGTCACCGCTTGCTTGGTATATTACTTTATTCATGGGTCTTCAATCGTTTACGTTCTACGTGAACATCTCATGGCTGCCCGAGATTCTAAGAAGCCAAGGCATGGATTATAGTGCCGCGGGCTGGATGCTCTCGATTCTCCAATTTGTCAGCCTGCCATTCTCCTTCATTATTCCTGTTCTGGCTGGCCGGAATCCCAATCAGCGTATGCTGGTGACGATCTCTGCCTTGTCTATGCTGACCGGATATGCAGGCTTATTTTCTGGCCTGACTTCATTAAATCTGCTATGGGTGATGCTGGTAGGTATTTCAGGCGGGGCCAATTTCAGTTTATCCCTGATGTTCTTTACCCTTCGTACGAAATCGGCTCAAGAAGCTGCCGCTTTATCCGGTATGGCCCAGTCGCTGGGTTATTTATTGGCTGCAGTAGGTCCGCTGCTCATCGGTTTCCTGCATGATGCAACAGGGGGATGGAAGGTGCCTCTGGCGGTACTATCCGCCATTGTCGTTGTATTGTACATTTTTGGTTTTGGCGCTGCGAAACCAGGGTATCTCTCCGTGCCGAACGAAACGAAGCCGGAGGCTTAACGTTATACCAGTCACATTATAGTGACGCATACATTCAATATGAACATAAGAGCGATCCATGGACATAAGTTCAGTTGGGTCGTTCTTTTTTTAGTACATGTACCGGAATTTCACACGATATCACTCAAAATTCTTTAGATTTTACATAGCGTTTACATAAATGGGTAGATTGATCATGAGAGTTTGGTATACTCTGAAATTTGATAAAGATGACCTGTATACTTAAGGGTTAACGGGTTTACGATTTCTATTACATGACACTAAGCATATGGGGAGCGATGAATATTGAATCCGGAGACAGACAAAGAACAAGTTCAAGTTCAAGTTGGCAATAGGCAGCCCTCTGGCAGGTGGCGTGCCCTCGGCGAAACCTGGTGGACCGCTCTGCAACTGGGGCTTACATCGTTTGGCGGACCGATCGCACATCTTGGATACTTCCACCAAACTTATGTGCGCCGCAAGCAATGGTTGGACGAAAAAAGCTATGCGGATCTGGTGGCCCTGGCCCAATTTCTTCCCGGACCCGCCAGCAGCCAGGTGGGTATTGGAGTTGGGATGATGCGAGCGGGCATCTGGGGCGGCATCGTCGCCTGGCTTGGCTTCACATTACCGTCCGTGCTCATGCTTATGATCTTCGCCTATTTGATGCAAACCTTCGATCCCGGCTCGGCAGGCTGGATTCAAGGGCTGAAAATTGTCGCAGTGGCCATCGTGGCGCAGGCGGTTCTGGGTATGGCAGGAAAGCTGGCCTCAGGCCCTGTAAGGGCTGCTATAGCTTTAATAGCCATGGCAGTCGTTCTGCTGTGGCAGAGTCCCATTTCTCAAGTGACGGTCATTGCTCTTGCCGGCATATCAGGACTGTGGTTGTTCAAGCGTCAAGCGAACGAAGAAGCAGCACCCGAGATAAAGATGCCGATCGGACGGAGAGCCGGACTCTTTTGCTTGGGCATGTTTGTTGTGTTATTAGTGGGTCTGCCGCTCCTTAAAGGGTTGACCGATAACGGTTGGGTAGCCATGGTGGACAGCTTCTACCGAGCCGGATCGCTTGTATTCGGCGGAGGGCACGTCGTTCTCCCACTGCTGGAGAATGAGACGGTGCTGAACGGCTGGATGTCTAAAGAGGATTTCCTGACGGGTTACGGAGCAACACAGGCAGTACCCGGTCCGTTATTTACTTTTGCCGCTTACCTCGGGGTCTTGATTCAGGGGATTCCTGGAGGTGTCGTGGCTACACTGGCTATCTTTTTGCCTGGATTTCTGCTTATCGTAGGGGCCATGCCTTTCTGGAACAGCATCCGCAGAAACCCTAAGCTGCAAGGCTTGCTGACAGGCATGAATGCGGCAGTGGTCGGGATTCTATTGGCTGCTCTGTACCATCCCATATGGACATCCTCCATCCACAGTCCGCTTGAATTTGTGATTGGTGCGGGGCTGTTCGGGATGCTGATGTTCTGGAAGAGCCCTCCGTGGCTTGTTGTGATTGCCGGTGCATTAGCCGGACAGCTTCTCCTGTGATTCATTGGTTTGGACCTCGGCGCTTTGTGCCGGGGTCTATTTGATTTTACAGGAGTAAATCACGGCAGATTGGTTAAATATTTAGGGTGTACCTCTCTTCTTGAAGTAGATCTTGAAGCAAAGAGTTCCTGCGTTTATTTCGATATAGAAATGAGTGGATAAACCTACATGTTGGATACCGAAGTGAAGGATTGCATTATCATTGGCGGCGGAATTGCAGGTCTGCAGGCGGCTATACAGCTGGGGCGGTATTCTGCCTATGATGTCCTGGTGATCGACCGGGGAACGGGGCGGTCCACCATCTGCAAGAGCTACCGCAATATCCTCGGATGGCCAGATGGGGTCTCTGGTGAAGAGCTCAGGGGGCGGGGACGTCAGCAGGCGGAATCTGTCGGGGTTACATTTGCGGCCGATGATATCCGGAAGGCGGAGCGGGATGAAGCGGAGTATTTTGTGTTAACCGGTAAAGAAGGAGTTCGGTACAGGACCAAAACCTTGCTGCTCGCAACAGGCGTGATGGACCGTTTTCCCAAGCTGCCAGGCCTGATGTCCACGCTGGGCACATCCGTCTTTGTATGCCCCGATTGCGATGGTTATGAAATTCAAGATCGCAAGACCGTCGTAATGGGATCGGGCGATCCCGGTGCCAGCATGGCCGTGCTGCTATCGGAGAGGACCCAGGATATCATCTACATCAATCATGAGGGGGAGCCGGCTTCTTCCGAGCATATGTCCCAATTGGCGGATCTCGGGATTCCGTATATAGAGAAAAAGGTATCGGAAATTCGTGAGGAGGGCGGCATCCTATCGGCCGTTGTGTTGGAGGATGGGAGCATCGTGCCCGCGGAACGGGGGTTCATATCTTTTGGCGGGAATATGATCTATTCCGAATTGGCCGAGCAGCTGGGGGCAGAGCTGGAGCACAACCGTCATGTCAAGACCGATCCAAGGTCCAAAATGACAAGTGTCGAGTTACTCTGGGCGGCGGGTGATCTGGGCGTCCATTCCGAATTAACCACCGTGGCGATGGGGGAGGGCGCGACGGCTGCGATCTGGATTAACAAGACACTGAAGAAGATGACTAGCGGAGCCGTTACATGATGGTGTTATTGAAATAGATCAGAACAATTCATAAAACCTCGGTACATCCAGTCGATGGAGTAATAAAAAACCCGCCTGATCAAAACGGCAAGTAGTGAGAATGGCCGTGGATCAGGGCGGGTTTTGTTGTCTTCTGAAAAAGTACGCCGATCCGCGTTTACAGACCGAATCGGGTGATATGATCTTCGAGCCTATATTTTTGCAATAATTCGGTTTGCTTGGGGCCGATCAGATCAAAATGAGGGTAAGCCAATCGGTAATGGATATATTCCGGATTAAGTCCGTTGGATACACACCAGTCCTCAAGGCGCTGGATGTTCGAGCAGCCTACTTTGGTTACGGTATTAAACTCCGGAAACCGCTTGTCGTACCAATAATGGGTCAAAAAAGCGATGTCTCCTTGTGCAACCTTCTGCTTCCATTGCTGCAATTCCTGTCTCGAGATGCCGAATGCCATGTTTGTCTCATCCTTATAAGTGTATTCATGCTTCTCATTATATCAGCATATACTTGACTGCACCTACTTGTTTTCCTAGGATGGCGCTGCCATATACAAGCGTTACATTTTACCGTTGATCGGATGGATATCGAAGAGGGGGATACGATATGATACTGGAATCAGCGATTCTTTATATCAAACCAGGGCTGGCAAGCGAGTTTGAAAGTGCTTTTCGGGAAGCATCCGGCGTTCTGTTATCGAAAAAGGGATATGTAAGCCATGAGCTTAACAAGTGCGTGGAGAACCGGGATGAATATATATTCCTCGTCCGCTGGAGCGGGATTAAGGATCACCTGATCGGCTTCCGCGGGCATCCGGACTATAAGCTATGGAATGCGTCTCTGGAGCCGTTTTATGCCCGGCCGCCTGAGGTTAAACATTATATCGATATCCGGATCGATCGTCGCGAGCAGGCTGAAGCGGAGCTGACCAAACTATTGATTCCAGAAAGCAGGACGGATTCGACTTCATCCCAGGAAGAAAGGACGGCAGAATAATCATACTTTTAAATATCGGATGATCCGTCCATAGGGTGCACTTTCGGAAGCTGTCCTTGGACAGCTTCTTGCCGTATTTGAAAGGACGGGGGAGCCGAATATCCGGCAATTGATCTTATTTTGTCCCGAATAACAGGAATTATGGGATGTCATGACGAACTTTGTTGTAAAGTTAAACTACATAAGGAGTGGTTACAATTACTATAGATTATCATGGCGTTCGCCGTCTTGCCGACGACATTCGAGCAAACGTTTCCAAAGTTATGGTAGGTAAAGAGCAGCTGATTGACAGACTATTTATTGCCATGGTCACTTCTGGTCATGTTCTGTTGGAGGATGTGCCGGGTACAGGCAAGACATTGCTGGCCAAATCCATCTCGAAGTCGATTGATTGCACGTTTAAGAGAGTACAGTTCACGCCGGATTTGCTGCCGTCGGATCTGAGCGGCATCTACTTCTATAATCAACAATCAGCGACGTTTGAATTCCGTCCGGGTCCTCTGTTTACGAATATCCTTCTGGCCGATGAAATCAACCGGGCGACACCTCGTACGCAGTCCAGTTTATTGGAGTGCATGGAGGAACGCCAGATCAGCATTGACGGTGTAACCCATCAGCTGAAAGAGCCGTTTTTGGTGATCGCGACGCAAAATCCGCTGGAACAGCAAGGAACGTTTCCGCTGCCGGAGGCGCAGCTGGACCGCTTTCTGTTCAAACTGAATATGGGATACCCTACCTCAGAGGAAAGCGTGAATATTCTGAAGCGATTTAAAGATGATCAACCCTTGGAGTCTCTAATGGCGATTGCAACGTCTGAGCGGATTGTACAAGCCAGACATATCGTCAGCAAAGTACATGTCAGTGATGTGATATTATCCTATATCGTTGCGCTTTCCGAGCATTCAAGACGGGATGAGGCGGTTGCCTCGGGCGTAAGCCCAAGGGGCTGCCAAGCCTTATTGAAGGCGGTGCAAGTACAAGCCGTCCTGAAGGGCAGGGAGTTTGTTACCCCTGATGATGTGAAGGAATTGGCTGTGCCGACATGGGCGCATCGGCTGAAGCTTCGAGGGACGCTCCACAGCCGCGGCGGTGCGGCCGCAGCGGAAGAAGTGATCGAACGGCTGCTGCAGCAGGTTCCCGTACCGACAGAAGAAGGCATTTCGTCGTAGGGGGCGGATGGCGATGGGAGCCTATTGGATATTGTTAATCGCCGCTGTGGTCATCGTTGTGCAGGGCAAGATTTTCAAACGGACGGCACTCAAAAAGCTCAACTACAGCCGTTCCTTCAAGGTGTCAACCTGCTATGAGGGAGATTCCGTGGAATTGATCGAAATCATTGAGAACCGCAAAGCGCTGCCTGTGCCCTGGTTAAGGGTAGAATCCCAATTCCGCTCGGGGCTGGCATTTGATAATCAATTGAACCTGGATATCAGTGAGGGGCAATTCAATCAGAACCACAAGAGCTTCTTCAGTCTTCTGCCATGGACCAAGATCCTTCGCAGACATCGGATTACCGCTAAGCGCAGAGGTCTGTACAAGCTGGGTACGGTATCGATGACGACGGGGGATCTGGTCGGAATGGAGTCGATTGTCCAGAGCAAGACGTTGTCCGGCGGCATTATCGTGTACCCGATGCCGATGGATGTGTCGGACATGGCCCTCCCGGTCCAGACCTGGATGGGCGAAATGCTGGTTCGAAGATGGATCTTGGAGGATCCTTTCCTGATATCGGGCGTGCGCGAATATCGGGACGGCGATCCGCTGAAGGATATTCAATGGAAAGCGACCGCACGGACGGGCATCTTGCAGGTCCACAGGCGGGATACCACAGCGGACAGCCGACTCTTGATCTATCTGAATATAGAAGATCATGAGCAGATGTGGAGCAAAGCGACGCGGCCCGAGCCGATCGAGTATGGCATCCGTCTGGCAGCGGGTATTACAGCTCATTTATTATCGCAGGGCATGGAGATCGGAATGGGGACAAACGGAACGCTTGGCGAGGATTCAACCGATGAAGCATTCGTCCCGGTTGCAGGCGGCATGACACAGCAGCATCTAATATTTGAAATGCTGGCGAGACTGGAGCTTACCCGAAAGGCTTCTTTTCATGATTATTTGGCCTCTGAACTGTCCCGGCATGAAGAGGCCAGAGATATCCTCATTCTAAGTACTTACGTCAGCCCCAGGCTGGAAGAGATGTTTCAGCGTTTTCGGGACCATGGGCACACGATTCAGGTATTTCCTCTCGGTGAAGCGCCATCTCCTGCGAAGGAGGTGTCTGCATGACCTCTCGAGACACTGGATTTATAAAAACGTTCTTGCAGGGATTCGTGGAATGCGTGCTCTATTTTCCGGTACTCTTTATTCCGGCATTCTATCTGCTGCCTGAATCGCACCGATGGGTATGGCCTGCCCTAGTATTAGGCGGATACTTACTTGGCTACACAGGTGCGCGATGGTTCAAGCTGGACCGTCAGTTTAAGGCAACCTTATGGGCGTGCCTGGTTTCCATTACGGCAGCCATCGCATTTGTAGGCGTTGATATTACCCTTGCATATTTCATCCCCCTTATATTTATTTCCAGTTATCGTGGCAGCCGAATGGAGCAGGCAAGCTGGAATCTGATGTTTCCGGGGACGTATTTCTTAATAGGATTGATTTTGTTCGGGGTCAGCAGTTTTATATTAAGTTTTATGGATTCATTCCAGGGTGGTATATCCTCTCTGACCTGGATGGGGGCAGCGGCGTTAGGATTGACTCTGTTGCTTGTCAATCGGCAGTTGGTGTTGGATGAAACACTGCCAGGCAACGATCAGCCCGTGTTGGAACGGCGGGTTCTGCGCTACAATCGCTGGTTTATCCTCGTATTGCTGCTTCTGGTTGCGGTGGTCGCCTTCTTGCCGCAGCTGCAGCAATGGGTTTCTGATATGGCGAGAGGGATCGCTGCATGGATCTCCGGATGGTTCAGCCCCGGTGCAGAGCAGACTCCGGAACCGCCTTTGTCGTCGGAGCCTCCTCCCGAAATGTCGTTTTTTGATGAAGAAACCAAGCCGCCGAGCCCATGGATGAAAGTATTGGAGCAAGTGCTGATCTATGGCGTGTTCACCGTGATCGGGATCGGAATGATATATGTTTTGTTCAGGTTTAGCAAAGTACTGCCTAAACTATATAGAAGATTCTCTGCATGGATGAACAGGAGGATGAACAGACAGAACGTTCAGCCCTCGTTAGGTTATGAAGATGAAGTGGAGAATATTGAACACGACCCGGCATCCAAACGACTAAAACGGATGTTGTCCGGTATTCGTATCGGCGGAAAGTTTCGGGCGGGAGAAGGATCGGAGCATTTGAATGAGAAAATTCGCCGAATGTATCGGATGATACTTTCCCGAAGTATCAGGGAAGGCTATAATTGGAAAGCATCGCTAACGCCGCGGGAAACCGAAAGCGATCTTAAGGAATGGAACGGACGGAAGGATCGTATTCCACAATCCTTGATTGAGCTTTACGAGGAAGCCCGATATGGTAACCGTACCATTACGGAAGAAGAAGTTGAACGGGTACAATTGGATAGGAAGCATACATGAGGAGTGAACATCTTGTCGGTACAAAAAGAAAGCAACGCTGTTATTCACTACGGAGATCCCGCGGTAACCGGGGGAGTCTCCGTCTTTGATAAGGAATTTGACAAGCTATTTTATTATGATGGAACGGATCTGGGTTTAACCTACCAACCTGAAGAGTCCACGTTTCGACTGTGGGCACCGACGGCTAGCGAGGCATACATTCTGCTGTATCCGGATTGGCAGTCAGCAGAAGCACGTCGTTTCGCGATGACTCGTGATGTGAAGGGAACTTGGCTGCTGAAAGTAGGTGAGAATCTTCAAGGCATGTTCTACACCTACCAGGTACTCATCGGGGATCAATGGAACGAAGCTGTCGATCCCTATGCTGCTGCAGTAGGCGTCAATGGAGATCGTGCTTACATCTTGGACATGGCCTCGACCGATCCTAAGCACTGGACAGAAGACAAACCGCCGCTTCCTAGCCCTCTAGATGCCGTGATCTATGAGCTGCATGTTCGTGATTACACCATTCATCCGGACAGCGGAGTGAAGCATAGAGGCAAGTTTAAAGGTCTGGCGGAGACAGGTACCCGAGGTCCCGGAGGGATTCGTACAGGGCTTGATCATATTGTTGAGCTTGGGGCTACGCATGTAGAACTGCTCCCGATCTACGATTTTGCGACGGAAAGCGTGGATGAAACCAGGCTTCATGAGCCGCAGTACAATTGGGGATACGACCCGAAGAACTACAATGCTCCCGAGGGCTCTTATTCTACGGATCCGTATGTGCCGGAAGTTCGGATTCGTGAATTGAAGCAGTTGATTCAGACATTCCACGATCAAGGGCTACGGGTCATTATGGATGTGGTGTATAACCACGTATATGACGGGTATCTGATCAATTTCACGAAGCTGGTACCCGGATATTACCTGCGTTATACGAAGGACGGCAAATTTTCCAACGGATCCGGGTGCGGTAACGACACGGCATCCGAGCGTCCGATGATGCGGAAATTCATTGTGGAATCCGTTCTGCATTGGGTGAAGGAGTACCGGGTTGACGGTTTCCGATTTGACTTGATGGGATTGCTGGATGTGGAGACGATGAATGAAATCAGGACGCGCCTGGACGAGATTGATCCGTCGATCATCACGATCGGCGAAGGCTGGGTCATGAATACCGAGCTGGATGAGAAGAAGCGAGCGAATCAGCAGCAGGCAGCCATGATGCCTCGAATCGCGCATTTTAACGACGGTTTCCGTGATGCGGTTAAAGGAGATATTTTTCATTTTGAATATAAAGGCTTTGTGAGCGGCGGCAGTGGATTACTTCATAAAGTGAAGCAAGGCATCGTGGGCGGCATCCCGTATTCCAAAGATGTTAAGGCGTTTGCTTCTGAGCCGGATCAGTGCGTAAATTACGTGGAGTGCCATGATAACCATACCCTATGGGACAAAATTATGCTGTCGACCAAAGGGGAAAATGATGCGACACGTCGCGATATGCACCGGCTGTCATCGGCCATGATTCTAACCAGTCAAGGAATCCCTTTCCTGCACGCCGGTCAAGAGTATTACCGCTCCAAGAACGGAGTGGAGAACAGCTATAATGCTAGTGATGAAGTGAATCGGCTGGACTGGGGTACGGCATCGGAGCACCAGGATGGAGTGAAATACATTCAACGGCTCGTTCAGCTCCGGAAGAATCATCCGGCATTCAGATTGAGGGATGCCGCGTCGATTCGTAAGCATCTTCGGTTTGAACCATGTCCTGAGCATGCTGTCGCTTTCACGCTTCGTGATCATGCGGGCGGTGATCCAGAGAAACATATCTTTGTGCTCTATTATGCCGGACGGAAAGAGTCCTCCCTTGCTTTACCTGAGCTGGGCGAATGGAAGATTCTGCTTGGCGAAGAGCATATTACGCGTTTAACCCGGGATTCCCTTGTTGTAGAAGGGATCGGTGCGGTTATCTTATCCTGTTAAATCTATACCGGCAGCGAATATTACCAAGAAATGAATAATGCCTGATTCTATGATCATCTGATATGCTGATGGTATCAGATGATAGAATAGAATCGAGGCGTCCCTTTGAAGAAATATTTCCTGTCACTTTGTTTGCTGTTGTCATTTTCATCGTTTTTTGGCCATTTTCAGGCATCAGCGGCTCAAGCTCCAAGTCCGACCGATTTTCACGATATCTCGGCAAGCTTTGCCAAAGACGCGATCCAGCGTCTGGCCAAGAGAGGTATCGTAAGCGGGGATGGCACAGGAGCTTTTTTGCCGCGAAATCCGGTTACCCGGGCTGAATTTATTGCCATGATTGCCAGAATGCTCAAGATGGAACCCGTTCCAAATGATTTGTCCGCGTTTCGGGATGTTTCCAAATCCGCATGGTACTACGGCTGGATTCATGCAGGACTTAATCTATCCATTGTTGAGGGGAATGGTTACCGGTTCTACCCGAATGCTTCCATAACAAGGCAAGAGGCTGCCGTGATGGTGATTCGTGCTATGAAAGAAAATGGATACTACAACGGAAATACGACCAACTATTATACGGATTCTGCTTCCATCGCGGAATGGGCTTGGAATGCGGTGGGTAAAGCGACGGATACAGGCTGGCTGCAGGGAAGCAAGGGACAGTTCAGACCACAGGACGCAATCACCCGGGAAGAGACGGCAATGCTGCTGGACCGGGTCTTGCAGTCGGGAAATGTGCTGACCCAAATTAACCTTCAAACTCCTGCAAATGTTCATATGGGCTGGTTGTATAATGGTACGACCCAGCAATACATCACCTATGCCAAACGGGCCGGCTTGAATGTTCTGGTACCGCGCTGGTACTACATGGAGGCAAACGGTAAGGTGACGGACCATACCGACAAGGAGTTGTTGAATTGGGCTCGCAACAACAGTCGGCAGGTGTGGGCTATGGTGGGGAACCGCGGGAATGCGGAAGGAACTCACCAAGTACTGAGCAGCGCTCAGGCCCGGAAGTCTGTCGTTGATCGTATTGCAGCGAATGTATCCCGGTATCGATTGGACGGAATCAATATTGATTTTGAGAACGTCATGCCTCAGGACCGGCAGAATCTGACGGCCTTTATCACGCAATTATCCATAGAGATGAGGCGGCTCGGAGCCAAGCTATCCATCGATGTTTCACCTGATCTGAATACGGATTGGACGGCTGCATTCGATTACGCAACCCTTGGCACACAAGTGGACTATATGGTGCTCATGAGTTATGACCAGCACTGGGGCGGTTCACCAAAAGCGGGCTCCGTTTCCTCGCTCCCTTGGAGCGAATCCGGACTGAGCAAGCTGCTGACCCAAGTTCCGGCGAAGAAGAGCATCATCGCGTATCCGCTGTACACGAGAGATTGGAAGATCGCTTCGTCGGTATCCTCGCAGGACATCAGTTTGGCTGAGCAAGGACATCGCATTCGCCTGAACAAGGCTTCATTCACATGGAATGAGAGCGTGGCGCAGTATGAAGCAGCTTATAACAGCGGCGGCATTCCGCATCGCATATGGACCGAGGAATCACGCTCTTTATCGATGAAACATCTCATGGCCGCCAAATATCAGATTGCCGGTTATGCCTACTGGTATCCGGGCGCTGAGACGACGGACGTATGGCAGGCCATTCATAACGCGGAGCGTTATGCTTATTATTCGTTCCGGATCTAAACATCAGACATGTTGGAATTAAGACCAGCCTCGAAGAGTGAGGTTGGTCTTTTTTTTACTTGTAAAAGGGTCATTCCGTGATACAATAGTTGAAATTTAGATAGAATATATTTCCTGTAGGAGTGATCACATGACCGTTCATGCCGAGGAACGTTTGAAGCAGCTGGGTATCAGCCTGCCTAAAGCAGGCTCGCCAGCAGCCAAGTATGCCAACTATGTTATTGTTAACGGGTTGATGTATGTTTCAGGTAAGGGTCCCTCAGGACAGCCGAGAGGGAAGCTCGGAGAGCATTACACAACAGAACAGGGGTATGAATATGCCCGTCTGACCGGGATTGAAGTTCTGGCCGTATTAAGAGAAGGGCTGGGATCACTTGATAAAGTGAAGCGCGTGGTCAAGGTGCAAGGCTTTGTTAACGCAACAACCGACTATGAGGAGCATCATAAGGTGTTGAATGGATTCTCGGACTTGATGCTTGAGGTATTCGGGGATCAAGGAATTCACGCCAGATCCGTATTCGGAGCCGTATCCTTACGGGATCAGATGCCCGTCATTGTAGATTCGATCTTTCAAGTGGAGGAATAGGCATGGGACTCGTATTAAGGGAGCTGCAGGTGCTGGAGGATGAAAGTCTGCTGTTCATGGTCCAGGAAATCGGCCAGGGCGGGAACGGATTCGTTAATGGTCTAAATAGCGGGAGCATGGAAGAGTTCGCTTCCAAGGTGCAGCGCAATTACGAAATGGCGAGAGGCATCGATCTGCCGGAGCAGTATGTTCCCCAGACGATATATTGGTTATACGATAACGACAAGCCCATAGGATATGGTAAGCTGAGACATCGCTTGAATGACAATCTGCTAGAGCTAGGGGGACATATCGGGTATGTCATCCGGCCGTCGGAGCGAAGGAAAGGATATGGCACGCGGCTGCTGGCGGAGTTGGTCAAGAAAGCCAATGAGAAGAACATAAGCCGGGTCCTTCTGACCTGCGATGAAGCCAATCTGGCTTCCCGCAGCATCATTGAATCGAATCACGGTGAGTTAAGTTCCATTACGAACGGGACCTGTAAATACTGGATTGAAACGGCTGCTGGGCACAACTAGGCCGAAGAAATGCCAAACAAATCATGTGCTTGGAGAGAAATAAGTAGAAGGAGAGGAGAGCTCCTCAATTTCTACTTATCTCTTCAACCAGTCGAACATTCGGTTGATCGCCGCTGCATGCTGCGGCGATGGGAAATGATGCCCAAGCCCTTCGTACAGATGGGCTTCCGGCTGGTGCCCCTGTTCTTGAAGCTTGTCCAGCATCCGGTAACTATGCTCCACCAGAACCTGCTCGTCCCGCGTCCCATGGACAAGCAGGACGGGACATCGGATACGGTCTGCATAATGGATCGGTGATCGAAGAAGATACTGCTCAGGTACTTTGGCAGGCGTTCCGCCAATGACGCGTTTCATCATTCTGCGCAGATCTATCCGTTCTTCGTAGGTTTGTGCCAGATCGGAGACGCCGCTCCAGAGAATCATTTTGGATACATGTGGTGACAGAGCGGCAGCCACGGCAGCATTGATTGCACCGCGGGAAAAGCCCAACAGATGAATACGACGGTTATCTATCCAGGAAATGCTCGATAGCCATTCAATTGCGGAGATCACATCCATCGTATCGGCACCGCCGAATTCATCCCTGCCCTCGCTGCCTTCATTCCCGCGATAGGCCGGAGCAAACACGGCATATCCTTGCGCAGCGAATTCTTCAACCCACTTCAACCTTACAGCGCCAACCCGTCCAATGCCGCCGCGGCAATACAGGACCAAAGGAAGCTTAGGCTCAATTACTGGCTTAGGTGGTTCGTGTGAAACAGGATCCAAGTTCAAGGAGCATGCCAGCGTGCCGGTTATTGTAACGCCGTGAATTGCGTTGAACGCTTTGGACATCTCATGGGCGACCGTACGGGGCAGTTGCGGCGGCAGACCAAGATACCCCATGACATGCAATCCCTCTGAGACATAGTCAATATGATAGATCATCGATGTGCTTCCTCCCGTGCTTATATCATCATGTTGTATCGAATAAGGGCGCTATTATCTGATAGTTGGAATCAAGTAAGTATAGTATGTTCTTTCCGTTGAAATCAAGAATAGGATGTAAGAAATTACAATTTGCCAAACAGCTAAATATCTGATAAATTATTATTTCGGGCATATCCAATGCTCATTGTCATGGCGGTCGTGGCGAAGGGGTTAACGCACCGGATTGTGGCTCCGGCATTCGTGGGTTCAAGTCCCATCGATCGCCCTCAAAGTAAGTATACATAATGAGAAGGAGAGCCGAGAGGCTCTTTTTTTCGTGGTTATCACCAAGCAGATATAGATGCCAGGTCCTTCATAAGATGATATAATAATGTGCAAATCGAGGTGAATGAACATGGCAAAAAAGAAACAAAAGTCCCCCTTGCCGCGAACCGAGGCTGCCGATAAACCCGCGACTTTAAAGGATATGCTGGACCCTCAAGTTCTGGCGAAGTTGAAGGCAACAACCGAATCCTTGAAAGCCAATGAAGCCGAGCGGCTTGAGAAGGAAAGGCAGGAACGGGAAGCTGTGCGCAAGGCTGAACAGAAGCGGCGCGACAATGATTTTGAATATTTACTGGAACATAGCGAGATGGATTGGAAAAAATACAAGTGACAGGCAGCGTTATGCTGTCTGTTTTTTTATTATCGCGGTCTGTCTTCTGTGATCGTACGGCGGGAACGGGAGATGTTGTTCTGTAACGCAGGACCTTTCAACTTACTTGGATCGGTTGTATAATAATGGAACCTATACATTGGACATACATACGGAGGAAGATGAAAGGATGGATATGGAGCATAGGCAGACTTTAATGATCGGGATTGGCGGAGGTTCGGGGAGCGGTAAGACAACGCTAAGTCTTAAGCTCAAGGAGAGGTTAAGCGAGTACCGGGTGGCGATCTTCCATATGGATAAATATTATAAGTCCATTAGACCCTTGGCCAAAGCGCCCTTCACCAATCAAATATTTGAGGATTTTAACCATCCGGATGCAGTCGATATCGAGTGTCTGACCGAGGATTATAATCACGCCGTCCATAATGGCAAATACGACATAATTGTCATTGAAGGATTTCTCCTGTATCAATTCGAATCCCTTCGGAACTCACTTGATTTGAAGCTGTTCGTAGATTGTCCCGCGGATGAAAGAATGCTTCGCAGAAACCGGTGGTTTATAGAAAAGGGGCATAGCGAGGAAAGTGTGCTTCAGGAATATTTGCAGCTTGTGAGATACAGGCACGATGAATATGTTGAGCCTACCCGTTGGCATGCGGATCTGGTGTTGAATAGTTCCCTGAAGGGAAATCATGGTTTTGAGGTTGTGACGGATTGGATTCTTGCCAGATTAGAGGAGAACACCAAACCCGCTTAGATAACCGGCGTGTTCGTACTCGGTATCCTGAACATTCTTGCAAGACCTTTCCATATTCATGTGAAGTGTTGATGTCATGCTGAAAGCGGGTTACAATAAGTAAGTTAGCATTAATGCTCGCTAGGAGGCGAAAAGAATGAAAGTAGAAATATGGTCGGATTTTATGTGTCCGTTCTGTTATATTGGTAAACGCCGTTTCGAATCGGCTTTGGAGCAATTCCCTAATAAAGATCAAGTTGAAGTGGTTTATCGCAGCTTTGAGCTTGATCCCGGTGCATCGTATAAAGCCGGGGTTTCCATGGACGAGATATTGGCATCCAAATACGGCATGAGTATCGAACAGGCCAAGGCTGCGAACGCCAACGTGACCCAGCAAGCGGCAAGCGTCGGGCTAACTTATCACATGGATCGCGTCATCCCGGCCAATTCGTTTGATGCACACCGCCTGGTTCATTTTGCATCCGGGCATGGTAAAATGAAAGAAATGACGGAGCGGTTGTTCCGTGCACACTTTACAGACGGCCAGAATCTTGGTGATAAGAATCGATTGGCCGATCTGGCGGCTGAAGTCGGCCTTGACCGCAATTTGGCTGCGGCCGCGCTCGAGAGTGACGATTTCCAGTCCGAAGTAAGGGCAGACGAAGCAGCTGCAGCAAATTTGGGAATTCGGGGAGTGCCATTCTTCGTGTTGGGAGGCAAATACGCCGTGTCCGGTGCGCAGCCACTGGAAGTGTTCACAGACGCTTTAGATAAAGCTTATCGTGAAGCGAATCCGCTAGTGATGGTGAATGACTCCGACAGCAGCGACGGCATGTGCGCCGATGGCTCTTGCGATCTGCCGGGCAGCGCGAAATAAAACATACACAGCAAGTAAGAGCCCGAAGCATCAGTAAGCGATCTTCGGGCTCTATTTATCCAGTTAAGAATGCACTAGTTATAATACATAGGAGGCAATATGCGGCATCTTCCATCTGAGGAACTTATCCAACGAATTCAAGCTTCGGAAACGGATTATATGTTGGATCGAATGAAAGCAATCGAAGGTCGGACCGGAAATCCCGAAGGGATCGAAATGAAGCGCTTCGGCCATGCGCTGTGTTTGTACAGCAAGACGATGCCTTGGCTTTCTTTTAACACGGTGAAAGGACTGCGTTCAGAGGATCTATATAACTTGGACGATATCATCGACTTTTATCAATCGAAGGATCGCAAATTCCAGTTCGAAATCGTACCCGGCCTGGTAAATCAGGAATTCCTGGCTGCGCTTGCCGAACGCGGATTCTATCAATCTGCTTTTCATAATTCCATGTATATGAACCCGCAGGAGCTGGAGGGGGTGCAAGGTAATGGAATTGTGATCAGAGCAATAGACAAAGATGAATTTGAGGATTATGCTAAAGTTCATTGCCGTGGAACAGGATTGCCTGATCAAGGAATTCCATCTGTAGCCTCGAATAACCGTGTATTGTATTCACGGCCGGGATGGAGCTTCTATATGGCTTATGTAGAAGATGAGCCGGCCGCAGCTGGCGTTATGTACGTAAATCAATCGACAGCGTCACTAACATTTGCCGCAACACTCCCGGAGTATCGTAGACAAGGCTTGCAGTTGGAGCTGCTTCGCAGGAGAATACAGGAAGCGAAGCTTGCAGGGTGCGATCTTGTTGTCTCGCAGTGCGCTTTCTTATCACAGAGCCATCGTAACATGGTATCGGTCGGCATGAAGCTGGGTTATGTTCGGACGACGTGGACCGAGCGCTAACCTGTAAGTTCAGAGGAGTGAGGCAGGTGGAAACAGCCATGCAAGAAAACATGGATTTTCTTAACTTGGAATACTTACGTCTGGGCTCCGATAAACAGAAGCAAGCAGCCATGGTTATAGACGAGCTTAGACTATGGGATCATCTGAAACCCTATAACCCGATATTGGTGGGCACGATTCCTATCGGGATTGACATCGAATCAAGCGATCTCGATATCATATGCCATGTGACGGATTTTGCCTGCTTTGAACGAGAGCTCAAGACGCGTTATATCGAAGATGTTACGAATTTCACGTGCTCATCCCGTACCGTCAACAACGTGGATCGATCGGTAGCGCGATTTCGGTACAAAGGATGGGAATTCGAGGTTTTTGCACAGCCATTACCTTCAACGAGTCAGAATGGTTACCGTCATATGATTGTCGAATACAAGCTTTTGAAGCGGCTCGGTGAAACTGCAAGACAAGGGATTATCGAGCTGAAGAGGTCGGGTTATAAGACGGAGCCTGCCTTTGCGAAGCTGTTGCGTATCACGGGCGATCCTTATGAGGAGCTGCTCCAGATATATCATTGGCCGGAGGATCGACTTGACACCTATATTAAATCTTATATGGACAAGGAGAATGGATATGAGTGACAAACAGCAGCTGCTGAATGAGTATTCCGCATGGATCGGCAAAGTGAGAGAGTTCGCGGTACAGGAAGAGGGATTCTGGAACACCCCGATGGCAGAGGGGAAATGGACCGTACGTGATGTGGTGTGCCATATCATGCGGTGGGATGAGTATTTTTACAATGAAGCCATTTTCAAAATTTCCACAGGGGATGTTTTGACTGTCCGCCATATAGATTATGACACTTTCAATGAAGAGTCGAGACAATATGCCACGACGTTATCAACGGAAGCGCTGGTGGATCAGACGATAGCCGCAAGGGAGAAACTGATTCGGGCGATCGAAGCCTTGCCTGAAACGGCATATGAGATGCGGTATACGGACGGGGACGGGCATCCCTTTGAGGTGGCGCAATTTATGCGGGATTTCATCTGGCATGACAACCACCATCTGGCTCAGCTGAATCAGGTGCTTCAGGTCGGCTAGTCGGCAAACTTAGCAGAAATGGGTGAAGTCATTGATTGGCTACTTGGACATCATGTCTTACTTTACAGAGAGCAACCTGGAATGGTTATTGGACCAATTTAGAGCATTAGGCCCGCTGCCGGGCATCCTTCTGACGTTCCTGAAATCCTTCATTCCACCGATGCCCACGATCGTGATCGTGGGTGTGAATGCGGCGGTGTATGGGCTTTGGGCAGGGTTCCTTTACTCCTGGATCGGTATGGTGGCAGGATGCTTAACGACCTTTCTCATCGTGCGCAAAATCTCCGGTGCACCCCTGATCGAACGCTGGGCAAAAAAACCTAAAGTTCAGCGTGGTATGCGCTGGATTCAGCGCAACGGTTTCAGTTACGTTTTCCTGCTTGGCATACTTCCCGTTGGACCGTTTGTCGCGGTCAATGTGGCCGCCGGGCTGGCCAGAATGAACCTGATGTCCTATCTGATGGCTGTTACCTTGGGCAAGGGGATTATGGTGTTCTGTGTCTCTTACATCGGTGCCAACCTGTCCGATTTTATTACGGAACCTTTTAAATTGTTCGGAGTCCTTGCCTTTATCGTACTGTCCTTATGGGTCAGCCGGAAGCTGGATTCATACTTTATAAGAAAACAATCGGTACACGATCAACAAGCAGAGCTTGAGTCCAGTTGAATAGCATGATTGAAAAGGAGCAAGCGTTATGACCAAATTGGCCTCATCCATTCTGGAAATGATTCGAATGATGATCATTATGATGATCTTTGTCATGGTTCTGGGCAACATAGAACATCAAATACTGAAGAGCTGGATACCCTGGAATGGACTATATTGGCTGTTCCTGTTCGCGGGGAATGTATTGTGGTTTCTTGTACTCTACCGGAATCGCCTGCAGTTCAGCGGCTGGTATCGTTCAGCCGCGACCCAGCACAAGCTGTCCAGAAATACGACGAGGATTGTCATGGCGATGGGCATGGTCCTTATCGGTGCGCCCATAATGATCACGTGGTTCATTGAAATAGTTTTAATCCATTGGTCATAGGTTAAAACGTTCGGATATAAAGGGGCAGTTCCAAAGGTGTATTGACCTTTGGAACTGCCCTTGTTTGATAATTACAGCCTTGTTCGTTTATACAACGTCACGAAGAGACAAGAGAGAAGCAGCAGTACGATTGATACGCCGGCGTACAAGGCCTCCTTGGCACTTCCTTGTTCCTCGGCAGCCCCGTTTGACCCCTCGCCCGGCCGGCCCATTCCTGGGCCTCCCTGCATTTGACCGCCAAACTCGCCGCCGAATCCGTTCCCCATCTGCCCCTGAGGGAAATCCTGCATCTGGCTTTGCCCATTCTGGCCGGGAGTCTGAGGCATGGTTGGTTGATTGTCATCGGAAGGGGGCTGCTCCGACGATTGGGTTTGATCTTCAGGGAGCTCCGCTGCATTTGGTGATGGTTCCGTAGTTACGGCTGGAGCAGCATCAATCGCTGTTTTTTCGTTGGAACTGCTAGTGCTCGATCCGACAGACGATACGACGGACAAGGAAGGTTCGTCCCCTTCAAGCGCGGTGTCAAGATCTCCTTCAGCTTTGCTATTGGTAACGTCGGCGCTACTTCCCGACGCGTCGTCAGAAGAATCATGGGCAGCACTGTCGTTGTAGGCAGGCGTGTTCCCGCCAGAGATGCCTCCGGCCGGGGCATCGTTAGGGGGAAACGATCCGGCTCCATTCGTCTCGCCGCCAGGTCGCATGCCGCGACCACCGCCGGGACCCATACCGCCACCGCTGCCGCTTCCATCGCCAGCGGAGGGGAGCGTTCCATCCAGCTGCTGCTGGAGGTTATCCATTGATTCTTGAACGTATGAGGTGAGTGTCGGGATGGATTGCTCATACTCCTCATAGGAATAGAAAGGTCGTGGGTCTTGCTTTACGTGCTCGGAAATCAAGTCTTGTAATTGCGCAACTCGTTCATTGAACGTTTCCTGCTGCATGTAGCCCTCCAGCATCTCCGAGAGGATGGCGTGATAGCGTTCCTTATATTCGTCAACCTCGAGCAGCTTGGCAATCAGGGGCCGTTCCGCCAAAGCCCCCTGGGTTGGCTCGTCAATGAGGATGCTGGAGCCCCCAAGCCCCCCGAATGCCATATTATAATCCCAAGGGAGGACGGAGAAAATGCCGTTGTTCTCATATAAATAATAGTTCTGTTTGTTCGATCCCAGATAACTGTCCATATTGGAGGCAACCACGTTCAAGGCAACGTACTTGAGCACATTATCGACATCCAGCACCTTCTCATAATCGGTGCCGTTATTAAGCTCATCCAGCATGTCGATCAATATATCGTCATTGGATGATTTGGATTTCATGACAAGCCCGGTGTAGGAATCGGGATCATTGCCAAGCCACGTCAGATCGCTGCCTGCCCCGGTCATTTCTGCCTTGTACAACGCGCCGTAGGAATTATTGAAATGACGCTGCAGATAGGAGTCGCCAATCTGTTCAATCGCGAGGTAGAACCCCCATAATTCATCGTTAACATATACGTTGACGTAGGAAAAGCCGGGCGTCGGCAGTCCTACGGAATCCGCCAGCTCGTAGGTCAGGAATTCCCGCATATACGAGGCGTCGCTGTAGTTGTTGTTCAGATTGATTTTGCTGATTCCATTCAAGGTCTGATTAAGGTATTCGTCAAAGGATATTTTGAAGCTGTAGCGGTCGGAGTCCGAATTCACCACGCTGCGCAGGCTTAAATTGCCTTTGGTGCGAATGCCGACATGATCAAATTGCATGCCGTTGTAATTGACGGATGCTTCTTTATATTCTTCAGCGCTGGCGTTGTCCAGCATATCCTGAAAATCAGCTTCGTTAATCGTGATTTTTACATCAATAACCTTATCTTTCGGAAAAACCGTTGAATCCATTTGCTGCTCCTGCTGAGCATCGCTCTCGGTGCTGCTTACCGTCCCGGCGGCCGTGGGTGTCCACTCGCAGCCTGAGATTAGTAGGATTATGGCCGTCATTCTTTTTTTTATCATCTCTGACCACCGCCTGACTTAGGATACATAGTCGCCACTGTAACTGATCAGAACCGCGTTATGAACACCTGGCAACTGGGACAGCTTGTTCACGAACTGGCCTTCGGCGTCGCGCAGCCTTACTTCCAGTGTCAGCTCGATGCTGCCTGGGGTCACGGTTTTTTGCTTCAGATTATAACGCTTCACGGCTTGACCGATTTGCTCTTTTACGGCTTGCTCGCTCTGTTCATTCTCGCAATGAATCACGAGCAGATAAGGCGTATCCACCGTTGCTTTTTTAATGAAGAAGAACAGGATCAGACCGACTACGATGGAGCCCATGGCAGCCAGCGTGTAGAACCCGGCTCCGGTTACGATCCCGGCAACTGCGGCCCAGAACAGGAAGATCAGATCGGTTGGGTCCTTGATGGGCGTACGGAAACGGACAATGGAGAGTGCGCCGACCATACCGAGTGAGAGCACGAGATTGGAGTTAATGGCTATGATGACAACGGCCGTGATCATGGTCATCCCGATCAGAGACACGTTAAAGCTTTTGGAATACAGCACGCCGCTGAAGACTCTTTTATAGAGCAGATAGATGAATAACCCGATAACAAAGGCAACGGCCAGCGTAATCAGAATTTTGGCGATGCTGATATCGGATACGAAATTTTCCATCACGGATTTTTTGACGATATCCGAAAAATTGGTGGTGCTCGTATTGCTTGAAGTCGATGTGGTATTCATGAATTATTGATCCTCCCATGTGTTATATTTCAGAAATTTACGGCACATCACGTATTTGGAGGCCGATTGACGGCCCAGTCCTTCCAGTTGCAGCGCGATTTTGATGTAATCCGGGATGTATTCGTCATATTTGACCTCGAGTATAATCAGATTCTCATCGATCGCCCGGATGGGCAGCAGATTCCGATTGAACAGATCCGTGGAGTGCAGGCCGGTTCGAAGCTCCTTGTCAAACGTAATTCGGACATTTCCGTTGGCGCAGACATACGGCTCGCGGACATAATCGACAATGACCTTGGGCCGCAGCAGCTTATGCTTCATCTCGTGATACAGCTCCATCATCAATGGCTTGTCCGGCTGATAGAGACATTCGTATTGACCGGCCATGATCTGATCGGCCATCTCCCTTGTGAGCGGCTCCTTCAGCTTGGCAATGTAATCCCGGAATTTGATTTTTTTCTCAAAATGAATGGTGTTGTCGGTTACGTTGTAGATACGGATGCGGTATTTCACCCGGTCCCGAACCCCAGCAAGCTTCTCGTATAAGGCTTTGTTGTTGATATCGTCAAAGTACAAGCTTCGAATGTGATATTCCCCGCCGGGCCCTGCATGCTGATCGCAGGTCACCAGATTTCTTAATCGTTGACGGATGATTCGGTACTGGTGAATATTCACAAAAAATTTAAGCTCGTTCCGGTATTTTAATTGGGTTGTCATGGTTCCACCTCGTTTCTCTCTATCATTCGTGTGCTTGATTGCTTACGAAATCTATCCTATCAATCGTTCCTGATATCTTTCTTAAATGCGGCTGAATGTAAACTGAATGTTTTCGCTATGTAAAAATCGAAGTATCGAAGCAAGACAAAATTCATGATTTGATGGGATCCGACTTGTTCGTGGAGGCAAGCTAAGAGGTCCCGCTGCCGTAACAATTGTGGTAGGATGAAAATATATTCGCAAAGAGAATGGACGATGCGTCATGATATATTATGTGGTAGCGCTTTGGAGCGCGGCGGCTGTGCTGCTGTTCAACCAGCCTCGGAGCGAGGTGAACCGCTGGGCGGCTTTTTTTCTGTGGAGCGCAGGCATCGGCGGTTTGACAGATTTGCTTGTGCCTGCGGGGTTTATCGCGGCCCGGTACGAGCCGTGGATTCAATTTCTCAACCATACGTTGACACCGTACGGCGTGTTAATATTTTGCATGGTGTATACCCGGAGGCCCGAGGATCATAAGAGAATGCGCGATTTCAAATAGGTTTGTTTCTGCCGGTGCTCGCGATGCTGGCCCAGGTGCTTTTGACGGAAGCTTACCGAATTCATTATGGCTGGTTATTCGTGTGGACGGTTCCCTATTATGTGGCCGCATGTGCCTTGCTAATTCGCGCGTTGTCGCACGAGATGAATCCGCAAAAACGCAAAGGCATGTGGATCACCACCTGGATTATGGTGCCTACCCTGCTCGGCGTGATGCTGCTGATTAATGTGGGAAATCTGATCTCGCCCGGTTATGATTCATTCCGGTACGTGTCCCTGTTCATTCTGTATTCGCTGGGCGTTGCCGTCATTTGTACCTTTGTGTACGGCGTCCTGGGTGTACGCCTGAAATTCGAGCGCGATCCGCTGGATCGCACGATGCAGGCCGTCAGCTCGGGGACATCGATGCTGAATCATACCATTAAGAACGAGATCGGGAAGATTGCGATGAGCACGGAAAATGTAAAGCGGCTGCTGCCACAGGACAACGGCGTTGCCATCGAACAGCTTGAAGTCATAGCGAATTCATCCGAGCATCTGCTTGCCATGGTGGGACGCATGCAGCAGCAGATGAAGGCGTTTAAGCTGGTGGAGCAGCCAGTCCGCGTGGATCAGCTGCTTGCAGAACTGCAGCTCCGCGAGCAGGATCTGCTGCGCAGGCATGGCGTCGAATTGAACGTAATCTGCCGCCAGCGGCCGTGGCTGCTCGCGGATACCGTCCATTTGAAGGAAGCGATCAGCAATCTCATTCGCAACAGCGTGGAGGCAATGCCTGAGGGTGGGCTGATTACGATAACGATAACGGCTGACCGCAAAGGAGCGGCGATTACCGTTAAAGATAACGGGACCGGCATTCCAAGAGCGCAGCAGGAGCTTGTGTTTGAACCTTTTTACAGTACCAAGGGCAACAATAAAGATAACTTCGGGCTTGGTTTGTCGTATGTTTATAACGTGATGAAGAAAAGCGGTGGTTCCGTAAGTCTGGAGAGCCGCGAATCGGTTGGTACGGAGATTTCGTTATATTTTCCGCGTAGTAAAATCATTCGTTTATCCGGGAGGGAAGAAGCTTGAACCGCATACAAATCTTCTTGGTAGAGGATGATCCGGATTGGGTTAAATCGATGACCGTTTTTCTGAATGCGCAGGAAGACATGATCGTTGTCGGCACGGCCGAGTCGCCCGAACAAGCGATTGCGATGGCGCAAATTCTCTCCTTTGACATCGTGCTTATGGATATTCAGCTGACTGCAGGCCGACTTGACGGGATATACACGGCTGCCGAAATTCTTGAGCGTAAACAGCAGGCCAAGGTCATCATGCTGACCTCGCTGGGGGACGAGCTGGTGATCATGCAATCCTTTACGGCTGGAGCCGTCAATTATATTGAGAAGCCAAGGTTTAAGGAGCTTCCGGCAGCGATCCGAAGCGCCGTGCTTCATCCGGGGTCGATGGAGGTGCTGCTCAAGGAATTTGCCCGCCTCAAGCGCGAAGAGCAGCTTCGCGGCTTAACGCCTGCGGAGCGTGAGGTGTTTGATCTGTTGGATGAAGGGTACACCCATTCCCAGATGGAGCAGAAACTGTTCAAAACCGAGAGCACGCTCAAGAACCAGATCAATAAAATTTTAAAAAAGCTCGGGGTAAGAAGCAGCAAGGAAGCCGTGGAGAAGGTCCGCCGGAAAGGGATTGTAAGAGAGAATGACAACTAGCACCGGTGCGGATTAAGACTGGATCATATCGAAGGATCGGAAGAGGTACTACGAAACGTAGTACCTCTTCTTGGTATGTTCTACAAAAGTGAGGTCTAACGGCGAGTCCCCGGCGGCTGTAAAATGACTTGTAGATAGAGAGGTGTCCGGCTTAAGAAACTAGGGGACATCCCGAGGGGAGCTAAGCGCATGAAGAGAAATCCGATCTATGTTGAACTCGATATCCAGACGGATATGGATAAACTGTGGACGTTGACGCAAAAGCCTGAGCTGCATCAACAGTGGGATCTGCGATTTTCCGAGATTCATTATGTACCGGAGGCTGATTCGGATATTCAGCGGTTTTTATATAAAACCCGCATTGGGTTCGGACTGGAAGTGACAGGGGCGGGAGCCACGAAAACGGCTGTTCACCCGAAGACGGGGAAACGGATCTCGGTGCTGCGATTCGGCTCGGATCAGCGCAGCTCCCTCATTCGGGAGGGAAGCGGCTATTGGAAGTATGCGGACAAGGGGAGCGGGGGCATACGTTTCTCTACCCAATACGATTACAAAACGCGGTTCGGCCTGGCGGGCGCCTGGTTTGACCGTTTGTTGTTCCGGCCTTTATTCGGCCTGGCGACGGCTTGGAGCTTTGATGTGCTGCGATTGTGGGCAGAGAAGGATATTCCGCCCTCGGTAACGATCCGGAAGGCATTCATCCATGCCTTGAGCGTGATGATGCTGGTCGTTCTATGGTGTTATGAGGGGTTGGTACCGAAGCTGTTGTTCCCGGAAGCCGGGGAGCTTGATCTGTTGAGGCAGTCGGGCTTGGCTGGAGAGCAGGAGGGGTTGGTGCTAACCTTACTCGGCATGGCCGAGATCGGCGTCAGCTTATTAACGCTGCTCTTTCACAAGAGTCGGTATTGGTACAGGCTGCAAATTATCTTGCTTGCGATCTTGATGCTTGGCGCATGGATAACAGATCCTCAGTTAATGAAGGCTCCGTTCAATCCGTTAACGCTTAGTGGATCCATGATGGGGTTTTGCTTGATGGCTTCGCTGTCCGCTGCAGATTTACCAAGCGCCTACCGCCCGGCACGAAAACCCGTCCCCGGGGATAAATCCCGCAAAGGAGGGGAAAGACGTGACCTCGATCTATGAACAAGCGCTAGGCTCGCAATTTCAAATGCTCCATCCCAAAATTCGGGAGCGGTTCGGGTTTGACAGCAAGGATCACATCGCTTCGATTGGCGAAGGCGTCATGGAAGAGATCTGGTACGCGCCTTGGGCTGCACTGCCTCTCTATATCGGCACGATGCGGCATATTATGTTTCCGAATCGAGGGAAAGGGATCCCGTTTCGGATTGAGAATTATGCTTATCGTGACGAATGGGGAAGAGAAACGGTTACTTGGTGTCGCAGCTTTGATTTTCCGGGTGTCCAAAGGCGGTTTGATGCCACGATGATCTATAGTACGCAGCGGAGCCGAGTTGTGGATTATTTAGGGAATAAACAGCACTTGGCGGTCGATCTCCGGATAGCCGCGGGGGAGAGCGGCGGCATTTGCATTCAATCGGGGGAGCAGAGATTTTATGAGGGGCTCTTGCAGTTTCGATTTCCCCGGTGGTTCACCGGAACAGCCGATGTAAACGAATGGTATGATGACGGGAATCAACGATACCGGATATCCGTTGAGGTGCGCAATCCGATATTGGGGCCTGTCTTCCGGTACAAGGGAAGTTTCCAGGCCCGGACCATTGCTGTGGCCGATGGAGCCGTTCCGCAACATGTAAAACCTCTGCGAGTTGAGGCTAGAGAGTAGCGGCGGTATCGGAGGAGGAGAGGCTGCTGCTCTTGCGCTCACGGAACATTCGGTAGTATAGAAACGAAGATACAACATAAAGCGTTCCGGTAATGCAAAATGTGATCGCATACCCCCAATAGCTGCCGTAAGTGGTGACGAGTTTGGATTGTACGGGTCCCATGGTGGCCCAGCCCAGCATGAAGGCCGTTTGCGTAACCGAATTGGCGATTCCTCTTCGGTGATCCGGTACGCGGTCGATCAGAATCGAGGATTGTATCGGATTGGCGGCATTCATCAAGGCTTGGCGGAACAGGAAGCCGACCGATGCAATGAGGAGTACGTTCGTGAACCCGGTTAACAGCAGGAAGGGCAAGGATAGGACTTGAAAGAGCACAACGGCCCTGACGGCTCCCACCCGATTTACCAGCGTTGGTCCGATCAGCATCGATACAATCGTCATGACTTGTCCGAGTGATATCAGAATGCCGACTGCCGATAACGATACCGAGAAGCGGTTGGTAAAGTACAAATTCAAATAAGGCACGACAAGCCCTGAGCCCAGGCCGATTAATAATTGGGCAAGCGCGAACTGCCCGATGATTTTGTAATCCCCCAAACCGGAGGCGTTTACTGCTCTTCCTGCCTGAGCCGGTTGATGATCAGGAAGCGGTGCATCCAGTGCCTGTATGTCTTCGGCCTTCTGATCGGCTGTGAATAAGAGCGGGATAAATGCCGCCAAGGTAGCCAGGCCGCCTATGAATAGCACGGTTTTCAAGCTGCCGACCTTATTCATACCAACGGCCTGCAGGGCATCCGCCAAGAATCCGCCTCCCATGCTGCCGAGCACTTGAGAAGCAAGGACAAGCGAGGCGTGAATGCTGAAGATCCGCATGCGAGCCGATTTCGCCGTGTTTTCCGCTAGAAAGGGGATAGCCAGCACCTGAAAAAAGGATGCGAACAGACCGGTATATACCGCAAGACCAAGCAAGCTGAACTCGCTCTCCAGAAAAGAGCGCGCGATCAGCCCCGCACCGCTTAACAATGCCCCCAGGACGAGGATTCGCTTACGGCTGCCGCGGTCTCCGATCAGGCCAATCGGAATGAACATTAATGCCGTTGCCAGGGATTGAATACTGACCACTGTTCCATTCATGGAGTCATTATACCCAAGACCTTGTATGTACAAATTGTAGAGCACGCTAAACATGCCGGTACCGATCTGATACAGCACGTTGGCTAGAAAAAACAGCTTGATGTTGCGCGGCCAAGAACGCATTTCTTTTGCCGACTGTTGGATGAAACTCATGATGATACCCCCTAAATTTTACAGCAGCAACCTCTATTCTAGCAGGTTCTACAGAAGGGAGGAAGAAATAATATATCGAAATGAAGTGTGATTGACATGCTATAGACAAAAATATAAAATGTCTATATAAATTACTAAATGAAAAGTGGTGTTTGCATTGGATCCGAACGAGCGTTTCTGGAATGCTTCTATAGATGAACTTAAGCAAGGTTATATCGACGAAGGTCCCGTATGGGTATGCCTCCTGTGCGGCAAGACGATCGAGAAAGGGATCATCTATCCGGACCAGGATGTGTTATATGAGTCAGAACGATACATGACCATTCATATCCGCCGGGAGCATGGCTCCGTATTTCAGTATCTGTCAGGGCTCGATAAGAAGCTGACTGGATTAACCGAGCATCAGAATCGATTGCTGCAGCTCTTCTATCAAGGCATGAACGATAAAGAGGTGCAACAGGAGCTCGGCATAGGCAGTGCTTCGACGATTCGCAATCACCGGTTTGCCTTGAAGGAGAAGGAAAGACAGTCCAAAGTTCTGCTGACTTTAATGGAGCTGCTGAAGGAAAAGGATGACCATGCACCGGCATTTGTGGAGATTCCCAAGCGGGCCAAGATGGTGGATGAGCGCTACAATGTCACCGAAGAAGAGCGGCAAGCGATCCTGGCCAAGGTGTTTCCTGAAGGGACCGATGGTCCGCTGAAGACATTTAAGCTCAAAGAGAAGCAGAAGTACGTCGTGTTGCGAGAAATCGCAGCTCGTTTTCAACCGGACGTCAAATATACGGAGCAAGAAATCAACGATACGATCGGGAGGGACCATCCCGATTATGTGACGATTCGCCGGTATTTGATTGAATATGGTTTTTTGGATCGCAAGGATGATGGAAGCGAGTACTGGTTAACGACGTAAACGCTAAGATTAGGAGGGTTTAACGCGATGAATCGCAGACAGGAACTAAATCAAATGTATAAGGAAATCAAGATCGAAGCAGGCGTGTATCAAATTCGAAACACAAAGAACGGCAAAGTGTTTGTGGCCGGAACGAATAACTTGAAGACCATGAACGGCAAACGATTCGAGCTGCAGATGGGAACGAGCTACAATAAGACGCTTCAGCGGGAATGGAATGAGTATGGCGAGGATGCTTTTGTCTTCGAGATTCTGGAGACCATGGAACCGAAGCAGGATCCGTTCTATGATCTGAAGGACGCGGTCAGCAAACGGGAGGCATATTGGATTGAACAGCTGGAACCTTTTGGAGAAAAGGGGTATAACGCAGAGCGAAAATAAGGCTTTTGTGTGGCGAACCGATGTGCAGCCATGAAATCACAATCCTTTCGTTTGCAATACGCTGTAAGGGTAAGATATGATGAATTTAGCGGCTTTAATCGCTTCCTTTCCTACTTCTTACTACACGAAAGCGAGACGTGAATACGATAATGAGATCCATAGCATGGGTAACCGACAGCACGAGTACGATCGATCCTGACTTCGCCAAGGAAAATCATATTTATATTGTACCTTTGAGGTTGATACTTGGACAGGAGGAGTACAGGGAAGGAATTGATATTTCGGCTGAGGCCTTTTATGAAAGAATGAAAGATGAACCGAAAGTCAGCAGTTCACAGCCTCCAATCGGTGAATTCATCGAATTATATGAATCCTTGAAAGTGAAGTATGATGATATCATCGCCATTCACTGTTCATCCGAGCTCAGCGGTACCTTGAATTCATCTATGCAGGCGGCAGAGATTGCCGAGGTACCCGTGGTTGGCATCGATTCCCAAGCGGGAGCGTTTCCGGTACGTGAAATGATCATGTCCGGGATACACTGGCATAGCCAGGGGGATACCGTGCAGGTGATAAAAGATAAAATCCAGTCCATGGTACAAAATATGTCGTTCTACCTTATTCCGGCAAGTCTGCACCGGCTTCATAGCAGCGGCCGGGTATCCGGCACCCAGCTTCTTCTCAGCAACCTGCTCCGCATTCATCTGCTGCTCCGTTTTGATGAAGGCAAGGTCATTGTGGAAGAGAAAATCCGGACGTTCAAGAAGGCCAAGTCACGAATGCTGGAGCTTATGAAAATGGATTTGCAGAAAATTAAAAAGGTCTGCATCATGCACGCGAACAACGTAGAAGAGGCCGAGGAGATCCAGAAGGAAATCAGCGGAGCCCATCCGGCGTTGAAAACGGAAATCATGACCTTTATTCCCGTTGCGGGTATTCATGCCGGCGAAGGCACCATTGCCATGGCGTGGATTAAATATCATCCTGCATATTCCTAGTTATAGTACAGATCCTGCCTGCAGATACTATCTGCAGGCTTTTGCTTGTGATTCGATTCGATATGATCTTTGATGGTTGTATATGTAGTAGGAGATGGTTCCAAGGAAAGGAATGACGTGAATATGAAGGTGATTATCACGCAAGCTGAAGCGATGCAAAAGAATATATGGGATGATATTATGCTGATGTTCGGAAGAACGGATGAGGATGAAGTGTGGGACACAGAGCAGTTTATATTAACAGAGGAGCAAGCCCGTAAGCTCGGCTTGCTTAAATAGGCGAAGAAGGGTCGCTATTGACGCGGCTCTTTTGTACTTCAAGCGGGCAGCTTCAGCTGGTTTGGACTGTATGGAAATCATGTTATGATGGAAGGACTCTATGGAACAGAGGACGAATATATGTAGTGTGAATTTGAAGGAAGGTGACAATGTTGAGGCGTAAGACAAAATGGATGTGCTTAACGATGCTGGTTGTCATCTTGCTATTGGCTGTGACAGGTTGTCGGGGCGGAGCCGAACCGGGCAACCCCGGGGACAACGGACAAGGAGCTTCGCCGTCGGAGGAAATACAGGAGCCGCAGACCCCGTCTCCAGCTGATGAAGACGGGACTCCGGGTCCATCTGGCAGCTCGGACAACAAAGGCGAGGAAGGGGATCTGCCCGAGAACGGGACTGAAGATGCGGTAACGGAGCTTCTGAATAGCATGACCGTCAAGGAGAAGATCGGTCAGTTGGTGCTGGTTGGAATCGAAGGGACTACCATGGATGATACCTCGCGCAGATTGCTGGAGGATTACCATGTAGGCGGTATAATCCTTTTTAAGGATAATATCGAGAACGCCAAGCAGTCGGCAGACCTGCTGAATGAGCTGAAAAAAGCAAATGCTGCGAATCCGGTTCCGCTCTGGCTGAGCATTGATGAGGAGGGCGGACGGGTTACCCGTTTTCCTGATGAATACGTGAAGCTGCCGTCAAGTGGTAAAATTGGGAGGAGCGATGATCTTACCCTGACCAAGCAAGTTGGCGGTCTTATCGCGCAGAAGGTGTCGGGAGTCGGAATCAATATGGTTTTTGCTCCGGTGCTGGATATTGATAGCAACCCGAACAATCCGGTCATCGGTGATCGATCCTTTGGCACAACGGCCGAAACCGTAAGCACGCATGGAATCGCCTCAATGAAGGGGATACAGGAGAATGGTGTCGTTCCTGTAGTGAAGCATTTCCCTGGGCATGGCGATACTTCGGTCGATTCCCATCTTGGGCTGCCCGTTGTTGACCATGATCTGAAGCGACTGCATGAATTGGAGCTGGTACCGTTTCAACAAGCGATTGATGAAGGAGCCGATGTGGTCATGGTTGCGCATCTGCTGATGAAGAGCATCGATCCGGATACGCCATCCTCCTATTCGAAACCCGTTATCAACGATTTGTTAAGGGAAGAAATGGGGTTTAAGGGTGTCGTTATAACGGATGATATGACAATGGGGGCGATTTCCGGCAGCACAGACGTAGGAGAGGCTTCCGTGAAGTCCGTCGTAGCAGGGAGCAACATGATTCTGATCGGACATGAATATGCATTGGAAGAAGCCGTCATTCAGGCATTAACCGAGGCTGCCCATAGCGGCGTGATCCCGGAGGAGATGCTGAACGACCGGGTGAGGGCAACGCTTGAACTAAAGCACAAATATCAGCTGAGCGATGAGCCCGTGAAGGCTCCCGATGTGAAATCGCTGAATCAAGAAACGAAAGCGGTACTAGATCAGCTTAAGTAAACGTAGCATATGTAGTGTAAGAAGATGAAGCATATAAAAACCCGATCTCAGCCTGAGATCGGGTGAACAGAACTAGAATATATTAGAAGTTGATATAGTGTGAAAAATATGCTAGAATGAAGGATAAATAACTATTGGCTTAATGTCATAATAACCTAATGCTAGATTAGCATGAAAATATGGGATTGTCAACAGGGGGGCATAGAATGGAGAACCGTCAAAGTGCGGATTTTGCATTGGAACGAGAGGTTACGGAAACAGAGAAAGCGGCTAATTCTCCGACAGAGGATTTTTCGGTTCATGACGATCTCTCACTTCCACCAGGCATCAAGATTAGCGATCCGGTTCGCATGTACCTGAAAGAAATCGGTCGTGTTCCCCTCCTTACAGCCGATGAAGAAGTGGAACTGTCCAAACGAATAGAGGAGGGAGATGAAGAAGCGAAACGCCGTCTGGCCGAAGCGAATCTTCGTCTCGTTGTAAGTATAGCAAGACGCTATGCTGGCCGGGGAATGCAGTTCCTGGATCTGATACAGGAAGGCAATATGGGCCTGATCAAAGCGGTGGAGAAGTTCGACTACTCCAAGGGATTTAAGTTTAGTACGTATGCCACTTGGTGGATTCGCCAGGCGATTACCCGCTCGATTGCTGACCAAGCAAGAACCATCCGGATTCCGGTGCATATGGTAGAGACGATTAATAAGCTCGTACGTGTCTCCAGGCAGCTCCTTCAGGAGCTGGGACGCGAACCGACACCGGAAGAAATCGGTAAAGAGATGGATATCTCGCCGGAAAAAGTACGTGAGATCCAGAAGGTATCCCAAGAACCTGTGTCTCTGGAAACGCCGGTCGGCGAGGAAAGCGACTCCAACCTGGGTGATTTCATTGAGGATCAGGACGCATTGGCGCCGGCAGATGCCGCAGCGTTTGAGCTGCTGAAGGAACAGCTGGAGGAAGTGCTGGATACGCTCACCGAGCGTGAAGAGAATGTGCTCCGGCTGCGCTTTGGACTTGAGGATGGACGGACCCGCACCCTGGAGGAAGTAGGCCAGGTATTCGGCGTTACGCGTGAACGCATTCGGCAGATCGAGGCGAAGGCGCTTCGTAAATTGCGTCATCCGAGCCGCAGCAAACGTCTCAAGGATTTCCTTGAATAAATCCTGGGGGACAAATAAAGAGATGATGAATGAATCCTTGGTTACGGTCTACGGGCTGTAATCCAGGGATTTTTTGCTATTTCGCCTGGAGTCTGCTCCAGATTGACACCACCTAAGCAGTTGGATCATAATGATGTAACATCCCCACATTTAGTAAGGAATGTTGTGCCTAATGTGAAGAATAGGGAGTGACATGTCTACGATGACTTTACATACATCTGCTATCGACCGATTGTGCAAGCGCAATGTGGAGCTGTCTGCTTTTTCGACGTATGGGATCGGCGGCTCAGCCAATTATCTGGCCATGCCTGAAACGGCAAATGACCTGGCGGATCTCCTGCAGGACTGCAGGAGACGCGGGATGCCATGGTACATCTTTGGAATGGGCTCCAATATTCTGTTTCCGGATGAACCGAAACATGACCTGGTGTTTATATCGCTCAAAAACCTGGTGGAGCTGCGGGTGTCGGGCGATAAATGGTACGTTTCATCCGGCGCGCCGATGTCGTTGTTGTCCTTGATGGGGTTAATGGGTGGAACGGATTTGCTTGATTTTACTTTTTTGCTGCCAGGCTGCGTAGGGGCCGGCATCTATATGAACGCTAAATATAATGCACGTCAAATCTGCGATATTCTGGACACCGTCTATTATATCGATACGACGGATCCGAACTTAAAGGTACGGTCCATTCCCGTAGCGGACTGTTTATTTGCATACAAGCAATCCATCTTCCAGCAGCATCCGTGGATCATAGTAGGGGCCGATCTTAATATTCCGGTCAGTTCGGAGGAACAGATCAGCATGACGTCTGAACTTCTCACGGAGTGGAAGACTCGCGGAAGCCATCCATCCTCATTGCCATCGTTCTTCTCATTCTTTCTGGGCGAGGTGCACGCGCTGGCAGGAAGGGGAATAGAGACGCCACAGTCGATGCTTGACATCATCAAGTACCGGACGAGTAAACGCCATTTCGACTACCCGTCCTGCGGTTCCGTATTCAAAAATAATTATGATTATGGAGTAGCCGTCGGCTCGCTCGTGGATCAGCTGAATATGAAAGGAACCGAATATGGCGGCGCGATCATCTCTCCGCATCACGGCAACATGATTCTGAACCAGAAGCATGCGAAGGCAACGGATATCCTCTACTTGATGAATCTGATCTCGGAGTCGATTAACAACCATTTTGGATTCGTTCCGGAACCGGAAATTGTATTGGTATAAACACGGTCTGAAAATAATCTCTGTAAAGGAATTGGAATAAGTAGAATTTAACGATATAATCAGATAGGTGATCATCTGTTTATTGATATAAACGATGAAATTTATGTTGCGAGAGGGGCATTATATATGGCAAAAACATTAATTTTTGGACACAAAAATCCGGATACGGACACAATCTGCTCTGCTATTGCTTATGCTGATTTGAAGAACCAGCTCGGCCTTTCCGCCGAGCCCGTACGTCTTGGAGACGTTAACGGTGAAACGCAATATGCGCTCGATTACTTTAGGGTCGAAGCTCCTCGTTTCGTTGAGACGGTTGCAAACGAAGCCCAAGACGTTATCCTCGTGGACCATAACGAGCGTCAGCAAAGCGCAAGCGACATTGATCAGGTTCGCGTGATTGAGGTTATCGATCATCACCGCATCGCGAATTTTGAGACAAGCCACCCATTATACTACCGTGCGGAGCCTGTCGGCTGCACAGCTACCATTCTGAACAAGATCTACAAGGAAAAAGGTATCGCCGTTCGCAAAGAAATTGCTGGCCTGATGCTGTCCGCCATCATTTCGGACTCCCTGTTGTTCAAATCCCCAACCTGCACAGACGAAGATATCGCTGCAGCTCGCGAGCTGGCTGAGATCGCTGGCGTGGATGCAGACAGCTATGGGTTGGAGATGCTCAAGGCAGGCGCCGATCTGAGCGACAAAACCATCGCACAATTGATCTCCCTGGACGCCAAGGAATTCCAAATGGGCGGAGCCAAAGTGGAAATCGCACAGGTTAACGCGGTGGATACCAATGATGTATTGTCCCGCCAAGCCGAACTCGAAGATGCAATTCAAGCGATTATTGCCGACAAAAACCTGGACCTGTTCGTCTTCGTAGTGACAGATATTCTGAACAACGATTCGATCGCTCTTGCACTCGGTAAAGAGTCCAAGGCCGTTGAGAAAGCCTACAATGTGTCCCTGTCGGAGAACAAGGCTCTTCTTAAAGGCGTGGTTTCCCGCAAATCGCAGATTGTTCCTGTCCTGACCGAAGCATTCAATCAATAATTTTTGTGTGAATCTAAACAAGCCTGACCATCGACTGAGGAATCAGCGGGGAGGGCTTGTTTTTTATTTGGGATGTTTCCCGGTTCGACATAGCGTACGATCCTTCATCGTCCCGTATTTAAGCGCTTCCGAAGATTGAAATATTGTAATGAATTTACATCAAATTGACATCCATTTTACCTAGTGGGTCCTTATAATAAAGTTATGAATGATAAAATACATATACGTTTCAAATATCCAGGAATTGGGTTACTAATATGTAATGCGCGATAAGCCGGGTTGGGTTCACGAGCTGAATCCATTTAATAGAAGATGAAGAGGGAGCGATGAGAAGATGAAGAAGTCGGCTTGGAAATTGGGAGCAATGATGCTGCTGGTACTGATCATGATGACAACCGTTGGCGTAGCCTCAGGCAACAATTATGAGCCGGTTCCGAAAGCTTCGAATCAGGAAGCTGTCTATATTAACGGGCTTGAGATCAGAGACGGCAAGGTCTATCTGCAAGTAGATCCGATTGAATGGTACGAGGGCGAGGAAGCAAATCAGGTATTCCGCGAACGGGAGCAGGACCCTGAGATGACGGAAGCACCGGATGGTTATTATATCGTAAATGATACGGAAGAACAGATTGAACTTCCTGTGGCAGATGATGCCGAAGTGCTGCTTCAGTTGTACGATCATACCGGAAGGTATGAGGATGCTCAGATTTCCTGGAACCAGATGGTGAGCCTGGACAAATTCACGAATATCTACGAAAATGATGATATCGTAGACTTGAAATGGTTTCCATTTCATATCACCGTCGAAGATGGCGTCGTAGTGAAGATGATCCAGCAATACGTGCCTTAAATGGATGTTAAATAGAATAAACGGACGATAAAGAGCCGCTTCATGGGTTATTCCCCGATGGAGCGGCTCTTGTGTTTAGAGACAAGAAAGCATAAACATCCGAGGCTTAGCATCCTTATCTCGCAAGATTAACTTCCGCATAAATGCGGTCTGTCTACTGGGAAAGTACGTCGATAGACGTTTTTCTTATTCAATGACAAAAGGTTATGCGTTAAGCGGGCACTTTACCGGCTGTGTTTCATCGGTTTGAGTTTACCATTCACCACATCGCTCACGAACGGAGCAATTCTGGATTTGCGCTCCTCGTATTCTTCCTTCGTCAGTTTGCCTTCGGTCAACTTCTGATCCAGGCGCTTCGTGAGTGCCTGGACTTGTTGATCAATGACGGACTGGACGGGCACGTCTTGCTCCTTCGCGATCTGTGCCAGCGATTTTCCGGATTGGAGCGACTGCTTGAGTGCTTCCGGCGTCGTCTTCAGAAGTTTGGCCAGTTCGTCGCTATCCGAGATCAGCCGGCCATGACGATGATGCATCCGCTGCTTCTGCCACCCGCCTTTGGCATCAAGCAGCTTGTCCGCGGCAGCGGAGTAATCAATGGATTTGCCCAGCTGCTTCGGATGCGAGGAGATTTTATCCTTCAACAGCTCAACGATCTTGGCTTTTACGGCCTCTCTGGATACACCTTGTTCCTTGGCTATTTCCGCGAGTGTCGAGGTTTTGAGTTTATCTCGAAGAACTTGCGGTTCCAGCTTCAGAAATTCGGAGATTGCCTTGAACATATGACCGGGTTTATGTTGCCCGCGTTCGTCCTGGGAAGAAGGAACAGCCGATGATTCTGTTTGCTGTCCGATCGGTTCCGCCGAGACCGAGTCGGGAAGATAAGCGAGGCCCATGACTACAGCGATGGCGACAAGCACCAGCCGCTTCACTGACTTCAAGTGGGTTGTCATTGTTGTTTACCGCCTTTCTTGATGTTGGTCTTACAGTCCATCATTCTTTCCCGCTAAACTGAATTCATCCTTAAAATAACCTTAAAATAGGATGAAAATACATAAATTTCATATCAGGCGATGAAAATTGACCATTCTATGAAACTATCGACTCTTCTATGCTAATATGGTATCATGGAGTCTTGATAACGTACTAAAGCGAAAAAGCAGTATTTGCATCTGATGCGAATTCATTTGCATCCAGAATATAGCTGCGTTTAATGTCTACAAGGGGGATTTTTTGGTGAAAAAGATAGCATCAGTATTAGCAGGTTTCATGCTGTTATTAACCGTAGTCGGCTGTTCAAGCTCAGCAAGCGGCGGCAATGAGCTGGTTGTCGGGATCGATGACAAGTTCGCGCCCATGGGCTTTCGTGACGAGAGCAATGAAATTGTCGGCTTTGATATCGATTATGCCCGTGCAGCCGCTGAGAAGATGGGCAAGGAAGTCAAGTTCCAGCCGATTGACTGGAAATCGAAGGAGTCCGAACTTAGCAGCGGCCGCATTGACTTGATATGGAACGGCTATACCATCACCGATGAGCGCAAGGAGAAAGTGTTGTTCACCAAGCCTTATCTGGAGAACAGTCAGGTCGTCGCCGTGCTGGCTGATTCGGATATAACTTCGATCAGCGATTTGGCAGGCAAAGAGATCGGTTTGCAGTCGCTGTCCTCGGCTGCCGATGCGTTAAGCGCCAACGAGATTCACACGCAAGTGAAGAAGATCAATGAATTCCCTGACAATATGCTGGCTCTGAGCGATTTGAAGAATGGACGCGTAGAGGCTGTGGTCATAGACGAAGTGGTGATGAAATACTTCATGTCCAAGGAAGAGGGAATATACAAGATTCTCGAGGAATCTCTGGCACCGGAGCAGTACGGGATCGGGGTTAAAAAAGGCAACGAGGAGCTGCTTCAAAGCCTGCAAAAAGCACTGGACGAAATGAATGCCGATGGTACGGCAGCCAAGATTTCCGAGAAATGGTTTGGCGAAAACAAAGTGTTGAAGTAAGACGTTCCACAAGGATGGTTATTCATCCTTCCATAGGTATTTCAAGAAACCGGACTTTGACCAAAGGCTCCGGTTTTGTGTTCCCTGCCTTGGGTCTACGATATTTTTGAAGAACTTCAAGCAACTCAAGAAGTTTTTCCATTAGGAGTTAAGCGTATATGAGTATGGATTACATTGTGCAAATCGGCAAACCGATGCTGGAGGGTGCACAGACAACGATACTGTTGTTTTTAATTGCTATCGTGGTCTCCATCCCGCTCGGGTTTGTGTTCACGTTAATGGTTCGAAGCGCAATCAAGCCGCTGGCTTGGTTGGCCAATGCCTATATTTATGTGTTTCGTGGTACCCCGCTGCTGCTGCAGCTGTTGTTCTTTTGTTTCGGGCTCCCAGTGCTGCCGGTGATCGGAGAGTATCTCGTTCTGGACCGTTTTGTAGCCGCAAGTTTGGCATTTGTGCTGAACTATGCCGCTTATTTTGCGGAAATCTTTCGGGGAGGCCTCTTGGCGATTGACAAGGGTCAATATGAAGCGTCCAAGGTGCTGGGCCTGAACCGCTGGCAAACGACCACGAGAGTGATTCTGCCCCAAATGTTTCGCGTAGCCCTGCCGGCGGTATCCAACGAATCCATTACGCTGGTAAAAGATACGGCGCTGCTGTATGCCGTAGCGGTTCCGGAGTTACTGCACTTCGCCTATACGGCGGTCAATCGCGATGTTACGATTATGCCGTTTTTCATTGCAGGCGTAATATACCTGCTAATGACGCTCGTGTTAACCATGTTATTTAAGTTTCTGGAACGCCGATTTAAATATGAATAGAAGGACTGTCGTGTAATGGCAATTATCGAAGTAACCCATGTAAAAAAATCCTTCGGCCAGCTGGACGTGCTGAAGGACGTCAGCTTTGAGATTCAGAAGAATGAAGTGATTGCCGTCATCGGACCTTCCGGATCGGGGAAGAGCACCATGCTGCGGAGCCTGGTGCATCTGGAGGAGATTAATGGCGGATCGATCAAGCTGCAGGATCAATATCTCGTGAAGGATGGCGTATATGCCAGCCCGCCGGGGATCAAAGCGATCACATCCCGGATGGGCATGGTATTCCAGCATTTCAACCTGTTTCCTCATCTCACGGTACAGGAGAATCTGGGACTGGCACCTAAACATGTGAAGAAACAGTCAAAGGAAGAAGTCAGGTTAAACAGCTCCGCTCTGCTGAAGAAGGTCGGTTTATCTGATAAAGCAGATGTATACCCCGGGAATCTGTCGGGCGGACAGAAACAGCGTGTGGCCATTGCGAGAGCACTGATGATGAATCCGGACATCATGCTGTTTGACGAACCGACATCGGCGCTGGACCCCGAGCTGACCGGCGAGGTGCTGGCGGTTATCAAGCAGCTGGCCGAGGAGCATATGACGATGGTGATCGTCACGCATGAGATGAGTTTTGCCAAAGAAGTGGCGGACCGAATTATCTTCATGGATAACGGACAGGTCGTCGAATCCGGCACGCCTGATCAAATATTTAATCAACCAAAGGCAGAGCGAACCCGGGAATTTTTAATCCGGGCGACGCGTTGAAGAGAGACTGGCTCAGAGCCCGATCGGAAGATCGGCTTGGGCCGGTCTTTTTTTGGTGAAAAATAAGGCTATTTCGTGAAAGCGTTTAAATTACGGGTTGACGGAATCCGGTTTGGTCGATATCATTGTTTTAAAGATTACTAAACTGTTTCATATAAACATCTATAAAACAACGGTGAGGAGCGGAATAAGTCATGAGTCATGTTATTACCATTCATTCGGATTTATCCAAAGGCAAGATCAACCGCAATATTTATGGTCATTTTTCCGAACATCTGGGTCGCTGCATTTATGAGGGCATATGGGTTGGAGAGGATTCACCGATTCCGAATACGGAGGGGATCCGCAATGATGTACTGGAGGCGCTGAAACAGCTAAATATACCGGTGCTGCGCTGGCCTGGCGGTTGTTTTGCCGACGAGTATCACTGGAAGGACGGCGTCGGTCCACGAGAGAATCGGAAGCAAATGGTCAATACGCACTGGGGCGGCGTTGTGGAGAACAACCATTTTGGCACCCACGAATTCCTCCGTCTTTGCGAGCTTCTGGGTTGTGAACCATACATATCGGGCAATGTCGGCAGCGGCACCGTGCAGGAAATGTCGGAATGGGTTGAATATATGACCTTTGATGGCGTGTCGCCGATGGCCGCATGGCGCCAGGAGAATGGCCGCGAGAAGCCATGGAATGTAAAATATTTTGGCGTCGGGAACGAGAACTGGGGCTGCGGCGGCAATATGCGGCCGGAGTATTATGCGGATCTGTACAGACGCTATCAGACTTATGTTCGCAACTATGGCGATAACAAGATTTACAAGATTGCCTGCGGACCGAACGTGGATGATTACCGCTGGATGGAAACCGTGATGAGAGAAGCACATCCTTTCATGGATGCCATCAGTCTTCACTATTACACCATTCCTGGCGAATTCTGGACAGGCAAAGGCGCCGCTACCGGATTCAGCGAACAGGATTGGTTTACCACGATGAAGAAGGCGCTTCATATGGATGAATTGATTACGAGACATTCGGCAATCATGGACCAGTATGATCCTAACAAGCGGATCGGCCTCATTGTAGATGAGTGGGGGACCTGGTTTGACGTAGAGCCTGGCACCAATCCGGGCTTCCTGTATCAGCAGAATACGATCCGTGATGCTCTGGTGGCGGGTTTAACGCTGAATATCTTCCACGAGCATAATGATCGGGTGGTCATGGCGAACATTGCGCAGATTGTCAATGTGCTGCAGTCCGTCATTTTAACCGAAGGCGAGAAAATGATTCTTACTCCGACTTATCATGTGTTCGATATGTATAAAGTTCATCAGGACGCAGAACGTTTGGCTACCAACTACAGCGGCGCTGATTATGAGATGGACGGCGAGAAGATTCCGCAAGTATCCGTAACGGCCTCGAAGGATCAAGCCGGCAAGATCCATGTGAGTCTGTGTAATGTAAGTCATGCGGAGCAAAGTGACGTGACGATTCAGCTTCGGGGATTAAGCGGAGCGGTGTCCAAGATCGTAGGCCAGCAGCTAGCCTCCGATTCGCTGGACGCTCACAACACCTTTGAATCGCCGGAGACTTTGAAGCCGGCTGATTTCCATGCTTTTGAACAGGAAGGCGACGTTCTGCGTGCCAAGCTGGCACCAATGTCCGTTACCGTCCTCGAGATTACGGCAGGATAAACGAAGGGGATGGCGGATAATCGGTGTAAAGGTTGTCATGACGATTACCGGGTTAACGAGGAACAAATTACGCGCGTCCTATCTTCTCCTATGTTTACGTCTGACCGCTGCGTGCCGGATGGTGAGTATGATGCCCGTCTTCATGCGTGCTTCTCTTGTCCAAAGCTGCAAGGGGACACGACATGCACGCTGTGCGGCTGCATCGTACAGATCACTGCAAAGCTGAAAGACAAGCGATGTCCTTATCCGGGGCAGGACCGTTGGTCGGTTGCCCATAGCGCTTCATAGCCGAGTTATAGTAAGTCTGCTCTCATGGATGGATCATGGGAGCAGGCTTTTTTTAGTATGGGGGAACTTCCGTTATCTTTACAGAAACTCTCAACCTATGTTATGACTATTAGAAAAAAGATCAGCAGAACAGGGTGTGGACATGAAACGAGGAGGCTTTCTATACTACTGGACCGCGCATTCAAGCATTTCGCTTGCAGGCGTTGTCTACATCATGGTACTGACTACCTTTATGTATCAAGAATCCGGATCGGCCTTTATTGCCGCGTTATTCCCGCTGTTTAACGCAGTCGCACGGTTAGTCGCCGGCCTTACGGCTCCGCTTGTGATGGAGAAATTCGGCTTCTCCAAGCTTCTGGTGAGGCTTCAAGTCATGAAAGCCCTGTTGTTAACCGCATTGGTTATCGCATTTCCCTACATATCATCTCAGGTTTCCGTGCTGTGTATGTTTATCTTGTTCATTGCTTTTACCGAAGGATGGGGAAACCCGCTAATTCAGTCCATGGTTCCGAGAGTAGTTGCACCTGACCGGCTGGTTAAGGCTAACAGCTCTCTATCCGTGACCAGTCAATCCTTGCAGATTGCAGGATATACCTTCACGGGCTTTCTCGTTGTACGGTTTGGACATATGCCGACGTTAATCATGAGCTGCGTACTCATCTGGGTATCCGTGTTGTGCCTTTGGATCACAGCACGCTCCATGAAGGAGAAGGAACCGGCTGCGGCGGGAGGAGCGAAACCAGGCTGGGAAGTGATTCGTGAAGGCTGGTTCTACCTGTGGCGAAATCCGACATTAAGAATCGTCACGATGATGGATATGATTGAAGGGATCGCGGGAACCATCTGGGTGGGGGCGATCACGCTGGTGTATGTCAAGGAAGTGCTGCATCAAGGCGAAGCTTGGTGGGGATTCATTAATGCCAGTTATTATATAGGCGCCATTGCGGGTGGGCTGCTGATGCTGCTCCTGTCTTCCTTTATCCAGAAAAATCTAATTCCATGCATGGCCGTAGGATCAGCGGTGTTCAGTTTGCTTACCCTGTGGTATGGCCTAAACAGTATCCCGATCATGGCATTGATCCTATGCATTTCAATGGGACCAGCCTATCAGCTGCGGGATGTGGCGCAGCAAACCGCGCTCCAATCCAGTGTGGATCAAGAGCTGCTGCCGAAAATCTACGCTTCGCGTGATATTTTGCTGTCCACGGTAACGAGTTTATCGATTGCGTTCATGGGTCTAATTGCGGATACACTCGGCATTCGCATGGTGTACATTGCAGGCTCCATCTGTATTGCGATATCCGCAGGGTTGTCGTTCGCGCTTCTGAGACTGCAGAGGAAATCGGCTTTAACGGCAGAAACGGGCGGCAGCAGCTTTTCATAACATGTAAAAAAAGAGCCGTACCACTGGATCAGGATCTTGGGAGACTGATCGTCAGGTGCGGCTCTTTTTATGTTCTAAGATATCAGAAAGTATAAACTTCGGAGGATGTGCTGCCTGATATCGCAAGAAAAACTACCGTTAAACGCGGTCTGTTTTATATGAGAGTACGTCGATTGACATTATTCTTACATAAGGTCGTCGCCTGGATTACCGGCAAACCTTTACGTATCCTTTAGGCTTTGTTTTTCTTGCTAAACAACGAATCGACCGAGAGCAGGCTGCTGCCGCTAAGGGCAAGATGAACGGCCATGGCCAGCAAGGCAATATCCAATTCATAGCCACCCAGGAAGCCCATGCCGAGCTTGGCCTGAAAAATAGCTACGACAAGCACAACGCCAAGAACAAGGGAAGCAATTCTCGTTCCCAACCCAATAATCAATGCAATACCACCCACAATTTCGATAATGGCCACAACGGTCGCCATGAATGCGGGGATTCCCAAACTGGCGAAAAAGCCCTCGATGTTGCCGATGCCGCTCTGGAATTTATCCAAACCGTGAGCCAAAAAGATGACGCCCAGAATAACCCGAATAATGCAAGTACCCATAGAAGAATAGCTACGCATGAATGGTAACAGCTCCTTATTTTTAAGTGGTTATCAACTAACTTTTATATAGCTGAAACTATAGAATGTATCATACTCAATTATGCTTTTGATTGTCAAGTAACTTACTAAAAATAATCAGGTTTCACGACTTAGTGTCTGGGACGGTATTCTGTCGGCGACTGCCCGGTCCAGCGGCGGAATTGCCTTGAAAAATGGCTGGCTGAGCGAAAGCCGAGTTTGTCGGCAATCGCCGTCATTGGCAGATGGGTCGTGACCAGCAGCTCTTTGGCCAGGGTGAGCTTTTGTCGGCTGATATATTGTCTTGGCGATATTCCGTAAACTTGGCGAAACAACTTGCTGCATTGGCTGCGGCTTAAATTCAGCTCTTTGGATACGGCTGCGACAGAGATCTCTTCTGTGAGCCCTGATGACAGCTTCTCTTCAATGGCATGCGCCGCATCGGCTGCAAGCAAGGAAGACGGCTTGTGGGAGCCTGATACTGCCTGTGTCAATGAAGGCAGCTCGACCTCATCCTGCACCTTCAGGAGAGAAAGCACATCGTGGATGATGAGCAATGTATAGGATTGGAGCAGCAGTCTGTCTTCAAAAGTGAGATTGTATTCAGCCCTCGGGTTCTCAGGTTGAAGCGAATGGGCTTCCGGCTGACTGCGTCGAACGATTCCCTCCAGCTCTTGAACGTATGCCTTCAGATTGCTGTGCGCGCTTTCCTGCTGGAGAATGTGGCGGTAAGGGGCAGCGGATAATGAGCTTCGAATTTCCTGATCATCGAGATCAAAATGAACATTAAAGTATCCATATTGCCTGTTGGCCAGATTCGTGGTTTGATGGGGGACTCCGGATTTGATCAGAAGCCATTCTCCTTGCCGCAGCGTAAAAGACTCCCGATGAATTTCCTGCAGGACCTCGCCTTCCAGACAGTACAGCAGCTCAAACAGGTGATGATGATGCCTGGGATAACTCCAGCCGGGCGGCTGGGAATCAAAATGACATCCCGTTACTTGAAGCGTATGAATCATATTGGGAAAGCGAAAAGCGATATCCATAATGGTCATGCTCCTTTTGCTTCGAAAATTCCAATGATTATGCCATATATTGTATCATAATAGGTTCTTCTCGATTCTGAATATTCGGCACAAAAGGTATAAAGAATGCTCCATTTGGGGATTGAGAAGCACGAGCTTTTGATAGATGATGACAATAGCAAGCAAAATGATACGAGCAGGGAGGAAACAGGAAATGAAAGCTGAATTGAAAGCGGTTAATCAACAGTTCGTGCTCGGGGATGAGCCGATCCAGATTCTGTCGGGTGCCGTACATTATTTTCGGATCGTTCCGGAGTATTGGGAAGACAGACTAATGAAGCTGAAAAGTTGTGGATTAAACACCGTGGAAACCTATATTCCCTGGAATTTGCATGAACCCAAGGAAGGACAATTTACGTTTGATGGCATCGCCGGCTTGGAAAGATTCGTCCAAATCGCCGGTGATCTCGGGCTGCATGTGATCCTTCGGCCAAGCCCTTACATATGCGCAGAATGGGAATTTGGCGGGCTGCCGTCCTGGCTGCTGCAGTATCCAGATATCCATCTGCGATGCATGGATTCGTTGTATCTGGAGAAGGTTGACCATTATTATGATGAACTGATTCCGCGGCTGGTTCCGTTATTAACCTCTAATGGAGGCCCGCTGATTGCAATGCAAATCGAGAACGAGTACGGGAGCTACGGAAATGATACGGCATATCTGGAGTATTTGAAGGATGGCTTGATCAAGCGGGGCGTAGATGTATTGCTGTTCACCTCGGATGGTCCCACCGACGGGATGCTGCAAGGGGGAACCGTTCCAGGCGTGCTTGCCACCGTTAATTTTGGTTCAAGAACGGAGGAGGCATTTGCTAAACTGCGGGAATATCGGGCCGAAGACCCTCTGATGTGCATGGAATACTGGAATGGATGGTTTGATCATTGGCTGAAACCTCATCATACCCGGGACGCGGAAGATGCTGCCGCCGTATTCAAAGAGATGCTGGACTTGAATGCATCCGTGAACTTCTACATGTTTCATGGTGGAACAAATTTCGGATTTTATAACGGGGCGAATTATCACGAGAAGTATGAGCCGACGATCACAAGCTATGATTATGATGCCCCACTCTCAGAGTGCGGGGATGTAACAGCTAAGTACGAGGCTATTCGCAGCATGATTGCGAAGCATCAGGGAAAAGAGCTCTCTGATTTTCCAAGTTTGCCTCAGCCCGTCAAGAAAAAAAGCTATGGCTCGGTTCGCATGACGCATTCTGCCGACTTGCTGGAGCATCTGCCGACGCTATCCGAGGCGGTGAAACGTACAACACCTGTACCGATGGAACTGCTGGGTCAAAGCTATGGCTTCATCGTTTATGCAACGGATATTTCCGGACCTCGCCAGGGAGAGTCGTTGCATCTGCAAGAGGTGCATGACCGGGCACAGGTATTCCTGGACGGTAAGTATCAGGGGACGGTTGAACGCTGGAATCCCCAAGCCCTCCAGTTCGATGTTCCGGCAGCCGGCGCCAAGCTTGAGATCGTTGTCGAGAATATGGGGCGTATCAATTACGGCCCGAAGCTGAAGGACTATAAAGGAATCACTGAGGGAGTCCGGATGAACAACCAGTTCCTGTATGACTGGAGCATCTATCCTGTGCCGCTTGACAATCCCAATGCGGCACCGTTTCAACCGCTTACGGGTCCGTTTGAACAGCAGGATCGCCCTACCTTTTATCGGGGTGAATTCTCGGTGGATGACATTGGAGATACGTTCATCCGCTTGGACGGATGGGGAAAAGGGGTTGTCTGGGTCAATGGCTTCAACCTCGGGCGTTACTGGGAACAAGGACCGCAAGCAGCGCTTTACCTGCCTGGACCCCTGCTGAAGCAGGGCCGCAATGAAATTTTGGTGTTTGAGCTGCACCATACCGAAACGGCAAGCATCGAACTTGTTGATCAACCCGACTTGGGTTAATTAGGGTGTGGGTAGGCAAACGATCATAATCAATAAAAGGGAGCCCTCTTGTACTTATAAGAGGGCTCCCTTAGTGTTCAAGGAATCATAGAATTAGACCAACTGCTTCCGGACTTTTAAATAACGGTACAGAAGGATGCCAAAGAGCGAGCATAGGATGGCACACAATCCGATGAAGCCATAGCCCGCCTGAAGCCCGCGCAGCAGCCCGAGCTCTGTTCCGCTGCCGTACATTTGCTTGAAGCCGTTCGTGATCGCTCCGATCGCGTAATTGCCGATAACGCTGCCGATTCCCATCATGGTGACGATGAACGTAATCGCGGTGTCGCTCTCTTTCGGATATCTTTTGGCAATGAGCGCCATGACCGTCGGATAAATCGGAGCAATTCCAATGCCTGCTGCCGCGAACAGGAACGCATAGGATTCTCCGCCAAAGATTGCAATAAATGTGCATACGCCAGTCAACGCGGACAGGATGATGATGGACAGCGTGAAGCCGATCCGGTCCGTTATCGGGCCGAGCAGCAGGCGTGCTGCCGAGAAGCAGAGGAAGAAGGCGGACAGCATCCCGGCAGCGGCCGTAGGTTCCCATTTGTACGATTTTTCAAGAAAGTTTACGAGCCAACCGCCAACTGCCATCTCCGATACGACACCGAAGGATAGGATCATGACGACCAGCCACAGTGCAGGATCTTTAACTAACAACTTAAGCGGGGTTCGTTCCGTTTCGGACAGATCGTCCCCGGGAAACTTGCTCATGAGTGCCGGGATCATCGGCAGCACGGATAACATCAGCATGGCCAGATACATGCCCCGCCAGTCCAGCGTGTAGTTAAACACAGTTACGGTCATAAGTCCGGATGCAATCATCGGTGCCACGGTTGAGCTGATTCCGTAGAAGAAGTGGGACAGGTTCATCATCGTGCCTGTGTTTCGCACAAAGATCCGGGCAGCCAATATGGCGAGACCGATCTCCAGCATACCGTTTCCAATGTACATAAAGAAATAGGATGCGGTAAACATCGGGTAGCTGTGCGACAGGAAGATTAACACACCCGAGACAGCCATCGAACCGAAGGCAGCCATACTGACCCACTTGATCCCGATCTTCCGCGTTAACAGCGCAGTGAAAGAGCAGGCAATCAAGTACCCGAGCGCGTTCAGGGATAGCAAGGTGCCGATCTGCATTTCATCCAGGTGGAAATCGAATTGGATCCTTGGAATGGCGGGTCCCTTAATGTTTTCCGATATTCCAAATATGATAAAGCCCAGAAAGATGGTTGCCAGATGAAGGGTGTAGTCTTTGCTGAATTTAGGTTTTGCTTTCGTTTGAAGGTCTGTATTCACGGTTATTCCCCAATCGTCATCGTTGAATTTTACATTGCACTTGTATCGGATATCATCATATCCAGAGCAAGCCGCTGCAGGCCGGCTATATAGTCATGCTCCCACTCGCGAAGCAGCATTTCGGGCAGATGGCGCTCCGGTACGTAGGCGGAAGCCCGGTCTTTAATGGAGAGCAGGGTGGAGGGCAGGAGGTTATGCTCACACCACAGAATGGCATCCGGATTGAGAATCGCGGTGAAGGCGGCGCTTAATCGGCTTAACGCATCAATTTGCTCCTCATCCGGCTCGATAAGACTGCTCATGACGGCACTTTTACGCTCCAATACATCTTGAAAATTGTTGTCTTTGCTCATCGGTACATAACCGATCTCACCCGTAAAGAACGACTTGCCCCGAACGACGTTTCCATTGATCAGCAGCCCCGCCCCCGGTCCATTGTGTCCGAAATACACGTATACAAGAGAAGCCTCCTCCGTACGGCTCAGATTCTGATAGCCAAGCACGGCCGCATTCATGTCATTCTCCACGATGACAGGAATGGAGAACAGGTTCTCCAGGTAAGATTTGAGGTCGTAATCCTGGAATGTCCCGTACAACGGCACGTGAAAAACGACGCCATCACGAACCGCAGCCGGCATGCCGACCGCAATCGAGCGGATTTTCGGATAACGGTGGATCCAGCTTCTTAGCTGGGAAGCCAGCGCTTCCGGTCCAAGCTGGAGTATGCCGTCTTCAGTTTGTCGTTCGACCAGATCGCCGTTCCAGTTAAAAATGGTGTATACGCTCCGCTCCTTCTCATAATAAACGGCGAGACCCAGCATATAGTCCGGGTTAAAAGCGTAGCGGTTTGCACGTCTCCCGCCGCTGGACTCATCCAGCCCGAGCAGGGTAACTTCGCCTTCCTGCGCCATCTGTTCCAGCACTTTGCTCACCGTTGGAAAGCTGATGCCGAGCCTGTCACTAAGCTCCGCTTTGGTTCCGCTGCCGAGCTCCAGTAGGGAAGCGCGGAGCGCGCGCCGCACGGCGTATTTCATGGATTGCGGTGTGGGTAAAGGTTCTTTGCGCGTATCCATCACCACTCCCCTTCCTTTTTAAATAGGTTTAATAAGTATCTGGTGAAGATTATTGCACATCTGAAATAAGGGTGCAAGAACAATTTTGCTGGTTAAGACGGTTGACAACTGCAAGGCTCCATGAGAAAATGTACGCGCGTACATAAATTGCAGGAGGCTTGATGAATATCGCTAGTCGTAAAGAGGTAGCACAGCTTGCCGGCGTTTCGGAAGCGACGGTATCCCGTGTATTGAACGGGGTCGGACCTATCAAGGAAGAGACCAAGCAGCGGGTGCTGGAAGCGGCGGATCGGCTTGGGTATACCCCGAGTGCGCTTGCCCGAAGTTTTGCCCGCCGAAGAAGCGGTAACCTGGGCGTTGTCATGCCCTACCTGCCGAAAGCCCGCATCTTCTCCGCTTATTATTTTTCCGAAATATTAAGCGGCATTGGCAGTAAGGCGCTGGAAAGCCAGTATGACCTATTGATGCTGTTCCGTGAGCCCGGCGGTTCAATGGACTACTTGAATCTGTTCCGCACCCAGAAGGTAGACGCTTGCATTATTCTTGGTGCCCGGGATGATGAAGGCGAACGTGCGGCCATCAAACAGCTGAGCGAAGCGGATCACCCTTATTGCCTGATTAATCAATACTTTGACGGCGAGGCGTTTCACGTTATGGATGCCGATCATGTGGATGGCAGCTATCAAGCCGTTCATCACTTGACGCAGCAGGGATTTCGGAACATTGCTTTTCTTAATGGGCCGCCTCAGTATTCCAACAGCCGCGATCGGTTGAAGGGGTACAGCCGGGCACTGAATGAAGCGGGAATCGTGCTGGATGAAACTTTGCTGTTCGAAGGTAACTTCAGCCGCAAAAGCGGTTATGCCGCTGCCGAGCAGGTCGCCGGGAAGCTGGACTGTATTGAAGCCGTATTTGCCGCCAATGACCGCATGGCGATTGGACTTCAGCAGGGGCTGCGTGCGCTAGGCATTTCAGAGGAGCGAATGCCTGCTTTTGTCGGGTATGACGATTCGGAAGCCGCCGAGCTGTGCACGCCGCCGCTTACCAGCGTGAGGGTTCCGTTCTATGAACTGGGATGCCTTGCAGCGGATCATGTGCTTCGTATGCTGGACGCCTCCGATCTGCCAGAAGGCAGCGAAACGAACGCAGTGCTCCATCGCCAGCTGCCAACTCGCCTGGTAATCCGTGCATCTTCGCTTCATCGAAATGAATAACTCTTATTTAAGGAGGAATGAAGGATGAAACAATTACGTGTCGGCATGATTGGTTATAAATTTATGGGGAAAGCCCACAGCAATGCTTACCGGAGCCTGCCGATGTTTTTCCCGGAGGCGCTGAAGCCTGAAATGGTGGCGATCTGCGGCCGCAATGTGTCGGCCGTGCAAGCAGCTGCGGATCAATTGGGCTGGAGTGAAAGCGTTACCGATTGGAAGGAGCTTGTCAATCGGGAAGATATCGATCTGATCGATATCAACGCCCCAAGCGATGCCCATAAGGAGATTGCCATTGCCGCGGCGAAGGCGGGGAAGCATATATTTTGCGAGAAGCCGCTTGCCTTGACCTTGGCGGATGCCAGAGAGATGCTGCAGGCGGCGGAAGAAGCGGGAGTTACCCATATGGTTGGGTTTAATTATAGATTTTCGCCAGCTGTAAGACTGGCCAAGAAGCTGGTTGAGAGTGGAAGATTGGGTCAGATTTATCATTTCCGTGCTTGGTTTTTGCAGGATTGGATCATGGACCCGCAATTCCCGCTGGTATGGAGATTGCAGAAGGAAGTGGCCGGATCCGGATCGCATGGGGATCTTGGTGCCCACCTGATCGATCTTGCGCATTATCTGGTCGGTGATATGCAGGAGGTGATCGGAATGAGCGAGACCTTTATCAAGGAGCGTCCCATTGCCAGCGAGATGACCGGGTTAAGTGCAAAAGGAAGCACAGGCGGTCCCATGGGGAAAGTGACGGTAGATGACGCCACGTTGTTCATGACCCGCTTCGAGAATGGGGCGCTGGGCAGCTTTGAGGCGACGCGTTTTGCCGCAGGGCACCGCAGCACCAATTCCTTTGAGATCAACGGCAGCTTGGGCAGCGTCAAATTCGATTTTGAACGAATGAATGAGCTGGAGGTTTACTTTACGTCCGACGATGAGGATGTTCAGGGCTTCCGCCGCGTACTGGCAACCGATCCCGTTCACGATTATATGGAGGCATGGTGGCCGCCGGGACATACGATCGGTTTCGAGCACACCTTTACACATGAAATCCTGGAGCTGTCGACCGCTATTTCCGAGGGAAGGCAGCCTGTGCCGAATTTCGAGGATGGCGTGAAATGTCAGGCTGTGCTGGAAGCCGTGGATAAATCCATTGAAGAACGCCGCTGGGTGCGGTTGTCGGAAATGTAATCAAGTCATTCGGCCAATCCTGGCCGGACACATAAAAAAAGGAGTGCTACGCATGAAAAAGGCTTTGATCGTATGGGGCGGCTGGGACGGACATGAACCTGAGCAGGTTGCCGGCATTTTCGCGGAATTGCTTCGGGCTGAGCAATATGAGGTTGAGGTATCCGACACGCTGGATGCTTTTAATGATGCGGAGAAACTTCAGGCCCTGGATCTGATCGTGCCGGTATGGACGATGGGAGAAATATCGAAGGAGCAGGTGAGCAACGTATCGCTTGCCGTGCAGAAGGGAACCGGCTTGGCGGGCTGTCACGGCGGCATGTGCGATTCGTTCCGCAACAATGTGGATTGGCAGTTCATGACCGGAGGTCAATGGGTTGCGCATCCGGGCAACGATGGCGTGAAGTACCAGGTTGAGATTAAATCGAGCTCCAGCCCGCTGGTGGAAGGGATGCAGGATTTTACGGTGGTCTCCGAGCAGTATTATCTGCATGTCGATCCGGCCGTTGAAGTGCTGGCAACCACTCGCTTTCCGGTTGTGGCCGGACCGCATCTGCTGAACAAAGCGGTTGATATGCCGGTAGTATGGACGAAGCGCTGGGGATATGGACGGGTCTATTACAATTCCCTCGGCCATCATGCCGATATCGTCGATATGCCGCAGGTGAAGGAAATGATGCGCAGGGGACTGCTCTGGGCTGCTGAAGGAAAAGCATTATATTCGGGTTCGGACATGAGTGTGTTTACGGAAGGTCAAGGCTACACAGGCATGGGAGACAGCCAATAAGGCAGAAGGAGACTTGGATCATGAAGAAAGTAAAGGTTGGCATCATTGGCTGCGGAAAAATCAGCGGCATCTATATGGAAAACTGCCATAAGTTCGATATCCTGGAGCTGACGGCGTGTGCGGATATCGATCGTGCCCGTGCCGAGGAACAGGCTGCCAAGTATCATATTCCGAATGTATACACTACCGAGGAGCTGCTTGCAGATCCGGAGATTGAGCTGGTCATTAATCTGACGATACCTGCACTACACGCGCAAATTATGCTGGATGCACTGCAAGCCGGCAAGCATGTGTACGTGGAAAAGCCCCTTGGGGTAACCCGTGAAGAGGGTAAAGCGGTGCTGGATATGGCTGCGTCCAAAGGACTACTCGTCGGATGTGCTCCAGAGACATTTCTTGGAGCCGGTATCCAAACGGCACTGAAGCTGATTGAAGACGGGCGCATTGGCAAGCCGATTGCAGCGACCGCATTTATGATGAGCCGCGGACATGAGCATTGGCATCCCGATCCGGAATTTTATTACGCCGCCGGTGGTGGTCCGATGTTCGATATGGGGCCCTACTACCTGACGGCGCTGGTTCAGCTTCTGGGACCGATCCGTCGTATTAGCGGCATGACCGGAACGGCCCTTACGGAGCGGACGATTACCAGTGAGAAAAAACAGGGTCAGAAAATTCAAGTGGACATTCCTACTCACGTGGCTGGACTTATGGAGTTTCATAACGGCGCGATTGGCACGCTGATTACGAGTTTTGATGTATTTGGAGGCAGCACGCTTCCTAATATTGAAATCTACGGCACCAAGGGCACGATGCTCGTCCCGGATCCCAACGGCTTTGGCGGCTCGGTTCAATATCGATTGACCGGAGAAACCGAGTGGACGGAAGAGCCGCTGCTTCCCGGGTATAACGAGAATACAAGAGGGATCGGCCCGGCGGATATGGCCTACGCCATCCGCAGCGGAAGAGCTCATCGTGCGAGCGGCGAGCTTGCCTATCATGTGCTTGAAGCCATGTGGGGCTTCCATGATGCTTCCGATGAAGGCAAGCGCTATGAGATGGTCAGCACCTGTGATATCCCGGCGCCGCTCTCGCTTGATTTGCAGAAATACACCCTTGATCAATTATAGGATGATTTAAGAAAGCGGCTTAACCCGAAAGGTCCAAGCGGACCACGGAGTAAGCCGCTTTATGCTGTGCACGTATATACGTTCCCCTGTAAACGAACGATCCTGATTATATGGGCCAAGTATAACTTAAGGTCATTCTTTCACGACAAGACCGAATATTTTGGTTAACGGGATGGCTTGATGCGGCGATATGATGCATCCTTGAAGATCTTCCAGGGTCACGCCAATGTTATGAAAGTCCGTTCGGCTTAAGTCGATTCCCGCAAGCTTCGTGCCGGAGAACTGCGACTGGTCGATCTGGCAATCCACAAATTCCACCTTGCTTAATTCGGAATGATAAAAATCCGATTTTATGAGCGAGGTGGATTGGAAGGACACCTGCTTCATGTTAGCAAAACGGAACGTAGCGTAGTCACCCGTACAATGATCGAATACGACATTACGGATGGTGGCTGCCGTCAAGTCGAGCCCCAGAATTTTGCAATGATTGAATTGTACGCGGTACATAATGGCCTCACTGAGATCGACGTTGGACAAGTCGCAGTGGTTAAACACAAGATCCGTTAGTTCGGCATGGTGGAGCGTGACGTGCTGGAACGTAACATTATGGAATATCATTTGATCGAATTGAACCTTGTCGGCTGAAATATAAGACAGGGTCTCGTCCTGACAAGAGGACTGAATGAATGAGGATTCATCGTCAACACCGGCATCGGATAGAATCATAGGCTCAAGCTGCTTGGGGAGCTTGGGTTTCACGATTTTGACTGGGGATGATGGAGTGGCTGTATTGTTGTTAGAATTGCTTTTGCTATTGGATGACATGAATTCTCCTCCAAAAATAGAAATAAGTATAGAGATGATCCTATCGAGTCTATCGACGTACTTTTTCAGAAGACAGACTGTATATAGCGGGAGTTTTGTATAAACCCGGTTTTGTTGTATAGAAGTATATCATGTCCTTATTCGATTGTCCGGTCCCTGGAATTGATGGCTGCGTCCAAGGTTCCGCCGAGCCGATTCGGAGACCATGCCAGCAGACTGACACGACCATTGCCCGTCAGATCGCCAAGGAAAGGTGTCATCCGTTCTCCGGCAACCCAGGGCCCAAACCGTTCTTCCTGCCGCCCGAAGGCGGTCCCGGAGCTATATAGAACGAACCAGTTCCCTGCGGTGTGTTCAACGAGAATCAAATCTTCCAGCCCATCGCCATCCACGTCGCCAAGCATCATGGATATGGATGAACCCATTGGACTCTTGGCGGAATACCAATCTCCCGCGTCCACGAGCTGTTTCCCGGTGCTTAACCAGACCTGGCATGTGCCTGAGTCGGAATTCCACACAACCAGGTCATCCAGCCCATCGCCATTCACATCTCCTATGGAGAGTATCATGCCTTCATCCCGTACGGAAACCTCATGCTGAATTAGGGGAGAATTAAAATCACGCCCGGAGTTATAAGCAATGGCGGCTTTCCCTGTAACAGGGTCCCATAAAAATAAATCATGTCTGCCGTCCCCGTCAAAATCTCCCGTAAGAGCTTTCCAGTCCACGGCTCCAGATTCACAGAGCCAATGACCCGAAGGTACTAAACGGCTGCCTGAGCCCAATGCAACCTCACATATCCCAAGCTCCGCATTCCATACAGCCGCATCGATGCTGCCATCTCCATCATAATCGCCAGCCATCGCAGTCCCACCCGGGTATAGCGGCCAGTCTGCCAACATGGGGCGTATATATCGTATGCCATTATGGATTTTCATGGGGAACCCGACCTCAAGAGCAGCGTCGTACCATAGGTTGTTGGTCTCGTCCCGGACGATCCATCGATCCGGCAGCCCTTGTCTCTTGGCGTGCAGAAACTTAGGGTCTTTCATGGCCATCCTGTCCAGCAATCGGGTTTCCCTGAAATCCGGTATGAAGGGCATGATCGAGGTTATGGACACAAACGTTTTAGACTCTCTCTTGAAGGCTTGAATGATTCTTCTGAGCGGTGAATGCTCGTCATAATGCACAGTGCCATCAGCAAGGAAGCGGATATAGGGAAATTCGAGATAGGGGTGGTAAAAGAATGAAGCCAGTTCGCGTGGACCTGTGAAATCCTGCAATGTCCGTTCCATCCGAGTGACTTCTTCCTCGATCTTATCACCTGCCACATAATAAAGCGGAGTGGGAACGTAGATCGTCCCGTTCGTTAACGGATCGTCCGGGATGTGCTGTAGTGCGGCTGTCCTTGCATCCGGGCTGGAAGGCGGTGATTCATAGAGGATGCCGTTACAGATCTCGATAATATGCCGCTGGACAGATGAAGCGGTATAATGAGGAGTTTCATACCAAACCGCCGGAAGACCAGCTCTTTGAAACATCTTATGAGCCTGCTGTATCCGCTGATAAGCATAAGAATGCTGCAGCTGACGGAGCGAATGGACCGTTTCGGGCGGGTCATCTGGAGGACAGTCGGCGCTGCATTCGGAATAAGCAAATTCGAATCCGTCGCCGCTAACCGATCCCCCGTACTGATGCGTATATCCATGAATACCAATCGAGGCGCCAAGGTCTACCATCGTCTGCAGCAGCCGGACAAATCGAAGGGAAGCTCCATCATGCAGATCATCTATCGACCGATCCACATGATGTGCCGGATCTACATACCGCGGAATGACGGCCAGATGAAAGGGAATCTGCTGATGCAGGAACTGTGCGATTACCAGCAGCTTTGCCTGTTGTTCTTCCGTCTCATACCAGCCGCCTGGACCGATATCTTCAAGCCGTATCAATGCCTTATTCAATCAAGATGCGCTCCTTCCAATGCCAGCTGTTTTCGAGATAGCGATATCCGGATATATTTATGCCGGGAATGGGCATTTCGTCATCGGGGATGAAGCGTTCACGAAGAAAAAAGAGGATCGCGGAGCGTGTCCGAGAATATATAGGGATTAAGATATGGACAGGAGGAAGAGGAAGTTCATGCATATTAGACACGCAAATGAACAGGATGCAGCAGGCATCGCTAACGTCCATGTGAACAGCTGGAAAACGACGTATAAGGGGATCGTGGAAGATCGCTTTTTAGAAAATTTGTCTGCTGCGGATCGGATTGAAGGCTGGCGCCGTAAGCTTGCCAATATGCCGGAGGACGAACAACTTCTGGTCATTGCCGATGAAGATGGCAAGGTATACGGGTTCATGTCTTACGGCATGGAGCGTGAGCAGAAGATTTCTGATGAAGGAGAACTCTACGCGATCTATCTCCTGAAAGAGATTCAGGGGATGGGCTGGGGACGGGAGCTGTTTGCGAGGCTGAAGGAGTTTCTGCAAAAGAACGGGTATCGTTCTTTACTGGTCTGGGTGCTGGAAGGTAATTCGGCTGAGCATTTTTATAAACATATGGGCGGCCAGGAACGGAGACGAAAAGAAATTGTTATCGGCGGAAAAACGCATACGGAAGTGGCTCTGCTGTGGAGTTCCATTGACCGGATTGGCTCCTTCTCCTAAAAAATGCCCCGCTTGAGTTTACATTAGAGAGGGAATCTACTATGATGAGGATATACCCCGGTGGGTAAATGTTTTGCCGACCTGAGGAGGTTTGTATTTGAGTATAATTCCGATAGGTCCTTTTATGATGAGGGCCGACATCGTGATTTTTCTGATCTGTGCGGCAGCCGGATTTGCTGCGCTTCGAATTCGTTTGCGTCAGACGCCGCAGCGGGAATGGATCCTGGACACTTATTTATCTGTACTTATCATTGGTTTTATTTCATGGAAATTCGGGATGCTGGTGTTCGATCCGATCCGCACCATTCAGCATCCCGCCTCGCTTATTTACATGACCGGCGGCACGAAGGGAATATGGCTTGGGGCCGTTCTAGCCCTGGTCTACGCAGCTCTGCGCTGGAACAAAAAAAGGGAGAATTCAGGTTTGCTGCTGAAGTCCGCACTGTTGTCGGCATTTGCAGGCGGATGGGCCGGGTATGTATTCCAGTGGTTGTGGGCGGACGGGGCCGCTGTAAACTCTTCATTATTCTATATGCTATTATTCGGCATATTGCTCACGATGAGCTGGCTTCAATTCCATTCTCCGCTGTCCCGCTTTCTTACTCTGGGATTAGGAAGAAATGGAGCGGTGCTGCTCATCATGGGGGCTCTTTTCGTGTGGGTAATCTATGACTTTGCTTTCACCTCGGGCAGCGAGCGAGAAGCGAACATATCTCCGAATGTGGAAGGCAATCCAGAAACCATTGCTGAAGGGTTAAAGCCCGGACTTCGCGCACCGGATTTTTCGCTGATGAATCGGGAAGGGCAGGAGGTCAAACTGTCCGATTATCGGGGGAAAACCGTTCTTCTGAACTTCTGGGCCTCCTGGTGCCCGCCATGCAAGGTAGAAATGCCCTATATGCAGGATTTTTACGACAAATATCAGGATGAGAATGTAATCATTCTGGCTGTCAATATGACGCATTTGGAAAATAGCATGAGTGAGGTACAATCTTTCGTCGAGAAAAATGGCTTAACCTTCCCTGTCCTATACGACCAGAGCGGAGCAAGCACGAGACGATATGAGGTGGTGGCCTATCCGACCACCTACGTCGTTAAGCCGGATGGTGTGATATCAGAGCGGTTCCAAGGCGCTATCGACGAAGATTTAATGGTTAGGGCCTACCGTAAGGCTAGTGATAAGTAAGGTTCAATTGCGGATTTTTGGTGACGTGGACATCTATCTCTGCCGCCTTCTCCCCAGGGGGAATATAATACACAAACGCTGGGGAGGGGGAGATAGAGTGCAGCCAATACCAATTTCGGCAGAAGGATGCAAAGGTTACGTCGGCAAAACCGTTTGCGCTGTCATGCGTGATGGAACAGAAGTCGTGGGGACCATACGCGGTGTACATGATCGAGGCCTAGAACTCGAATTTGCGAACCCATCCGCATATATATTGTCCACAAAAGGCAAGAAGGGCAAAAAATCTTCGAAGTCTACTAAAGGCGGTGCGCACACGTCCGCATTCGGACCTTACGGTTACGGCGGATACGGCTGGGGAGCCAATGTGTTTGCTTGGGAAGCCATAGCGCTGTTGTTCCTCATTCCGTTTTTGTTTATTTAAGCGGTCACAGCCTTTAGATTACGGGCGCAGTGTTTTTATAGAAGAGACAGGCGGGGAAATCCCCGGTACTGTCTCTTTTTTTTAGATATCAGAAAGTATAAACTTCGAAGCATGGGCCTTCCTGATACCGCAAGAAAAACATCCTATAAACGCGGTCTGTCTTCTGAGAAAGTTCGTCGATAGACGCTATTCTTTCTTGTGCTAGCCTTATACCTTACGAGTGGAGTGGGCATTGTGGATGGGTTCAACGGATGTATTCGATTGACTGAGCAGCCATATAACCGGTGTGAATGAGACAAGAAAACAGCTGCCCGCCAGAATCGGAAGCAAAGACCATTCGGCGATGGAGTATCCAAGAAACGTCTGCCATCCGATGGCGATTAATCCGAGCAAATACGCCAAGCCGCTAATATGGATCAGTATCGGTTTAACCGCAGGATTGACGGATTTTCTGATGGACAGCCACGCCATAAAAGGGATCGCCTGCAGAGCATGGAACCCTAGACCGTGCAGCCAGATGATATTGCCGTCGATCCCGGTATAGCGTCCCGCATTGATGGAAATCCATATGCCGGCTGCAAAAGATACCAGCACCGCGATCATGGCATAACGAATGCCGAGTCCGAGTTCCGGATGGGCTTGCATTACACGCTTGCGGAAGTACTGGGCGCCAAGGATCAGGTAGAATACGATAAGCAGAATCGCAACAGCAGGAAAAATAGCCGAGATGACATGATCAAAGGTCGAGCCGTTCTGTACGAACCGCGGATCGACACCGCGGAAGTTTTGAACGGTTTCGGCGAAGTAGGAGAACAGAACGAGCGGAATATAACACCAGCGGTAGATCGATTTGCTTTGAGGCCTCATACCGGAAACCGGTAAAATGATGGCGGTTGATATGATAAAGATCCCCAGGGCCGCGTTGAAGGAAAACGCTTTGGAGATATCTCCATCAGGCGAGACAGGTCCTCCATTCAGCAATACCCATATCCCGCATATTCCGGCTAACAAAAACCCGAGCAGCCCCGTCAGCAAAAGCCAAGTCTCCTGCTTATACAGCTTGATCGCCCGGTTCGTCGTTTCACGTGCAAGTTGATTCATATGAATGACACCCTCTCCGTAATAATGAATTGTTTATAATTTACAGGAGAATGGGGGTGACTTTAACGGGCTGGGGATGTAAGGGGACCCTGTACGCCGGAATGATTTCAAGGCTGGACTAAAGCCGGGGATGAAGCGAGTGTTAATCAGGACGGGAGAGAAACGGAGCCAGTTCTTTTTTACTAGATTAGGCACTAAGAAATGAACCTCTCGCTTGATTGCCCCTTTCCTGTATACCTACTAAAATTGAAAAATGTGGTTATTCACGAGTTCGACCGGTTAATAGGTTTATTGAATTGAAATTTGCATTTAGACTGCCTGAAGAGCAGAGGCAAAAAAGACAGAAGGGGCGTCCGTATTTATGTCCAATCGAATTTTAGTTACACCCGAGCAGTTGGAGCAGGTATCCACGCAATTTGCGCAGTCAGGGCAACTTAGCAGCGATATGGTGGAGCGGCTCCAGCGAAGCATTCATGAAATGGAAGGCCAGTGGCAGGGGATGACCCGTGAGCGGTTTTTCGGGGATTACCAGCAAGCCAGGGCAACCATGATCAAATTCGTAGAGTGCTTACAATCGATATCCACCGAACTGAAGCAAATTTCCGTCAAATTCCGTTCCACGGATGAAATGGTGAACGGTGCTTCCGCTGGAGGAGCAGTTGCCGGTGCAGGTATTCTGGCTGGAGCAGCCTCCGGAACCGGAATCGCCACGGCAGCTGCAGCAGGCTCTGCAACCATGGCTTCCGGTGTTTCTGCAAAATCTTCAAGTAACCCGCTGGATGCAGCACTTAAAGGTGTAAATGTGGAAGGCAGCGTAATCAAGCATGAAGAGAATGGGTTATTCGCCAAAGCCATAACAGGCAGCGCAGGAGCCAGCCTTACCGAAGGAGCGCATGCCAGCGGGGCCGTTGTAGAAGCAGGCTATGCTAATGATCATGTCGAAGGATCGGTTAGCCTGGTTAAGGCCGAGGTTGAGGCGGCCGTTAAGGATGGCACGCTCAGTGTTGGGGCTGAAGCTACATTAAACAAGTATGAAGGCGGCGTGAATATTCCGCTTCCATGGACGGATAAGGAGCTGCATATTGGAGGTTCCGCTTCACTCGGCGTACTCGGCGCATCCGCTGAGGTGGGGAAAAGCGGTTTAAAGTTCCACGTGCCGTTAGGACCTGGAGCAAGCCTTGTCGGGCTCGGAGGAGCGATTACGGTAAAATAGAAGGGGGAGCACCGCCGATGAGCGATAAACAAAAACGGTTCAAATACATAATGGTGATCATTGCTGTTGTCGGTGTACTGGGCACCGTGATTCCCAATCTGCTTGACACAAGTTACGCAGCTGCGGAAAAAGCAGTCATTTGCCTATCCTTTCTCATTGGAATACCGCTCGTTGTGTCGATTGTATATTGGATCGGTAAAAAAATATTGAAGGGTTGATTAACATGGAACAGCAAGAGCAAACGGAACAGAAGCTGCTGCCAATCGGATCTGTAGTCAAGTTCAAGGAATGGGACCAGACGCTGATGATCTATGGTCGGATGCAGAACGACTCCAAGACGTTGAAGCGTTGGGATTACGTGGCCTGCTTCTACCCTCACGGGAATCTGACCGCGGATTCCAATATCTTTTTCAACCATAAAGACATTTCGGAAATTGTATTTATGGGTTACGTCAATGAGGACGAAATTGCGTTTCGTGATGCATTGATCGAAGGAATTGCGAAGGCGGATCAAATGGCAGCCGCAGGCCCGGACAAATCATAGGTTTATCATATAGCAGCATAGCAGCTCTGTTCAGAGGCAACTCTGGCAGGGCTGCTTTTTTGTTTGTAACAGATTCACAGTGCGTAATCAAAAATAAACAAATATAAATCTGTGTTTATTTTTGAAAATATACTATTCAAAGATAAACGGGCGTGATATTATGAGAAACAAATGAAAGCAAATTCATATGGTCAATCGGAGGGGAAACTTCATGGTTCAAAGCTTATGGGAACAGTCAAAGGCACAGCAGACACAAAATACATTGGATGAGCTGGTCTACCGTTCGAATTTAATCGGGTCCGACCGGCGTGTATGCAACTGGGGCGGCGGCAATACATCCAGCAAAACAACGATTCAGGATTTTCGCGGCAAGGACATAGAGGTTATGTACGTAAAAGGCAGCGGATCGGATCTGGCTACCATGAAAGCGGGCAATTTCACAGGCTTGCGGATGGAGGACATCCGGCCATTGTTCGAAAGGGATTCGATGTCGGATGAAGAGATGGTGGCTTACCTGGGTCACTGCATGGTCGATTCGAAGCACCCGCGCGCATCCATTGAAACGCTGCTGCACGCGTTCTTGCCGTTTCGGCATGTGGACCATACACATCCGGATGCCATTATCAGCTTATGCTGCGCCCATAACGGCAAAGAATTAGCCCAGGAGATTTTTGGCGACCGATTTGTGTGGGTACCTTACGTTCGCCCTGGATTTACGCTGTCTAAGATGATTGCCGAAGGGGTGTTGGCTAATCCGAAAGCCGAGCTTGTGCTTATGGAGAAGCACGGGCTTGTCACTTGGGGCGATACATCGGAAGACTGTTACGCACAAACGATTCGTATCATTAGTGAAGCTGAAGCCTTCATCGAAGCGCGAGTGAATAACGACAAGCTGTTCGGTGGCCGGAAGTTCGCCCCACTGGCCTCGGAAGTGCGCCGCAGCATTGCCGCCGAAGTGATTCCCGCGGTCCGCGGTGCCGTCAGCGATGTGAAGAAGATGATCCTGTCCTTCGACGATCAAGAGGATGTGCTGGACTTTGTCGGCGGTACCGATTCGCCGAAGCTGTCCCAAGTAGGCGCAGCTTGCCCCGATCATCTGGTTCATACCAAGGTAGTTCCTCTCTTCATCGACTGGACACCTGATGCTGAAGATGTCGAAGGCCTTAAGGCAAAGCTGATCGAAGGCATTGCAGCGTACAAAGAGCAGTATCAAGCTTATTTTGATCGCAACCATCATGAAGGCGACATCATGTTCGAGGCGGCTCCGCGCGTCATTCTAATTCCGGGCATCGGCATGATCAACACGGGCAAGAGCTGGGCGATGTCGCAAGTCAGCGGCGCCCTGTATCACCGGGCGATTGCGGTCATGCGCGGCGCGACGGCCTTGGGCGATTTTGTATCCCTGAGTGAAAATGAATCCTACAACGTGGAGTATTGGCCGCTGGAGCTGTATAAATTGAGTCTCGCACCGGCCGAAGCGGAGTTTTCGCGCCAGATCGCTTTTATCACCGGGGGAGCAGGCGGTATCGGAAGTGCCACGGCCCGCAGGCTGGTAGCTGAAGGCGCACATGTCGTTTTGGCGGATTTGAACCTGGAAGGCGCACAGCAGGTAGCCGAGGAGATCAATGCAAAATACGGGGAGAATCGGGCATTTGCCGTTAAAATGGATGTAACCGACGAAGAGGCCGTGAAACGCGCCTATCGAGAAACCTCCATCACTTATGGCGGTGTTGACATTATCGTCAACAATGCGGGCCTTGCGACATCCAGCCCGTTTGACGAGACATCGCTGAAGGAATGGAATCTGAACATGAACGTGCTGGGCACAGGTTATTTCCTGGTTGCTCGGGAAGCCTTCTCGTTGATGAAGACACAGGGCGTTGGCGGAAGCATGGTGTTTGTGGGATCGAAAAATTCGGTCTATGCCGGCAAGAACGTGACTGCATACAGCTCCGCAAAAGCACTGGAGGCTCACCTGGCTCGCTGCATTGCTGCGGAAGGCGGAGAATACGGCATTCGAGTCAATACCATTCTTCCGGATGCCATTCTGCAAGGCTCCGCGATCTGGAATTCGAACTGGAGAAACGAGCGGGCAGCAGCTTACGGGATTGAACCGGATCAGCTTGAAGAGCACTATCGTAAACGCACGACGCTTCTTGTCAACATCTATCCGCAGGATATTGCCGAAGGCATCGCTTACTTTGCATCATCAAGATCTTCGAAGACAACGGGCTGCATGTTGACAATTGACGGCGGAGTGCCTGCTGCGTTTACTCGCTAAATCGAATGAAAATATGACGCATCTACCGCAAGAAATCAAGATTTCTTATTAAGATGGGAAGCTGGGTCAGAGGACCTAGCTATCCTTATCATACGGGAGGTTATGGGATGAGGCAGGATGTTGCAAGGAACTATGAAGAAGCGAAAAAGCTCTATGGGCAGCATGGCATCAACGTGGACGAAATTTTGACGGAACTTGAACGCATCAAAATCTCCATTCACTGCTGGCAAGGAGACGATGTCCGTGGATTCCTGTTCCGCGACCAGGAGCTGTCCGGGGGCATCTCCGTGACCGGGGAATATCCAGGCGCTGCAGGAACGCCGGAACAGCTGCGGGCCGATCTGGAAAAAGCGATGTCGCTCATTCCGGGATCCCACAAGGTGAACCTCCACGCGATCTACGCGGATACCGACGAGACCGTTGATCTGGATCAGCTGGAGCCGAGGCACTTCCAATCTTGGGTGAATTGGGCCAAGGAGCAAGGAATCGGACTCGATTTTAATCCGACCTGCTTCTCCCATGACAAATCGAAGGATGGGTTTACGCTGAGTCATGCCGATCCGGCAATCCGTCAATTCTGGATTGAGCATTGCAAGGCATCACGAAGAATCGGGGCTTACTTCGGCGAACAGCTGGGTCAAACCTGCGTGACGAATATCTGGGTTCCGGACGGTTATAAGGATATGCCGGTAGACCGAATGGCGCCGAGGCAGCGGCTGAAGGAAGCGCTGGATGAGATTTTTGCTGAAGATATTAATCCGCAATGGAACCTCGATGCCGTCGAGAGTAAACTGTTCGGACTGGGCTCAGAGGCTTACGTTGTGGGTTCGCACGAGTTCTACATGGGATACGGCATTCAGAACAACAAGCTGATCTGCCTGGATGCGGGTCACTTCCATCCAACCGAGAGCATTGCCGGCAAACTGTCAGCGCTTGCCCTTTTCACCGATGGACTTCTCCTTCATGTCAGCCGGCCGATGCGCTGGGACAGCGATCATGTCGTCATCATGGATGATGAACTGACCGAGATTGGACGCGAGCTGGTGCGCAATAACCTGCTGGATGTTACCCATATTGGACTGGACTTTTTTGATGCCAGCATTAACCGCATCGCCGCGTGGGTTATCGGTACCCGAAATACGATAAAGGCGCTGCTGCGTGCCAAGCTGGAACCTGTCGATCGGCTGAAGCAGGCCGAACTTGAAGGCGATTACACGACCCGCCTGGCGTTAACGGAAGAGTTTAAATCCTATCCGTTTGGAGCGGTGTGGGATTATTACTGCGAACGTATGGGCGTACCAGTAAGAGAAGAGTGGCTGTCCGAAGTGAAACAGTATGAACGGGATGTATTGCTGAAACGTACGCAAGCATGAGAAGAGATGGAGTATCACTCGGGCTCGTGCCTGAATCGTTGATTATGATCTGACAAGGAGGCTGGAAGCCTTGAACGTTCTTGCATTTGATTTGGGCGCAAGCAGTGGCAGGGCCATGCTGGGCCAATGGAACGGCCGAACCATCGACGTAACGGAAATTCACCGGTTCCCGAACGATCCGGTTCGAATCGGCGACCGTTTCCAATGGGATATATTGCGGATCTACCACGAGATGAAGCAGGGCTTGCTCCGATTGAAGGGGCAGCATAGCCTGCCGACGAGCATCGGGATTGATTCCTGGGCGGTGGATTTCGGACTTCTGGATCGAAGCGGGGAGCTGCTCATGAATCCGTATCATTATCGGGACACGCACACGGATGGCGTGATGGAACAGGTCTTCCGGGATGTGCCGCCTGCCGAGATTTTTGATCGGACGGGGATTCAGTTCCTCTCATTCAACACGATCTATCAGCTGGCTTCCTTGCAGCGGAAGAAGCCCTACTTGCTTCAAGAAGCCGAGCGTTTTCTTATGATTCCCGATTTGCTGCGCTACTTCTTGACAGGCGAGATGGCGAATGAATTTACGAACGCTACTACAACGCAGCTGTATAACCCGCTTTCGGCGAGCTGGGATGATCATCTCTTGAAATCATTGAATATTCCTCATAAGTTATTTCATCCTGTTTCTCAGCCCGGTACGCATGTTGGAGCTCTGAGATCTTCCGTCATGGAGGAGCTGGGGATCCCGTCGATCCCGCTCTATACGGTTGCAGAGCATGATACGGCTTCCGCCGTGGTCGCGGTTCCGGCTATAGAGCGTTCGTTTGCTTACTTGAGCTGCGGAACCTGGTCGCTTATGGGAACTGAAGTCGATCAGCCTGTCATTCATGAACGGGCCAGAGAGCTGAACTTCACGAATGAGGGAGGAGCCTACGGCACGTACCGACTGCTCAAGAATATCATGGGACTTTGGATTCTGCAGGAATGTCAGCGGACCTGGGGACGGGAAGGGTTAGCGTACTCCTATCCCGAATTGGTTAAGATGGCGGATGCGGCGCCGGCATTTGCTTGTTTTATTGATCCCGACGATCCCGTATTCCTCCCAGCCGGAGATATGCCGAAGCGTGTAGTGGAATATGCGACGCGCACAAACCAGAGCGTTCCGCAGGATGCAGGCGCTCTTGTACGCTGCATTATGGAGAGCCTGGCCATGCAGTACCGTTACGTGCTGGAGTTGACCGAGGAATTGTCGGGGCAAAAATTTCAGGGCTTGCATATGGTGGGCGGTGGCATTCATAATGAAACATTATGCCAGTGGACTGCGAACGCGATAGGGAAACCCGTATGGGCTGGACCTGCGGAGGGCAGTGCCATCGGCAATATGGCCGTGCAGTGGATTGCGCAAGGCGAGTTGTCCGATATATGGGAAGCACGCGCAGTCATTAGAGAGTCCTTCCCGGTCAAGACCTACGAGCCGAAGGAAACTTCCTTATGGGAGGAGGCCTACGGGGTGTTCGGTCAGCGGACCGGGAAGAGATAGAATATACGAACAGTAAGGATGGGCGGTATGATGCTGGTTGCAGAACGATATGAGAAAATAGTACAGTTGGTCAACGAAAGAGGGAGCATCCGAGTCTCCGAGCTGAGTCAGCTCTGCGGTGTAACGGAAGAAACGATTCGCCGCGATCTTGACAGGCTGGAGCAAGCAGGGCGCCTGCGCCGTTCCCATGGCGGAGCGGTTAGCGTGAAGGATCAACCGGAAATTCAGCGGTCGCAGCCGGAAATACCGTATGCTGAGCGGGAAATCATGCATGCGCTGGAGAAGCAGCGGATCGCGGAGGAAGCGGTCAAGCGAATCCATCCGAATGATCGCATCTTGCTGGATGCAAGCTCTACGGCTTGGTACATGGCAAAAATCATACCGGATATTCCGATTACCGTGCTGACGAATTCGATTAAGGTGGCCGCTGAGCTGAGCACCAAGGAAAGGGTTCAGGTGATTTCCACAGGCGGCATTCTGGCTCATCGTTCCCTGTCCTTTGTCGGTCCGCTTGCGGAACGCTCGCTGGATGCTTACTACGTGGATAAAGCCTTTCTATCCTGCAAGGGTGTGCATATCGAGCGGGGCCTTAGCGAATCCAATGAGCTTCAGGCGAGAATCAAGCATAAAATGATTGGAATGACAGATGAGACCATTCTGCTCGCCGATGCCAGCAAATTCGGCACGCAGGCTTTTGCGCAGGTTGCCGATCTATCCCAAGTGAATCTGATCATTACCGATCGCCGATTGACGGAAGAGGAAGCGGCACCTTATCGAGCTTTGGGCATCAAGATCGAATCTGTATAGAGCAAACTTCGATAACATATCAACATGGAATCCCCCCGTTCCGGGGGGTTCTTGCTAGAGGCCGATTCTTCGGTCCATATCCTGATGATTAGCGGGGTGAAGATGTTGAAAATTTCATTATTTGTCACTTGTCTCAGCGATGCCTTGTTCCCGCGGGTAGCTGAATCGATGGCAAGATTGCTGGCAAGGTACGGCGTGCAGCTGGAATTTCCGGAAATCCAGACCTGCTGCGGCCAACCGGCCTACAACAGTGGTTATTGGGATGATGCTCGCATCAGTGCCAAGACGATTCTGGACGCTTTTGACGATAGCGACTTTGTGGTGTCTCCTTCCGGCTCCTGCACGTATATGATTCATCATTACCCGGATTTGTTCAAGGACGATCCCTTATACTTGGATAAATCGAAAGCGCTTCAATCCAAATGCTATGAGTTTACGCAATTCCTGGTTGACGTGCTGGGCGTGATCGATGTTGGCGCCGTCTATCCACACAAGGTAACCTATCATCCATCCTGTCACGGAAGCCGCCTGCTCGGGGTGAAGGAGCAGCCAATGAAACTGCTTAGCCAAGTCAAGGGACTGGAACTTGTTCCCTTGCCTTTTGCCGAGGATTGCTGCGGGTTCGGGGGAACGTTTGCCGTGAAAATGGCGGATATTTCAGGCGCGATGGTAACGGAGAAAAGCGATCATGTGCTGGAGACCGAGGCGTCCGTGCTTGTCGGTCTCGATATGGCCTGCCTTATGAATATTGCCGGCAATCTGCGCCACCGGGGCGAGAAGGTTCAGGTCAAGCATTTGGCCGAACTGTTGTATGAGGGGGTGAGCGTACATGAGCACAGCTGAATCGAAAGCGCAAACGGTTAAGGAACGTGCAGGTTACGCTCTCAATAATGATTTTCTGCGCAATGCGGTGAAGTTTACGACAGAGCGACTGCGGCTCGGCAAAAAGCTTGCGTCGGAGGAGCATGGCAACTGGGATGCGTGGAGGGAACGGGGACGCCAAATCCGGCTCCATACTATCGCTCACCTGGATTATTATTTGAATGAGTTTGCTGAGCAGGCCAGGGCGAACGGAGCCCATGTCCATTTTGCGGAGACGGCGGAAGAAGCAGTCGCGATCTCCCTTGAGATTGCGGAGCATAAGTCGGCCAAGTCCGTCGTGAAATCAAAATCAATGGTGTCCGAGGAGCTGCATCTGAACAAGGCGCTCGACTCGATCGGAGTGGAGGCCGTCGAAACGGATCTCGGCGAGTATATTATTCAGCTCGCGGATGAGACGCCTTCTCATATCATCATTCCCGCCATCCATAAGAACCGTTACCAGATTGCGGAGCTGTTGTCCGCAGAGGCAGGCGAAACGCTGCCGCCCGATACGGCGATTTTGGCAGGTTTTGTCCGCATGAAGCTGCGAGAGAAATTCCTTGAAGCGGACATTGGCATGACGGGGTGTAATTTTGCGATTGCCGAGACGGGCTCGATGGTGTTGTTCGAGAATGAAGGCAATGCCCGCATGGTGACGACGGTGCCAAAGACACAGATTACCCTGATGGGCATGGAGCGAATTATTCCGTCATGGGCGGATCTCGAAGTCATGGCTACCTTGCTGCCGCGTTCGGCGACCGGTCAGAAACTGACAGTATACATGTCCGGTATCAGTGGTCCGAAGAGAGAACTGGATGCTGATGGACCGGACGAGATGCATATTATCATCATTGATAACGGACGTTCTCTTCAGCTCGGGGACCCCGAATTTCAGGAGCTGCTTAACTGCATACGCTGCGGCGCCTGCCTGAATGCCTGTCCCGTATATCGCCATATTGGCGGGCACGCTTATGGGGGCACGTATAGCGGCCCAATCGGTGCCGTATTAACGCCTGCCTTGAACAAGAACGTCGCGGAATGGGACGATATTGCGAACGCATCCAGCCTGTGCGGCGCCTGTTATGAAGCATGCCCCGTGAAGATTCCGCTGCATGATATGCTGGTATCCCTGCGCCGCCGGAAGATTGAAGCCGGACGCGGTGACAAGCTGGAAGCGATGGGCATGAAGGGCTTCTCGGCGATCATGGGGAATGCCAAGCGTTATCGCAGCGTGGTATCCCTCGGAAAGTGGGGCCAGAAATTAGTGGTTCGAGGCGGGGAGATTCGAACGCGGATCGGACCTTTGAAGGGGTGGAATTCATACAGGGTAACCCCAAGTCTCCCCAAGCAATCCTTCCGTGACCGATGGTCGGAGATGGAGCAGGATATTCGCGGAACCTCCGGGACAATGGACCCTGAAATCGCCAACCGATTGAAGGAGCGGCTTCAGCAGCAGAAGTTCGGAAAGGGGGAGAAGGCCCATGACTAATGAAACCGATCGCAGCTGGCTGAGCCGTCTTGAAGAACAGTCTCGCAAGAAGCAGGAGCAGTTCATGGATGGAATTGCAGCGAAGCTGGGCAGAAGCCGGGTTCGCACCGCTCCGGAGCATCCTTTCCGCGGTGCCCCCGATTTCTGGAATGAGTTTGAGTGGCCGATTGAGGAGAGGATTACGCAGTTTACCGCCAACTTTGAAGCGGCAGGAGGCCATGTGGTAAGGCTGAGCCACCGCGAAGAGGTCAGCCGGTTTATTAGGGACAAAGCGATGGAGATGAGTGCGGCTACGATTCTTCGTCAGCAGGAAGACGCGCTGGACCGCCTGGGGCTGGAAGAGAGCTTGCCGGAGGCGCTTGTTCTCTCCTGGAATGAGGCAGCGGACACGGACTGGAGGGCTGTCGCTGCCAGAGCTGATTTTGGTGTCGTCATGGCGGATTATGCTGCGGCTTACACCGGTTCGATTACGGTGAAATCGGCCCCGCATAAAGGACGTTCGGTCAGCCTGCTGCCGACCGTGTTGATAGCCATTATTCCAATAGAGCGAATGGTTACCCGACTAGGCGAGATTCTGGTTCAGTTTGATCAGGCCGGACGCGAGCAGCTGCCGGCGGGAATCCATTTCATCTCGGGCCCGAGCCGTTCCGCCGATATCGAGAACGATCTTACGATTGGCGTTCACGGGCCAGGCATCGTGTACGCCCTGCTGGTCGATTCCTATGAGAATTAACGAATAACACAGGTTACAGGATTAGCCCCAAGCAAGAGCAGTTACGGCATGCTCACTGGCTTGGGGCTAATTTTAGATAAGGGAATATTAAGTTTGCAGTGAAACTGATAATCGATAAGTTTCCTCTGAATGCAGTCTGTCAACTGTGGAAGCACGACGATAGATGTTTTTCTTAAGTATGGGGTTATTTGCCCCTGCGTGTCAGTTCGGCCAGCCGATCCCATTGCTCATGGGTCACTTCCGCCAGGTCGTTGAATTGTCCCGCGCCCTGCAGCCATTCGCCGCCATCGATGGTGATCACGTCACCATTAATATAACCGGCATAATCGGAAATGAGAAACGCGGCGAGATTAGCCAATTCCTCTGCATCCCCTACGCGCTTTAGGGGGATGCGGTCGATCATCTTTTGCTCCAGGTCCGGCGTGGGCGATAATCTTGACCATGCGCCTTCAGTCGGGAATGGACCCGGGGCGATCGCGACTTGTCGGATCCCGTAAGGGGCCCACTCCACCGCGAGGGAACGTGTCAGCACAAGCACGCCCGCTTTTGCGGCTGCAGATGGGACCACATAGCCAGAGCCTGTTGAAGCATATGTTGTGACGATGTTGAGCATCGTTCCGCTTTTGCCCTGCTCAATCCAGCGTTTACCGACTTCAAGTGTTGCGTAGAAGGTGCCGTGCAGCACGATGTTCAGCACGGCATCTACAGCCCGAGGAGAGAGGCGCTCGGTGGGGCTGATGAAGTTCCCGGCTGCATTATTGACAAGCACGTCAATACCTCCATAATGCTGCTCTGCCGCATCAACAAGAGCCGATATCTGCGCAGGGTCTCGAACGTCGCAGCTTTTGTACCATACTTCGCAGCCTTGCTGTTTTAATTCTTCAGCGGCCAGCTGTAGAACTTCCTCCCGGCGCCCACATATGACGAGTTTAGCGCCAAGCTGCGCGAACTTCTCTCCCATGGCCCGACCAAGGCCCGTGGCCCCTCCCGTAATCAATACGACTTTATTTTGAAGCAAATCGTCCGTGAACGGTCCCATCGATGGTTCTCCTTTCAATCAAATATGGAATAACGGAGCGGATTCTCGAAACGCGTCCTATATTCAGCAGGCTGCATCAACCATTTCAAAAAAATGCAACCGCTTACTTCCAGCGTAACATGGTTAACACTTCCAGTCATCACATTCTTGTTTCAGAATGCCCTTGCTTGGTTAGGTTAATAAGAAATGCAGGTTAAAACGATACATAGTCGTAAATTCTACATCTTATATATCACACTGCCACCTGACCCTGGGATTTTGATTACATCACGAGATGAGGAACTTGACATGATTCTGAAATCACTGACGGAGCGGCTGATTCTTAAGACGATAACGGGCAGCACTTCTGTGGATATCACGAACCTGGATACAGATTCAAGAGAGATCCGGCCTGGCGGCTTGTTCGTCTGTGTTCCAGGCTTTCACGTGGACGGTCATGACTATGCCCTGCAGGCGATACGTAACGGCGCTGTTGCCATTGTGGCTGAACGGGAGCTGCCGGGACTACCAGGAAACGTTACACATATAACGGTACCGGATACCAGAAGAATTCTGCCGATTCTTGCAAACGCCTTTTTTGGAGATCCCACGCAGCGATTGAAACTGATCGGAATTACCGGGACAAACGGCAAGACAACGACAACCCACATGGTAGAAAAGATTCTGAACGACGCTCACCGCAAAACGGGCATTATTGGCACACTGTATATGAAGATCGGAGATCATATGGAGAAAACGCTGAATACGACGCCGGATACGATTCAGCTGCAGCGTTATTTTCATACGATGGTCACCCATGGCGGAGACTATGCCGTATTGGAGGTGTCCTCGCACGGATTGGATATGGGGAGAGTGCGCGGATGCGATTTTCAGACTGTTGTCTTTACGAATTTGTCGCATGATCATCTGGACTTTCATCAGAATATGGAGAGCTATCGCAATACGAAGGAGCTGTTGTTCACCCAGCTGGGCAACAGTAATCGTGACATGCTGAAGAAGGCGATCCTGAATGCCGACGATGAAGCATCGTCCTATTATGCAAAACGGACATCCGCACAGATCGTAACCTATGGCATTCGTAACGAGGCCGATGTTCGGGCAACGCATATTCAAAACATGCCGGAGGGCTGCAAGTTTCATGTAGAAACGCCATGGGGACACGGCGACTTCAGTCTGAAGGTGCATGGTGTTCACAACGTGTATAACGCGCTTGCCGCCATGACTACTTGCTTGCTGGAAGGGATACCGCTTGAAGAAATCTGTAGAAGTCTTCAACATTTTGCAGGGGTTGATGGACGATTTCAAGAAATAGAGACGGGACGAAGATTTCGCGTGGTTGTTGATTATGCGCATAATCCGGATGGACTTAAGGCAACATTGCAATCGGCCAAGGAAATAACGGCGGGAAAAATGATATGCGTGATGGGCTGCCGGGGCGAAAGGGATCGGTTGAAACGTCCGATCATGGCGGACATTGCAGCTTCATATTCGGATTATGTGTTGTTCACGACGGACAATCCGTTCTCGGAGGATCCGGAGCAGATTATGGCTGAGATGCTGGGAGGCTTAACCTCACATGAGGCAGGGAATTGGGAGGTTATCCTGAACCGTAAAGAAGCCATTCAACGAGCTGTGGAATTGGCTGGTGACGAGGACAGGATCATTATTACCGGACGAGGACATGAGACCCGGTATGTAGCAGGCAGCCAGATCGAATCGTTTAGCGATGAGGATATTGTGATGCGTTCATTACAGGACATGGGGCAAGGCATCCAGATGATGACACCGGAGCTATAAAATTAACCGGGAGGTGCTGGATTTTGAAACGAAAGGGACTTGGTGCTGCGTTAACCGCGGTTGTGCTGCTTCTTGCTGCTTGTACACAGACACCCCCTGCTAAGGAAGAAGGGAGGCAGGAAGACCACCGGGAAGAGAAAAATGATTCCTCGTATCATGTGCTTGCAGAGCAGTTGAGGACACCTTGGTCGATCGATTTTGACGGCGATACGATATATGTCAGCGAGCGGGAAGGAAACATCGTTCAGATCAAGGACGGCACATTAACCAGGCAGTCGGTACAAACGGAGAAGCCGGTTGCCCATCAAGGAGAAGGCGGATTCCTGGGCTTTGCGTTAGCCCCGGATTTTCAGGATTCCGGCAAGGCCTTTGCCTACCACACCTATGATCAGGATGGAAAGGTTATGAACCGGTTGGTCCTTTTGAAGCAGGACGGGAATCAATGGACAGAGTCGCAAGTCTTCCTGGAGCGTATTCCCGGCTCTAATGTCCATAACGGAGGCCGAATTGCAATCGGACCCGACGATATGCTCTACGTAACGACAGGAGATTCGGGAGAAGGAGAGCTTGCGCAAAACCAGGAAAGTCTAGCAGGCAAAATCTTGCGATTGACGCTGGATGGCAAGGTCCCGGCGGATAATCCGACTGCAGGCTCTTATGTCTATACGCTAGGGCATCGGAATTCGCAGGGCTTGGCCTGGAATTCGGAAGGTGAATTGTACAGCTCAGAGCATGGACCGTCAGGTACGCCTGGCGGACACGATGAGATTAATGAGATCACGGCCGGCAGCAATTACGGCTGGCCCGAGATCTATGGCGATGATAGGTTAGAAGGCATGAAGCTCCCGATTTACCATAGCGGCGAAACGGCAATCGCACCTTCCGGCATCGCTTTTGATGAGCAGGACCGCTTGTACATGGCAACTCTTCGCGGCCAGATGTTGTACCAATTTCGGCCGGAGAACGCCTCGCTTGAGGTCGTATTGGAAGGTGAAGGCAGGTTAAGAGACGTCAAAGTCCATGACGGCAAAACCTATGTCATTACCAACAATACGGATGGCCGGGGTGTGCCTTCCGATCAGGATGATCGACTGCTGGTGCTGAAATAATTCAAAGAATTGTACATGTCTTGCGATTTAAGAGAATAGATATAGGACAAGTACAATATGAAAAACGTCTATCGACGTACTTTCTCAGAAGACAGACCGCATATAGCGGAAGTTTTTCTTGCGAGATAAGGTGGGTAAGCCTCTGAAGTCTATACTTTCTCATCTCTTAACAAAAAAGGCCCCTTCCCGTATGGAAGGAGCCTGATGTGGCAATAACAGATATTATGTTTGCTTGGCTTCGGTTTGTTTTCGAATACGGTATACACATTTTTTGTCGCCCTTGGCAAGGCATTCGGTCCGTTCCACATCCGCTTCCAGCAAAGATTGAAACAGGTCAAGCTCACAGCGGCATGCGTGTTGGAACCGGTTGGCTACCTGGGATATAGGGCAATTCAGTTCCTCGAGGAGATATTCTTCCTCGGTGACTTTTTTGTAATCCACCATATATCCGTTGTCATTCTGAATCTGAGCAAGGGCAGCAACCCGATCTTCTAGAGCATCGGCTTTCACCGTAGGCGTATACTTGTTCAGCAATGTATCCTTACGCTTGTCGAACAGCCGTGAAATCATTTCGTCACCGGCCTCATCCTGCAGCTCGTTCAGCAGATCGAGTGCAAGCGCATGATAGTTCTTAGGGAAAAAATCCTCTGCGGATTCCGTAAGGCTGTATAAGGAGACGGGTCTTCCCATCGGCTGTTTCACGGTTCGATAGGTGATGTAACCCTCACTCTTCAAGCTTTCCAGATGGCGCCGGACGGCCATGCCTGTTATTCCCAGTGCCTCGGTTATGGATTTTGTGCTGAGTTCACCATTTATTTTTAACATTTGCATGATATACTCGCGGGTACTGTATGCGACTTCTTGATCCACTATAATCACCGCCTTGTTTCTCGATGAATGCTTTCTTTTTCAACTAAAAAGGTTAAAAAGCAATATGTCTCATCTTATGTCTTTACCTTCTATAAGTCAACCGGAATGGCAGTTTTTGAGGCTATCATCACGCGGTTTATTGACAATTGGCATGATTAACCACATAATTACGATATATTTTAGTATAAAAAGTATAGAAAACAAGGAATGGATGAAGATCGAGACTTTGCAATGATAGCCAGTCGAAAGATTGAAAGAATTAATTATTACACTCGGGAAGGTGGAATGACGGATGTATGTTATTGGGTCAGCTTGTATCGAAGAGAAAGCGGGAGAATGCGTTGACGTTTGCCCTGTGGATTGTATAGAAGAAGGAGATGACCAGTTCTACATCGATACCGATATTTGTATCTCCTGCGGGGCTTGCGAAGCGGCTTGTCCGGTGGCGGCCATTTTCTATTTTGAGGATCTGCCGGAAGACCAGAAGCATTATTTCGATAAAGCGGTTGAATATTACAAGAACAAGTAAGGCGCTCGGGCGCTCCGGTTTGAGTCTATCCGCTCTGTTGTCCGCCCGTTTCCGGAATGGAAATAGGTAAGGTAGAAACGGACTCCCAAAGGATCGGCTATCCTCAAACCTCCGCTGGGTGGTAAAGAACAAAAGGAAAGATCAAAAGACTAAAGATAAGAGATTAAAGATTCAATGATTAAATTTAGAAGAGCAAGGATTACAAGTTGTAAATCTATATGTGATGCGATCAAATAAATGCGGCTACGATTAATAGTCGGAAAATAGAGCGATGTTCAAGCTGCGCTCATGCGTTAATCAAAATACGTGTTCTCCATACATAAGCCATCCGGGATATTCGAGGCCCCCTCGAATTAATTTCTCGGGTGGTTTAATTCGTTATGGGCGGATCATGCAAGGAAGCACCTGAAAACCTAGGACCCTACCGAAAATATGACATATTTCTTCCAATTAAAGCCACCCGGGATGAAGAATGTTCCAATCATTCTTTTCTTGGGTGGCTTTATTCATGAGTTGAAAGGGCGGTGTTATCTACATTTCAGAAGATTCTGCGTCAAGTTGATGTCATATTGTGCGCACAGCGTGGTCATTTGTATGTATACACGAGATTGAATTTCTTTCGCAAAATAGTGAAACACTTACATTTCCAGAAACAAAAAAATAATAATTTAAATGTGTCATATATATTGACACATTTACAAAACACGTTTTATTATTAATATCACTGGAGAATAAAAATAATAAATTTGATAATAATCACGGTTTTTTGATGATTTCGGATCGTTTTATTTGAAAAAATGATCTTATTAATCTACTGGTGAAATTAAATAGGGGATGTCTTCATGAAAAAGCATGATCAAGACTTTATGAAGCGGCAGAACAGACTCACAGTATTCCAAATCATCAAGAACGAACAGCCGATTTCAAGAGCAGCTATTGCCAAACAGACGGGAATGAGTCCGACAACAGTCAGCCGGATCGTATCGGAGCTGACGGAAGAAGGGTACGTTCACGAAACCGAAGAACAAGCCTCGGCCGGACGCGGAAGAAAGTCCTCCTTAATAAGACTGCTGGATACGGCGGTCATCTCGATCGGCGTTGAGCTTGATCGCCATCAAGCCAATATTGGATTCATCGATGTTCAGGGAAGCGTATTGTGCAGCGGCAGTTTTCCGAGATCGCCGGAGGATACGGCAGAAGCCACAGTAGCCCGAATTGCGGACACCATTGAAGAACTCATCTCGGAATGCGATATCGATCGCAGACGGGTGGTAGGGATTGGCGTGGGACTGCCGGGCATTATCGATGTTGATGCCGGAGTGGTCAATTTCTCGGTACAGCTTGGTTGGAAGAATGTGAGGCTTGCCGAGAGACTCAAGGAATTAACCGGGCTTCAATCGGTCGTAGACAATGAGCTGAAGGTAAAGGCATTGGCGGAGCAGCTTAAAGGATCGGCATACGGCTCCAACCGGACGGTCCTCCTTGGGTTCGGTAATGGCGTAGGCTCAGCACTGATCCTGGAAGGGGAGATTTACCGCGGGGTGACCAACAGCGCAGGGGAAATCGGACACACGACGGTGGACCCTGAAGGTATGATGTGCGACTGCGGAAAAGCCGGTTGCCTCCAAACCTATATCAATATACCGTCCTTGTTGTCGGAAGCCAGCAAGATTAAACCCGTTCGTACGATTGAGGAACTGTTCGCGGAAAGACGGGCTGGAACACGATGGGCGACCTATTTAATCGATAGAGCCCTTGCGTATATGGCGATTACGATTAATAACGTCGTCAGCATGTATAATCCGGACAGCGTCATATTGAGCGGCGAGATCCTGGACAAGTTCCCTGAAGTTTACGAAGAGATCACCGATCTGTGCTACTCACAGTATATCTGGGAACCGCTTCAGGATTCCTTTACGATTGTCCGCTCCGAGCTTCACGAGCATGGGGTCATCATCGGATCGGGACTTGTCGCGCAGGATCGTTATTTTCAACTGAATTAATTCATCTGGAGATCGGGGGAGCAACATCATGGGATTTGTGCCATTAGTAGAGGAATATCGCGGGAATGTACTGGAGAACATCCACTACGGAGCGATCAGTGTTGTAGACGAGAACGGTAATGTGGTTTACGCAGCGGGTGATCCGCATCATATGACTTTTCTGAGATCAGCGGCTAAGCCGTTTCAAGCCATACCTGTGATGAAACGCCGGATTGACGAAGTGTATGGACTAACTGGGGAAGAAACGGCATTGTTTGCTGCCTCCCACCGTGGTGAAAGCTTCCACATTGATGCACTGGAATCTATTTTGAAGAAAACCGGGATTCAGGAAGAAGCGCTTCACTGCTGCGCAACTTATCCACTGAACGAGGATGCCAAGGCGCAGCGCCATAGGGATCATGAGGACAAACGTCGGATCTTCCATAACTGCTCGGGCAAGCACAGCGGCTTGATTGCCCTATGTAAGCATATGGGCTGGGACGAGAGCACGTATTACAAGCCGGAGCATCCGGTTCAGCAAGAGATCATTGAGACGCTGGCTTATTTTGCCGAGGTTCCAGTTTCCTCGATCCCGCAAGGCATTGACGGCTGTGGCCTTCCCATCTTCGCGCTTCCGCTGGACCGTATCGGATACAGCTTCCTTAAGCTGGCTTGCCCGGATTTGATCGAGGACGCAGAGACGGCGGAAGCAGCTGCCAGAATGGCAAAACGGATGAATGAGTATCCGGATATCATTGCAGACACCAAGTTTGTGTGCTCAGCCTTGCTCCGGGACCACAATCTGACTGCCAAGGGCGGCGCCAAGGGCGTGTACGGCATCGGTCTTCGGAAAGAACGCTTGGCGATCTCGCTTAAAGTGTCCGATGGCTCCGAGCAAGTCTGGCCATGCATCATCGCTTCTATTCTGGAGCGCCTGGGTTACAGCGATCAGTCTACGATCGACCGCTTGTATGCGCTGGTTCCGAATGAGATTTTCAATGATGGCGGTACGCTGGTTGGGAAGCGACGCGCGGTGTACGAATGGAATGTTTAAGCTGTGAGGAACTCAAGGCGATCGGCAGGAAGTTATATGCTGAAGCGGCGAGTGAATCTATAGATATTCACTACATCAAAGGGGGAGTAAAACAATGAGATTCAAAGGTAGAACATGGTCACTGCTCATGCTGCTGCTCGCATTTACGATTGTTGCGGCAGGCTGCGGCGGAAACAGCGGAAGCGGCAAAGGGGCAAGTGAAGGCGGCGAAGAGAGCAAGCCGGTGACAAAAGATAACAAAGATGTTGTCATTGCGATTAACGCCAACTTCATTACGCTTGACCCTCACAATGCCGGAGACACGCACTCCATTTCCGGTGCACGCACGATGTACGAAGGTTTGATGGGCTTCAACGAGAAGATGGAACTCGTTCCTGTACTGGCTGAAGACTACAAGATCAGTGAAGACGGCCTGACGTACACATTCAATCTGCGCCAGAACGTGAAATTCCATGATGGAACGGATTTCAACGCAGAAGCCGTAAAAGCCAACCTGGATCGCATCATGGATGAAAAGAACAACCTTAGAATGCGTAAAAGCTTCTCTGCCGTCGCCGATGTTCAAACTCCAGATGACCACACGGTTGTCATCACCCTTAGCCAGCCGTACAACGCTTTCTTGAACAAGACCGCGATGGCGCTGATGATCAGCCCGAAAGCGCTCAAAGAAAGTGCTGACATCACGAAGAATCCTGTAGGTACGGCAGCATACAAGTTCAAGGAATGGATTCAAGGTGACCGCCTTGTTGTTGTAAAGAATGAGGATTACTGGCAAGAAGGTCTTCCGAAGGTGGACAGCATTACGTTTAAACCGGTACCGGAGAACGGTTCCCGGATCGCGATGCTGAAAACGGGCGAAGCGGACTTTATTTATCCTATGCCAACGGAGCAAGTATCTGAAGTAGAAGGCGATTCCAATATCGTCATTGACAAGATCGATTCCACGATCGTTCGTTATATCACCCTTAACACCATGAAGAAGCCTTATGACGATCTGAAGGTTCGTCAAGCCATCAACTATGCAATCGATAAAGATGCTTACATTAAAGTTGTTAAATCCGGACTGGGCTCGAAGTTGAAGTCTTCCATGTCTTCCATGACACAGCACTATTCCGAGCAATCCGGTTATGATTACGATCTGGAGAAAGCAAAGTCCCTCTTGGCGGAAGCAGGCTATCCGGACGGATTCGAAGCAGAGCTCTGGGGAGAGAATGATTCCGAAACGATGAAAGGCATGCAGTTCATTCAGCAGCAGCTGGCTCTTGTCGGAATCAAAGTCGACGTGAAATCGATGGAGGGTGCAACCCTGTCCGATCAGATTAACTCGGCTACGCCGGAAAACGCAAAAATTCAAATGTGGTATGTAAGCTGGTCACCTTCGTCCGGTGATGCTGACGGTGCAACCAAAGGTCTGTTCAGCAGCGAGTTCTTCCCTCCGGCTGGTTCCAATACCGCTTACTATAAGAACGACAATGTAGACCAATGGATCAAGGATGCCAACGCATCCGTCAAAGCTGAGGATGCAAAAGAAATCTATGCCAACATCCAAAAGCAAATCTGGGAAGATGCTCCTTGGGCATTCCTCGGGGTCGATCAGGTCATTACCGGCAAGAGAGCTTATCTTGAAGGCGTTAAAGCCCTTCCGGACGGATCGATCAGCGTGATCAACGCAGAAGTCAAATAATCAGGCAGCGAAGAGCTTGCTAAACGTATACCTTGTGGTGGGCCGCCTCTTGAATCAATAAGGAAGCGGCCCATCGTATTTTAAAAGCAGGCATGTTGAAAGGAGGCACATCCTTTGGGAAGATATGCAATTCAGAGGCTGCTGGGTGTTATCCCGCTGTTGTTCGTTGTATCCATTCTTGTATTTATGTTCATTCACCTTATTCCTGGAGATCCGGCACGACTTGTTGCAGGTAAGGATGCCACCCTTGAGGAGATCAACGGGATTCGAGAGCAGCTAGGCTTAAACTTGCCGCTATGGCAGCAGTATGTGAACTACATGAGTGATCTGTTGAAGGGTGACTTGGGTGTATCTGTTACTTCCAATCTGCCGGTAACGGACATGTTGGAAAGCCGGTTTTTCCCGACCATTGTCCTGACCTTTACCAGCCTTGGCTGGGCATTGGTTATTGGTCTGATCATTGGTATCATATCTGCCGTTAATCGCGGAAAATGGCCGGACTATATCGGAATGTTGACTGCGATATCCGGTATTTCCCTGCCAGGATTCTGGCTTGGTCTTGTACTGATTCAAATTTTTTCCGTTGAGCTGGGTTGGTTCCCAACAGGCGGTGTCGACAGCTGGCAATCCTATATTCTGCCTTCTTTTACGCTAGGGGCCGGGATTATGTCCATGCTGGCGAGATACTCCCGTACGTCGATGCTCGAAACGATGCGCGAGGATTATGTCCGGACCGGACGTGCGAAGGGTCTGCGGGAATTCGTCGTTGTCGGCAGGCATGCGCTTCGCAACTCCTTGATCCAGGTCGTAACCGTTGCAGGGCTGCAGTTCGGATTTTTGCTGGGCGGTTCGGTTATGGTTGAGACCGTATTCAGTATTCCGGGCATGGGTCGTCTCTTGGTAGACTCGATCGCGTTCCGGGATTATACCGTCATTCAAGCGCTTTTACTGCTGTTTGCAGCCGAATTTATCCTGATTAACCTGATTGTTGATTTATTGTACGGTGTACTGAATCCAAAAATCCGGTATGCATCGAAATAGGAGGGGGAACCCATGAGCGACAATTCAACAGTGACGGTCCATTCCTCCGTACCGGAGGATATGCTTGCAAAGAGCCAGGCAACTGGCAAATTCAGAGCGTTTACATCTAAATTCATGAAGCAAAAGCTTGCCGTAATATCAAGCGGATTTATCTTGTTACTACTTGTGCTGGCGGTGATCGGTCCGCATATCGTTCCGTATCCTCCGAATGAGCCCAACTACGATGCGATGATGCAAGGCCCGTCGGCTGCCCACTGGGCGGGCACGGATGAGTACGGCCGCGATATTCTGAGCCGCTTGATTGACGGAACACGGTTGACCATGGCGGTCAGCTTAAGTGCTGTATTCATATCCGCAGTTCTTGGCACGATTCTCGGCCTGATCAGCGGCTATTATGGCGGCTGGATCGACCGTCTCATTATGCGGGGCAGTGACGTCATGTTTTCCTTTCCTGACCTGCTGCTAGCCATTGGAATCGTAGCGATTTTGGGGCCGGGATTATCCAATGTGGTGATCGCGGTGGCGGTCTTTGGCACACCGTCGTTTGCCAGAATTATTCGAAGTGTAACACTCTCCGCGAAGGAGTCTTTATATGTAGAGGCGGCAAGATCGATGGGGGCCAAGCATAACCGGATTATATGGAAGCATATTTTTCCCGAGACGGTTCCCAGCATCATCGTCAACGTGTCGATGCGAATCGGCGGCGCCATTCTGGCAGCTTCTTCGTTAAGCTTCCTCGGACTCGGGGCCAAGCCGACAGAACCGGACTGGGGCGCTATGCTCAGTATGGGACGCGATTACTTAAGCATTGCACCGCATATCGTGTACTACCCGGGACTTCTGATATTCCTGACTGTGCTTGCATTCAATCTGATCGGTGACGGACTGAATGATGCCCTTGATCCGAAGACCAAAAACTAATAGGGGGGATAGATCGTGACGCAAACATTGCTTGAAGTAAAGGGTCTCAAAACCGAATTCAAACGCGATGGCTCATCGGTGCTTGCCGTAGCAGGGGTCGATTTTCACATCAATAAAGGCGAAGTGCTTGGACTCGTGGGTGAATCCGGATGCGGCAAAAGCGTGACCTCCCTGTCCATCATGAGACTTCTTAAAGATACGCCCGGCCGAATATCTGGAGGCTCGGTAAGTTTTGAGGGCAAGGATCTCGTGCAAATGTCGGAAAAAGAAATGCGCCGCTATCGCGGAAACGAGCTGGCCATGATCTTCCAGGAACCGATGACATCCCTGAATCCCGTCCTTCGTATTGGGAAACAGCTGGAGGAATCCATCATGCTGCACTTAGGATATAGCCGCAAGAAAGCGCGGCAGCATGCCATCGACTCGCTCAAACTAGTCGGCATTCCGCGGGCGGACGAGGTCGTGGATGACTATCCTCACCAATTGTCCGGCGGTATGCGGCAGCGGGTCATGATTGCGATGGCGATGTCGTGCAATCCGAAGCTGCTGATCGCGGACGAGCCGACAACCGCCCTGGACGTTACGATTCAGGCTCAAATCCTGGATCTGATGAATCGTCTCAAGACCGAGCAGGAAATGGGCATGCTGCTCATTACCCATGATCTTGGCGTCGTGGCCGAAATGTGCGACCGGGTGGTTGTCATGTATGCAGGCAGAGTCGTGGAAGAGGCGACGGTTGAAGAGCTGTTCGAGAATCCTCAGCATCCATACACCAAAGGGCTCATTCATTCAGTGCCCAAGCTTAGACAAAAGGTACGCCGTTTGGAATCCATTCCAGGGAATGTGCCGGATCTGCGGAACATGCCGAAAGGCTGCAAGTTTGCTCCGCGATGTCCATTCGTCATGGAGCAGTGCCTCTCCCAGGAGCCGGAGCTTCTCCCTGTCGCACATGAAGAACATCGAAAGAGCCGCTGCTGGCTGACACAGGAAGGTCACACGAAGGGAGGAGAAACCGCATGAAAGAAACACCTCTATTAGAAGTAAAGAATTTGCAGAAATCATTCACGGTGAAAAAAGGATTCTTCGGTACATCCAAGCAGCTTCGTGCCGTGGATGGAATCTCCTTCGCGATCCATAAGGGTGAGACCTTCAGTCTGGTTGGCGAAAGCGGCTGCGGCAAATCGACCACCGGCCGCCTGGTGACCCGTCTGCTGACGCCGAATAGCGGCGAGGTGCTGTTTAACGGAACGGATATTAGCGGATACAACGAGAATCAGATGCGCCCGCTGCGCAAAGACATGCAGATGGTCTTTCAGGATCCGTACGCCTCTCTTAATCCAAGGATGAAAGTCAAAGAACTGGTAGCGGAGCCCTTGCTGATTCATACCAAGCTGAGCACCAAAGAGCGGGACAAACTGGCCTGCGAGCTTCTGGAAACGGTCGGATTAAACAGTTTCCATGCCGAGCGTTTTGCTCATGAGTTCAGCGGCGGTCAGCGGCAGCGGATCGGCATTGCCAGAGCGCTGTCCGTGCGTCCGAATCTAATTGTTGCCGACGAGCCTGTGTCCGCGCTGGATGTTTCCATCCAATCGCAGGTGCTGAACCTGCTGCAGGATCTTCAAGAGGAATACGGCCTGACTTATCTGTTCATCTCCCATGATCTCAGCGTGGTTGAGCATATCAGCGACCGAATCGGCGTCATGTATTTGGGAGCGCTCGTGGAGACCGCCGATAAAGATACGCTGTATGATCGCCCGCTGCATCCTTACACTCAAGCGCTGCTATCTTCGGTACCCGTTCCGGATCCGAAGCAGAAGAAGGAACGGATCATTCTGAAGGGTGATCTGCCTAGTCCGGTGAATCCTCCGACAGGCTGCCGCTTCCATACACGCTGTCCTTCCTGCATGGAAGTGTGCAAACAGATTACGCCGGTCTATCGTGAGGTTGAGCCGGGCCATCAGGTGGCATGCCATTTATATGACGATGAAATCACGAAAAACGCTTAACAAACGCTTAACAGCGATGATTCTCTTATAGAGGAGGGAAGGCTCGATGAACATCACAATAGATGAAGCTCACCTGGCAGATACTTCGATTTATGTGGTTTATGAGGGCGAGGAGTCTCATTTTCGTTTAACGGAATCTCGAAAGCAGCGCATGACGCTGACGTGGTTCTTTGGCCGCTCCGATCAAGAAGCGGATGATCTAATTGTCGGCATGGGGCAGCGTTCAAACCTGACGTTGGAGCAAGTGCGCAGAACAGGCGCATCAGCTGCGAGAGCATTGCTCAAGGAGAATAAAACAAGCGCAGCGCTGATTCGCCCCTCAGTCCGCGGCGTCGGGGCATCTTCCCGGATTTCGATAGAGGATGAACTCCAGGCGTGGGTTGAAGGCTGGATGTATGGACTATATCAATTCAATAAGCATCGCGGGGTCACGGCCAATCTGCAATCCCTGTCTCTTCATCTTCGACTGGAAGACTGGGAGGGGCTTTCCCGTGAAGATCTGGAAGCCATTATACAGACGGCAGAAATCCGGATCGAAGGGACGCAGTTCACCCGTGACCTGGTGAATGAGTCTCCGGAAACGTTAAATCCGGAAGCATTCGTAGCGGTTGTTGAGGACCGTTTCAAGAAGGCACCCGTTCAGCTACATGTGTATCGCGGACAAGAGCTCCATGATCGGCAGATGAACGGTCTGATCGCCGTGGGAGCCGGCAGCAAATATGAGCCTGCCATGATTGAGATTGCCTATAATGGGGCGGGTTCCGAGAAGGAGAGCCCTCATATTATACTCATCGGCAAAGGTGTAACCTTTGATATGGGCGGTATGAACGTTAAAATCGGCCGAGACATCAGCGATGCTCGTATGGATATGGGAGGCGCTGCAGCGGTCGTGGGTGCCATGGATATTCTGGTATCGCAAAAAGCTCCGGTACGCGTAACGGCGCTGATCGCCGTTGCGGATAATTTATCGGGACCGGATGCGATGCTACCATCTTCCGTCGTTCATTATCCGAACGGTTTAAGCGTTCAGGTCGCCAATACGGATGGGGAGGGCAGATTGATCATTGCCGATGCACTGCTGCATGCAGCGAATCTTGGCGCAGATAAAGTGATTGATATCGCAACCCTCACCGGTAATGTCGGAGCCGCATTGGGCTTGGAGATTGCGGGCATCTGGGGCGACCCACAGATTACGGCCGATTTGGTTGAGATCGGTGAGCGTAATGGAGAGCGCGTATGGCCTATGCCGCTGATGGACGAGTACGAATCAGAGCTTAGAAGCGATTATGCCGATCTGAAAAATGTCGGTACGTCCACTTTGGCTGGTGCTATAACGGCTGCGCTGTTTATCCGTCATTTTGTGGCGGATTCCATGGAATGGGTGCACATCGATATGGCGGGCACGGTCCAGTATAAACGGGAATTCCCTCATTCCGCAGCGGGTGCTACCGGATACGGCGCGAGATTGCTCGCGGATTATGTGGAGAAGCAGTTTTCCCATGCATAAAGAATCAACTTCAATAAGGAGTGACGATGATGCTGCTTGAAATAATCGCAACATGCGTGGATGATGCCATCACAGCAGAGCAGAATGGCGCGGACCGCCTGGAATTGATCACGGCGATCACCGAAGGCGGGCTTACGCCGGGAATCGGGCTTGTAGAAGAGGTTGTGAAAGCCGTTCAGATTCCTGTTCATGTCATGGTCAGACCTCATAGCAGATCCTTTGTGTACAACGAACATGATATAGCTACCATGATCGCGGAGGTGAAGGCGATCCGCAAGGCAGGCGCAGCTGGCGTAGTAATCGGCATGCTGACTCCGGAAGGAAAGATTGACGAGGTCTCCTTAGTCAAAATGCTGGAATGGACAGGGGATATGCAGGTCACGTTCCACCGGGCTTTTGATGAATTGGAGGATCAGTTCGAAGGGCTGCGTACATTGCAGAAATACCGGTCGGTTACCCGCGTCCTAACGTCTGGCGGACCGCAGCCTGCACCGCAAGCCATCCCGAGAATTCGGGAGCTCGTGGAACATACGGCAGGAAGCGAGCTTAAAATATTGGCAGGCAATGGCCTGAAGTGGGAAATCATACATGATTTTCTCGACCAGACCGGCGTGAGCGAGGTGCATTTCGGCTCCGCTGTCCGGTATGGCCGATCAGGGCTGAAGCCCATTGATCCGGTTGAGCTGCGATCATTGGCTGACAGCTTACATCAATAGAAGTAGCAAACCTATCGGAAACAGGTGAACAAAAATTGCAAACCGTATTGAATAAACAGCAAGAATTTGTGGTTGGCGTTGACCTTGGGGGTACGAAGATCGCGGCAGCGCTCTTTGATTCCGAAGGACAGCTGCTGAACCGGGAGCAAATGGAGACGGCAGGCGCGCGTACGGCCGAAGAAGTGGTTACGAGAATTACGAATATGATTCGCAGCGTCTCGGGCGGCCAATCGCTCCGAGGGATTGGCATGGCTTCGCCGGGAACGGTTAACAGCCGGGAGGGCATTGTCATTCACGGGACGAATCTGCCGCAATGGACGAATGTTCCCCTCAAAGCATGGATGGAACGTGAGCTGCATACGGAAGTTCAGGTGCTGAATGATGCTAATGCAGCCGCATGGGGAGAGTATGTAAGAGGTGCTGGAAGAGGGGCGACGAACATGGTGTACGTGACGCTGAGCACCGGTATCGGCTCAGGCATCGTGCTGGATGGGAAGCTGTTCCTGGGCAGCAGTTCCTTTGCTGGGGAACTGGGACACCATATCATTGATCCCAGCGGTCCGCAGTGCAATTGCGGCAGCCACGGCTGTTGGGAGGTATTTGCTTCTGGAACAGCCATCGGACTCGCAGCATCCCAGCGAATGCTTACCCAGCCAAGTGTCATATCAGAACTGGCTGCAGCCGATGCGGGAGTGAACGCCAAGCATGTATTCGAGGCCAAACGTCTTCAAGACCCCGTTGCAGTGGAGGTCATTGATCGTGCCATCTATTACATGGCGCTTGGACTGGTTAACGTCATTCACAGCTTTAACCCCGATCGCATCGTCATTGGCGGGGGTGTGAGCAGAGCAGGTGAGCTGTTGTTCCCGCAGCTGCGGGAAATGACGGATAAGCTGGTCATGCCGTCCTATCTAGGTACGTACGAGATCGTTCCTGCAGGACTTCGGGACGATGTTGGTCTGGTTGGAGCTGCGGCTTTGTTCCAGTAGCATAGGCCTGAAGAGAATGATACGAATAGGATCAATGATAAATAGATACCAGAAAGAGCGCTCGGAATGACGACGTAGTATCAAGTTACCTAGCTAAAGAGAAATCAACAAAAGCCGCCCTTCTGAGGGCGGCTTTCCAATTATTTATAGAGAGAGCGGGAAACGGAGCGATCATTTATTTGCGTCATAAGTCCGTAACATGTAACAAGTGATAGGCGTGAACCGTAAACCGTCATCCGTTTGCGCTGGAGTCGATTTTTTTGGTTTCTGGTTAGGGTTGTTTGTATCCGACAAACAATAAACGGTTGCTCGCACTTTCCCGCCCGCCGGCGGAAACCGCCGGCTCCAAACCCGCACGTGGGGTGACCTGCAGGCTTGGAGCCGGCGGCTGTCGCTATTCCATGTACTTGGATGCGTCAAACGTAATCAGAGACGTATGATTGGCATGCTCAATCAGCGAAGAGAGCTTGGTTACCTCGCGTTCCTTCTTGCGGGCTTGCGCCTGATATGCATCCGGATCGTATAAGGCGACGTTGAACAGCGTTATGGCACCGTCTCCGCTGCCACGGCTGCTCTGGCGCTCCAGCTTCTTGCGGGAGCCGAGATGGGCAAGCTGTCCGATATCGCTGCGTATTTGTTTGGCCAGCTCGATCGCTTCCATGATCGTAATGTCGGAGCCGTTCCAGGGAATAGTCTGCGTGGTATTGGAGATTGCCATCAGCAAATCCAGCTTCCTATAATCCGCTGCGGCCGCTTCGATTTCTTCCGTAATGGCATCCACGCTGCGCGTAGGGTATTCCGCCGTCTCCCCTTTTTCAATGATCGTGCTGCTATTGTTCAAGCGTTCCGACATCAACTGATTGATGAGACGGTTAATTGCTGCCCGGACAGCTAGTGCTTCTGCCATCGTTATTTGACTCATAAGTGATGGATCACCTCTTTAATTTCATTTCTATTATGTAAACGTAAAGATTTGTAAAAAGTTGCTAGATTAATAAAAAAAGCAGCGCGAGAAGAAAAACAGAGTTACATAATTGTCATGACTGAGTGAGAGGGTGAACTAAAATCCGACCGAAATTCTTCATCATTACGACAGCTCCGAACATAAAACGATAGATTTTTAGGATATGATTGACAGCATCCTTGCTTGTATACTATATTAAGAGAAGGTTACAAAACGTTAATGAATTTTGCCGAATTTCGTTTGTGAAAACGGGGGAACCGTCTTGGGTGAATTACTCTTGTATAGAGAGTATAGGGAACCTTCAACCGAACCCTTAGCTAACTCCGTAGGCATCGAAGGAGAGAACATATTTTGAAGAAGTTTGTCATCACTTTGCTAGGGTCTGCAATTATTTTTTCTTCTGGTGCCGTTTCAGCATTTGCTGATCAACAACCGAATTTTCAGTATCAAGTGAAGCAATTGGTAGGAACTCCATACAAATGGGGCGGAACAACTACCAGCGGGTTTGATTGCTCCGGATTTATACTGTACATGTTTAGAAATTTCGATATTGATCTTCCGCGCACTTCCCAAAGCCAGGCTAAAGCGGGCGAACATGTGGATCGTGAAGATCTGCGGGTTGGAGATTTGGTATTCTTCAATACAAGCGGTAGCGGAATTTCCCATGCAGGCGTTTACATTGGTGACGGACAATTTGCACATGCTTCCAGCAGCAAGGGAGTCAGAATCAGCAAGCTTAGCGATTCCTATTACGAGCCGCGTTATGTTACGGCACGTCGTGTTTTGAGTCAAGAAAACTATGCAAAGCTGGTAGGAAGCGCAAGCTAATTGGATAACGCAGCCATTTAGGGTACGATACATAACCAGAAAGCCTGACAAAGGGATGACCTTGTCAGGCTTTCTTTTTTAGATATTGGAAAGTATAAACTTCGAAGCTTGTGACTTTCTGATATCGCAAGAAAAACTTCTACTAACTGCGGTCTGTCATCTGTGAAAGTACGTCGATAGACGTTTTTCTTACTATAAGTCGATCATCCCACAAGGGGGTGTTCGGTTACTCCTTAACAACAGAGGCATTCACGGCAGCTTCCATTCCATTGTTATAGAGGCGGAACAAGCCTAGGCGCCAAAAAGCAGCACCTTTCAGGTCATAACGTTTGGCCAAGCCGAGTTTATCGTCCACGGAAGTGGCGGTTTCGCTAAATAGGCTGATGCCGAGGAGGAGCTTCTGCTTCGGGACGCCTGCTTGGAGTGCCGACTGAATCGCTTGGTCCACCAGACTGTTCGGTTCGGGAACCTGAGATTTGGTTCCGACCGGATTGTACTGATAAGCCATAATGATCAGGTCATCGGCGATGGAGGCCAGTGTTTTGTAATCATAGCCTTTATAAGCGCTGTTCAGTGGCGGCACCGCTAAGGATAGGGCAATGTCATGGGGCAATGCTGTCTTCAATTGCTTGACATAATCATTGAGCAGCTTCTGCTGTTTCACCGCATCCAGTTTAAAACCGAGCCCTTCAAAATCAAGCACAACTCCGCCAAATCCGTTCTCCGCTACCGCGGCTGTGATGCCTTCAATGGACTTTTGGCGCAGGCTGCTGTCGCTCAGAACTTTGGTTAATTCACCATTTCCGTCCAAGGCGTAAACCATAAGATATGGTTTAATCTCCCGATCTGCTGCGTTTGCCACAATCGATTGCGGGGTAACGTCGCCGTCCGAAGCAGGCAGGCGGTATTCGTTACCTTGAAGCGTAAACTGACCTTCACGATCGATACGGCTCCATCCAAAAGCGACTGAATTCATCGATCCCACGAGATCCAGCTCTTGGTAGGATTCTATTGCATAGAAAGCTCTCAAATGCATGTCGCGCTGCGGCGATACCAGGGAGACTGTACGAGTCGCCTGGTTCCAGCCCACATCAACGCCGAATTGGCTGCTGAACGAGCTGAGCGGGATCAGCACACGGCCTTCCTTTTGGACTGGCGGAGCTGCAAGCTTCACTTTTTTACCGTTGACGGTTGCGTTCGTGCTCCCCACTTGAAGTAATACTTCGGTCGATTGGCCTTTCACGCTGCCAATGGCCTTCACGGTTTGCGTCTTGCTATTCCACGTGATTTGAATGCCCAGTGCTTCTCCAACCGTCCGGAATGGAACGTAGGTGACCCCTTTGTCAATCCGCGGAGCCGCATCGAAGGTTAGCGTAACGTCATCCAGCTTTACCGATATGGCAGGCTCTGCATGTACCTGGCTAACATGGGGGGTGATGCCGAGCAGGGATAAGGCAAGAACGGCAGCAGCAGCTGTTTTTCCTATTTGTTTGTGCAGCATGCTTATGTATTTCCTCCGATCCATTAAAATAATAGAATGATTTCATAGAATATGGAATTGGGTCTAGCATACGTTAGTATAGCAAAATTTTCATAGAGTTCCAATTCCATGATGTCAATGTTATAGAATCGATAAGAGTAAGCATGTTGAATTTTTAAACTTTCCAGTATAATAAATGAAGGATTTGACATAACCTGATGATGACATGCATAGGGGGATAATACGGGTGTTTAAATTCTGGAAGAAGAAAAAGGGCGGGGATAGCGGAGACAAAGCCTCGATCCCTCCAGCAGAAGAGATAATGGAAGCCGTACCGGATCCGATCATTGAACTTGCAGGCCGTGAGGTTCGCCGCAGCGTGGCGCCTGTTCTTGGCATGACGGTGCTTGATCTGGCCGAGCGGAATGAGGTGGACTGGAACTCTTTTTGCAAAAGAGGAACTTGTGCGCGCTGCCGCTGCATGGTGGTGGAGGGAATCGAATATTTGTCCGAGCCCAATCTGGCCGAAGAGCGGCGCCTGGATCCAGAAGAAATCGAAGAAGGCTATCGACTGGGATGCCAGAGCAAGATCGAAGCGGTCGGTCCCATCAAAATCAAGCATGCCCCATACTTTTGACGACATCGAAGGCAGATTGCCGTTCATATTTAAAAAGCAGGCAGCCGTACCACAACGGCTGCCTGCTTTGCGGGAAAGATAAAATTGCAATCCCTTACTCCATACCCATTTTGCTCTGTTCCCGGAACGAGCTCGGCGTTTGACCGGTAATTTTTTTGAATAACATCGAGAAGTACTTATCATTGCCGTAACCGACTTGAGAAGCAACCTCATGTACCGGCATTTCGGAACCCGCCAGCAGGCGCTTGGCCTCTTCAATCCGGCGGGATATCAAGTAATTGAAGGGGGAATCGCCGACTTCTTTTTTGAACAGATGGGATAAATAATGCTGACTGACATACATGGTATCGGCAATGTCCTTGAGACTGATGCTCTGGGTATAGTTGGTGTCGATAAAGTGTTTGGTCCGCAGCGCGATTTCGTTCTTGCCCTTCAAGGACTGGAATTGGTGTTTAACGTCCACAATGCGATAGATTACGGTAATCAATGACATCAGCAGGTTGGTGCTCAGCGTTTCATACCCCAGTACCTGCGAATCGCATTCACGGAGGATCTCGGAAAGATAGCTCTCCACTTTATAGGCGTATTTCTCACAGGATATGACTGGCTCCACATAGGCCGGGAGCAGCATTCCCTGGGGAACCCCTTCAATGTGAAGCGAATCCACGCCGCAGTAGATCACCTTGAAAGGTCCGTCCGTGATGGATCTTTCCTCATGAGGAATGCCGGGGTTATATATCGCGACATCGCCCTTGTGGAGTTCGTATATTTTTCCTGCAATCGTGAATTCTCCGCATCCTTCTACAACATAGATGATCTCGCAGAAATCATGAATTTGTGGCGGTCCATAAAAGAAGTCCTCGTCCACGACCTGCCCGGCAAAGAGCAGCTGCGGATTTTTGATGAAGCGGAAGTGATCGCTTTTGCTATGCGAGATTTCGATCTTTGGCACGGTCTTGTCCCTCCTGGAAAGCAACATCCTCTACCTATTATAATGCAAAACGCTGTTTCATGCGGAAATCGTTTACATCTGCTATTCGGGATGGTTCACTGTCTTGCTGAAATTAGGATCCGATATAACAAAATAGTGGGTTATCTCTTGCACCGAATCATCTTACAATGATGTCATAATCCTTATAGGGAGGCGTGACATACATGACAATTGAAAACGATTACAGATGGCGGGACGGATTTCCGAGAATCGGGATTCGCCCTACGATAGATGGAAGACGGAGAGGGGTTCGCGAATCTCTCGAGGAACAGACCATGAATCTGGCAAAGGCCGTCGCCGAGATGTTGACGAAGGAGCTCAAATATCCGAACGGCGAGCCGGTTGAATGCGTGATTGCGGATACGTGCATTGGCGGAGTGGCCGAAGCGACTGCAGCCGCCAAAAAATTCAAAAATGCCGAAGTCGGCCTAACCATAACCGTTACGCCTTGCTGGTGTTACGGCACCGAGACGATGGATGTCGATCCTTCGCGTCCAAAGGCGGTATGGGGCTTTAACGGAACAGGGCGTCCAGGCGCGGTTTACCTGGCTGCCGTACTGTCGGCCCATGCCCAGAAGGGGCTTCCTGCATTCGGCATCTATGGCGAAGACGTTCAGGATGAAGGGGATACCCGTATTCCGGACGACGTTCAAGAGAAACTTCTGCGTTTTGCACGGAGCGGTTTGGCTGCAGCGTACATGCGCGGACAATCGTATTTGTCCATGGGCTCGGTGTCGATGGGTATCGCCGGCTCGATCGTGGACGACAGCTTCTTCCAGGAGTATCTGGGCATGCGGAACGAATATGTAGATATGAGCGAGTTTACGCGCCGCTTGGAAGAGGGCATCTATGATCCTGAAGAATATGAACAGGCGCTTGCTTGGGTGAAGGAGAACTGTACGGAAGGACCGGATAACAATCCGGATCATCTCCAGAACAGCCGGGAGCGCAAAGATCTGGAGTGGGAAACCGTCGTCAAAATGACGCTGATCACCCGCGATTTGATGATCGGTAATCCGCGCCTGAAGGAGCTTGGCTTTGAAGAGGAGGCGCAGGGCCACAGCGCTATCGCTTCCGGATTCCAAGGTCAGCGGCAGTGGACGGATCATTCCCCTAACGGTGACTTCCTGGAGACGATCCTCAACTCCTCCTTCGATTGGAACGGCAGACGTTCGCCGTATATCGTGGCAACCGAGAATGACAGCCTGAACGGAGTCGGCATGCTGTTCGGATACCTGTTAACCAATACGGCACAGATTTTCGCGGATGTGCGTACTTACTGGAGTCCGGCTTCGGTAGAACGGGTTACCGGCTATAAGCTTGAAGGAAAAGCAGTGAATGGCATCCTGCATCTGATCAATTCCGGCTCGGCTGCATTGGATGGAACAGGGGAGCAGGAGTTAGACGGCAAACCTGCCATGAAGCCATTCTGGGAGATCACGGATGAAGAGGTCGATCGCACGCTGAAGGCCACCCAGTGGAGACCGGCTAACTTGGAGTATTTCCGGGGCGGCGGTTACTCGACCGACTACTTGACGCGCGGCGGCATGCCGATGACGATGTTCCGTCTTAACCTGGTAAAAGGGCTTGGTCCCGTGCTGCAAATTGCCGAAGGCTATTCCGTGGATCTGCCGGCGGAGGTACACGACACGCTCGACAAGCGTACAGACCCAACATGGCCAACGACCTGGTTTGTGCCGAACCTTACGGGACAGGGTGCATTCTCAAGCGTTTATGAGGTCATGAACCAGTGGGGCGCTAACCATGGCGTAATCAGTTACGGACATATCGGAGCGGATCTCATCACCCTGGCCTCGGTCCTGCGTATTCCGGTCAACATGCACAATGTGCCAGCCGAAGAGGTGTTCCGCCCACGTGCATGGGGAATGTTCGGAACGACCGATCCGGAGAGCGCGGACTTCCGCGCTTGTCAGAACTTCGGTCCTCTATATAAATAAATGTTAACGAGAGGAGTAGGAGAACATGCTGAACATGGAAACGAGAAATGAGCTCTGCAAGTATGCCAAAAAAATCGTCGACAGCGGACTCGTTGTAGGACCGGGAGGAAACATCAGCGCGAGAGCCGGGGACAAAATGTATTTGTCCCCGAGCGGTTTTGCGCTGGAGGAGATTGAGCCGGAGCAATGGATCGAAGTCGATATCTCGACCGGCGATATTACCGATATAGGATTACGGCCTTCGTCCGAAGTGCTGATGCACCTGTACGGATACCGGAGCAACCCCGATATCGGGGCGATGGTGCATACACATCCATCCCACTGCATTGCCTTTACGTTGGTTGAGAGGGAGCTGCCGGTGATGTTTCCGGACCAGGCGGCATTGGTTGGACGTACGGCATACATCCCTTACATCATTCCTACGACAGATTTGCTGGCAGATGCCGTCGCGGAGAAAGTAACGACGGCCAGTTCCATCCTGCTCGGTAACCATGGACTGGTTACAACCGGCCGGAATCTGCGTGAAGCGTATTACCGAACCCAGGTGGTTGAAGAGAGCGCCAAAATTTATCTGAGCGCCAAGGCTGCCGGCACACCGGTGCCGCTGACAGATCAGGAAGTGGATGATATCGCTGCGCTGGAGAGCGAAGATTATCGTATTCAGCTCCTGCAGAAGATGAAATAAAAGATTGTGGATCAGATCCGGTTGTTCAAACTCGGATTGGTATAGTACTAAGGTGAGAAAGGATGCGGCTTATGAGCAATTCATCCGCGGTGCTTGCGTTTGACTTGGGGGCCAGCAGCGGCCGGGCGCTGCTGGGCGAGATCACCTCTGCTGATCATGAATCGCCCGGCATGCTGAAGATTACCGAGATTCACCGCTTTGCCAATATACCCGTCCAGATGGGACAGCATTTGCACTGGAATTTCCCGATGCTGCTGCAGGAGGTTAAGCATGGCATCCGCAAAGCGTTCCAAGCCGGCTATCAGCCGGTCAGCTATGGCATCGATTCATGGGGCGTCGATTATGGACTGATTGACCGTAACGGGGAGCTCATCGGAGTTCCTTATCATTACCGGGATCTGCGGACGGAAGGCATGGTGGAGGAAACCTGCGAGCAGGTCGGGAGAGAACGTCTGTTTCAAGAAAGCGGACTGCAATTCATGCCGTTTAACACGATCTTCCAGTTAAATGCGATGCTCAAGTCAAAATCTCCGATGCTTGATATTGCAGATAAGTTCCTACTCACTCCGGATCTTCTGAACTATTATCTGACGGGGGTCCAGGCGTGCGAGTTCACCATGGCCACCACGACTCAGCTCTATCATGTTACAGAAGGCAAGTGGAATGAGCCCTTAATGGAGGAGCTGGGGCTTTCCGCATCCCTGTTCATTGAACCCGTACAACCGGGAACCGAAATTGGAAGGCTGCAGGATGCCGTAGCGCAAGAGCTGGGCGTTCCGGCGATTAAAGCGATTGCCGTGGCATCACATGATACGGAATCCGCCGTGGTAGCCGTTCCTGCAAACACCTTCCGATTTGCCTATCTTGTATGCGGTACCTGGTCGCTTCTCGGAACCGAGCTTCCGGAGCCGCTTGTCCATACGGATGTGCTGGAAGAAGACTTCTCCAATGAGGGTGGAGCTTATCAAACCTTTCAATTGCTGAAGAATATCATGGGTCTTTGGATTCTTCAGGAGTGCAAGCGGCAATGGGAGAATCAAGGATTGACGTATTCATTTGCTGAGCTAGTTGAACTCGCTCAGAACGCAGAATCGTTCCGCAGCTTCATTAACCCGGATGACCTGCGCTTCATGAATCCGGCGGATATGCCGGCTGAAATCCGGGATTATTGCCGGGAGACAGGGCAGCCCATTCCTCGTAGCACCGGAGAGTATGTCCAGTGCATACTGCAAAGCTTGGCTATGAGATACCGGGAAGTGCTTGAGCGAATGGAGGTTCTGACAGGGCACCGCTACGATGGGCTCCATATGGTTGGCGGCGGCATTCAAAACGAGCTGTTGTGCCGTTATACGGCCAATGCCTTGGGCCGAACGGTGTGGGCAGGACCGATTGAGGCAAGTGCCATCGGGAACATGCTGGTTCAATTTGTGGCGAACGGCACATTGCGCAATCGGGAAGAGGGAGTGGAACTCGTCAAGCGGTCTTTTCCGCTTGCCTGGTACGAGCCTGAGTCCAACGAGGATTGGGAGGCAGCATTCCAGCATTACAAGTCCATTGTCGAACAACAGCAGATACAACCGTAAGGTTAAGGAATTCTTAGAGAATGACGTCTCCTAACATATCCAAGCCTTACATCCAAATTCGATAGAGAAGGATGTCATATCATGCTAAAAGGCATATCTCATGTGCTCTCGCCTGAACTGTTGAAGATTCTGATGGAGATGGGGCACGCGGATGAAATTGTGCTCGGCGATGCCAATTTTCCTGCAGCCAGTCATGCCCAGCGGTTGGTCCGGGCAGACGGACACGGAATTCCTGCGTTATTAAACGCGATATTGCCGTTATTTCCGTTGGATACGTACGTTGAGTCCCCGGTAGCTCTGATGGCTGTGACGCCAGGGGATACCGTAGAAACTCCGATCTGGGATGAATACCGTGAGATCGTGCAGCAGTTTCATCCCGTTCACGTGCAATTTGATGAGGTAGAGCGATTCTCGTTCTATGAGCGGGCGAAGAATGCTTATGCCATCGTGTCGACCGGCGAAAAAGCGCTGTACGCAAATATTATCCTCAAAAAGGGCGTAGTCGTTTAGAATATACTGATGCAATAGTTAAAGATAAGATCGCTGCGGCGGTCTTTTTTTCGGTTTCAGTTTGGGCTTTCATTAATATTGCTTCATTAATGACGCTTTCCAGACGGACCATGGACAAAACCATGACATGAAAGGGCTACAAAAAGAAGAGACAACCTGAGATCGACAAACAATCGAAAGATTTGCTGATACCTACATTCCAGCCATTTTGGTTATGTTTACAACACTGATTCAGGTACTTAGGTGATGGCACCATAAAGACAAACAGGCAGCCGGTTAGACCGGCTGCCTAGGAACTTCAAGAATTTCAAGAACTTTCAGAAAACTACCGGTTATACCACCACTGCTGTTCCGCTGACGGCCACCATCAGCATTCCCTCACGAATGACCTCATAGTCGATGTCCACCGCTACAATAGCGTTGGCCCCCATTCGCTCAGCCTTGTCTTTCATCTCGGTAAACGCTACATCCCTTGCTTCCTGCAGCTTGTTCTCGTAGGCACCAGAGCGCCCACCAACAAAATCGGTAATGGAGGCCATAAAGTCCCTCACTACATTAGCGCCCATAATGACTTCGCCGTTCACAATGCCGATATACCTTTTAACCGGGTAACCTTCAATGGTAGATGTCGTTGTAATAATCATTTGATCTTCCTTCTTTCAAATAATTTTTAAATGCGTTTACGAAATAAAAACACCTTTCACCTGATGCTGATGCTGATTTGGATTGCAGTACTAGGAAGTATACGATCATCTACCAGCGTGAGTGCTTTCTTTTAGTACGCCGACAGAAGAGGATTGGTTTCATGAATGGGCGTAAGAAGACAATTATAAGATGGAAAATGCTTATTGAAGTTGCAAAACAGGTGGTCGAATAGGCGGTTGTTTCCTAATATATAGTAGTCACGCAAACAAATCTTGCATTGAAACCTGTAAACCTGGATAAAGTTTGGATTCCGCAAAAGTGTCTTGGGCTTGGGAGAAGTAGTTCACATCCGCGATCTCGCCGTCGGACAAGGAAAAGAGGATAACTTGAGCTTTCATCGGATCAACGATCCAATACTCTTTTACGCCGCACTGTCGGTATAGATCAAGCTTCGGGATCATGTCCTTGCTGCGCGTAGACGGAGACAACACCTCGATGACGAGGTCAGGCGTACCCATATAATTCCCCTTCTCATTGATTTGATCTTTATCGCATATGACGACCAGATCCGGTTGTACGACACAGATATTTGTCTCCTCCTTCTTCAATGTGATATCAAGGGGAGAAGTCAGTGGTGTACAGGGTTTTCCTTTAAACCAATTGTAAAATGTGCCATGCAGTTCATTAACTGCATGTTGGTGGTTGTATGAAGGGGAAGCCGTGTTATACACGACTCCGTCGATCAGCTCGTGGCGCTGTTCCGAGCCTTCGGTTAGTTCCAGGAAATCCTCGTAAGTGACTTTGTCATTGTCGGCTGTATACTTCACAGCCCCTTCTCTCAGGACAAGTTCTGTACCAGCATAGACTATTAATTTGGCAACATCTTTGCCGTTTCTCGTCACGATGATTTCCTCGCCTGCCTCAGTAAACTTAAGATACTTTCCGAAATTGTTTTGCATATCGGTGGAAGGGACTCTCATAAAATTCACCTCGGTTTAGCTAATTTTATTCTATCATAGCTAAATATAAGGTGCACTTCAATTAAAATAGCTAATTTATTAGTATAATTAATGTGCTGACTTGGGTGAAACCCGGCTACATGAAATCGTTCGATAAGTACATCAAGCTGGAAATGACAAGCTGCCCAGAACGAGTTCTCATTCTTGATCTGTTATGAGAGGTAAGGGTGGCGTATACGTTTGGAGCAAACCTGATAAAAAGTGAGGGGTTATTGTTACTCATGTTATTTTCTTTCGATAAATTTCAATTTTTATGATGACATATAACTTACTTATTTCAATGACAGAATATATTACAGCTCACACCCCGCTGCCCGGCTGCAGCGGGGAGCTTTGCTCACCGTTCAAGCCCCCACCTGAAGGTGAGATACAAAACCTCCAGCAAGATCGGTGTGCCGGGCAGGAGCATATCACCGGGAGAATGCAAGGTTAGTGCTTCCGGCGTGAGGGTGTAGATTCGGCCTTCCTGAATCATGCCGTTGATATAAACCGTTGAGGAGGTGTTCGGACCGACCGCAATGCTCTGAAATGTATGATTTCCGTCATCATCCGTAAATTGATCGGCAGATATGACAAAGGGAGCATCCAGATTAACCTCGGACATCAATACATAAAAGTACCGAAGCGTGGTCGGCAGTACAATGATCTCCGGCACGATTACGCTTCCGGGTAATCCTTGGATGCCCTGTGGACCAGGGGGACCGGGAGGACCCGGAGGACCCGGAGGACCTTGAGAACCTGGGATGCCCTGCACTCCGGGAATGCCTTGAATCCCCGGAAAACCAGGCAGCCCTTGCACGCCTGGAGGCCCTTGAATGCCAGGATCACCTTGCAGCCCTGGATTACTTGGCTGTCCAGGCAATCCAGGTAATTCAGGTAATCCTTTAGAGCTCCTTATCGGTAGTGTTTCCGACCATTCAGATGGAATGATGGCCGGATAATCGGATCTGGTCTTGCGCGGTCGGAACCTTTTTCTATTGTTAGGTGATACGACACGTTTACATTGGCGCTTCTTGAGGTTTCTGTGTTTGTGATGCCTAGAGGATTTTATTATTGGAGACCGCTTCCGTTTAATCACGGGAGTTTTCAGTCTTATCACCGCCCCGGATGAATGTATGTACTTAGTTTATGTCATCGGTGGGGGAGTCGAGTGGACATATATCCTTTGCTTACGGATATATTGACCGGATCATACGTCATTCTCTCATTTATTTTTGCTTGAATAGGGAGAATGCCGGGATCAAAGCTTAAAAACTATCATTTAATGATAATATGGCAAAGAGTCATAGTTGCAACATCCCTAATTAGGAGGAGTGATGATATGCCCGTTATTAAACCTATCATTACCGCTATCGCAACGGTTCCCGTTGCAACTGGCGGAACGATCACCACAACGGTAACGCCAGCGGTAACCCGTTATTTTGCACTGATCGCCGAGGGTATGATTGGAGCAGACTCGATTACCATGCCGGCAACGAGTTTTGTCGATGATGCCGAAGCAGCCGTGACAGCATTCCCCGCGTTGACAGGTTCAGAATACTTTAATGTGTATATCAACGGCATGCTTCAACAACTTTCCTTATCGACATTAACAACTGCCAGCTTGGTGCTCGATACGACGGATGTTCCGGTGGGCATACCGGTGTTATTGGAAATCGCCAGTTTCACGAACACAGCATCCGCTATCACGACACAGCCGACGATATCGGCGCCGGTCATTACGATCATAAGTTAATCGTCAAGGAAAGGATTGCCCTGATCAATAAGATTAGGGCAATCCTTTTTTAAAAGGAGCGGATCAAGGATTCATTCTTAGTCCACTTTAAGGACTGATAACATGCAGGTAGTGCTCGCGATTACGCATTAATAAGAGGGATTTTGTTCCTATATCCCGAATTACATATAGGATCCTGAAACGTTTGGAGGCTAAAATATGAAACATTAATCCCCACCATCTACCGTAAGTTCAGAAAGATAAGTCAGGGGGACTATATATATGATCAAGGATAAAAAAGCATGGATTGTGGAAGCAACCATTTCGGATATGCAGCATGCAATGGCAGAGGGGTGGATGACTTCAGTAGAGTTGGTTCAATTGTATTTGGAGCGGATCGGGTTATATGATGGAATTCTCCGATCAATCCTTGAGGTAAACCCTGAAGCGCTGCAAATTGCCGAGGAGCTGGACCTGGAGCGCAAGGACCAGGGTGCAAGAGGATTGCTTCACGGGATTCCCATCCTGCTTAAGGACAATATCGACACCGGAGATCGGCTGCATACGAGTGCCGGCTCCATCACCCTTGCGGATTCGTTTGCTGCCAAAGATTCCTTTGTTGCTGCGAATCTGCGTAAAGCGGGTGCTGTTATTTTGGGCAAGAGCAACATGACCGAATGGGCGAACTTTATGTCCCCGACTATGTGGGCAGGATATTCGTCAAGAAACGGTCTTACATTAAACCCATACGGTCCAGGGGAAATGTTTGTTGGTGGTTCAAGTTCAGGCTCCGGTGCTGCGGTGGCGGCGAATTTGGCCGCAGCGGCCATTGGGACGGAAACATCAGGATCGATTATCAGTCCTTCCAGCCAGAACAGCCTGGTTGGCATTAAGCCGACGATTGGACTGGTAAGCCGTTCAGGTATCATACCTATCACTCACATACAGGATACGGCAGGTCCAATGACCAGAACGGTGCAAGATGCAGCGATTCTGCTTAGCGCGATCGCGGGAGCTGATGATCTGGACGAAGTGACCAAGATCGATCCTCAAAAAAGGGTGGAGGACTACACGGAGTATCTGGATTCGAGTTATTTGAAGAAAGCCCGAATCGGGATCCCCCGATACTACTATAAGCACCTGGATCGGGATAGACTAGATATTGTAGAGTCCGCCATTGAAGTGCTGCGGAATCAAGGAGCTACCATAATTGATCCGGTGGAGCTGCCTTGCCAGGAAACCAAATGGGACGCCAATGTCCTTCGCTATGAGTTCAAAAAATATGTCAATGATTATTTGGCGAACGTAGATGCGTCTCTGCCTGTTCATTCGCTAGCCGAGGTTATCGCTTATAATGAGGCACACGCCGAGGTTGCCTTGAAATATGGACAGGGCACATTGATTTGGGCCGAGGAAACGAGCGGCACGCTGACCGAAACAGAGTATCTTAAGAGCAAGCAGAAGAATAAAGAAATGGCGGGAGCTAGAGGGATTGACCATGTTTTGAAGGCGTATCAGCTGGACGCCCTGCTGTTTCTGGGTAATGAATATGGACCGGATTTGGCTGCCCGGGCAGGGTATCCATCGGTAACTGTTCCCGGCGGCTATGCCGAGAATGGCGTCATTGCGCCGGGAGGATATATTACGAAGGGGCCACAGGGCATTACGTTCATCGGGACGGCATATAGCGAGCCCGTGCTGATCCAATTAGCCTACGGCTTTGAGCAGGCTGCCCAGCATCGCGTGCCACCGAGGTTTTCATCCCCGTCATCAGAGTAAAAGAGAGGTGAAGTTCCATCATGCCGCGCAATTTGGAGTATGTTCCTTACGGTTACGAGCCCCCAAAGCCGACAACCAAAGGAACCTTAATATTCTACGACCTCTTCGAGCAGGTTCAGGAGGATTTGGAGCAGGCCGCTGCCATTTTAGAAGAACGGTCATTTGTAAAATTGGTGTTGTATCCGCTGCATGAAGAGACAGCGAAGCGGATGTTCAAGGAGCCGGTCAGCCCTTATTACAAGCGGGAGAAACAGCTTCAGGAATGGATCGAAGATCATGCAGGATCATCGGTTGTGATTGAACCTTTCGAGTCGAAACGAAAAAAATACACGCCGATCGATACTGCGCTTCGTCATCTGGCAGAGAAATACGGAAGTCCCCATTTTCTTATTCTGACACCTGAGATGGCAAATGCGTTTGCCTCCTTTTCCTCCTTCGAGGAATGGATTGTGAAGCTGAGGCTAATCCTCTTGTCTGAGCCGCCGTATCTGCACCCGCGATTGGAGAAATTTCGCCATCGTTGGGATGTCGCAGGGGAGAAGCCGGAAAATCGTTAGGGTATAACAAATGCCCGACTGTAGATTCGCCTGCAGTCGGGCATTTTCTGTTATGCAGTATCGTTCATATAAAATGGAAAGGACTGCGCCCCAAGGGAACAGTCCTATGTTAATCCGTGAGCAGACCGTTAAATCTCATCGATTTTAGGTCCCTACGCGGGTAAGTTTACTTATGATCTTGCGCACGCTTTCTCCAGACAGGAAGTAGGTCCGTTCCAATTCCTCAATGGACCGTCCTTTGCAATAAGCGCGATACATTTCTTTGTTTCGACTTTCGATGCGTTGTTTGGAACCGCTTAACTCTCCCCAGCCGGCTCTTTGCTCGCTCTGTTTCGGTATGTAGAGTAATTCTCCATCTATATACTGTTGAATTTGCTGCAGCAGCTCGGGGGGAAGCACTTCTCTTCCGTTCTTGTAATGGCCCATCGATGCCCTCCTCTTTCTGTATACATATTTAAGCTATCGCTGAGTTTCAAAACAATTGCATTGATCATGCTTGCCCTCCTCCTTTCGTGATATTGGTTTTTTTGGATTTTTTGAATTATTGGATTTAAAAATAGATATAGGGAGCCCGCAGCGGGCTCCCATTTTAACGGATATTCGCTTTACGCGAATACCACCTCACGGATCTGAATCATTGCAATCAGCCTCCTTTCAGCTCATTTCGTCGGCCCCGACTTCTATATTAAGCCATATGTAGGTGGGAATTTGCAAGAGATAAAACAATATTAATTGTTTTTTACCAAAATTCATGGGGTGAATGATCTGAGAAACGTCCGAAGGGATCCATAGGCATTTTGATGGTGTGTGACAGGATTATATAATATAGTTACTTCAGAATGCAAAAAAAGAAGGAGCTTTCATGTATGTCCAATCACGATCCGCATATTCAGGAGTTAATTACGCTGAAGACGATCGCAGAAACATTGAACGAGTCCAATGAGCTTGGCCCCATGCTGGACGTTGTTATTGCCAAGCTGTTGGAACTAACCGGACTTACGACCGGTTGGCTGTTCCTGGTGGAAGATCGGGGAACGCATGAATTCGTAGCCAGCCGGAATTTGCCGCCTGCCCTGAGCCGGAACGATAACGAACCTATGAGATGCGGCAGCTGCTGGTGCCTGGAGCGTTACGATGACGGACGTCTGAAAAATGCCGTGAACATATTGAATTGCAAACGTCTGGATAACGCCGTTCGGTATCAGTGGGGGGATACGGAAGGCATAACCCACCATGCAACCGTTCCGCTGCGATCCGGCAGCCGCAGGTTCGGCGTACTGAATGTGGCTGCACCCGGGAAGCTGCATTTCACTAAAGAGGAATTGGCGCTGCTGGAATCGGTTGCCTACCAAATCGGCAGCGCCATTGAGCGCATGCGGCTATATGCAGCGGAGCAGCGCCGAGCGGATTTGTTTGCCCGGCTTGGGGAATATAGCAGCGCACTCGGTGCTTATGCTTCCCAAGCGGTTAACCGAGCTGAATTAACGAAGCAAGTCATGAGTTTAATGGGCCGTTACTTTGACTGGCCGGTTGCCGCATTGCTGGAGCCTGTCGGCAGCGAAATGACGCTGCGTGCCCTCTACAGCAGAGGGCAGACGACGCTTCCCCATGCCGAATTTTCGCTTGCTGAAGCCGCACGAACCCGTGCTGGCAAGGGAGAGGTCAATCCGAACCCGGTGAGTGCAGAAGACGCACAGCGGCTTGCAGATCTTTTGGTTGAACAGGGATGGATATCCTCCATCTCCCGAGCGGTTGCGGTTCGGCTGGCGGCTGCCGGGGACACCTCATTTGGACTGCTTTTGGTAGGGTTCGATCATTACGGCGATTCGTACCGGGCAGATATCGAGGTGATCGAGGCACTGGCTGAACATATTGGCATGACCCTTCAACGCATCCGTCTGGAGGAAAACCGGCGGGAGCTCGCAAGAATGGATGAACGAAATCGTCTCGCCCGGGACCTGCACGACTCGGTAAGCCAAACCCTGTTCTCGCTGGTCATGATGTCCAAGGGAGTGCGGGGAATGCTTGCCGCAGAGCCGCATGAGCAGACAAGTATGCTGCAGGACACCATCCATGATATACAGGTCCTGTCGCAAAGCGCGCTTAAGGAAATGCGGGAGCTGATCATGCAGCTTCGCCCACCCGGACTTGAAGAAGGGCTTATGACAGGCCTGAAACAATACGGCGAACGATTGAAACTTCATGTAAGCTCACATATCAACGGGATACGGGACCTGCCCCGGATCGTGGAAGAAACATTGTGGAGGATCGGTCAAGAGGCGCTGAATAATGTAAGCAAGCATGCGGATACGAAGGAAGTAACGGTCGTATTAACCCCGCGGGAAAATGAAGTTGAACTCAGGATCGAAGATCATGGCCGCGGGATTTCCAAGCAACGATTGAACGAGCTGACAAAACATTCGATTGGGTTGTCCAGCATGCGGGAACGGGCGGAATCGCTCGGAGGACAATTCCGTCTATACAGTGTGTACAGAGAGGGAACCATTATTGAGGTTTCGCTGCCCTTAAGGGTGAGATCAATAGAGAATAGGGGGATCACCGATGATCCGATTGTTGATCGCTGACGATCATGCCATGGTACGACGGGGATTGCAGGTATTTCTGGCTACGCAGCCGGATATCGAGATGGTTGGCGAAGCCGCGAATGGCGAGGAAACGTTAGAGAAGGCCAATCAGCTGAATCCCGATGTCGTGTTAATGGATCTGAATATGCCGATTCTCAATGGAATCGATACGACCGCACGGTTAAAAAAAGAACAGCCTCATATTAAAGTCATCGTGCTGACCTCGTTTATCGATTATGACCATGTGCTGCCAGCCATTCGGGCGGGCGCACGCGGCTATCTCCTTAAGGATATTGAGCCTGAGGATCTGGTGGCTGCGATCAGACGCGTGTATGAAGGCCAAGTTGAACTGCATCCGGATGCGGCAGGCCTGCTCATGACGCATGTTACTTCACCGGCGGGGACGGATGAGACCGGCGGGTCCGGCCATCAGGAAGAGACTGCGCAGGTGGATAAACTTACCCGCCGGGAGCAGGAAGTATTACAGCTGATTGCATCGGGCATGAACAACAGGGAAATCAGCGAAGCGCTTTATATTACCGAGAAGACAGTTAAAACCCATGTCAGCCATCTGCTCGATAAGCTGGGGGTTGCGGACCGGACTCAGGCGGCCATTTATGCGCTCAAGCATGGCATCGTATAAGGATTGCTGTATTTGCCGTACATAATGATCATATCTAAGACTATAGTTGTAGAAGCTCTCAGCCGAAGGCATGAGAGCTTTTGCTTGTAAAATCACTCTAAATGTTGACGATTTCCATGGCTTGCCTCCTCTACAATGTACTTAACAAAACCTTTGATACCCATAAGGGAGGAAGTACTATGAAAATCGTGATTATAGCTGGCAGCAATCGCAAGGAAGCCACAAGTACCGTTCTGGCCAAAGCCCTCGAAGCGCAAATGAATACGTTGTTCGTGGAAGTGAAGCTGTTTAATCTGTATGAAACACCGCTTCCGTTCTATTCACCAGACGAGATATTCAACCGCCATGATGGCGTGCGCGAGCTGCAGCGTCTGTTGATGGAGGCGGATGGCATTATTTTGACGACACCAGAGTACCACGGAGGGATGAGCGGAGTCTTGAAGAACGCATTGGATCATTTGGGACAGATGCATTTCTCAGGTAAACCGGTTCTTTCGGTAAGCTCTGCGGGAGGGGCGGTCGGCGTGAGTTCACTGCAGCAAATGCAGGCTACCATCCGTAATTTGCACGGGATCAATAGTCCGGAATGGATATCCATTGGCGGTTCTCAGCGGACCATTTACGAATCCGAAGCGGCAGAAGGCACGATTGTACTGGATTATCGGGCTAAAGAGGCGCTGTCCATCTTTATGGAACTGGTCAAGAAGATCAGCGGTAAAGAGGAGGTTGAGACCTCATGATCACTCATTTTGCCGGACTGAAATTAAAGACGGTATCCATTCAGGGTGTAAAACAATTCTACCACGGGTTACTTCATTTTCCGGTAGCAAGCGAAAGCGAGGTGGAGATCGTATTTCAGCCTACACCGGATTTCACGCTCGCTTTTGAAGAAGCGTATGAATCTATAGCTCCTGCTCATATCGCGTTTGAAGTGCCTTATTCACAGTTTGAATTCATGGTCCAGAAGCTTGCAGAGCAGGTACCTTTGTTGAAATGGCCTGACGGTGAAGTGGTTGAGCGCTTTGATTCCGGCGTGAACGTATACTTCAAGGATGGCGATGGGAACTTGCTTGAGTTTATCGCACACGAAGATCTGAAGGAAGGGGTGCTTGCGCCGAACGGCACCTATGGCATCCTGTACTTGCGGGAGGTGGGATTGCCTGTGGAGGATCCGGTAGCCGCAAGATTATGGATGAAGCGGACGCTCGGATTAACAATCGCCAAGGAGTCGGAGCAATTCGCTTTTGCCATTGGAGGAACGGCTCATGCCGTTGTTGTATCAACAAAGCGCAAATGGATTCCGATCGCCATGAATGCGCTGGCACCATCCTTGGAGATCACTTACGGAGTAACGGACGAACGGTTTCTGGACCGGGTTCGCTCCACTCTGGATCGGCGGATGATGGTTTCGGATAACGAGGATGGTTTGCATTTCAGAATGTATGGTTACAGCATCCGAATGAAAATAACAAGCTTGCCCAAAGACATTGCAGCCAGGCTGAATCTGCCGAGTGCAATCGAAGGGAAGGAGGTGAATTCGGTCATTAGTGACCGGTATTTGGAGGATGGTCTTACGGCCTTGAGCCGCGGCGGCGAGGTTGGGTGGTTTGAAGGACATGTTGGCGGGGCGTATTTGGCGGCTTATTACATGCAGAAGGAGTTTGATTTGCCGCAAGATGTACTGCAGGGCCTGGCCGCCAATTGCCTGCATTTGCGTAATCAGCATGAAGATTGGTTTGAACCCTATCCTCCCGAGCCTGCGCTGCCTGAATTAATGAATCAACTCATTGAAGGACTGCTGCCTAACCTGACGAATCTGAGTACCTCCGGACACGGGGTAACCCTGGCCGTCTTGGGACTAAAAGCATTACGGGACCGTCCGGACTTACTGACGCCGTCTATCGTGCGAGGCATTCTCAAGCTGATGGGAGATGCAGCAGTAGAACACAAGCCTGCAAGGTATTATGGTATTGAGGATTATACGCAGCTGGATCTCGCGGAAATCTCACTTTCGGAAATACCTCCTTACCGGAATGCATCCGATATGGCACGCCGTGCACTTTCCGAGCTGGAACTTGTGCTGCCGGATCAGCATGTTGATGGCAAATATTATTTTTTTGCCGGTGAGCTTGAGCATGGCGTTACCCACGCACACGCACTCATTGAGCTGGAGCGACTTGGATACGCTCAGCTTGCCAAGCTTGGGCAAAGCAATCACCGGCTGCAAATGAAACTCAACCGTTTAAAGCCACAAGCCCTTTCGAATGAGGGAGTTGAAGCTGCCGAAGGTGCGTCGATTACGGATTCAGCCTATTGGAGCAAACGGTATGAAGATCCGCATGCCATCAAAGTACCTTATGCCGCACTGGCTCTGCTCCAGTACGTACCATCTGAACAAAGGGAAGACATGGAGCGCGATGTGTGTAAACTGCTCTCGTTGATGAAGTAGGACAAACGAAATTTTGACATTGGTAAAATATGGTGTTAGGCTGTGTATAGTTGTGAAAAAATGGAATGAAATGTGCGCAGAAAGCATAGAACTGGAGGGTATTATGAACGTTGCAATCGTTGTAGGAAGCATTAGAAAAGAGTCGTACAATATGAAACTGGCGGAATATTTAAAGCAGCGCTACTCGGATCAGATCACGTTTGAAATTTTGGGGCTGCGCGATCTTCCGTTTTACGATCAAGACATTGAGCTGGACCCTCCTGCGGCCGTCAAGGATTTCAAGGAGCGGATTGCTGCCGCTGATGCGGTGTTGTGGATCACGCCGGAGTATAATTACTCCATACCGGGCGTGCTCAAGAACGCGCTCGATTGGTTATCGCGCGTTGATAAGGTTATGAACGGGAAGCCTTCATGGATCATGGGGGCGTCGATGGGACAGCTTGGAACGGTGAGAGCTCAGGAGCATCTCCGGGATATTCTGTTTTCTGTCGGCATTACTTCGCCGCTGCTCCCTAACAATGAGGTATATATCGGGGCGGTACATGAGAAGATGGATGAGTCCGGCAAGCTGATTCATGAGCCGACAATCGGTTTTCTCGATATCGTGGTGAACAATTTCATTACGTGGATGAACACCCGTAAATAAATATAAACTCATGGAGCCCTTTGGCAGTTGCCTGCCAAAGGGCTTTTCCTGTATATTGACCTCGTAACACGATATAACCTAAGCAAATGGGAATTGCTTTTGAACGGGGGAGGCTTTGATTGTATACGATTCTTATTGTGGACGACGAACCGATTGTAAGAGAAGGGATCCGAAACCGGATTCAGTGGGCAGATCATGGCTTTGAGTGCATCGGGGATTGCGAGAACGGCATGGATGCATTGGAGGCTGTAACCCGCCATCAACCCGATGTGGTGTTAACGGATATCAACATGCCGTACATGGATGGCCTGGAGTTGTCACGACATATTACGGATCGTTTTCCCAAGACAAAGATCATCATCCTCACCGGGTTTGACGATTTCGAATATGCCCAGCAGGCGGTGAAGCTGCAAGTCACGGATTTTATTTTGAAACCGGTTACGTCAGCGGAGTTAAGGGAGATGCTTGGTAAACTCAAGCTGGAAATGGATGAGGAGCGCGGACATACGGAGCACTTGAAAAGGCTCAAACATCAGTTGAATGAGAGTTTGGTCCTGCTTAAGGAACGATTTCTTGAACGACTGGCGTCGTCGCCGATGAAGCGATCCGAGATCGAGAGCAAGCTTGCATATTTTGATATTCGGCTTCCGGGGCCTCTTTATATCGCGATGGCAGCGGATATGGATGAGCTTCGTACGGATGAGCAGCATGTCGATAATGAGCTGTATGCATTTGCTTTATACAATATCATGCAGGAGATTTTGGCGGGTGAGCCCGGTACAGCTATTTTTAGGTACAAGGAGAACAAAGTTATGACCATCCTGTCGGGCTCCGGCGAGGAGGAGCTGCACGCTCGGGCGCAGGAGCTGGCGGAGGACATTCGCGCATCTACAAAGCAGTTCATGAAATTCACGGTTACGCTCGGCATCGGAACGATTTGCCGCGAGCTTCAGGATATCCGATACTCCTGCAGGGCTTCGGAAGCTGCACTGGAATACCGTCTCCTGATCGGCCGCGATCAGGTGGTTCATATCACGGATCTTGAAAAGCGGGGGGACGCTCCTCTCCAGGATGGGATCGAAACCGAGTCAGCGCTAATCTCCGCAATTCGGGCCGGTACGGACTTAGAGGTAAAGGCGTGCATCCGGCGGCTGATCAGCGAACTTGGAAGCGCTTCAATTTCAATCGAGCTCTGTTACGTGCGGGTCCTTCGGGTCATGCTTGCCGTGCTTCAAACTGTGATGGAAATCGGCAGCAATGGGAACGAGCTGATCGGCAAGGAGAAGAGGCTGCTGTCCGATCTGTATTCTTTTCGGTCCTTGGAAGAGATCGAGCGCTGGTTTAACGAGGTGTGCGAGCAGGCGTTAAGGGACGTTGCCAAGGCGAGAAAGGATATTACCCGCACCCAGATGTTGGAGGCGGTCGATTTCATCCAGCGGCATTATGAGGATGCCGAGTTATCGATCAAGACCGTATGCGGCCGGATCTTCATGAGCACGAGTTATTTCAGTGCTTTATTCAAGTCGCATACCGGGAAGACCTTCGTTGAATACGTAACGGAAGTCCGCATGGAGAAAGCAAAGGAACTTCTGAAGCATTCTTTGTTGAAAACTTATGAAATAGCGGCGAAAACCGGTTATCAGGATCCTCAATATTTTAGCGTGCTGTTTAAGAAATATACCGGAGATACCCCAACGGAGTACCGGAATAAAATGACGTCAGGCGGGGTAAGGCCATGATGGCTCCGCAGCGTATCAAAAGCATTCAGTCCCGCATTGCCAGCTCATTCGTGATGCTTGTATTGTTTACGGCGCTGCTGTTGATCTTCATCTCCTACCGGCTGTCCGAATCGGCTGTTCGCGAAACGGCGGAGAGTTACACCTCCGAGCTGATCAATCAAGTGAATGCGAATATCCAAACTTACATCACCGGGATGAAGGACATCTCACTGGCGACGATGAACAACCCGAATGTGAGGGAATACCTCGCCTCGGCAGATGAACTGCAGCCTGTGGAACTTGCAATATTGAAAGCGAAGATATCGGAATATTTCCACTCGATTCGGGTTTCGCGCAAAGATATTGCGTCGATTAATATTTTTGGAGCCGGCGGCTCCTTTATCTCCGATCGGGCGGAAGCCGAACTGAATCCTTATATTGTGTTATCGGAGCAGCCCTGGTATCGGCAGGCGAAGGGAAACAAGGGACAGACGGTGATCTCCTCGTCGCATGTACAGCCGGTTATCAAAGGAGAGTACCGCTGGGTTGTATCATTAAGCCGCGAGCTCAGCGGCGTGAATTCTTCCAACGGGCTCGGCATTCTGTTGATCGATCTCAACTTCAAGGTGATTAACGATATGCTCAGCAAGCTCGATCTGGGGAACCGGGGTTACGTGTTCGTGATTGATCGTCAAGGCCGGATTGTGTATCACCCGCAGCAGCAGCTGCTCTACAGCAATTTGAAGACGGAGAGATTAGAGCAGGTGCTTCAGGACAAGCAAGGAGGTTTTGTCGTGAAGGAGGGCGGAGCAAGCCGGATTTACAGCATCAAGGACACGGATTTCGGCTGGAAAATCGTCGGCGTTTTTTACGAGAATGAGCTGGTGGACAATAAGAAGCAGATGCAGCTTTCTTTTGCTATAGCGGGGTTGTTATGCCTTGGCGTCGGCGTGCTGTTCTCCGTCGTTATCTCCCGCAACCTGACGCGTCCCATCAAGAAGCTCCAGGAAAAGATGATGGAAGTGGAGAAGGGGAATTTCGATATCCGGGTTCCTGTAGGGCATTCCAGGGAAATCTCCGGCCTGGCCCGCAGCTTCAATGTGATGGTGCTCAAGGTCAAGGAATTGATGGACCAGATCGTGATAGAACAGGAAATTAAGAGAAAAAGCGAATTGAATGCCCTGCAAGCCCAAATCAATCCCCATTTCCTCTACAATACGCTGGATTCCATTATATGGATGGCCGAGAGCAAGAAGCATGATGAGGTGATTCTGATGACATCGGCTCTAGCAAGGCTGTTTCGAGCTTCGCTCAGCAAAGGGAGGGAAATGATCCCGATTGCTACCGAGGTGGAACATATAACGAATTATTTAAAAATACAACAAATGCGATACCAGGATAAAATCCGGTTTACTCTGGATATGGACCGCGAACTTTATCCTTATCTGACGTTGAAGGTGCTGCTGCAGCCTCTGGTGGAGAATGCCATTTATCATGGCATCAAGAACAAGGAAGGGCCGGGCACGATCACGATTACGGGGAGACTTCAGGATGATCGGATTCGGTTTCAAGTGATGGATGACGGCATCGGCATGGATCGGTCCAAGGTTGAGACATTATTAATCTCTACAGGGAGCCAACATTCGAGAAACAGCGTTGGGATAGCGAATGTCCACCAGCGGATTCAGTTATATTTTGGAGCGGAATATGGTCTTAGCTATACGAGCGTGCCCGGAGCGGGGACAATCGTCACGGTGCTTATTCCGGCCGTTCATCCGGATGAATGGAGGAGCATGAAGGGGGAGGTGCCATGAAGTCGTACATGAGACCGCGATATGTTTTACTGCTGCTGATTCCGGTATTCATTCTGGGTTATGCCGTTTATCAGTGGTCCAAGGATGACCCCGGTCCCAAGAAGATTATCGTCGGCGTTAAAGCACTGGACGAAAATGAATTTTGGCGGGTGTTGATTGAAGGGGTGCACACGGCTTCCCGTGAATTCGGCGTGGACGTCTCCGTGGTAGGACCGACTCAGGAAATCGAAGTAGACTTGCAGATTCAATTGCTGGAGGAAGCCATCAAGCAGAAGCCGGATGCGATTGTTTTGGCCGCCGGCGATTATAACCGCTTGGTTCCCGTTGCAGAGTCGATTCGTAAGGCTGGCATCCCGCTCATTATGATTGATTCCGCCGTGAATGGTGAATATGCGCAGAGCTTGATCGCTACCGACAATGTGAATGCGGGACAGAAGGCCGGCAGGGAGCTTTCGTCACGGCTGCCGGAACAGGCCAAGGTTGCGATCATCAGTTTCGTGCAGGGCACCTCGACGCAGATCGAAAGGGAACAAGGGGTTCGAAGCATTCTGGAGCAGCGCAGCGGCACAGAAATCGTGGGCACTTACTACAGCGAGGGCAAGGAGGAGCGTGCCTATGACATCACGAAGAAACTGCTGTTGGAAAGGCCTGACCTGAATGGAATCGTGGGGCTGAATGAGCCTTCTACAGTCGGGGCAGGAAGAGCGATCCGAGAACTGGGGCTGGCGGGCAAGGTTAAGCTGGTCGGATTCGACAGCTCGGTGAAGGAAGTCAAGCTGCTCGAAGAGGGGGTTCTTCAATCCACCATTGTTCAGAAGCCCTTCAACATCGGCTATTTGGGCATCAAAACAGCCATATCCATCATCGAAGGAGACAAGGTGTTACGCAACGTGTACACCGATTCCGTTGTCATCAACAAAGACAATATGTATACCGAGGAGAACCAGAAGCTGCTCTTTCCCTTTGTGGAAGAGTAGCTTCTTCCTTTATGGGGGGCCTGTTAACAGATCATAGATTATTCAACACGGATCAGAGAATATTCCATTCCTCCATCGGAGACCGATTTGTACAATGATTCATAAATGGTGCCAGCTAGAGAGGTGAGGGTCTTTGAGCGAAGTATTGATACAAATGGAAGGAATCACGAAGGAATTTCCGGGCGTGCTTGCATTAAATCATTGCCGATTCGAGCTGCTGCGCGGTGAAGTCCATGCGCTAATGGGTGAGAACGGCGCCGGCAAGTCAACGATGATGAAAATATTGACCGGCGTATACCAGAAGGACGAAGGTACGATCAGGTACAAAGGGCAGCCCGTAGAGTTAACGAATCCGAAAGCGGCTCAAGACGCCGGGATCAGCACGATCCATCAGGAACTGAACTTGGCGCCTGATCTGACGGTTGCTCAGAACATATTCATCGGGCGAGAGCCGCGCAGAAAGCTCAGGTTGTTTCTGGACAATCAGGCGCTAAATCGGCAGGTGAAGGAACTGTTCGAGCGGATGGGGCTGGACATGGATCCATCCATCAAGGTTTCCGAACTAACGGTTGCCAAGCAGCAGATGGTGGAGATTGCCAAGGCATTGTCTTATAACGCCGACGTGCTGGTCATGGATGAGCCTACTGCAGCTTTAAGCGAAACCGAGATTGAGGATTTGTTCCGCATCATTCGTCAGCTTCGAGAAGGTGGAGTTGGAATCGTTTACATTTCCCATCGGATGGATGAGATCAAGCGAATTACGGATCGCATTACGGTGATGCGTGACGGACAGTATATCGATACGGTTTCAACGGATGAAGTCACCACACAGGACATTATTACCAAAATGGTTGGCCGTCAGATCTACGAGACCTCGAAACCGGAGAAGAGCGCAGGTGAACGTGAGACGGTATTGGAGGTTAAAGGACTGAATCAAGGCCGAATTTTGAAGGACATTAACTTCACTCTGAAAAAGGGAGAAATCCTTGGCATTGCAGGCCTGGTTGGTGCGGGGCGGACCGAGCTTGCCCGAGCGATCTTCGGTGCCGACCGCATTCAATCCGGCGAGATCCATGTTCATGGCCGCAAGATAACGATCAAGGGCCCCCATGATGCGGTGCGCCAAGGGATCGGTTATTTATCCGAGGATCGCAAGCGCTATGGATGTGTCGTCGATCTGGATGTGAAGAGCAATGTGGCTATCGCCTCATACCGTAACTTCCTGGGGCCAGCCGGCTGGATGAATACGACCAGGATTCGCAAGCAGGCGGAGGATATGGTCGAACGATTGAAGGTCAAAACACCGCATGTGGACCAAGAGGTCAAATTCCTCTCCGGCGGTAATCAGCAGAAAGTCGTTATCGGCAAATGGCTGACCCGAGATTGCGACATTCTGATCTTCGATGAACCGACGCGCGGGATCGATGTAGGGGCCAAGAGCGAAATCTATCGCTTGCTGAACGATCTTACGGCACAGGGTAAATCGATCATCATGATCTCCTCAGAGCTGCCTGAAATTTTACGGATGAGTCATCGGGTTCTCGTGATGTGTGAAGGCCGGATTACGGGCGAGCTGGATCAAGCAGAGGCGACCCAAGAAAGCATTATGCATCTGGCTACAGCAAGGATGTAAGCCGTTATCCATACACGTTAGGAGGAGTAAGCAGATGAACATTCAAATCAAATCGGGCGCACTTCAGCAAGTGCTGGCCTTAGCCAGCTTGGTTGTTCTCATACTATTCTTTACATTCTCATCCAGCAATTTCTTTCAATTCTCCAATATCGTGGGCATTCTTCTCTCGACCGCGGTGATCGGCGTTCTTGCCTTAGGATCTACCTTTGTCATCATTACCGGCGGCATTGATCTGTCTGTCGGAACGGTCATGACACTAAGCGGCGTTATGACCGGCGTCTGCATCACCTTCTGGGGATTGCCGGTTCCGGTCGGCATCTTTGGGGGGATCTTGACGGGCGCGCTGTGCGGGCTGCTATCCGGTACGGCGGTGGCGAAGATGAAGATCCCGCCTTTTATCGCAACGCTGGCGATGATGATGATCGCTAAAGGACTGGCACTGATTATCTCCGGAGCCAAGCCGGTCTATTTCAACGACGCCGAAATCTTTGCCGAGGTGTCCCAAGGCAGCGTGCTGGGCTGGCTGATACCGGGCCTCGATATTCCGAATGCGGTCGTTATTTTCTTCATCGCAGCGGTTGTGGGCTACCTTATCTTATCGAAGACCATCATCGGCCGGTATAACTTTGCGCTAGGCAGCAACGAAGAGGCGACCCGATTGTCGGGTGTTAATGTGGGCTTCTGGAAGATCGTCATTTACACCCTAACCGGCGCCTTTACCGGTTTGGCGGGTGTCATGATGGCATCGAGGCTGAACTCGGCGAACCCGGCGCTGGGGGCCGGTTATGAGCTGGAAGCCATCGCGGCGGTCGTGATCGGGGGTACTTCGCTCAGCGGCGGGAAGGGTACCATCATCGGCACGGTCATCGGCGCATTGATCATGAGCGTGCTGACGAATGGATTACGGATTCTGTCCGTGCCGCAGGAGTGGCAAACCGTTGTCGTAGGATTCGTCATTATACTCGCGGTGTATGCGGATATTTTGCGCAGACGCAAAGCGTAAGTCCTCTGTTAGAACTGCGATCCGCGCTCGGTTAGCCGTGTGCTAGCTTAATCTGGATAGAAGCTTCCTTGGATGGAAGTTCTATAGATGTACTATTTTGATAAACAAGGGGAGATGGAGATTATGAAAAAGCTTTCCGTATTGGCTCTGATTCTCATGCTGACTGCAAGCCTGCTGGCGGCTTGCGGTTCATCGGGCAAGAGCGCTTCAGGAACCGACAGTCCAAGCGAGGGCGGATCCGACTCAGGCTCCGGTTCGGCTGCCGAAGGGGAAATCTATATTCCGATCATTTCCAAAGGCTTTCAGCACCAGTTCTGGCAGGCGGTAAAAACCGGTGCCGAGCAGGCAGGGGAAGAGCTTGGCGTAAAGATTACCTTTGAAGGACCAGAGACGGAATCCCAGGTGGATAAGCAGATCGAAATGCTGCAGGCAGCACTCGATAAGAAACCAAGCGCGATCGGTTTTGCTGCACTGGATAGCCAGGCCTCCATTCCTTATCTGAAAAAAGCCCAGGAAAACAACATTCCGATCATCGCCTTCGATTCGGGCGTGGAAAGCGACATTCCGGTAACGACGGCATCGACGGACAATATGGCTGCATCCGCGCTTGCGGCGGATAAAATGGCGGAGCTCATCGGGAATGAAGGCAAAATCGCCATGGTGGTCCATGACCAGACCAGCGTGACCGGGGTTAGCCGCCGTGACGGCTTCAAGAAGCAGATCGAAGAGAAGTACCCGAATATCGAAATCGTAGACATCCAGTACGGAGGCGGGGATCACTTGAAGTCGACGGACTTGGCCAAAGCGATGATGCAGGCGCATCCGGATTTGAAAGGGATATTCGGGGCGAATGAGGGTTCGGCCGTCGGGGTCATTAATGCGGTAACGGAGATGAAGAAGGAAGGTCATATTATCGTGGTCGGGTTCGATTCCGGAAAAGCGCAGATTGACGCAATCAAGAATGGAACGATGGCGGGAGCCATCACGCAGAATCCGGTCGGCATCGGATATGAGACGGTAAAAGCCGCCGTGGCGGCCATCAAAGGGGAGAAGGTTGAACCGCAGATCGATACGGGATTTTACTGGTATGACAAAAATAATATCGATAGCGACGAGATCAAAGCTGTGATCTATGAGTAAAATGAAATGAAGGGGAGCCCTATAGAGGGCTCCCCTTAACGTGACATCCGCTTACGCAGATGCCACCTCCATATTCTGAATCAATTCGTTCAGCCTCCTTTCCGATCATTTGGTCCAGCCGGACATCTATATTAAACCACGGCCGGCGGCAGGACTGAAGTGAATAAACAGGCTTAATTGTTTTTTACCAGGAATTCTTGTCATGAATGATACCGGGTTTATGTTAACGGATCTGCCCCTCGTTCCATATCCGCTTCCAAATCTCTTGGGCGGTCTCATCCGGAGATAAATCGGAGGTATCCAGCCACATGCCGATTCTCGGCGTTTCGTCGTTCAAACGCCGGTTCAGCTCATGGATGGTCCATACCCCGTAGCCTTTTTTGTTACGAATCTGCTCGCGTGCGCTGATGGCATTCTCAGATGGGTTCAGCACAACGACGTAAACGGGAAGGCCGTTTAGCATTTCGGTTATTTGCAGCAGCGCGGGGCCGAGAATGACGTCCTGGAGGACGACATGAAAACCCGCTTCAGCATAGGTTCTGGCAGTGGAGGCCGATAATCTGTAGCGCAGGGCGAGCTGCCGTTTTGCTTCGTCTGAAGCATCCGGAAGCATTTCTTCCCTGCCCTTAACAATCATTCTCCGATACGCGTCTCCCCGCAAGTGGACTCCGCGTTCAAATTTCTCGGCCAGCAGCTGGGCTACCGTCGATTTACCGGAAGCCATGACACCAGAGACAATAATAACGGCTGGTTCACATGAATGTGACATAATCATATCTCCAATGCTATCGGATTGTAAATGAAAGGGAGCCCTATAACGGGCTCCCTCTAAACGTGACACCCGCTTATGCGGATGCCACCTCCATATTCTGAATCAATTCGTTCAGCCTCCTTTCCGATCATTTTGTCCGGCCTGACAACTATATTAAACCACAGCCGAATGCGAGTCGAAAAGTGAATAAACGGGCTTAATTGTTTTTTACCAGCGTCTTGGAGACAGTATGCATTGCTAATTAAACGGAGCCCATAAACCCTTGTCCCGCCTTATTACTTACTTCCACGTAAGTATCTCACTTCTAAGTACGTACTTCCGGAAAGTAAACTGTCTGCTCTACAATGGGCGTGTAGTTATTAACCAATACGTTCATAAGGAGAGAATAACAATATGGAACTTCAATTGGCATTGGATTTAGTAAATATTCCTGAAGCAAAACAAGTGGTGGCTGAGGTAGCCGAGTTTATCGACATCGTGGAGATCGGAACGCCGGTTGTCATTAACGAAGGACTTCATGCCGTAAAAGCAATCAAAGAGGCTTTCCCGCAGCTGCGTGTGCTGGCCGATCTGAAAATTATGGATGCGGGCGGTTATGAAGTGGCGAAGGCATCCGAAGCCGGCGCGGACATTATTACGGTGTTAGGCGTGTCCGATGATGCTACGATCAAAGGCGCGGTAGCGGAAGCCCTCAAGCAAGGCAAGCAAGTGATGGTCGATATGATCAATGTGAAGGACATTGAGAGTAGAGCAGTGGAGATTGACGCTTTGGGCGTGGATTACATTTGCGTTCATTCCGGCTACGACCACCAAGCGGAAGGCAAGAATTCATTCGAGGAATTGGCTGCGATCAAACGTGTCGTGAAGCACGCCAAGACGGCGGTTGCGGGAGGAATCAAAATGGAGACGCTCCCTGAGGTGATCCAAGCGAATCCTGATCTCGTGATTGTCGGAGGGGGAATCACAGGTCAATCCGATAAAAAAGCGGTTGCGGCCCAGATGAACCAGCTTGTTAAGCAGGTCTAAGTTACGATGAGTCAAAAGATATTTCAACATGCAGCTCTCATTGCCGAGGAGATCTCGGCATCCGTGCAGCAGATCAATGCTGGTCAGATTGAGGAGTTGATTGCACGGATCGTGCAATCCGATGCCATTTTCTTAGCGGGGGGCGGCAGATCCGGTCTGATGATTCGAGCTTTTGCCATGCGATTAATGCAGATGGGGTATAAGGTTCATGTCGTGGGCGATACGGTAACTCCGGCCATCGGCGCGCGGGATTTGCTAATTATCGGTTCAGGCTCCGGCGAAACGCAGAGCTTGGTGTCTATGGCTCAGAAGGCCAAGGGTATAGGCTCTGCCGTAGCGGTGGTAACCGTGAATCTCGAATCACGTATCGGTAAGCTTTCGGATGCGATCGTTCGGCTACCGGGCACAACGAAGGAGCAGAATCAAGGATCTCTTGTCACCGTTCAACCGATGGCCTCTTTATTTGAGCAAACGATGCTGATCGTCTTGGATGCCGTCATCTTGAGATTGATGGAGATGAAGGAACTTCACTCGGAAAATATGTTTGGGCTGCACGCCAATTTGGAATAAGAAGTCAAGGTGTGGGTATAGTTGCCGCTTTGATGATATAACCGCGACCGTTGTATACTGTAGGGAAGAAGGGGTGATGCATTATGGCAAGTGAAGTCAAGCAGCGAATCAATCTGAAGGAAATAAACTGCCATAAGGAGTTAACCCTGGCGGTCATCGGCGGCAAATGGAAGCTGATCATCCTATGGCATCTTGGTTTAGAGGGCGTTAAGCGCTTCGGTGAGCTGAATCGAATGATTCCTCATATCACGCAAAAAATGCTGACCAACCAGCTTCGTGAATTGGAGGAGGATCAGCTCGTTCATCGTGTGGTTTACCCCGAGGTTCCGCCTCGAGTCGAATATTCGCTCACGCCTTACGGGGAGAGCTTAATGCCGATCTTGAAGCTGATGTACGATTGGGGAAAAGATTACGGCGAACAGGTCGTCTGGAAAGACGGCGAGCTGTCTGAGCATAAAGACGATGGACAGGCAGCGGAGCAACCAGTCGCACAGAAGCTGTAATTTCTCGAACATGCATGCGAATGCATTAGCAAGGCGATCGGGCAGGGGTTTTTTCGAGTAAGAAGGTGCTGAGTTCTAAAGCATTAAAAAACGGCGAGCCAATAGGTTCGCCGCCGCTGGTTTGAGCTTCCTTGATCCATGTTATTATTGCTGGCTTTCAAGGTATTGCGCGAGTTGATCAAAAGTTCCGCCAAATCCTTGTTTCACCATCGGAGACATTCCATCAAATGCTGTTTGTTCTTCTGCAGTTGCGTTGACAGGGCCTCCCTGCATGGTATGATTGGTCGACCTTTAACAATCCGCTGCCATGGATGGCTATCGAAGAGCTATCGCTGTAAGGTTTAGGATATGTTCCCCTTTGAGTAAACTGTGCAGAAGAAGACGCTACAGACGATACAGTTTACTTAAAGGGAACTTTTTTATGGGAGAGTTTATAAGATAGAATCCGAAGAAAATAGGGATATATCCATTTAATAAAAAAAGCCAAACTCGTCTGAACGAGTTGGCTTTTTAAACGTGACTGCAGTCTGTTCATTATTTGTTTATCGGTTGGCCTGCATATGCTTGCACATTTAGCGGAGCTGTCAGGTATTTTGGAGCTTTAGCTACAAATGCCTGAAAATGGATGCTCGCATTGTGGAGCCCCACAGCTTCCTGGTCTTTCCACTGTTCAACCATGAGATACGTATTATCCTGCTCCGTATCTTTAAGCAGCTTATAAGATTCATTTCCTTGTTCCGCGCGGGATGCCTCAATAAGATCTTTTACGGATTCCAGAAATTCTGCCTCTAGTTCACGGTTTACTTTCATTTCTGCATGAATAATAATCATCGCTATGACCTCACTTCCACTCTGCAATACGATCAATAGGAAGACGGGTCGTCAAACGCGCTTCTTTGGCAGCTTTACCTACAGAGATGAGCATTACCGGCACATAACGTTCTTTCTCCATACCAAATGCCTCTGCAATTCGGGATTTGTCGTATCCGCCAATGGGGTTCGTGTCATATCCACGGGCACGGGCAGAAAGCATAAGCTGCATGGAAACCAAACCGCTATCGATAAGGATCATTTCACGGAAAGACTGTGCCGGAATACGTGCGAAGAGATCGGTATAGTTTGCCATCATCTGATCTTTAATCTCTTGTGGCAGATAACCGCGTTCCACGGCGCTACCCATAATTTCATCTGCATTGTCGAATGCGTTCATATCCCCAAATACAGCAATGACAGCGGAAGAAGTTGAAACTTGCGTTTTATTCCCTGGTGCAAGCTCTTCAAGCGTCGCTTTACCTTCTGGGCTATCAACGACAAGAAATCTCCAAGGCTGAAGATTAACGGATGACGGAGCCAAAGTCGCTTCTTCCAAAATTTCAGTCATTTCTTCACGGCTGATTTTGACCGATGGGTCGTATACCCGCACAGAGCGACGGGAAGTAATAATTTCTTTATAATTATTGTTTAGGGAAGTTACAGTCATGATATATTCTCTCCTTTAATCTCTATAAGTTAATTGGTCTTACTTGGTTCTTTCATTAGTTGAATCTGGCTGTTCAATTTCTGTAGAGTTTGAACAAACGCAAGTCGTTCTGATTCCGTGAGGTCTGCCTGCAGTTCCTCCATAAAACGATCTTTCTCTGCCTTAAACGCTGCTACTTTACTTTTGCCCACTTCAGTTAGCTGAACCAACGTAATCCGGTTGTCATTCTCACATCTGGTTCGGAGAAGTATTCCTTCAGCTTCCAACTGCTGAACATGACGGGTCACCGCAGCTGGATCAATAGACACGGCCTTCTGCAAATCCGTTTGGCTAATTTGGCCCCCCGTTAATTTGCATAAGAGTTCGAGCCGATTGGGACTAACTCCAGCACATCGTTCAAACCGGGTCGAAATATGCTTGTTTAAATGCATCAGCAAGTACAGCAAGTCTTCCGTATGGCACGTAGCGATTATAAAGACCCCCTTCAATTCATTGACTCATCAATGTTTGATGGGTCAATCATATACCTTTGTTTTCTGAAAATCAAGTCTTTTGCATAAAAAATTGAATCGGATTTCATGTATAATAGGAAGTAGATTCCTAATTCATAGATTTGAGGAAAGATTAGTTTTTCATGGAGAATGTAATGCTAACGCATGAACAACATAAATCAGGAGGACAAGGTTATGGCAAAAGCAAAGGTTCCAAAGAGACCCACTAGAGATGAGTTTGTACTGGAAGAGCTCGGAAATCAGCTTACGGAAGCTTACCAGGAGGAATCGGTCATCGTACTGACGGTCTGGGGATGGGAAGAAGCAGTCCGCGGACAAATCGATCAAATGGACTCCCGCACAGGGAAGGTGCACATGAAAGAAAATGGCGTCATTAGGAAGGTTCCCTTTATGGATATTATGGAAGTGAATTATCCCAGGGACTAATCAGAATTATACTGAAAAAGGAGATCCTGCGAGGATCTCCTTTACTTTATCTCTGTCTAATTATAACCATCCATTCAGCTGTCATTGTACCACGCCACTGAGCAAGCTTTCCCACTCCTGAATAATGCGATTTTTATTCAGACGATGGCCGATCAGCGTAAGATATCCGCGTTGCAGCTGCAGCGTGCTTGGCTTACATTCAAGCTCTGACCCCGCCCACTGAACTAGAGAGGGACCCGTCGAGAGATGGATGTAACCTTTGGTCCGAATCAGGCTGGAGCCCAGTGCACCGAGAAAAGTTTCGATCGCGCTCAACTGAAGCGGGAAGGGGGATGGAGCAGATAAGGTCAAGGTATCCATGCCCGTGAAGGATGTGCTGCTGTGTCCGGACTCTTCTCCGTGCAGATGGCTATGGTGGTCATTGGCAGATCTCTCTGGCTGGTGGTGCGCATGCTTGCTGTGATCATCAGTCAACGGTTTGTCTTGCGAATGATCCGCAAGATCTCCTGGCTTCCATTGCGAAGTTGGAAACGAATGGCTCGGGTCCTTAGAGGCCTCAAGCTGAAGCTGAAGCGTCGAAAACACTTCATTTTCATCCAAACGGCTGTAGTCGGTTACGGACAGGCTTGCCGTCGTGTTTATTTTTCTAATGGAGGTCATGACTTTGTTGATCTGTTTATCGTCGCAGTCCCCGGCCTTGTTAAGGATGATCATATCCGCGAAGCTGATTTGTCCCCGCAGGGTACGCACCAGCTCACGACTGGATGCAAAGAAGCTGTTGTACTCGAGAAATTTGCTGCAGTCGGCCAAGGCAATTTTGTGCTGGATTGAGATTCGATCAGCCAGGGACGGATCCTGCAGATCCTCAAGAATCTGTTCAGGATTCGCCACGCCGGTCGTTTCGATGAATATGAGATCCGGCTTCTGATCTAACAGGGTTTGCAATGCTTGACCCAGCTCGTCTCGCCGGGTGCAGCAGATGCATCCGTCGAGCAGCTTCTCAATCGGAAGATCGGGGATTTGGTTGGAGACCGTATCACCATCCACATCTTGTTCGCCCATCTCATTCATAAGCACGGCGGTTCTCCACTGCCGCTTGGCGGCATATTCCAGCAGTCTGAGCAGCAGCGTGGTTTTGCCGCTTCCCAAAAATCCGCTAATCAATACAACGGGTATCTTGTTCATTAATTGATTTCCTCCTTGGTCTCGTTATCATTCGAATACAGCTCGTCAAACTCCGCGACGGAGTCCGGATTCGTGAAAATGTAAGGGGATGCCGGCTGCTCGATCGGCTGAATCTGCTTCGCTTGAATTTGCAGCGTCTCTTTACCATTCAAGGTGGCGACCTGGATCGTGCCATCAATCTGGACCCACGTATCATTAGCGAACGACGCAGCATTCGTGCCCCGCACAAGAACCCCGAACGGTACGGCGTCTGCCGTGCAGCACATCACGAGGAATCGGCTGACGGCAAAGGTATCCTCATTCATATGTCCGTCGCGGAAGACGAATCCTTGCACCGAGATGGTTTTTCCTTGAAAATGCTCTTTGTACATATCCATGGCCCCGACGGTTTCCGAGAAAATGTCCGGTTCCACCTTAATGACGGGCAGCGTATATAAGCGCTTGGCAAGCTCTGCAAACTCCACACTATAAATGTCCTTGGCAACGAATCGTTCGTTCAAAGCGATATTTTCTTCTGCTCCTTGATCCATGCCGGGTAATCGCTTATCCGTGGCTGAAAAGGCGGACGTGTTGCGGTCATCGGTTTTACGCCGTACATCGGGATTCGGATAGGTGTAGATCATTCCTTTTTTGGCTGCCATATCGCTGCCCAGGGCTTGGTCCGGCAGGAACAGGCCAAACAGCAGCGGCACCGTGAATAACCCGTATACCGTTATGTTTTTGACAAGGCCGGCAGGCAGGGGATGCTCGCAATCACACACCTCTCCGGAATCGCCCGCAAGGGAATGCCACATCATCCCGAATGCAATGAACAACAACGGAACCGGGCAGAGAAGCAGCAGGGTCTGCATATGAGGCGCTAGGTAATATTCAAGCGAATCTGAAGCATTCAGATGCATGATATAAGCGGCGAGAGCCGCAACAAGCAGCGACCGGAGCGTATAGTGAATCCGTATCCTCAAACTGGACTTCATCCTCCCAATCACCTCCAATCTCAAGCGGATACCTGATCAACCTAAACGGTCCCGGTAATCTCGTTTGGTTTTTTCATCAATCTTTCATCCTTAGGCAGCTATCCACCCAGAAGAGCGTTGACGGCTACAGAGCCGATGAAGACAAGCGTCATCACCAGCAGGCTTAAACCGATGACGAATTTAGTCTTGAAGGTAGCCGACAGCATGAGCAAGCTTTTGAAATCCAGCATCGGGCCGAGCACGAGAAAGGATACGAGCGGACCTACGGTGAAGGTGTGCGTGAACGCCGATGCCACAAATGCATCCGAGGTCGAGCAGAGGGACAGAATGAAAGCAAACCCCATCATGAACAGGTAAGAAGCGGTGGGACCGTTCCCCAATGCCAGCAGCTCTTCTCTAGGAATGAAGGATTGGATGCAGGCTGTCAGGAATGCGCCAAGAACCAGGTATTTGCCCATTTCGATCAATTCGTCTCCGGCGTGGACAAACAGGCTTCTCCAAGTTTTGGGATGCTCGTGCAGCTTGCGTTCACCAACGGCGGAATCTTGTTCGGAAAACTCTTGTAAGGAACGCTTGAGCGGGTTGTTCCTTGAAAAAACATAGACAAGCAAACCTACCGTTACCGCGACTGCAAAAGCCAGTCCCATCCGGCCGATCGTCACTTCGGGATGCGAACGGAAGGCCATGATCGTCGCAGCGAACACAATGGGGTTCAGGATAGGTCCGCTGAGAATAAAGGTTACAGCGATGTAGGCAGGCATCCCCTTAAGCATCAGCCTTCGGACGACCGGGATCATCCCGCATTCACAGATGGGAAACACGATCCCCAGCATGGAAGCGAACAGGACGCCGATGACCGGATTTTTGGGCGTGATCCGACGCACCCACTGTTCTTTAACGAACAGCTGAAGAAGGGACGACAGCAGCACTCCAAGCAGTACAAAAGGAAGCGCCTCAAGGAAAATGCCCGTAAAAACCGTTTTTACCTGCTGTATGTCACGGCTAGATATTAGACTTGTATCGTTCTGCAGCCATATCGTCAAGACCGGTATCACGAAGACAAGCGGAATCATGAAGGGCAGCATTTTGAAGATTACCGGATATTTCATTCAGGCCTCCTGGAGCGAATTGTTCTTAAGACATTCTATGCTTGTACCATCGGCAACATACTAGATTCTTGCAAATTAATCAAAAAGATTACGATTTAATACGTGAACTTCAAGACCGGTAGCGCGAAGTCCAAAGTCGTGGTATATTTAAAAAAAGTTATCTGTGTGTTACTGGCGTAGCTTGGGGTACCAAGAGGGAGCACATAGGATCATATGCCGTACGCCTGGGCAAGAGGTAAGGAGACGATCAGTCGCCTTGCCTCTTTATGTTTTTAATACAATGGCGAAGGAGCGGATTAGCATGAGTAAGGAACCCGTAATTTTGGATGGAAAAAAGGTATCCGATGATATTAAGGCAAAGCTGGCGGTGAAGGTACAGGAATTGAAGCAGCACGGGATAACGCCTTGTCTGGCAACGATTCTGGTTGGCGATGATCCTGCTTCTGCGACCTATGTGCGGATGAAGGGAAATGCTTGCGAGCGGCTTGGTATCATATCCAAGAAAGTGGTGCTGGAGACATCGACCTCGACCGAGGAGCTGATCGCCGCGATACAAGAGCTGAACGAGGATCCGAATGTCCACGGTATTCTGCTGCAGCATCCGGTGCCGCATCATATCGATGAACGGGCGGCTTTTGATGCCATTGCCATTGAAAAAGACGTGGATGGAGTAACCACGCTCGGTTTCTCGCAAAATGCGTTTGGTTTTGCCGATTATCCGTCTTGTACGCCTGCCGCGATTATTGCGATTATGGATTATTATGACCTGCCGATCGAAGGGAAGCATGCCGTGGTGGTCGGACGCAGTCCGATTCTGGGTAAGCCGGTATCGATGATGCTGCTCAATCGCAATGCTACCGTTACGATCTGCCACTCGAGAACGAAGAACCTCGGGGAGCTTGTGTCCCAGGCGGATATCGTGGTTGCGGCCGTAGGCAAACCTAATTTCATTCAAGGGAGCTGGATTAAGCCGGGTGCCGTTGTATTGGATGCCGGCTACAATAAAGGGAATATCGGCGACTGCGATTATGAAGCCTGCGCGAAGGTGGCATCTGCGATTACACCGGTACCGGCAGGTGTCGGCCCCGTTACGATTGCTACATTGCTGAAGCATACCGTCGAATCGGCCGAGCGAACCGTGCAAGCCTAAAGGAAAGCCACAGACTATTTGCATATGAATGAAGGTGCGCCCATGAAATGCTCGATGAGGTTCGCTCGGAAGTGAAATAAGCCCATAGAAGAAGTCCGCCTGCACAAGGCGGACTCTTTTGTTGTCGTTAGATATGAAAATGACGGCAAATTGCGCTTATGTAAAATACCACAGAAACCGTGCTCCAGCGCGGTTTTTTATGCACTATCGGGAAGTGTTCGAACGACCTTGCTGAAATAATGGCTTGCTCTGAAATGCTTTTCATCATTTACAATATGGTTACTGGCTAGAATCTACGGAAGAGGGGCGAGTTTCATTGAATAAGAAAATCATATTTTTTGATATCGACGGGACGCTGCTGGATCATGAAAAGAAAGTTCCGGCTACAACGAAAGAGTCCATTCAGGAGTTAAAGGATGCCGGGCACATCGTCGCTATAGCGACAGGGCGCGCTCCCTATCATTTTGAAGAGCTGCGTGAGGAGCTCGGTATCAATTCCTATGTTTGTATGAACGGTCAGTATGTGGTTCATGAAGGCAAACCGATCCATGGAAATCCATTGGCGCAAGATGCCTTGCAGAAGCTGACGGAGCAGGCCGTTGAGTTTGATCATCCGATCATATATGCCGGCAGTGAAGCCATGAAGATGAACGTAACCGAGCATGTTCATATCGATTCCAGCTGGGGGGAACTGAAACTCACGATCCCTGAATATGATCCGGAATATTACTTGGGCAGAGATATTTATCAGGCTATTGTATTCTGCACGGAGGATGAGGAAGCGGCTTACGTGAACAATTTCGCAGGTCGGTTCGATTTCGTTCGATGGGGTCCTTATGGAATCGATGTGCTGCCGTCCGGGGGATCCAAAGCCGAAGGGATTAAACAATTGATTCAGCTGCTGCACATCGATCTGGAAGATACGATTGCCTTTGGCGATTATCTGAATGATCTGGAGATGCTGTCGTACGTGGGCCACGGTGTGGCGATGGGCAATGCGCCGGAAATCGTCAAGAAGGCGGCCAGGCATATAACCAGGGATGTTGATCAAGACGGTATACAGTACGGCCTCCGTCTGTTGGGTCTACTGGGTAAGGAACCGCAGGAAATCGTGTAGTTATTTTACGATAAAAAGTCATGCAGCGTGTCAGTCTTCGTTCCTGAGGGACGATAAGGACTGACATGTTTTCGGTTTGAAGTGCATTTCGAGAAGCGCAGTTTTGACGATGGAATGAGGGAACAACATCGCTGTGAGATGAGAGCATTGAAGAAGGTTATCTTATGACCTGGGACAATCCCGGCCATAGGATAACCTTTTTTAGATGAAAGTGCAGGTCTTCACGCAGCCTGCTTCCTGGTTTAGCAGCCTTACAACAAGTATAATCAAAAAATAATTGTAAATAATTATTAATTGTCTATATACATTAGTGTGCGTCGTACAGTATAATGATTACAGGAGTTGATGATATGTCAGAGGATCAAGATATTCTGAACAGTTTGGTGCAGGAGCTTCGGCGAGGAACGATCATACTTGGTGTCCTCAGCCAATTGTCGGAACCTCAGTATGGATACTCATTGGTGACCATATTGCAGGAGAAGGGTATCAGCGTGGAAGCGGGTACTCTGTATCCCTTGCTGCGGCGGTTGGAGAAACAAGGCTTGCTGGATAGCGAGTGGGACACGAATGAAGCTCGTCCGAGAAAATATTACATCATAAGTCAGACAGGGAAAGAAATATATCGGCAGCTTTACCATGAATGGAAAGTTATGATGACAAGTCTTGAAGGGCTTGTTGATGACAAGGGGGACGTTTAGTAATGGATCTGATTAACAGGTATATTTATGCAGTGACGCAGAAGCTGCCCGAATCACAAAGAGCCGATATTGAAAAGGAACTTCATGGACTCATCGAAGATATGCTGGAAGACAGGGGAGCAGGCGTCGGGATTGCAAGCACTGAAGATATAGAACAGGTGCTGCTCGAGCTCGGGCCACCCGGAGACATGGCAGCTAGATATAGAGGAAGAGAACGGTATCTCATTGGACCCGGTTTGATCGACAGTTATTGGTCTGTCCTGCGGATTGTATTGTACTCGGTCGTCATCGCTCTTGGCATCGCGTACATGGTTGATTTCTTTACAAGCTCGGATCCTACCGCCGAGAAGCTTCTGGAGTACTTTATCTCCTTGCTGAGTGTGGCTATTCACGGGTTCGCATGGGTTACCGTTATTTTTGCCTATATCGAATATCGCGGTGCTCGGCAAGTTTCTAAGGAAGCTTGGAAACCATCGGATTTGCCTGTAATTCCGGAACCAGCTGTACGGATTAAACCGATCGAGCCGGTGCTGGGCATTCTATTTTCCGTGCTGTTCTTCGTCCTGTTCACGTTTTCCCTTAATCTGATCGGTGTTCATCGATTTGATGAAAACTCGATCGCCATTCCGGTGTTTGAACAGGCTGCCTTTGCCAAGTATTTGCCGCTGATATGGCTTCTTACCGCCTTCAGCATATTCAATGAAGCAAGGAAATTAATCACAAGAAAGTGGACGCCGCAGCTTGCCGTCATGCATGTCATATTTAACGTTGCTTCCGTTATCGTTGCGGTGATTCTGTTCTCCGATATGGCGATTTGGAATCCGACTTTCATGGAGCAGCTAGCACAGACGGGTTTCGTAACACCGGGAAGTGAATCGTACGACATCGTAAAATCAGTTTGGGATCGATCCAGAGATGGTCTTATTTACGTCATCGTGATCATTACTCTTATTGATACCGTGTCCGTTCTGATGAAGAGGTTTCGGCGGAAGGAAGGAAATACAGCGTTAACCAAATAAAGACATAAGTGTTGAAGTAAAGGGTGTCCCAAAAGATCTTGGATCTGGCGGGATGCTCTTTTTTTTTTGCTATTAGGAGACAATCCGTATACGAATCGTTCCAGGAACGACACGCAGCTTGTTGGATAAGCATAGGATAAGGAACGAAGCAAATAATTTTTTGACAAAAATGTGAATGATATGTGTCAAAATTATGTACAATGGTGTTATAATAAGGTAAGAGTTAAATGAAAACCCTTACAGAATGAACGGAGCTGATTATGATGAAATACGCAATCCATTACTCTACGAGAATGAAAGACGTTATTTTATTTTCCTTTGTCATTAGCATTATCCTGTTTCAGGTAGCTACCTTGACCCAATATTCCTATCCTGTCCTATTCTATATGCAGATGGCGGTGAATGTCGTTGTTGTTGCGGCACTAGCAATTGAAGGGTATGCCCGATTGGTGAAACGGGAAGTGAATATTCAGGAGAATTCGGATATGATTACCATCAATGGCGTAGAGATTCATGCCGATCAGATTCGTGAGATCAAGGTTTCCGGATGCCATAAAGCCGCATTCCAGATAAACCTCAAGAACAAGAACGTGAATCCGATGTATTGCTGCTTTAAATTTGAAGAGAAAAATTGTGAAGGAATTCGGAGTCTCACGCGTTGGGCCGAGCGGAACCAGATTTCCGTGCGTAAGGTAGGACCGCAAACCCGTTCCGGGTTGGTACTCACATCAAACCACTAGTTAGCCTAAATTATATTATGAATAGAAGCATCTGAACCTTGAAGAATGGGTTCAGGTGCTTTTTTGATGTAGTTGTAGAGGAAAGGGGGGGCCGGGCATTTGTACCTATAGGAACTGAAATTTTAACCCATGTTAAGATCCTGTTTCAATGCAGGTTAATTTCGTCAGAGATCCAGCTAAGAATGAGAGTTACTTCGCGTTTGGAGAGGAGATTCAGGTTTGGCGATATCAAGGTAAGACGAGGCCAAGCTGTATACGGCGGGGTTTGAACGCTGGATAAAACCAAAAGCATGGGCCTGAATTCTCAGTTCCATGCTTTTGTTCGATTCATTATAAACAGGCGTTGTCGTAAAGTTTGTAACTTAGCTGCTGCAGCCGCCGCCACAGCCACTCCCGCAAGAGGATCCGCTGCTGCAGGATGAACCGCTGCTGCAAGAGGATCCAGATCCGTCGCCTGAGGATCCATCACCCGAATCGGATCCGCCGGACCCGCATGCCGAGGCGTAGGTGCATGAGGAGCTGCTGTTATTTTTATGAAGCTCGTGCTCATCAGGGATCATGTGGTCACCAAATTGTTCCGGTGCGTTCCAGGCAAAAAAGACGGCCGCTGCCAGGAGCATATCGCTATTTTGGAAATTGACCGACTTCTCTTGTCGCGCCGGCTTCTCTTGGGCGGTTCGAACCCGATCCTGCAGATCCTGGATGATCGCATCAATCGCCGTGCGGGCTGCAGGAATCTTCTCATAGGTCCAGGCATTAAAGCGCTTCTGGCCATGATTCACGGTGAAGTGGCGGGAAGTTACGGCCTCCAGTTCTTCGCGCGGCAGCGGGACGCGGAAGAAAGCCCCCCATAGCTTGGCGCTGTATTCATGCCAGCCGAATAATTGTACATATACCGTATCAAACCACGCACGTTCATTCGGAATAGGCACATGCTCGCTTCCGGTGTTTGGAGCGTGGTGAAGCATTTTGCCAAGAAAGCGTTCCGAGAATTGCTGGTACTCGTAAGTATACATCAGCATTTCATGCCATACTTCATCCACGTCTTTGCTGAACATCGGGACACGATCCAGCACCGCGCACATGATAAAGAACCGTTTAAGCTCCTGCCATCTCCATTCGTACTCCTGTTCGGACAGATTCGGATGCTCACTCATTACTCGTTGCTTCAGCATGTTTTGATAGGTGTAGGGGAGCGCAGCCTCCAGTCTGCCGACAAGCTCAGTCGCCGGGCTTCCTGCCTTGACGATCGGCGGCAGCTCGGGTAGTTTCCCGCGTCCGTGCTTATTGCCTTTTGGGAGCTGCTGACCGCTGTGTTTACGCAACGAGCGTTTCACTAAATAAGAAATAATCCATACATCCACCGCAACAAATAAAATAATCAGAATCCAGGTTGTTGTGTTCATTACATGTTCCTCCTTCTTTATCGTGTTCGGAGGTCGGCTTATTATTTCTCTCCTGAGTAAATTATGGCAAATGTGATGCGTGTTGGCAATTGAAATTGGAGAAGATCATAACTTGAATTTAGGGGCTTCTTTATGATACATTCCGTGTGTGTCAAGCGAGTGTTTGATCATGGGGCCATGATCTCGATGGATGGCCATTACGTTTACTTTAGGAGCATACATATGTTAACAGGTTGGAAACTATCCGTAATAGGTATTCTTGTTGTAGGCATTACCGGCATCGTTGCGTCTGTTACCGGTCTGATCGAGCCCGGCCGGGCGATAGCGCTTTTCGTTGTATTCGTACTCTTTATTGGGGCGCTGGAGCTGCTGGAACGAATCAAGAGCCGCAGAAAGAAGAAGGGGGAAGTGCGATCTTCCAAATAAAAATGCACAGACAGCAAGGAGGGAGCTTGTGAATTGGGTAGCTGTACAGCCGTACTACAAAATCAACCGAGTGGTGGATGGTATCGAACAACGGACGGAAGAGCAGGGGCGGGAGATGTTCCTGTACGAGGATCGAATCGTAACGAAATACCGGGAGTTCCCGATCAAGCAGGTCTTTGATCTGTCGTATCGGCCTATGGGAGACGGCGGTGGTTTCTTATATTTGCACACCCAGCAAGGCGTGTATTCTTACACGGTGAAGGATGATCCGGGTTCTTTCATATCGGCATTTAAAAATCTCTAATGGCATGATCCATAAATAAAACTGGTCTCAGGTCCAGTTCATCTCCTCGCCTGCAGCACGTTTGCGAAAGCCACGTTGTCATATAAGCTGATACTATATTCTAGGGACGGATTAGGGGGACAGGAGTGGATACGCTATTAGATTTTATTGAACAGATCGGGCACTATGCATTATTCCTCGTATTGTGCCTTGGATTGGTCGGTCTTCCTGTGCCTAATGAAGTTGTGGCAATGACAGGCGGAGCGTTAGCGGCATCCGAGATTTTAACGCCGGTTCCGTCTTTTATCATGACCTTTCTTGGCGTGTGTTCGGGATCGACGGTAGGTTACATGCTTAGCCGCTTTACCGCGAGCAAGCTGTTAAACCGCGCACAGGAAAAGTCGAAGATACGCCAGTTTCTCGATGTATCCGAACGGTTGACCCGTCAATATGGCAATTACGCCATATGCATCAGCGCTTTTTTGCCCATTCTGCGCAACGTCACTCCTTATGCGGTTGGCATGAAGGGGATGCCGTATCGCAGATTTGCGGTGTATTCGTATTCCGCGTCCTTTGTATGGACCATCGGTTATTTCTCTTTGGGCATGTTTGTCGGAGATCAGGTCGTCGATCATATTGGAGCCCTGATTGACCGGTATGGATATTATGCGGCGGGAATTGTCGCGGTGCTGGCCATCATTCTGATCATTTCATGGGTAATTCGAAGAAATAAACGAAGCAAGGAGAATAAAGAAATTCAGTTTCACGGATAAATGCCGTATGCCTGTTTAATTAGGGCTCATCCGGCAGGGGCTCGGGTGACGTTCGAATGATTTTTACGTATTCTCGGGGTAAGAACCATGGGGTTTCTTGAATTTGATAAACTCTGGTTGTCGAGTTGTCTTGTTGATATCCGGGATGCGTACGTATATTCGTTAAGATGGCGGCTGCCAATATTGCAAGAAAGATGAAAGCGCAGACAGCCGCTTTTTTGATCATCATGGGAATCACTCCTTTACATACAGTGATTTCCCAAAGGTCCTCTTTTCATTCCAAGATACCTTTGACAAAGCTTTGATCTCAAGATATACTGATTTTCAGTGTGATTCGAAAAAATACCATATGGTTTTACCTGGAGGAGCCTGCCATCAACGGGCTCTTTTTGTGTTTTTTTGGAGTTATACCTAAATAATGGGGAAATACTACTTATGAAGGAAAAATCGGACTATAGGAGGAGTAGACTTTGTCTTTGCTGCACATCGCCGTCATGGCACCTTTTATTGTAGCGCTTGTGGTTATGTTGACCTACAAGCTCATTGGCCGTGTCCACACCGGATGGGTCATTTTGCCGGTACCGGTTGTCCTGTTCGCCTATTTTTTAGGACTTATCCCAACCATTCAGGGAGGTGAACAGCTTCAAGCGGTCCTGGAATGGATTCCGAGCGTGGGAATAAACTTTACCGTTTATTTGGATGGACTAAGTTTAATTTTTGCACTATTAATATCTGGTATTGGTTCACTCGTTGTACTGTACTCCATCTTCTATATGGATAAGAACAAGGAAGCCGTCCATAAATTCTACATTTATCTGCTTCTGTTCATGGGCGCCATGCTTGGTGTCGTGCTCTCCGATAACCTGATGGTGCTGTACGGTTTTTGGGAACTGACAAGTATCTCGTCTTTCCTGCTAATTGCATTCTGGCATCATCGCGACCGCTCCAGATACGGAGCTTTAAAATCCATGCTGATCACCGTATTCGGCGGACTTGCCATGTTTGCAGGGTTTATTCTCCTTTATGTCATGACTGGCACCTTTAGTGTGCGGGAGATCGTAGCAAATGTGGGGAGCATTTCGGGAGACGCGCTGTTTATTCCGGCCATGATTCTGATCCTGCTGGGAGCATTTACCAAATCCGCTCAGTTCCCGTTTCACATCTGGCTGCCGGATGCGATGGAAGCACCGACTCCGGTTAGTGCTTACCTTCACTCCGCTACGATGGTTAAGGCCGGAATCTATCTGGTGGCCCGTTTTAGTCCGGTGTTTGCGGGTCAAGCTTCCTGGTTCTGGATCGTTGCGATTACGGGCTTGACCACGCTGATCTATGCTTCGATCCGAGCGATCAAGCAGACAGATCTGAAGGCACTGCTGGCATTCTCTACCATCAGCCAATTGGGACTGATTATGAGCTTGCTCGGTCTTGGCTCTGCCGCAGCTTATTATGGAGGCGGCGTGGACACGCTGCTCTATACGAAAGCAACGACAGCGGCCATCTTTCATCTGATGAATCATGCGATATTTAAGGGCGCTTTGTTTATGGTCGTCGGCATCGTGGATCATGAAACGGGCACCCGTGACCTGCGGAAACTCGGAGGTTTAATGTCGCTCATGCCGATTACGTTCACCGTGGCCGTCATTGGCGCATTTTCCATGGCCGGTCTGCCTCCGTTTAACGGATTCCTGAGTAAAGAGATGTTCTTTACGGCGGTCCTTCAAGCGTCTCAGATGAATTTCTGGAATGCCGAGACCTGGGGTGTGCTGATACCGGTCGTTGCCTGGATCGCCAGCGTATTTACGTTCCTGTACAGCATGATCCTGGTTTTCAAAACCTTCACCGGCCGCTACCAGCCTGAAAAGCTGGAGAAGAAGCCGCACGAAGCACCGCTGGGGATGCTGATTCCCCCGGTTATTCTGGCATCGCTGGCCATCGTGTTCGGACTGTTTCCGAACCTGCTGTCTCATGCACTGATTGAACCGGCGATGGCCGCCATTCATCCGGGGCTGCTCGTGGCAGAGGACCGGTTCCACGTGCATATCGAGATGTGGCACGGCTGGACAATGGAAATTTACATGACCATCGGAATCATTGTTCTCGGTACCGTTCTGTACAAGCTTCACGGCAGAGTGCGTATCTTGAACACAACGATTTTCAAGCGATTTACATTGAACAATCTGTATGACGGGGGATTGCGCGTTCTCGAAAAAGGCGGCAAATCGCTGACCTCAACCTACATGACAGGTTCGCTGCGTCACTATGTGATCTATATCTTTGTGTTTTTCATAGCCGTTCTTGGCGGAGGTCTCCTGCTGGTTGATCATATCGGATTCGATATGACGGACTACGCACCGATGTCCTTCTATGAGGCCGTTGCCATACTCGGCCTGGTCATTCCGGTCATTGTGCTCCCGTTCGTACGGACACGATTGATGGCGATCATATTAACCGGGGCTGCGGGTTATATGGTGACCTTATTCTTCGTCCTGTTCCGGGCTCCGGATTTGGCGTTGACCCAGATGGTTGTCGAGACCGTTTCTGTCATGCTGTTCCTGCTCTGTTTCTATCATCTGCCGAAGCTGAAGCGGGAGAAGGTGTCAATGAGCCTGAAGTGGAAAAATCTGCTGATATCTATAGGCGTGGGTGCTGTCGTAACCTTGATCGCGCTGGCCGCAAGCAGCGGCAGAACCTTCGACTCCATTGCGGATTACTTCATTAAAGAGAGCTACCACTCGGCCGGCGGTAAAAATATCGTCAATGTCATTCTGGTGGACTTCCGCGGATTTGATACCTTGCTGGAAATTATGGTTCTCGGCATTGCGTCCCTCGGAATCTATGCCTTGATAAAAGTTGATTTGGGTGAAGGGGTTATCGGTGAACGGGATCGTTATGAAGGTGCGTATTTGCCTAATAGCAATGATGTTATTTTGCGAACCATATCCAAGGTGGTCGTCTTTATCGTCGTAACATTCTCGTGGTTCCTGTTCAACTCGGGACACCATGAGCCGGGCGGAGGATTTATCGGGGGGCTGATGACTTCAGCCGCACTGGTTCTGTTATCAATGGCTTTTGGCATGGACATGACCCGCAAAATCGTGCCTTTCGAATTCCGGAAGGTTACGGCTGCAGGCCTTGCCATCGCCCTGCTTACAGGGATTGGTTCCTTTGCCTTTGACGCACCGTTCTTAAGTCATTCCTTCGATTATTTCAACCTGCCATTGCTCGGGGAAACCGAGCTGGCTACAGCGGTTCTCTTCGACCTCGGCGTCTATTTAGCCGTCGTTGGCGTGACGATGACCATCATCAATTCGATTGGGAGGGATAACTGACCATGGAACTATATATGTCACTTGCCATCGGAATTATATTCGCGGTTGGGATTTACCAGATCCTATCTAAAAGCTTGCTGCGGATCATTCTCGGTACATCACTGTTAACCCATGGTGTCCATCTGCTGCTGCTCACGATGTCTAGGCTGAAGACCGGTGCTGCTCCGCTGCTTGGCGAGAAGGCTTCATCCTATGTTGACCCCGTTCCACAAGCGTTGATCCTGACGTCCATTGTCATTAGTTTTGGCGTCACATCGTTCTTCTTCGTACTGGCGTACAAAGCGTATCAACGCTTGGGCACGGACAACATGGAGGAGCTAAGGGGGATGGATGATGAATAATGTAATTGTTCTGCCTCTCCTTATTCCGTTAGTTACTGCCGTTATTCTTATTTTTTGCTCCAAATACGTTCGTGTTCAGCGCTGGATCAGTGTGGTCAGTGTCATACTGAACCTGCTTGTGGCGTTGTTCATCGTGAATCAGGTAAACAACGAAGGCATCCAAACGCTTCATATGGGCGGATGGCTGCCGCCTTATGGGATCGTGTTTGTAGCCGATATGCTCGCGGCACTGCTGGTGCTCACGACGTTGATTGTGGCTGCTGCCTGTCTGTTCTATTCCTTTCGGAGCATCGGGGAAGAGAGAGAGAAGCATTACTTCTATGCCTTTTTTCAATTTTTGCTGGCTGGTGTGATCGGATCGTTTCTGACAGGGGATCTGTTTAACCTGTTTGTCTGCTTTGAGGTCATGCTGATCGCTTCCTATGCGCTGATTGTGCTGGGGGGCACCAAGCGGCAGCTGAGAGAAACCCTGAAGTACATGCTGATTAATATTATTTCATCCACCTTGTTTGTTGCAGCCGTTGCTTATTTGTACGGCACGGTCGGCACGCTGAATATGGCGCATCTGTCCCTGCGCGTGGCAGAAGTACAGCAGGATGGAATATTATCGGTCATCGGCCTGTTGTTCCTGATTGTATTTGCCTTGAAGGCGGGCTTGTTCCTGTTCTTCTGGCTGCCCGGATCCTACAGTGCACCACCGGCGGCAGTTACAGCTTTGTTCGGCGCGCTGCTTACGAAGGTTGGATTATATGCGATTATCCGTACCTTTACACTGATCTTCCATCACGATACCGGCGGCATCCACGCCGTCATCGGCTGGATGGCCGCGGCCACGATGATTTTGGGAAGTTTGGGCGCAGTTGCGTATAAGGATCTTGGACGAATCCTGAATTATAACATTATTATCAGCGTCGGCTTTATCGCCTTCGGCATAGCGTCAGCATCTTCAGATTCCTTGAACGGGGCTGTATTCTACTTGATGCATGACATGATTGCAAAGGCGCTGCTCTTTATTCTTGGCGGAATCATCATTGCCAGTGCGGGTGCTAACAAGCTGAGTGATATGGGCGGCCTGATGAAGCGCCATCCCTTGGTAGGATGGATGTTCTTTATCGTTGCATTGGCTCTGGTCGGCATCCCGCCCCTTAGCGGATTCCTTGGCAAGGTTCTTATCGTCCGCGGTGGTTTGAGCGAGGGGCATTATTGGTTGACGGGACTGGCACTGGCATCAAGCCTGGCGGTATTGTATTCCCTGATCAAGGTATTTATGGGGGCATTCTGGGGCGAATCACCCGGTCATACGGAATCGCAGCCAGTCAGAATCCATCGGACAGCTTATGTGGCAGCTATTGGACTTACGGTTATGGTGATTGTCCTTGGGGTGGGTTCGGAGTGGATTTATTCCTATACCTCTCAAGCAGGCGCCGTATTATCCGATCCATCACTATACATTAACGCTGTACTAAAGGAGTAGTGGATATGGGCCATCAAATCCTGTTAAATATCATCATTGCCGTTGTCTGGATGTTCCTGAACAATAACTGGTCCCCCCAGCATTTGATAGTCGGCTATCTGATCGGTATGTTGCTGATTTATCTGTTGCGCCGCTTTTGGCCAAACGATTTCTATTTGCGTAAGCTGTGGTCTATTCTGATGCTGCTGCTTTTGTTTTTAAGAGAGCTGTTTAAATCAAGTATCACCGTCATCGGTCAGATTATAAGACCGAAGCTGAATGTCCGCCCCGGCATCTTCGCCTACGATACGGAGCTTAAGTCCGACTGGGAGATTACGGTCTTATCGTGCCTGATCTGCTTGACGCCAGGAACGCTTACCCTGGAAGTCTCTCGCGATGGTCAGACGCTGTATATCCATGCGATGGATATCGAAGATGTCGAAGAGCTGTCGAATCAGATCCGCGGTACCTTTGAACGCGCGATCAAGGAGGTGACCCGCACATGATCCATGGCATGCTGATAGCCTCATTGGTGATTTTGTCGCTTGCTATTCTGGGCTGTCTGTACCGATTAATCAAGGGACCTTCCATGAACGACCGGATCATGTCGCTGGATACGATCGGAATTATCCTGTTGTCCATGATCGCTGTCCTGTGCATGCTGTTCCGGACATCCGTGTATTTTGATATCATTCTGCTGATCGGAATTCTTACGTTCATCGGAACAACCGCGCTTGCCAGATATATTGAGAGGGGTGATGTCATTGAACGCACAAACGATGAGTCAGATCGGTGAGTTTCTGATCGCGCTGATGGTGCTGCTCGGCGCTTTGCTGGGTGCATTGAGTGCATTCGGCCTTATTCGTCTGCCGGATGTTTACATGAGGTCCCATGCAGCTACGAAAAGTGCCACGCTGGGCGTCCTCTTGATCCTTGCCGGCGCATTTCTGTATTTCACCTTCTACCTGGAGCATGTCAGTGCCAAACTGCTGCTGGGAATCGTATTCGTATTTATTACGGGGCCGGTAGCGGGTCACTTGAACGGGAGAGCGGCGTATCGATCAGGCGTGTCTATGTGGGAGAACAGCGTTCACGATGACCTCAAGCCTGAACTGAAGCGCGAACGTGAGCGGATGCGAGCTTCCCGGAAGGGGGAGCATTCCGAGAAGGGATGAGACCGTCAACCGTAAACAAGGTCCCGATTGAATGATCGAGAAGATGAGATGGGCTTTCCAAGCATATGGGAAGCCCATTTCTTGTTTCATGTTTGGCTCACGGGTATCATCTCGTGGTAAAATTGACCAAAACAGGTTCGAGGAGCCTTTGGAAATCACGCTAGGAAAGCTGATTCTGAACAAGGAGAATGTGTACAGATGGTATTGGATACAGATCAAACGAAATTAAGAGAGCTGTCTTCCTTTCTTGCCCGAATGAATGGAGATCGTCATCATCATGTCGGATATTGCGGCGAACAGGAAGGGGAGGTCTACAGCACGCTGCTGGAAGATTTTTCGGAAAATGGCCGGCTGAGCAGCCAGCGATTTACCGTGATCTATGATCAAGATCAGATGGTGGGCGCATTGGGATTCGATGTGGACGAAGAAGAGGGAACTGCTGAAATATGGGGACCTTTTATCGATGCGGAAGGCGAGCTTTGGCATCGATTGGCGAAGGAGCTATGGGTTGATGGAACAATGAAGCTGAATGGCAGCGTAACACGCTATTTCGGATTTTATAATGTAGCTCATCCGTCTGCTGCGAGGTTTATGGAGGACAAAGGGGGAAGAAAGACAGGTGTGCATCATGTACTGAAAATCCAAAAATCCACCTTGTTAGCGAATGCCGCGCCTGGATTGCAGGATATCACGCCCGAATATTGGGATGAGTTCGAGAATCTACATGGCACCGCCTTCCCGAATACCTATCTCAGCTCGGAGTCTATTTTGCAGAAGCTGGATGAGTATCACCGGCTCTTCATATTTACGGAAGAAGGCCGTTTCGTCGGGTATGTTTATGTGGAGGGAGACCCCGATTTCCAGGAAGGAAATATTGAATACATCGCGGTATCCGAACAATTCCGGCGCAAAGGCTATGGCGGGCTCCTGATTGATCAAGCTCTCCATTATTTATTCCAAGTCCTGCAACTGGAAGAAATCTCGTTATGCGTGAACCAAGACAATGCAGGAGCGCTCCAGCTGTATCATCGTGCGGGCTTTGAGACGGTGCATAAACTGGCGGCTTACGTATTGGAGTGAACATAATGGTTTCCATCACGACCCGCCCATGCATAACAAGACCCGCCCATCCCAGCAACCGGGATCGGCGGGTCTTGTTTATACATCTAACGCTTCGTCTTTTTGCTGCTGATCACGACACTTCCCGGCTGATCTTCATGATGGTAACGGTTTTCCATCTTTTTGCCGGCCAGCCACAGCAGCCAGAGGACGATGGCCGCGATAAGAATGCGCCAAGGCTGCTGGATAAAGGCTTGCCAGTCATGTCCAATGAATGCCACCATAAAAATCATCACGGATTTACCTGCCATAACGGCTATCGTGAACGTCGTTGCCGATATCGTGCTGATGCCGGATGCGATATTGATCAGTGAGGAAGGCGTGAAGGGAAAGCAGTACAGGATGAAGATCGGCGTAAAGCCCTTTTCTTCAATCCAATGGAAGAAGCGCTGGGATCCCGGCATTCTTTTTTGGATAAGCAATCCAAGCTTGCCTCCCAGCTTACGAACAATCCAGAACACCGTAACGGATCCAAGGCAAACGCCGATCCACGACAGCAAGAATCCCCACCATAATCCATAGGCTGCGGAGTTCCCCATCACCAGTACGATAAGAGGCAGAAAGGGAAGGAACGCCTCTATAAATGGAAGCAAAATACCCGGGATGGGACCCAGCTGCGAGTACTGCTGAAGCCATTCCTGCACTTGATCCATGTCAATTTCTTTCATATGGGTCCACAAGTTCTGAAGCCATTCCAACATGATGAGTAAATCCTCTCCCTGCCTAGGGTAAAATTATGTATTTTCCGGTCGATCACGGATGAAATATATTATAGCATAACCAGAATCAATATTATAAATTGCAAGTATTGAACCGGGGAGGGATACAGGAAAAACTCAAACTCCCCTAAAGCCATGGTGAGTTTGAGCTATATCCTTTATCGGTTCTTATACAGATTGGGCGGGCAGCGCTTCCTTGGTTTCAGGATTCGAATCCGGCGGGAGATCCGGCTCGATCCCGTTCCAATCGATTCGGTTCTTGCTCCGCAGCGACCAGACGATCAATAGGATGATCCCAATAATGACCGAACCGATCGTTACCATATAATTGCCCCAGACCGAAAGGTATTCGATCTCGATGAATGCATATTGGGAGGGTACCACAACGTACCGGACCATCTCCAGCCAGGCCAGGTGAAAGCCGATGCTCATCCACAGATTGTTGGATACGATGCGGGACAGCTGCAATACCGTACCAAAAGCAACTAAATTGATGGTATACTCCACCGTAATCAAATCCCATGTCCCTATTCCTATGGCCACCATGAATGCCGTTACAGCGATAGGCGCAAGCACGAACATTACGACCTGAAGGACCAAAGCGAGCCAGCGCGGAAAAAGGGTGTTTAAGTTCCGGTACACATAACCGCGGAAGGTGATTTCTTCTGGAAAGGCTTCATAAAAAAATGCAATCGGGACATTGATGAGGATAACGAGCATCGTAACGATTGGGAAATGGAAATCCACGATCCGGAGCCATCCGGCGGCGCTGCCGATCAGCAAGGATGCTGCCGTGACCAGGGCAAGGAAACCGATGCCGAGAAGGAAATAACGAAAACCGGAAGGAACAGAGCTAAGACCAAGTCCCTTCCAGGGCCGCTGATCGACATAACGCCTAAGCAGATAAATCAGCGGCACGGATATACTTGTTGTAACGACGGCAAGGAGGATTTGGAGCCCGAGCGTGGGGATCTCGTATGAACCCGCTACCGTGGCTATCACAACTGCTAGTCCGAGCCCTGCAACAAAAGCCAGCCACCCTAGGACGACACGCCAGAACAGGTTTAAACGGCCCTCCCGATCACGGAATGCCCGAGAGACACCATGCTTAGCCTTCGATTCAGTTAATGTGCGAATGACGAACTCGCTCCTCTCTTAAGAACACGCTGCCTGTGTTCCTATTCTTTTTGACATTAATATATATAGTATTGCTTCAATCAAGGTGTTCCATAGAAAGAACCTATTTTTACGAAGGTAGGCATTAAAGAAACAAATAAAAGATGCTGAAATGTTGATTATGGTACGTTGTATTAAAAAAAACCGGAAGTGTATAATGGGATTATGCCGAAAATCGTAGATCATGATAAACAAAGACAACGGGTCGCTGAGGCTGCCCTGCGGGTGATTCAGAGGGGGGGACTCGAAAAAGCGACGGTTCGCAATATCGCCGAAGAGGCGGAGTTATCCGTAGGTTCGCTGAGACACTATTTTACCAGCCAAGCTGAGTTGTTGGCTTTTTGTATGAACCTGATGATCGAGAGGATTGAAGAACGCTTTTCTACTTTATCCTTGAAGGGACCCGTGTTTGAGGATGTAAAACAAGTATTGATGCAATTTCTGCCGATGGATGAGGATAGGACGATGGAAATGGAGGTGTGGATGTCGTTTGTTGCCAAAGCGCTAGTCTATCCCGAATTAAGAATAATGACCGATCATATGTATGATGGATTAACCAAGGCGTGCCACTATGCGGTGGATACCCTGGTCGCACATAAGCTGGCTAAACCGGAGCTGGATCTTGATTATGAGAAGGAGCGCATATACGCATTGGTAGATGGATTAGCGATTCATCATATCATGAAGCCACAACAACTTGCCAAAGAAAAGATCGAGTGGATTCTCGAGCAGCATCTGCGTTCCTTATGTCTGGATGACAAGGCAATAGACTAAAAGACCCATGTCACTTAGCGTGTCAACATTGACATGCCATTCCTTTTTTTAATACAATGGTTCTTCGACAGGCACTTCGTGTGAAAAAAGATACAAAAGGAGAATGGCATGGTCAAAAAACACAAAAATCTGACAGTCGGCGAAATTCTGAAACGGTTCATCTTTATTACCATCGGTGCAGTTCTGATGGCCGTGGCGCTAGAAATATTCCTGGTGCCCAACGAAATTATCGACGGGGGTATTACCGGTATTTCCATCGTATTATCATCGATTACGCCCATCAAACTGGGTGTGTTCCTCTTCATTATCAACTTGCCGTTTCTGTTCATCGGTTATAAGCAGATCGGCAAAACGTTCGCATTTTCCACACTGTACGGGATCGTGGTATTGTCGGTGGCGACAACCTTCCTGCATCATGTAGACCCGTTTACGAACGAGAAAATTTTGGCGGTGCTGTTTGGTGGTTTGATCCTTGGTCTGGGTGTAGGTCTTGTTATCCGTTACGGCGGAGCTCTTGACGGTACGGAGATCATTGCTATCCTGCTGTCCAAAAAGCTGCGCATGCCGGTCGGGCAGATCATCATGATTATCAACGTGTTTATTTTTATTACGGCAGGGTTTGTATTCGGTGCAGATTCGGCCATGTATTCGATTTTTTCATACTACATAGCGGCAAAAGTGATGGATATTGTGGTAGAGGGCTTGGACGAGTCCAAATCCGTTACGATTATATCCAATGAATATGAAGAAATCTCAAGTGCCATCATGCAGCGTCTGGGCCGCAGCACGACGATGATTTATGCCAAGGGCGGATATTCGAAAGAGGATACGCAGATGATTTATTGCGTCATCACCCGGCTGGAGATTGCGAAGCTGAAGACGGTTGTGCAGGAGATAGATAAGAACGCATTTATTTCGATTCAAAATGTCGCGGATGTGCTGGGTGGGAGTATGGCGAAGTCAGATATTCACTAGGTGCACGTACATGCTTTTGATGTGATAGGTTGATTAACGAATGGCGGTTTTTTGCAGATCCTTTTCTGCAGAAGGCCGCCTGTTTATTTAGAAAAACAAGTAAACCATTAAAGTCTTACCATCCTTGCCTCGCAAGAAACATCTGCTATATGCGGACTGTATGCTGAAAAAGCACTGATCGAGGAGAAGGGATTGCCTGAGTGTCTGATCGAAGCTCCATGAAAGCCGTCAATCTAAAAGCGCTCAGGCCATCCATCTATCATTTCCGTACTTCAAAAAATTCGCATTCATCCCGCTTATGATAGCCGAGCGAACTGACGCTGGATTGCGTAATGACGGTTTCGTCGGTGAATCGGATGACGAGACTGCCGGAGTCAATCAGATGATTATCCTTGAAGATGCGTATACGGATCTGCTGCTCCATAACTTCCTGAAAGTCTTGGTCGGTTAATAGCGGTCTGACTATCGGCATGGGTCATCCTACTCCTTACGTTTTGAATGGTGGATTGTTCGTAAAAGTCCTATGATAAAGGGGGATTGGTATGACATTTGCGGCAAACAGGGAAGTAGGTATCATTCCCTCCGATCAGGATCTGCTCGCCGGCATATACGGGTTTACCGTCAATGACGCGAAGGTTCATGATCGCTTTACGCTCGCAGAACCAGCAGATCGTCTTCATTTCCTCGATTTTATCGGCGTAAATCAGCATCCAGCGGCTGCCTTCAAACAACTCGTTCCGGAAATCATTCTTCAAGCCGAAGCCCATGACAGGCACGTTAAGCTCATCTACGATCCGTACGAGCTGCAGGATGCTGTCCTTGGACAGGAACTGGCATTCGTCAACCAGAACGCAGTATGGCTTAGGCTGATGCTCCTTCACAATCCCGTAGATGTCGGTCGTATCGGATATAGGTATCGCTTCGCGTCGCAGGCCGATTCGCGAGGATACATACCCAACGGCATCCCGGTCATCGATAGCGGATGTAAAAAGGAGCACCGGTTTGTTCTGTTCTTCGTAGTTATGGGCGACTTTCAAAATTTCGATGGATTTACCACTGTTCATGGAGCCATACTTAAAAAATAATTGAGCCATGCTTTCGTTCCCTTCCTATAAGTGCAATGTTGCTTCTTTGAGTGTAGTGGTACAAATTCGTTATTCTTACTATATAAGATATGACATGCAGAGTATATTGTCGCATTATGGGTGTCTTTTGTCCATTGCCTGTATGGACTATATTCTGACATATATGACTTAATCGCGGAATGAAAAAAAAGGGACAGGACTTCGCCGCGCAATCTGGCGAGGTTACTTCGTATCATGGCACCAGGCTTAATCAAAAAAAGGTATAATCTTTTTCAATTACGTTGTCAGAAATGACGAACTTCTCTGGTCATATAAGTAGTCAACGATACGAAAGAGGGTTTGAGCAATTGGATACGACAGCAGACAGAACGGTCCAGTGGGATGAGATGGAAGATCAGGAGTTGGTGAAATATGCGCAGGCAGGGGAGCGGGAAGCATTCGGGGAGCTTGTTCGGCGTCATCGGTCCAAGGTTTATGGCTATGCCAGAGCTATAACCCGGGAGTCCTACCTGGCAGAGGACGTTGTACAGGATGCATTGGTCCGGGCATTTTTGCACTTGGGCAAACTGGTAGATACCCGGCGTTTCCTGCCCTGGGTGCAGCGGATCGTACGGAATCAGGCCTATACCCGGCTTAAGGGAAGCTCCGCGATGAAAGAGCAGACATTCACTGAGCTTGAAGGCAGGGGAAGGTATGATAGTGCCGGGAGTGCAGATCAGTGGAATAATCTGGACAGCATTCTGGGAAGGCTCCATCATTCTTCAGCCAAAGCGGCCGCAGGATTCAACGTACCGGAGGAACGAATCGTCCAGCAAGAGACGCTGCGTGTTATAACGGACATCATTCAACGCCTGAAGCCACGCGAACGGCTTATTTTCGAATCTCATTTTTTCGATCAGCTGTCCCCGCAAGAAATTGCTGACTTGTTCCAGCTCTCTTCGGCCAATGTGTATCAGATTATTTCGAGATCACGGAAGAAAGTGATCCAAGAAAAAATTCGCGTCACCGTTGACTCTTATATTAAGACGAGAAGGGACTTGGGAATTATGAATAAGAAGATTCTACAGTACGAAGGATCGTTGAAAGAAATCAAAACTTGGACAACCGCAGCGGATGCCACGTATAAAATGCTGCAATTTACAGATCGGAAGCTATCCCTGCCGATGGTTATGGGGCTTACAGGTCATGCATTCCGAATTAACATCATTCCGGATCAGGTTCACATTGCAGGTCCGACCGCGTATTTTTTTGGTGAAGTATTATCCCGGGGTCTTCATAATATCGGCTTCCATTCCAAATTCATCGACGGCATGTCGGATGGCATCGGTACCAATGCCAATCTGCTGGATCCATCTGCCTTGGAGAAGAGTGCCATGAGCAAGCGCAGCATTCATCAGGAGCTGCCAAGGGCCCTTGATTTGATTCATAGCTCGCTGGACCGAGGATACCCTGTGCTGGCATGGGATATTTTCTTTCCCGAATTTGGTACGCTGTATGGCTATGACGATGAAACCAGAACCCTCTACGGGGAAGTATGCGGAAAAGCGGATACGCTCCCTTATGAGAATCTCGGAAGGAGTGTGATGGAAGAGCTGTTCGTTCTGGCCATTGAGGGATCGGTCGATTTAACGCTTCAGCAGCAGCTTCGACTTGCGCTTGAAACCGCCATCGATCAATATGAGGGGAAAGAAAGCGTGGTTCCGACGGCAGTGAAGGGGATTGCGGCATATGATGCTTGGATCGAATCGCTGCAGGGGCGGAAGATCGAACCGAACGGCCATGCATACAACATCGAGGTATTAAGAGATGCCCGGTATTACGCTGCTGAGTTCTTCAAGGAACTGATAGCAGCATGGCCGGATGCGAATACCGAAGGACCGGAGCTCACGCAGCAGTTTAAAGAAGCCAGCGTGTTATATACGGGAATGTGCGAGAAATTCAGTGTCCTGCATCAGATGTTCCCATTTCCGGTAGGCGGAGAGCCTAATTCGGAGGATCAAGCAACGACGGCGATAACGCTGGTTGAGGCTATTAAAGCTCTGGAGATCGAAGCCGTTGCTAAATTGAAAGAGATTTTTGCAAAGTTGTCTTCTTAATTAGTGGTTGGTATTTACAATGTTGAGGTTTTGTCTTAAGATAAGACCATAATTCAATATCAAACAGAGTCAACTCCACTTTTTACTGTTTTCTGGATTCCAAAACAGTGAAAGTGGGGTTTTTGTTGCGTAAGGGGGAGTTTCACGTTGTTGCATTTGTTGAAAAATTCATTCTTCGTATTTTTGGGAGCCTGCTGTTTCGGAATTCTGTCAACGGTTGTAAAGCTTGCTTACCAGGAGGGGTTCCTATTTCAGGAGGTAATGATCAGCCAATTCGGGACAGGCTGGCTCATTCTGCTGTTGCTGATGCTGTTTTTTGGACGACAAAAGGTCACGGGCAAGCAATTCCTAAGGCTAGCCGGGGTTGGGTTATGCACATGTCTTACAGGCGTCACATATTACCTTGCCCTTCAGAGCATTCCGGCATCGATCGCCGTCGTTCTGTTATTTCAATTCACCTGGATCGGCGTCATTATCGAAGCTGTTGTGAAACGGCAATGGCCGGATAAGTCCACCGTCATCTCCGTTATCATCCTGTTCGTCGGGACGATGATGGCCGGGGGGATGTTGGGTGCAGGCGAGATTCAATTGAATTGGAAAGGGACATTATTGGGGCTGACCGCGGCTTTGATGATGGCTTTGTTTGTCTTCTTCAGCGGCCGGGTCGAGACGCATATGTCACCCATTACGCGGAGCTTTTATACCTCAACGGGTGGCCTTATTCTGCTGACGATCCTGTTCACGCCGAAAGCGTATACGGAGATATCCCTGTTTGACAACGGGTTATGGCTGTTCGGTTTAATCTTAGGCGTATTCGGCGTTGTTCTTCCAGTTCTGCTATTCGCACTCGGTGCGCCCAAAATCAGTACGGGATTGGCAACCATTCTTGGGGCCGGAGAGCTGCCCGTTGCCGTTATTGCTTCGGTGCTGGTGCTGAGTGAGCAGGTGACTGCGCTGCAATGGATCGGGGTTATCGTGATCCTGCTGGGCATTGCGTATCCGCAGATAGCGGCGCAGAAGCGGGGCGGGGTGCCAGCGGTACAAAGATAGGTGGCACAGCGATATCAAGCAGCACGATGCTGGCATAGGATAAAGGACGTTGCGACCTTCCGGTTGCAGCGTCTTTTTGACGTTACAACACTAAAGTTGCAGTTGCACCTCAATATCAACTACTATTTAAAGAGGGGACAGAACTTCTGGAATGTTAGCAGCGTGTTTTGTTTTTATTTATCACTCGAGTCATCACGGCTCTGAATCACACAATCGAAAGGAAGTATCCCATGAATTCTTTGCAAATCGAACAGCTCAAAATCATTCGGAATGAAATTACCCGATTCATGATGAAATACAAATTCGCGTTAGATGAGATCGAAACCAAAATGGAGATATTAAAAGAGGAGTTCCAGGCTCTTCATGATTATAGCCCGATCGAACATACGAAATCCCGCCTGAAATCGCCGGAGAGCATCATGAAGAAGCTGCTCCGAAAAGGCGGAAACATATCTCTTAGCTCCATAGAAGATAATATCAAAGACATTGCGGGTCTAAGAATCACCTGCTCATTCATAACCGACATTTACAAAATTAGCGACATGCTGCAGAAGCAGAGCGATTTAACGGTGTTAAACGTCAAGGATTATATCAAGAATCCGAAGCCGAACGGATACCAAAGCCTGCATCTCTTAGTCGAAGTGCCTGTGTTTTTCTCCGACCGGGTGGAGAAGGTATGCGTTGAAGTCCAAATTCGAACCATTGCCATGGATTTCTGGGCGAGTCTGGAGCATAAAATATTCTACAAATATAATAAGTCCGTTCCTCAGCATCTGCTGGAAGAGCTTAAGAAGGCTGCGGATACGGCTAATGCACTGGACCGCCAGATGGAGCAATTGCACCACGAGGTGCAGGCCATTAAGGACTCGGAAAGCGATGATTCGCTGCTGGAGGAACTGAAGAGCATTCAGATCAACAACCGCAAGTATGAGCTTCCGGCGGGCTTGCTTGAAGTATTGACCGAGGATAAATAAAGTTCCTGGCGAAGCGAAAAAGATGATAAAACTGTTTCACCATCCATGCACCGGGTATATATATCCTAAGTGGGAAGTGGAAACACACATCAACACCAGACGGATAACAAGACGTTAAGTCGGAATTACCGAAAGGATTTGATACCCATGTACAACATGACGAGGAATAAGGACGACACAATCTGAATTATTCCAAAGTACACCTTAAGCAATGGAACGATTGCGTTAGAATAGATAAGACCGCTTCCCACGAAAAAAAACTCTGCGAGTGATCTCGCGGGGTTTTTTGCTGTCAACAACCATCCAAGCATGCTCCTGGACTCCGTACGTGCACTAAGGGAGCAGTACGCGTGATGTACTGATGGTGGGTTTTCTCGCGGGACGGGAAGTCGGTAGTTAGGTGAACAGTTCTGTTCACAATATTGAGGGAATGGCGTCCCTCGGAAGCACGCGCTCTATGATATACTTAGAAATTGGATACAATGGTAACAATCATGATTAAGAGGTTATGAACCTACATAATAGAGGTGTATGTACAGTGACAACTACCGTAGTCATCGGCGGCGGCATTACCGGACTTTCGACCTTATACTATCTGCAAAAAGAGTTGAATCACCATCAACAGAATATGGAACTGGTGCTTATCGAGGCAAGTGAAACGCTGGGAGGCAAAATCCGCACCGTTCAGAACGGTGAATTTATTATGGAAACCGGAGCGGATTCGATCGTATCCCGGAAAACGAATGTGGCACCACTTCTGGAGGAGCTTCAGTTAACAGACCAGGTTGTGTATAATGCCACGGGAACTTCTTTCATATATACGACTGCAGGTTTGAAAAGAATCCCGGATGAGAGCGTATTCGGCATACCGCTTAGCCTGAAATCCTTGGCCGAAAGCGAGCTGGTGTCTGCCGAGGGGAAGGTGGAGGCGCTCAAGGATTATTACACGCCGAATGAAACGTATACCAAGGATGATTCTTTGGGGGAGTTCCTTGAAGCCTTCCTTGGCAAGGAAATCGTTCAGAATCAGATCGCTCCGGTCATATCGGGCGTCTATTCCGGAGAGCTTCATGACCTGACCATTGCATCCACGTTTCCCTATTTGCTGGAGTACAAAAATACGTACGGCAGCATCATGGGTGGTTTGACCGAGAATAAACAGAAATTCCTTAGCTCGGGTAATAAAAAATTTCTTTCCTTCAAAGACGGAGTCTCGGTTGTGATTGACGCACTGGAACGGACCGTGATTCAAGCAGGCGCGAAGATATACAAAGGCGTTGCCGCAGAGAGACTGGAGAAAACAGCCAGCGGCTACGGGGTGATGCTGGCAAATGGCGAAAAGCTTGAAGCTGATTTTGTTGTTTTAAGCACGCTGGGATCCGCCGCGAAGGATTTGCTGCAAGATCCGCTGCTTAATGAGGACTTTGACCAGATGTATACCAAATCGCTCATCAGCGTGTATCTTGCCTATGACATTCAAGACGAAGAGCTCCCCTATGATGGAACGGGATTCATTACGGCCAAGGGAACCCGGTTGAAGTGTGATGCTTGCACCTGGACGAGCCGGAAATGGGAGCATACCTCCGAGAACAAGCGGTTATTGATGCGACTATTCTACAAGAGCTCCAATCCTCATTATGAGGAGCTGATCCGATTATCCGATGAAGAATTGAAACAGATCGGGATGGGGGATATCAGCCAAAGCCTTGGCATTAAGGCAGAGCCGCTCTCTTGTGAAGTCACCAAATGGCATGACAATATGCCGAATTATCATTTGAAGCACCGGCAAATCGTGGAGTCATTAGAACAGAAAATGGATGATCTGTATCCTAACGTTATTCTCGCGGGATGCTCCTATTATGGAGTGGGCATACCGGATTGCATTGCGAACGGTGAGAAGACGGCAGGTCTGATTCTGGAAAGGATGCCTGGATGACAATCTATATTGCGTTGCTTAGAGGGATTAACGTAGGCGGACACAATAAAATCAAGATGGCCGATTTAAGAAAGATGCTTGAATCTATGGGACTAGCTCGCGTGCAGACCTACATCCAGAGCAGAAACGTGCTCTTTGAATCCGGGGAATCCAAGGAAACGCTGTGCGTTCAAATGGAGCAGGGCATACTTGAAACGTTCGGCTTCCCGATATCGGTGATCCTTAGAACCTCCGAGGAAATCGAGGGGATCGTTCGGAACTGTCCATTTTCGGAAGAAACGCTGCGTCAAGCGGAGGCAGCATCGGAGTTTGAGAGTCTTTATGTTGCCATGCTGACGGAAGCGCCTGCTGCTGAAGATGTGGAGAAATTAAAGCTTTATGTGAACGAAAAGGAAATCTTCGAGGTGATCGGTGAAGAGGTTTACTTGATGTTCAAGGAAAGCGTTCGGAATTCCAAGCTGGCGGTTCAGTTGTCGAAGCTCGGCGTGCCGATGACGATGCGGAATTGGAAAACGATGAACAAGCTGGTACAACTGTCCCAGACGATGAAGAGTGTGTGAGCAGCCGCAATCATTTATACAAATGAAGGGGTACATAGCTGATCTCCATATTCGAAAGAAAGTTCGGGTCAAAAGTGTTTCACTTCCCGAGAACCGGGTAAATATAGAACAAGTGGGAAGTGGTATTGTCAATCGACGGACGGAAGAACATTATGTCATTCCGAAAGGCAGTTGATTCGCCATGAACACTCGTAAAAGGAGAAGGAGAGCGAAGTTTCTTCGATTCTTTTCTGGTAAGGCACCCTAGCAATTGGAAAATTGCTGCATAATGAGCAACAAAATCGCTTCCCACTGATAAGGATCCTGCGATATCATTCGCGGGGTCTTTTCGTATTATTAGGTCAGCCAGAGATGCTGGTTCCGTTTGTGGATCTTGAGATATGGATGCTTACTTAAGATATAGTGATGAAGGTCTGTTCGGATATTATCCTATTTTACTAGAAGGCTAGCTGATTTCCGGGACTTGCGTATCATTTATCAGATTTTACATAAAGTGGTTTAAAAAACGAAGGGAATATGCAATTATTGATCTTAGGAGGTGACGTGCTAAATGGATCTCTCAAGGGAATAGCCTAAATCTGATAGAGTGAGGGATTTGATATTGAAAGCGCTTTAATTAAAATTTGGAGATCCCATGGAGACCTGGAGAATTGGGAAACTGAATTGATTGTTCAAAAAATCATTTCTAGGAGGTTTTCCATTGTCTAAGATCGTCCTGAATCGATGTATATCCTGCTTCTTGATCCTCTGTATCGTGTTGTCGGCCTCGTTTACCGGATTTGCAGGACAGGCTTCAGCCCAGTCATCCACCGCGCGTAACAACATGCCTGAACTCCTGATCACCGAGCTTGTTCCTGATTCCACGAATGTAGGAACCGCCGACGGATATGAATTTATTGAAGTATATAACAATACCGATCAAGACATCGATTTCAGCCATTACAAAATTCGTTATCGTTACTTGGAGAGTGATACCCTTTGGGCTCATGTACCCGATGAGGTGAAGATTCCATCCAGAGGCACGCTGGTGTTCTGGATCATTAATGCTCAGAACAGCAAATCCACGATTGCTGATTTTAATAAAAACTACGGCACCAACCTGATTGAAAACACCGATGTTGTCAAAATATTCTCAGGCGGCATGTCCAATTCACGCATGCGGGAGCTCGTGGTTGTGACAAATACCGGCCGTCCCATCGTGTCCGCATTTTACAATGACGGGGAGGTTCATAACGCCGCCGATCAGGGGATCTTCTATAAGTATCCCGAAGATGGCAGCCTGAAGATGCAGCGGATCTCCCAGCTGGAGCATAAGGCTACGCCGGGTTCGCTGCAGCATTCCGAGGTGCCTGCGGAGCCGGTACATATTGATGTGGCCAAGGAACCGACGGTCACTAACCGGACGACAACAACCAATGTGGAGCCGGGAGAAAATCTGGAGATTACGGCAGAAGCGCACGATGATCGTATGGTTACTTCACTCGCGCTATCTTATCGAGTCGATGGACAGAACGATTACAAGGTTGCACAGCTTCAGGAAGGGAAGCAAGGCCTTCGTCATACGATTTCTTATCTGGAGCTGCTGGGACACACCAAGCTGGAGTACTTTTTCACGGTGTCCAACACCTTTAAGAAAGTAGAGAGTCCTAAATATGAAGTCGACCTCACGGGGGACGGGGCCAGCGCCAGCCTGAATGTTGACGATCAACAGACCGTCACCGGGATAACGTATATTCGGGGTGCGGCTGACGGGGCAGCGCCTGCGGATCTCGAGCTTCATATCGACGGGCAGCCGGTTCAAGGTACAGCCGTTATGGAGCATTCCGCTTATTTTGTTTTTGAAGGCGATGGTATTGACGATGGGATCAACACGGTGACCGTAGGCAAGAACGTTCTGTTCAAGACCGAGCCTAATATTGACGGTTATCAAACCATCGTTGTCCCAATCGAACCGCAATGGCTGATAAGCGGCACAAACGAAATTACCCTGCGGGCCGGCGATAATGAGAAGACCTATTTCGAGGATGACAAGCCGACGGGAAACATGGATGATTTTAATGTCCGCAATGTGCGGCTGTTGTTAGGAGACGGAACAGAAATTCGGGATCCGCAATTTAGCGACCCTGCGCTTATCCACGACCTAGGTGACGATGGACGGTTTCTGCCATTTGTAACGTTTCAATTTGATATTTCTCCCGATAAGGCAAAAGCCCTATCTTACGCATGGGATACCACGACGGTTACAGACGGGCAGCACAAGGTTGATTTGATTGTAAAGGGTAAGTCTGGAGCAATTGCCAACATACAGGTAGATAACAATGGACCCGAAATTAACGTGACTGTTGAAGAAGGCAAGAGCTATAAGGGAAGCATTCCCATTGATGTGACTGCACAGGACAGCATATCCGGCGTTGAACAAGTGGAGGCACTGCTAGATGGTCGAGCCATCCAGGTGCCATACGATACTTCATCGTCCGAGCTTGAACCAGGCGTCCATAAGCTGGACATTCGGGCAGTGGACAAGATTGGCAACATCTCGGAACGTACGGTAACGTTTAACACCGCACCGGAGCATCCGAATGCACCCGAATTGGTCTCACCTGCAGATATGGAGAGCGGAACCGGGTTATCGCCGGAGCTTAAGGTTCAAGTCAGCGATCCATCGGATGACGAGCTTGAGGTCTCCTTCCATCAGGCATATCCGTATCATGCATTAAGTGGCGATCGGGTAAAATTATCCAAGAACGCCTCGGATGAAGAGCCTCCTAAGGATAGATTCCCGACTGGCGAAACCGCGCTGACCGAAGAGGAATTGAAGCTGGTAGCTGAATCCAACGATCAATATGTCACGGTGGATTCCACGTCCCAGTTCCCTTATATCCGGTTTGAAGTAGAGCTGGAGCATGCCGTGGAGCCGGGTGACCGTGTTGAAGTTACTTGGGAAGGACATACGGTGTCGGGCCGCAAGGTCACAATGTATGCGTGGAACCACAACCTGAACAAGTGGACGGAGATCACCAAACATATTGCCCAGTCTGAAGATGATTTTACCCTTCGAGGCGAACTGTCGGCAGCAGACTACGTACAAAACAGCAAAGTGGATGTCATTGTACAGGATGAAATCCCTTCACGTGAGGATTATGATTACACTTTTGTATGGGTATCGGATACCCAATTCTTAACGGAGCTGTACCCGCATATTCAGCAGAAGCAATTCAAATGGATTGTCGATTCCATCGATGATATGAACATCAAATATTTGTTCCATACCGGTGATATCGTGAACGACCCGACAGCTGAGTATCAATGGAAACGTGCCGATGATTACATGAAGATGCTGGAGGATGCAAATCTGCCGCATGGCGTGCTTGCCGGGAATCATGATGTGGGAAGCTACGATTGGGACTACACGACCTACAGTCAATACTTCGGGGAGAACCGTTACAAGAATCAGCCATATTACGGAGGTTCCTACAAGGACAATCGCGGTCATTATGACCTTGTATCCGTTGAAGGCAACGACTTCATTATGATGTATATGGGATGGGGCGTTGAAGACGAGGACATAAAGTGGATGAACGAGGTTCTCGCAGAATATCCGGACCGTATCGCATTTCTGAATTTCCACGATTACATGCTCGCGAACGGAACTCGTTCCGGTATAGGCAATAAATTGTACAAGGAAGTTGTCGTACCGAATCCCAACGTGGTTGCCGTTCTGAGCGGCCATTACACGGGAGCCAGTCTGCTTAAAAATGAATTGGATGATAATGGTGACGGCAATGTGGACAGGACCGTTTATCAGATGCTGGCAGACTATCAAGGACATGCCGATGGCGGCAGTGGTTACTTGAGACTGCTGCATTTTAATAAGGAAAGCAATCAGATTTTCGTGAATACGTACTCTCCTTATCTCGACAAATACAATTATTATACGAATGGCTCGGATGAATTCATGATGAACCTGGATCTTGAACCGAAATTAAAGCGGGTAGCAACGGATTCGATCCAAGTGAATCATCTGAGAGGAGAGTCCATCGGTACACCGCAGAACGTAGCCAGCGGCACTGAGGTTGTTCAGCAATGGGCAGGACTGCAATCCGATGGAACCTATTCGTGGTATGTAGTCGCACAAGACAAATTCGGAGGTAAAACCCTTTCGGATGTGTGGACATTCACGACAGATGGCGGGAATCTCAATGCTCCGACTAACCTGAAAGCACTGAATGTGACATCGTCAACGGTTCAAATCGGTTGGGATCCCGTGAGCAGTCCAGACCAACAAGCGATGAATTATAATGTATATCAGGACGGAGAGCGCGTAGCAACGGTCACGGATAGCGTATATGAAGCGACGGGGCTGACCCCGGACACGCTGTATGAATTCAAAGTAACCGCTGTGGACAAGCAAGGCACGGAATCGGCTCCGAGTGAGATATTAACGGTCGTCACTCAAGCCGTAGACATTCCGGGAGCGCCAGTGTGGACAGCCGGGGAGCTTGAATTTTCGAACATCACATCAGACGCTGTATCCATGAGCTGGCCGGAAGCGACCGCAGATGATGGCGTGGATGGATATCGTGTATATCTGAAAGGGCAGAGTGAACCGGTTGTTACCGTGACAAATGATGTGTATTCGCATACCGCTTCCGGTTTGGTTCCTGACACCAGATATCATTTTACCGTGAAAGCCTATAACGCTGCGGGAGAGAGCGCCGGACTTCATAACTCGGTCACAACACCGGCAGCAGCGGTAGACAAGAGCGAGTTAATTGGATTTATCGCATCGGCACAGCAAAGACTTGACGAAACAAGGGAAGGCACATCGCCGGGGCAGTATCCAGCAGAAGCAAGGTCTGCACTCCGTGCTGCCATTGAAAGAGCCAGCGCCATAGCGCAGCAGGATCAGGCAACAGCCAAGGAAGTACAAGCTGCGATCAGCGCTCTGCAAGCCGCGATCCGTACCTATAACGCTTCGGTGGTACCTTCAACGGAGAACCCGCCATCATCGGGATCAGAGTCGGGATCGGGATCCTCTGGAGGCCATGTATTATCTGGAGACAACCGTTTAAAAGGACTCGAAGTGATCATCGGCGGCAAAGCAGCGGAACTCACCCCTGCATTTAATGAGAATACGACAGAGTACCGACTTGAGACGGAAGCCGAATCCGTGCAGCTCCGTGTGGATGCGGCGCATAACAAGGCAACAGTCCTTCTGGGGGAAGAATCCCTGAAGAAGGATCAGGTTATCGAGCTGAAGGAAGGGGATAACCTGTTGAAGCTGGTGATTCGGGCTGAGAACGGAACGACCCGAACTTACCAGTTAACCATTCATCGTAAGGCGAAGCCGGGGACCGAAGAACCGAAGCCGGAGCCAAAGCCAGTGATGTTAACCGACATCGCGGGACATTGGGCTTCGTCGGCGATAGAGGAAGCCGTTCAGCTCGGTATCGTTGACGGCTATCCGGATCATACCTTTAAGCCGGACCGGCAAGTAACACGCGCTGAATTTATGGTGATGATGTTCAAAGCATTGAATGGACAAGGGGATGCTGGGAAGCTGAATTTCAAAGACAGTTCCCTCATCGGAACCTGGGCGCTTAAAGCGATTCAATGGGCTTTATCCGAAGGTATTGTGAAGGGATATCAAGATGGCACATTCAGACCGAATCAACCTGTCAACCGTTCTGAAATGGCGGTCCTGATCACACGTTATTTGGGCCTTTCCTTACCAGAAGCAGAAACGGAATTCCTTGATCAGAAAGCCATTCCGGCTTGGGCAGAGAAGGAAATCGCTGCCGCCACCGCGGCTGGCATCGTGAATGGGCGCTTAGGTAACCGGTTCGCCCCACGGGAATCCGCGACCCGGGCGGAAGCCGTCATGATGATTCTTCGTATGCTGGATATCATGGAGAAGAAGTAAGAAATAAGAACGGATAAGAGGCTGACACTAGAGCTGGAGCTTTAGTGTCAGCCTTTTTCGGGTGGATGTCTAAGGAAGATTCATATTATGGGTATGGAGCAGTCAATAAGTGGGCCAGCCCTGGGAATCCCAGTTCAAATCATTGATGAGCAGCTTCGGCGTGCCGTTATCGGTTGCGTCATACGCATGTCTAATAATGAGGTTATTATAGACATCCTGATGTCCGGGACCCTTCCACACTGCATTCCCGCTGTCCATAATCGTGCCGCCGCCATTCATCATGCTGGTACCGTTCTTGTCCACGTATGGACCTGTTATGCTGGTGGAACGGCCATAAGCGATTTTGTAGGTGCTGTTGACCCCCTGGCAGCAGGAATCGAAGGAGGCGAACAGATAATAGTAACCGTTTCTATAAACGATGGTAGGCGCTTCAACGGCCCCTCCGTTGTTCGGGCGTGAGGCAATGGAATACAGGTTTCCGGTCGGTTTCATTGTATTTGCATCAAGCCTGGTCAGCTTGAGTCCGCTCCAGAATGAGCCGTAGGCCAGCCACGGATTGCCGTCCTTATCAATGGTCAGCGTCGGATCAATCGCATTGTAATTATTGGTGGAGGTCGTACGCGTGACGAGACCGTCATCTCGCCAATTGCCGGAGGAGATGCTGCTCGTGGAAGCCAGGCCGATAGCGGATGTGTTGGAACCGAAGGAGGAGATCGAATAATAGAGCCAGTAGCGGCCGTTGAAATATTCAATATCGGGCGCCCATAGATCGTTGGTGCTTTGGTTTGGCACATAGGTTTTCCACCAGGACAGCGGGGAAGCAAATACCTGGTTCGATCTGGTCCAGTTCGTGCCGTTGGTCGATTTCAGCAGTTGGATGCCCTGACCGGTAGAGAAAGTGTACCATGTGTTTCCTTCCTTAATGATGGTTGGGTCATGTACAACAATATCGCCGCTCAGGTTCCAGAATGCACCAAAAGCGGACTGCGTGCCTGCTGTGCATAAACTGATGGCAAGCAAAAGCGAGGTAAGCCATTTCCCTTTTTGTTTCATCATTGTTCTCTTCCCTTCATTGTGAAATGGGCATTGCTAATCCGTGCAGCGCCTATCTTTTCCCGGATCACCTCCTGCATCTTGTGATATTGATTCATAATTATGTGAAATGATTTATGTTATATTAAATTATAAAAGCGCTTCCAATATAAGTAAAGTAAAAAATCGACTTCGTTTATTTCTTTTTAAATCAGCACAAAGAGCTACGGATATTAGTAAAGCCCCGCGATTTCCCGCAGGGCTTTGTTTCAAGTATACAGCTGTGTATCTGAACGGGTCTAGAGTGTAGTTAAACCCATCGTCCACCGCGAAATACAGGTTCAATCGTGCCGTCAGCCAGCACGCCATCAATGTCCAGCTCGGCCGATCCGATCATGAAATCAACATGCGTCAGACTGACATTGGCTCCGCGAGCGAGAAGTTCTTCCTTGCTCATTTTGGTACCGCCCTCGATATTGACAGGGTAGGCGCTGCCCAGCGCAAAATGGCACGACGCATTCTCATCGATACCGGTGTTATAGAAGACACGGTTCAGCTGGGAAATTGGCGAATCATGCGGTACGAGTGCCATTTCTCCCAGATAAGACGCGCCTTCGTCCGTTTCCAGCAGTGTTGTGAGATGCTCCCGCCCGGATTCGGATTCATACTCGACAACCTTGCCGTCCTTGAATGTGAGCTTCATGCCCTCCACCAGGCGGCCGTTTAGATTAAGCGGCAGCGTACTTGTTACGGTCCCGTTCACGCCTGTACGGTGGGGCATCGTGTAGATTTCTTCGGTCGGCATGTTTGCCACGAAATATACGCCGGCTTCATTCTCGTCGCCGCCGCCGAGCCAGAGATACCCTTCCGGCATGTCCACGCGCAGATCCGTTCCAGGCGCACGATAGTGGAAGCCTTTATAGCGTTTGGCATTCATGTGGTTCTGGCGCAGCTTCAGCTGAGCTATATGATCCCGCCAAGCGGCAACCGGATCTTCGCTGCCCACCCGGTTCATCTGGAATACCGCATCCCACATGGCTTGAATCCGATCCCCTTCGGGAAGATCCGCGAATACCTTATCGGCCCAGGCACGGGTAGGGGCTTTAATGAGCGACCAGCTGATTTTATTGTTGCGCACGTAAACCTGGTATTTCTCGTTGGCTAGGGCAGCGGCTTTTACGGCTGTAGATACTTTGGCCGAATCAATGCCGCGGAACAGCTCCGGATCCGGGACTTTAATGCGCAGAATGGCTCCTCCGCCTTCGGCTAGCTGCTGCATGGCGTCGGCCTGCCACTGCGGATAATAACCGAAGGAGTCAGCGGGTGCTTTCTCGTAGCGAATGCGGGTGATTCTCTCATCTTCCCAGTCGACTTGCACATATTTGGCACCTGCATCGTATGCCTTGGCCACGATGCGGCGTGTCAACTCTACGGTTTCGATTGGAGCATTGACGATCAGCACTTGGCCTGGCTGAATGTTTACGCCTACCTTAACGACCAGCTCTGCGTATTTCTCCAAATTTTTCTCGAAATTGTCCATATGTCGATTTCCTCCATTTCAGATGTACACCTTTATTTTAACACGTTAAGGAGGTATGCAGATAACGGATCTCATCATCGAAAAGAACGGCCCCGAGCATCATGACGCTCGGGGCCGCGTATGTCGTCAGACGGGGACCTGGTTCTTTTTCTTCATCGTAAGGGAAATTTGCCGCTCAAGCAGCCTTTTCAACTCATGGAGAGCAGCGATCTGACCATCCACATGACTTAACTTCTCTTGGTAAATGGACAGCATTTCCTCGCAGTACTCGTAATCATCTGGAGAAGAGATTTCCCCTTTGAATAAAGCTCTGATTTGATCCGTCGTTAATCCCAGCTTCAAATACAATTGAATCATTTTAACCCGTTCGATGGCAGATCTGTCGAAATGACGGTAATCGTTCTCAAGCCTGTGGGCTTCAAGCAGGCCTTTTTGTTCATAATGCCGGATGGAGCGTGCACTGACCTGACTGATTTGCGATAATTCACTGATCTTCATTCCACATGAACCTCCTTCATGAGTTGGATATCCCGATTATACGCTACCAGGGATGAGTGCATAAAGTCTCTGGGCTGTATTTATATGTATTTTGAAAAAAAGAGGAATCGGGGATAAAAGTGTGACAGTCACCTGTCATACTTTCTGAATTACAATGACGACAGTAAAGAAGAAGGAAACCTACTTAGAAGGAGTGTATGAGAACTTGAAGACACAATCAACCAACAAATTACCCATCGTGCTTGCCGGCCTGCTGCTCGGCATATTAATGGCCTCCATGGACAATACGATCGTAGCGACCGCTATGGGGAATATCGTCGGGGAGCTGGGAGGACTTGATCATTTTGTATGGGTGACCTCCGCTTATATGGTCGCTGAGCTTGCGGGAATGCCGATCTTCGGCAAGCTGTCCGACATGTATGGGCGCAAAAAGTTTTTTGTATTCGGGATGATTGTATTTATGCTGGGTTCCGTGATGTGCGGTACGGCGAACTCCATTACGGAACTGGCGCTATATCGTGCCGTGCAAGGTATTGGTGGCGGTGCGCTCATCCCGATTGCATTCGCGATTATGTTCGATACGGTTCCCCTCGAAAAGCGGGGTAAGCTTACCGGGTTATTCGGAGCCGTGTTCGGATTATCCAGCATATTCGGACCGCTCGCAGGTGCGTATATTACCGATCAGATTACATGGCAGTGGATATTCTATATTAATTTGCCAATCGGCATCGTGGCTTTCATGATGGTAACGCTGTTCTATAAAGAATCGCATGAACGCTCCAAACAGCCGATTGATTGGATGGGCGCCACTACGCTCCTGACAGGCGTGATCTGTTTCATGTTTGCTTTAGAGCTTGGCGGCAAGCAGTTGGCGTGGAATTCCTGGATTATCCTGACGTTGTTTGCTGCGGCGTTTGTCATGCTGGTCCTCTTCGTGCTTGCGGAGAGAAGGGCGGAAGAACCGATCATTTCGTTCCGTTTGTTCAAGAATAAACTCTATACCTCCAGTGTGCTGTGCGGCTTATTCAGCGGAGGATCCTTCATCGTGGCTTCCGTGTATATTCCAATCTTCATTCAAGGCGTACTTGGCGGAAGCGCAACGAACTCGGGGCTCGTCCTGCTGCCAATGATGGTGGGTTCGGTCATCACGGCTACGGTGAGCGGTTTTCTGATGAGTAAAATATCGTATCGTAACATCATGATCCCGACGCTTGTCCTGTTCACGGGAGGGATGGTGCTTGCTTCGACACTAACGGCGGAATCCAGCAGGTTCATCGTAACCCTGTACATGGTGCTGATCGGGCTTGGCATCGGCGGCTCGTTCTCCGTGCTGAGTACTGCCGTGATGCATGGTTTATCCTATAAGCAGCGTGGAATGGCGAGTTCTACCTTTAACTTTACGCGGTCGCTTGGGATGACGATTGGGATTACGGTGTTCGGGTTGATACAGAGCCGATCCTTTGCCGGTTCCTTATCCTCGGGATCGAGCGTGATGAACACCGAGTCGCTGCCTGAAGGATTCGATCTCAAGGACCCTCACATCTTGTTGGCGCCGGAGACGAGGTCGCTGATTCCGGCCGAGCTGCTCAAGCCGATCTCGGACTCGCTTGCTTCCTCCATTGCGGCTACGTTTGCTTGGGCTATCGTTCCTGCAGCGTTAGCGCTTGCGGCAGCAACGGTAATGGGGCGCAAAAAGTTGGATGAAACAGCGGAGTTAAAGCGAGAGACGGTCGTTGGTTCAGAAGAGGAGAGTGAAACTCCGGACCATGAGAAGCTGGCGATGGTGCCGTAATGGTTTCGGTATGGCGGTATGATCTGGGGTAAAATAAAAGAAAAGGCTGCTTTTAACAAATAAGAGGGTATCCCAATAGATCTAAGATCTTTTGGGATACCCTTTTGCCGTTAACTCTTAATGGCACCTGCTGCAATATCGGAAATGAATTGCTTGCTGATGAACAGGAACAAAACGATCAGCGGAATGACGGCGAGCAGCGTACCGGCAATGACCATCGAATAGTCGGTCGTGTATATTCCGTTCAATGAGGAAAGCGCAACCTGCAGGGTGAATTTGTTCTCATCATTTAGAATAATTAGCGGCCACAGGTAGTCATTCCATACGCCGATGAACGTGAAGGCAGCCAGGAACGATAGGGCGGGACGCAGAATCGGCAGCGATATATTCCAGTAGAGGCGGAAGAATCCGCAGCCGTCGATTTTGCCAGCATCCAGCAGCTCCGAGGGCACCGACTCCTGTGCATATTGCCTGATCCAGAAGATCCCGAAGGCGTTTACCATTCCGGGAATGATCAGCGCCTTATAAGTTCCTACCCATCCGAACTCTGCCATAATGACAAAGGAGGGTACCAGGGACAACTGGGCCGGCGCCATCATGGTAGCCAGCAGCAGCACAAACAGCCATTTTTTGCCCGGGAAATGGAATTTGGCAAACGTGAATCCGGCCAGGGAATCAAAGAATAAGACTAACAGCGTACAAGCGGAAGCCACGAACAGAGTATTCCAGAAGGCGCCGAAGAAATCAATGCTGCTCAGCACCCTCGACACGTTATCAAGCAAGTGAGGACCGAACCATAGTTTCGGAGGAAAGCTGTAAATATCCGAAGTGGTTCGGGTTGCCATGACAAGCAGCCAATAGAAGGGGAAAATCGACAGCAGCAGTCCGGCGATTAACCCGATGTGAAGGAATATGGATTTCCATTTGAACATACGATTCACCCCCATTTCAGTCATTGGACGGACTGCCCTGCACCATTTTCCAGTTCACGATGGAAAAGATCGCTATGAGCAGGAACATTCCCCAGCCGACGGCAGCGCCATATCCGAAATAGTTATTCACGAAGGCTTCACGGTACAGGTAGAGGACGATGGTCATACCGCCGCCGCTGACGCCGCCATCATTGCCAACAAGCACCTGCGGTTCGGTGAAGATCTGCATGCCGCCGATGGTCGAGGTAATGACCGTGAAGAGAATGATGGGCCTAAGATTGGGAATGGTGATTTTGAAAAAGGATTGAATGCCGGAGGCTCCGTCGATCTTGGCTGCTTCGTACAGGACGGTCGGGATGCTCTGAAGCCCGGCAAGATAGATAATGGCGTTATACCCTGCCCATCTCCATATGACCATGACCGAAATGGCGAGTTGTATGCCCCATGTCTTATTCAACCACTCGATGGAGTTCAGGCCGAGCAGGGACAGCATATAGTTGAGAAGGCCGTAATTGTTCGAGAATACGGTGCCGAACACGATGGCAACTGCCACGAGTGAGGTGACGTTCGGCAGGAAATAGCCGATCCGGAAGAACGTGCGGAACCGGACAAATGATGCATTAAGCAGGAAGGCAACGACCAGCGCGATAAACAGCATCGGTATCGTGGAGTAAATCCAGATGAGCAGCGTGTTGCCGACGGCTCTCCAGAATTCCGGATCGGTGAGCATGAATTGGTAGTTGCCCAGCCCGTTATAGGTCATCTCCCCGATGCCGTCCCATTTCTGAAAGGACAGGAACATCGAGAAGGCAATCGGGAAAAGGCCGAATATGGCAAATAGAATGTAAAATGGGGAGATCGCCAAATATTCTTTGCGGTGTTTCCATATCTGTGCAGACAGTCGGTCTTGAGATTTCGGATGTTTAGGAACAGGCTTCTGTTCCACGGGCGTGCGATTCAGCATTGGATTATCCATCGTACTGTACCTCCTGTAGCGGTTGGTATTTAAGTACTCTTAACAATCGGAAAGCCATACCTCGCAAAACAAGAACCTTGGTCAGCGCAGCAGTTCTTTTTTGACTCTGGCCAGCGCGTCTTCCCAGGCTTTATCAGGATTTTTGCCCTGGAGCGCAACGGATGACAGCTCTCGATTGACAATGCCGTTTACATTAGCGAATTTACCACCGAAATAAGCAGGTTTGACGTTACGCGCAGATTCCGAGAACACCTCGCCAGTTGCCTGATTCCCGAAAAATTCCTCGGGCTCCTTCATCACGGGGGCATCCAGCGCGTCTTTGGCGGAAGGGAAGAGGTTGATCTTCTTAAAGGATTGAACCTGATTTTCCGGACTCTGAATATATTTCATCACTTCAAATGCTTCTTGCGGATATTTACTCGTCTTCATAATGGCCAGGAAGGAGCCGCCATTGTTGCCGTCCCCGCCAGGGGCGCGTGCTACTCTCCACTTGCCGCTGGTATCCGGCGCCGCCTGCATCAATATTTCCTTCATCCACACCGCACCGACAAAGGAAGCGACCCGTCCATTGTTCATGGCGGCATTCCATTCGGAGGAGGACGTATTGGCGTTGGCGCTTAGCTTCATCTGGGAAGCCTTCACCGCCGTATCCCACGCCGTTTTCATGGAGGACTCGGGAGTTTCGCCGATAAACGTATTGTCCTCGGCAAAATATATGCGTTCAGACTGAGCATTCATTTGCGTGTAAATGTTGGTGATGTTGTCGAGCATTTTCACTTTTTGATCAAAATGCTCCTGCAGCTTCTGCCCGGCTTCGAAGTATTGATCCCACGTGCCAAGCTGCGCGTGGACCTCTTCCGGTTCGGTCGGCAGCCCGGCTTCCCCGAACAAATCGGCCCTGTAATATAGGGCCGTTGGCCCCGTATCGATCGGAAGGGCAATCATGGTGCCTTCCGGGGTAACGCCAAGCTTCCATTTCCAATCAAGGAAATCCGGCTCGATATCCTTGGCGCCCAGCTCATACAGATCGTAGAAACGGTCCGAGCTCGTAAACAGCTCTGCCACCCAGTCGTTAAAAGCGACGATGTCCGGTCCTCCGGAACCGGCCGCCAACGTTGTCTTTAGCTTCGATTTGAAGTCGCCACCGATTTTTTGCGCATCGATTCGAATCCCCGGGAATTCTTTTTCAACAGACTTAATCAGCTCATCGTCCAGGCTTCGGTTCCAGTACCAGAGTGTAAGCGTTTTCGTTTTTTCGGTGGAAGCATTTCCCGTGCAACCACTGATGATCATAACAAGAATCAGTAACCCCAAGCTAACCATCCTGCGTGTATTCACTATCGTCAGCCTCCTAACGTGGTGAAGTCGGTGATGCTTAAATCTTATTCAGTTACCAAGCTCGCGTGAGTAAAATATATGATTACGTAAATAAACATTAGACTAAAAATCGAAACATTCCATATTAAGGAATAATAAATGGACAAACCGGGGGCCTTATAACGGATCGATCAAGTCTTTCCTAATATATCATTGCTTCCTCCTTCCAATAGGTTCGTTATGTCTTGCTCAACGTTGATATCCCGCATCATCTGCACGAATGGGTTTGGTCGATGATGCGTAGAATCGGATGACCTCCTTTCTTTGACTTTCTTGTATAATAGCTTCAAACTATTCTCAGTATAAGTTAATATTGTATGGAAAATGAAGTGCTAGATTGGTAAATTCAAGGAATTGGGTGAGGTGAAACGAGTGAACGACCCGCGTAAGCATCGCTTGATGATCAGCTCCTACCGTGAGCTTGGGGGACACGATCTCACCGGAAATCTTAGGAATGACGTGGTCCGCTTTCTGCAGAAACACCAATGCCCAAAAACAGCAGAGCATGTGCTTAAAGTGGGGGAGGAAGCCCGCAGAATTGCAATTCTCTATGGTGCCGATCCGAACGCTGCTGAATATGCCGGGTATCTGCATGATATTAGTGCCGTTTTTCCGAATCATGTCCGCATTCAAGTATCCCGTGAGATCGGTTTGGAAGTATTGCCCGAAGAAGAGTTATTTCCCATGATCATCCATCAGAAAATATCGGCATATATGGCTGAGGATTTGTTCAAGATTACAGAACCGGAAATATTGAACGCTGTTGGTTGCCATACGACGTTGAGATCCAAGGCTTCTTTGCTAGACAAGGTACTGTTCGTCGCTGACAAATTGGAATGGGATCAAACGGGAATCCCCCCGTATTCAGAGGAGGTTACGGACCAGCTGCAAATCTCGCTGGATCATGCGGCATTCGAATATATTCAATACTTATGGAATCGACGTGAATTGCTGAAGGTAGTCCATCCCTGGCTTCGAGACGCATATGATGAATTAAGGGATTCACTAAGCCATAACCACAGCAATTAAGAAATAAACGAAGCTTGGAGGCGGGTTCATTGACGCAAATTGCATTGATCTCCGACATACATGGAAACATCCCTGCGCTGGAAGCCGTTCTGAAGGATATCAAACAGCGGAGAATCGAAACCATCTACTGCCTGGGCGACTTGATTGGCAAAGGCCCGCACGGAGATATCGCGGTTGATATGGTGAGAACCCATTGCCAGCATGTCATCAAGGGGAATTGGGACGACTTTATAGGTAAGGAAACCGATGATCCGGTCCTCCTATGGCATCAGCATAGACTCGGACGCGAGAGGCTTCAATATCTTGCCGATCTTCCGTATATCCTTGAGTTCATGATGAGCGGTAAATGGATCCGGTTGTTTCATGCATCGCCCCGCAGCGTGTACGAGCGAATACAACCATGGGATGGCCAGGAGAAGCTTGAAACCTTGTTTCACAGTTCCCCGCTGGGCGGGGATCCGAGAATCGCGGACGTTGCTGGTTACGGGGATATTCATAATGCATATCACCAGCATCTGGACGGGAGAACGCTATTTAATACCGGCAGCGTTGGCAATCCCCTTGAAATGCCTGAGGCCTCCTATGTCATTTTGGATGGAATCTATGACAGCGAAGATCCGGCTCCTCTCAACATTCAATTTATTCGCGTGCCTTACCCTATTGAACAAGCCGTACAGGATGCCCTGGAATCCGGCATGCCTTTCCCTGAAGAATATATTCTCGAGGTTAGAACAGGGCGGTATCAAGTAAGGAAAGATTAATGACGATATCGATTTCTGAAGAGCCGGTTATGCCGGCTCTTTTTTTTTAGAGATAAGAAAGTATAAACTTCCAAGGCGTAGCATCCTTATCTCGCAAGAAAAACTTCCGCTTAACGCAGTTTCCTTTATCATCCAATAAAGGATGAGGATGATTGAATAAATAGGAATGAGTGTTCTTAAATAGGTCTTAAGAAGGGTAGGGAGTCAGGCCCAGATTCGATATGATTAAGAGTAATGGATAATTTTGCTGTGCATGACCGGCAGCGACTTGATTTAGGAGGGTATGAGTTTGGTTGAGATTACAGAGTCATGGATCGATTCGCAGGCACCGAATAGCGCGGCCATAAAGAATGGGCAGGGTCTTGTCAAAAAAGGACGGTTTCTGCAGCTCCATCATACGGTGGATCATGCCGTACTTTTCGGCACATGTGCTGGCAGCGGAAGTTCCGATTACCAGCCGTCCGCTGATTTTGCGGTACCGGAGAAGCCGGTTATGCGGTGTACTTGCCCGAGTCGGCAGTTTCCGTGCAAGCATGTGCTTGGTCTGCTCTATGCGTATGCAGGTGGAGCATCGTTTACACCCGCTGAGGTGCCGGAGGATTTGGCCGCCAAACGGGAGAAAGCGGAGAAGCGGGAAGAGCGTAAGCTCAAAGAAACAACCGAAGGGGCAGCGCCCAAACCGAAGAAGGTCAACAAATCGGCATTAAAAAAGAAAATCAATGCGCAGCTGGAAGGTCTGGACGTATTAGAGAGGCTGATCCACTCGTTGATCCGGAACGGATTAGGAACATTGGATAAAAAGGAACAAAAGCTGATCCAGGAACATGTAAAGCAGATGGGCAACTATTATTTATCGGGTGCTCAGTCGGAACTTCGCCGCCTGGCGTTGGTGCTGTCAGACAAAGACCAGGAGAAAGCTTATACATATGCGGTGGGGCAGCTTGCTGTTATGAACGCAATCATTAAAAAAGGCAGACCATACCTGACTTCAAAGCTTGAGGATCCGGATATGGCGCTGGACCATGAGTCGACGATTGAGGAATGGCTGGGGCACGCCTGGCAGCTGACGGAGCTGCAAAGCTTCGGACTCGCAAGTGAAGAGGCGGAGTTGATACAGCTTTCCTTTCTGAGTTATGCCGACGATGCACGGCTGGAGCATGTGGATATCGGATACTGGATTCAGAAGGACAGCGGCGAAATTCACCGAACGATTCAGTACCGTCCCTATAAGGCCGCCAAGCTGATGCGTGAGGAAGACAGCTTTTTCGAAAAAGTTCGAGTCCCTGTACTGTACCGCTATCCCGGGGATATGAACCGTCGCGTCCGCTTTGAAGAGATGTCTTCAACTCCGTTGACAGCGGAGGATTTCGTTTGGATTCACGAATATGCGGCGGACTCTTATGCTGACGCAGTTAAAAAGGTGAAGAACCAGCTGAAAAATCCGCTCGCGGACAACCATCCCGTGATGCTGCTGCATGTTTCCCGGATCAGCCGGAACGACGAAGGTCAGTATGCCATCACGGATGAAGCCGGACAGTCGATTGCCCTTGGCGACGTGTTTTTACAGTCGACGGTCCCGATGCTGCGGTATTTGCCGGAGGAGAAGCTGAGCGGCGTTTCCATACTGGTTATGTTTGAGCACAGCCTGACGACGGGCCGTCTCTTGGCGCAGCCGCTGACCCTTGTTACGAATAACGAAATCATCCGGCTGTTGTACTGAGCAGGGATAACGAAGGAGGAAAGACCATGAGTACGGCATTACTGCAGGAGCTTAACCAGGAGGTTAGGCGTTTATATATTGCCGGCAGTGAACTCGCAGCCGGCGACTTTCGCCTCAAGAGGCTGCTGCCGCAGTTTCAGCAGCTGGGAGAGCGCGCTCCCGTGTTCAAGAGATTGGGTGAAGGGATCAGCGCTTTAATCGAACCGGAATCCAAAAAGGAGACTCCGTCGGCTCAGCTGCTTCAGGATTTGAACCAGCTGCTGAGCTCCGTGCTGCATACACAAGGAACAACAGCCCCTGAAGGAGAGCTCCATCCGGTAGACCATCATCCGGTTTCACTGTCATCCCGTTTATCCTTCCGCAAGCTTTCCGCTGTACAGACAGCGCTGACTACAACGGGCGGCGGCCGTTACGAGATCATAGAAGAAGCATGGAAGGAGGGCTTGTTCCGTGATTTCCGGCTGGTATACCTTGCGATTGAAGCGTTGAATGACCCTTATGTGGAAATTGGCGAGCTAGCGGCCAATGAGATCTTGCCGTCGTATGGATCTGAAATCATTCCATTTCTGATGGAAAGCTTTAATCCCGCGGGCGGAAAGTCGGAGTCGCGCAAGCTGAAGGTGATGGCCCAAACTGGCGGCAAGGAAATAGCGGAGCTGATCCGACAAGCAGCCGAGATCGGCAGCGATGAGGTGAGGTGCATGGCGATCAAATTGCTTGCCCGCTACGAAGAGTATGAAGCTGATCTGATGGAATGGAGTAAGAGTAAGAAGAAAGTTATCCGCGAAGCCGCATACGACGCGCTTGCAGAGAACGGTTCGGAGCAGGCTGTGGAGCGATTGTATGAAGCCGCTCAAGGAAAAGACCAAGAGCTGGTTAACCCTGCCCTTGGCAAATGCCGCTCCGCCTTGTTGACGGATTGGCTTGTACGAGACATGTCCGCCGAGCTTCAAGCGGTTTCCGAATTTCAGGATGACAAGTCAAAGCTGGAGGAGAGCTGGAGCAAGGTGAAGCGCTGCTTGTGGGCACTGCACGATAAACAAAGTTCTGCTCTCGAAGAGCTGTACCGGAACGTGCTTCAGCAGTATTCCTTATATATCAAGTCTTTGGGCTGGGCATACCTTATGAATGAAGCGGTCATTTACATGAATCGTGTAGATTCCGAGGAAGCCAGGGAACTGCTTCGCCAAAACGCGGAGAACGATTTGGAGCAATACAGACATAGCAGCTCATATGTCCGCGAGGTATTCCAAAAAGCCGCGCGCGTGCTGCCGCCGGACCGCGTATTTGAACAATACAAGGACGTTCTGCTGCAAGGTTTCGGCTCTTCGTCGCTTGGCAACGCGGCCAAGGAACGAAAAAGGCTTCTGGACACCCTGTCAGATATGGTTATCCATAGGCAGTATAAACCGTATGAGGAAGTTATGCCGTTTACGGGGAAGGAAAGTTACACGTATTACGTGGAAATGCTTCCGCAGGAGCAGCTGCAAGCAAGCTGGGATGACAGATGGCTTGAGCTGTTTATCGAGCAGGATGAGCTTGCGCTGGTAAGCGCGTTCGCCCGCCGGGGACATCACGGAGCCGAGTCGTATTTACTGGCGAAACTGAAGAACTCGCCGGAATTCCGCAACCGTTTTGCCAACTTGATCATTATGGGGCTTGTTCGCTCCGGCATGAAGGATGAGGCGTTATTTGAAGCGATCGTGGTCGCACTGGAGGATAAGCGCAATCAGGACTGCTACATGATTGAACCTTTTATATTCAAGCAGCTTTGCCGATTACCGGCAATGTATTATGATCGCGTTCTTGCGGTGCAAGGCAACTTTCGGGACAACGCCGAGGATCAGCTTCGTTACATCCTCCGGATGATGAGAGAGCAAGAAATTTAAAGGAGTGAATAAGCCCATGGCAGCAGGAAAAGAGCAATTACAAGATATCATGCGGCAGCCCGCGGAACTACTGTTCCGTCACGAGCTGGAAGCACTGCGTAAGGAGGATTCGGGAAACATTCCAGCCGGATGGCAGATGTCGCCTCAATCCGTACTCAAATTCATCGTCGGCGGCAAGGCAGGCAAAACGGATATCACGCCTAAATATATCGGGAACAAGCGGCTGATCGAGATGGCGGTTGCTACCTTGGTCACCGACCGTGCTCTATTATTGATCGGGGAACCAGGCACGGCCAAATCCTGGCTGTCCGAAAATCTGGCCGCGGCGATCTACGGAAATTCCGGTCTGGTTGTTCAGGGAACGGCGGGAACGAGTGAAGAGCATGTCCGTTATTCCTGGAACTATGCCATGCTGCTCGCTCAAGGCCCGACTCCCGAAGCGTTGGTGCAGAGTCCGATCATGCGGGCGATGGAAGCGGGAGGGATAGCCCGCTTCGAAGAGATTTCCCGCTGCGCCTCCGAGGTACAGGATGCACTGATCTCCATTTTGTCGGAAAAGACGATATCGGTGCCTGAGCTCGGTAAAGAAATGAACGCGCGGAAAGGATTCTCTATTATCGCTACCGCAAATACAAGAGACCGCGGGGTCAATGAGATGTCCACTGCGCTCAAGCGCCGTTTCAATATTATCGTCCTTCCCGCTCCAGCGGATCTGAATACTGAAATCGAAATCGTAAAGAAACGGGTGTCGGAGATTGCCTCCTCTTATGATCTGCAGGCTGCTGCTCCCGCAGATGAAGCACTGCTCAAGGTCGTGACGATCTTTCGTGAGCTGCGCAGCGGCATGACGCTGGATAAAAAGGAAAAGGTGAAGTCCCCGGCCGGAGTGATCTCGACGGCTGAAGCGATATCGCTCTTGACGAACAGCATGGCACTGGCAGCGAGCTTTGGCAGCGGTGAGCTGACGGACGAGGACCTGGCAGCGGGACTTCAAGGGGCGATTGTGAAGGACGATGATAAAGACCGGCTCGTATGGAAGGAATATCTTGATAACATTATGAAAAAACGCGGAGCGGAGTGGAGGGGATTATATAACGCATGCAAGGAGATCAACCAGTGAATGCTGCCGGCATACATGTGTTTGGAGTTCGGCATTTGTCGCCCGCCGGTGCGAAGCATGTACTGGACTTTCTGGATGAGATCAATCCTACGGCCGTGCTCATCGAAGGGCCGTCGGATGCAAGCGGGGAAATACGGCATCTGACTCAGGCAACAACCAAGCCGCCGGTAGCCATATTGGCGTTTACCGAAGAACTGCCCGTACGAACGATTCTGTGGCCTTTTGCTGTATATTCCCCTGAATATCAGGCCATGAGATGGGCGCAGAAGCACGGAGCTTATGCCGCATTTATCGACCTGCCTTCATCTGCTGCCGTCTGCTTGCAGGATCTGCGCCGCAGCTCGGATGACGAAGCGCGCGGGAAAGAACTTGAAGTCGAGGAACTTGGTTCCGACTCGATACCAGCTGGACCGATGGACGAAAGTCGGCCGGACGAAAAATCCCTATATGAGCGGATTGCCGAGCTTGCCGGCGAATACGATTACGATATGTACTGGGAGCGGAGCTACGAGCATAATTTGAGCGAAGGATCTTACCGGCAATCCATATCGGCTTTTTCCATGGAGATGCGAGAGCTGTCGGAGGAGAAAGAGCGGCTGGAGGATACTGTGGAATACGCCTACAATGCCGTCCGGGAGTCGTATATGCGCCGCCAGATTGTTGAAGCGATTGCGGCGGGGCATGAGCCCGAGCGCATCGTAGTCGTGTGCGGGGCTTACCATGCCTCGGCCCTTCGCGATTTGTCCAGCTCGATGAGCGACGAGGAATTGAATCAGCTTCCTTCCCGGATTACCAAGCTGACGCTTATGCCATATTCCTATTATAAGCTGTCGTCCATTTCCGGTTATGGTGCCGGGAATATCGCTCCCCATTATTTTGAGATGATGTGGGAACGAATGCAGGAGGGTTCTCTGGCGGAATTGCCGCATCATTATTTATCCATGGTGGCGGGCTCGATGAGAAAGAACGGCACCCACCGCTCCACGGCGGAGGTGATCGAAGCCGTCCGGCTGGCGGAGTCGCTGGCAGCGCTCCACGGGGGAGGTCTCCCGACCCTTCGGGATTTGCGGGATGCGGCCCAGACGCTGCTTGGGCGCGGCGAACTTGCCGTCGTGGCAGAGGAGCTTGCACGTGTGGAGATCGGCACGGCGATCGGAGAGCTGGCGGAAGGCGTCAGCCAGACTCCGATCCAGGACGACCTGAACCGCCAGCTGAAGAGGCTGAAGCTGGAGAAGTATAAATCGGTTGTAGCCAACGATTTAATATTGGATTTGCGCGAGAACCGGAGGGTAACCTCGAAAGAGTCCGCGTATCTCGATTTGAACCGGTCTTTTTTGTTTCATCGCCTGAAGCTGCTGGGGATTGAATTTGTTAAGGCCAGACCCAGCGGGCAGGAGCAAGGGGCATGGGCGGAGCACTGGGTTGTGCAATGGACGCCGGAGGTTGAAATTCAGGTCGTTGAATCGACGCTTCTGGGGGAGACGGTAGAGGTGGCTGCCGCTTATATGCTCCAGCAAAAGCTGGCGGGCTGCAGCTCGATTGCCGAAGCCTCTATGCTGATCCGGATCGCGTATGAATGCGGGATGATTCATCAGATGGAAGCGGGTCGGCAGACCCTGCAAAAGCTTGCTGTGGACAGCCGCGATGTCGTTCAGATTGCGGCAGCTTCCCGGGAGCTATCCGTGCTGATCCGTTATGGCGGGATCAGGCGGATGGATACGGAGCCGTTAGTACCGCTGCTGCAGCAGCTCTTTATGCGCGCTTGCTTGTTTCTGCTTGATGGCAGCCAGTGCAGCGACGAGGTATCAGGCTCGATGATCACCGCCATGAATGAGCTGAACGGCGTCGCCTTGGAGCATGCGGAGCAGGTGGATGAGGAACTTTGGCTGCAAGAGCTCGGGCATTTGTCCGAAAGAGATGACCTGAACGCCCGCTTGTCGGGATATGCATGTGCGGTATTGATGGAGCGGAATGCGATTTCCGCCCGGCAGTGTGCCGAAGAAGTGTCGCGGAGATTATCCCCCGGCATTCCGGCCGATTTGGGAGCAGGATGGTTTGAAGGCTTATCGATGCGGAACCGGTATGCTCTTCTCTCGCGGTTAAGTCTGTGGGAGCAGCTGAATGAATACATCCAGTCCCTGAAGGACGATGAATTCACTCGTGCGCTTGTTTTTCTGCGCCGGGCGTTCAGCAGCTTTTCGGCGAAGGAGAAGACGATGATTGCCGAGCTGCTTGGCGAGCTATGGGGCGTGAATGCAGAGCAGGCTGCCGAGATTTTGACCGGTGACCTGAAGGAGGAAGAAGCGAAGATGATCGACGATTTGAATGATTTTGACTTTGAGGACTTTTAGGCGATGAGTGGCATACCGGAACCCAACCAAATATCGCGTTGGCGGCTCATTCTGGGCCAGTCGGCTGAACCTCAGCTAGCGGGCTATAGCCCCGGGGGGAGCATACAGCTGTCGGAGGAAGAGATGATTATGGACCGCGCGCTGGCCGCGATTTATGATAATACGGACGGCGGGGCTGAAGCCGGAAGTGCGGCCGCGGGGCAGCGGGCAGCCGGGCAAGGAAAGTCGGCTCCCCGGCTTGCGCAGTGGCTGGGGGATGTCCGCTCCTTTTTCCCCGAAGACGTGGTGTCCATTATCCAGAATGATGCCATGGAACGAAAGGGCTGGAAGCAGCTGCTGTTTGAACCGGAGGTTCTGGCTACGGTCAAGCCGGATATACAGCTGGTTGGCACGCTGCTGTCCCTGAAAGGGAAGATTCCCGAGAAAACCAAGGATACGGCGCGCCTGCTGGTAAAGGCGGTTGTGGATGAGCTTGTCCAGCGTCTGCAGGAGGATATTCGCCGGGCTGTGACAGGGGCCTTGAACCGCAGACAGCATACACCGCTTCCTTCGCTCAGCGGTATTGACTGGAAGCGGACAATACAGCGAAATCTGAAAAATTATGATGCAGACCGCAAGCAGATCGTTCCGGAGCGTTTTTATTATTTTGACAGGGCAAGACGGAGCAAAGAATGGACCGTTATTGTGGATATCGACCAGAGCGGTTCCATGGCGGAATCCGTGATTTGGGCATCCGTTATCGGATCCATATTTGCAAGCATACCCTCGCTAGACACCCGTGTGGTGGTATTCGATACGGAGGTCGTTGACCTGACGGAGCAGTGTGCCAATGATCCGGTGGATATGTTATTTGGCATCCAGCTTGGCGGCGGAACGGATATTCATAAATCGGTCGCTTATTGCGAGCAGTTTATTGAAGAACCGAAAAAAACGCTGTTTATCATCATTTCGGACCTGTATGAAGGCGGCAATCAAGCCGGGCTGATCCGGCGAATGCGTGAACTGCGGGAAGCGGGGGTCAAGACGATGTGTCTCCTCGCACTATCCGACGAGGGAAAACCGTTCTATGATGAGCAGGTAGCCAAGCTGCTGTCCAGGGACGGAACACCTTGCTTTGCATGCACCCCTGCACTTCTCCCGCAGTTGGTCGAAGGCGCCCTCAAAGGGCATGATCTGGCCGAACTAGCGAAGCGGTTAGGCACCAAGGGAATATAAACCGGAAACTCGAATGAAAAGAACATGATTTGCGTAAAAAGACCTCACAGAACGATCCTGCAAACAACGGATCTTCCGTGAGGTCTTCAACTTGTATTATTGTTGGTTCTCGGAGCTATGACCAGCGTTTGGCTGCTGCTGTTTAAATACCTCGGCTGCTTCTTCGGCAGAGATCTCGGTGTCGAATTCACCTGGAATCGGCATTTTGTTCAATTTCGTGGTTTGAACTTCTGCTTTTGTCGGTTCGTTACTGTTCTGGTTTTGTGGGCTCATGTTGGTGGCACCTCCTTATCAAAGTACGTCTTCTGTATTTTGCCAACCATTCCCTGAAATTATACAGATATACAGCATGGACGCTTGGCCTGATCCGTCAGAGTCAGCTGTTCCTGATCCCATCGACAAATAATAAAACTTCATATTCAACGGATGCCTGTTTCTCTGCTATCATAGGAATAATCATTCAATGATTGACGATAATCAGCAGTACATATGGAATGGAGAATGTCCTATATGAGCAAGTCTTATTCATTCTTCCCTTTAGGGGATTCGGCTGTTCACATTCAATTCGAAAATATCGTGAGTGAGAAGGTGCATCGCCAGGTCACGGCTATGACGAGACGAATAGAGCAGAACCCTTTTCCAGGCTGGATCGAATGCATCCCTTCGTATACGAGCGTAGCGGTATACTATGATTATGATAAGATCGGCAAACCGGACGGATTCGATACCGTGTTTGCTTACGTCTGTTCAATGCTCGAGCAGCGGATGGAGGCGGTAACTGTTGAGAAGAACATCACGAAATATGAGGTTGTTGACATTCCGGTTTGTTATGGGGGCGACTATGGGCCGGATCTGGAGGAAGTAGCTCAGCAGAACCACCTTACCCCCAGGGATGTCATTCGTATTCATTCCGGGCAGGATTATTTGGTATACGCCATCGGATTCGCGCCCGGCTTCCCTTATGTTGGAGGTATTCCGGAACAGATTGCGACACCGAGGAAACAGACTCCCCGGCTGCATATTCCGGCTGGATCCGTAGGAATCGCCGGCACGCAAACCGGCATATATCCGATCGAGACGCCGGGCGGGTGGCAGATTATCGGCCGGACGCCGCTCGTTTTATTTCGTCCCGAAGCCGAGCCTCCAACGCTGTTGAAGAGTGGGCAATATATCCGGTTTCGGCCTATTCAAGCGGAGGAATACGAACAGTTAAGGGAAGTGGGCCTATGAGTATAACCGTTATAAAGCCGGGACTTCTTGTGACTCTTCAGGATGCGGGAAGACGGGGTTACGGCAGATACGGGATTATCACGGCTGGAGCAATGGATCATTCCGCTTATCGGATCGCCAATCGACTGGTTGGCAATGAGGATGAAAAGGCCGTTCTGGAAATTACATGGTCAGGATTCGCGGTTGAATTTCTTAGCGATCGGTGGGTTGCCATTACCGGCGGGGATTTATCACCCTCGATAGAAGGCGTGAAGGTTCCGATGTGGCGTCCCGTGCTGATCAAAGCAGGCCGTGTTCTGAGGTTTCAACAGCCGGTAACGGGTTGCCGTGCTTATATGGCGGTGTCGGGCGGATTTGATGTCTACCAGGTAATGGGCAGCAGCAGTACGTATTTAAGGGCCGGAATCGGCGGGTATGAAGGGAGGCCGTTGAAGACGGGGGATACGCTGCATACCCATCCTTCTATGCTTCCTGTGGTCTCGTCTGAACGATACCTTGATGATTATGGCGGTTTCCTTACCGTAAAATGGGCCGTCTTCTCTCCTGAAAGGTATCCTGGTCCAGGACAGGAGACGGTGGTACGTGTGCTGAAAGGGCGTCAATATGATGACTTTGATCACAGCAGCAAGCACGCGCTGTTCGGAGAACGGTTCACCGTAACTCCGCAATCGGACCGTATGGGCTACAGGTTGTCCGGTCCGCTGCTTCAATTAAGCCATGCTAAGGAATATATATCCGAGCCGGTAGCCCTTGGAACGGTACAGGTACCCGCAGATGGCCAGCCTATCATTCTAATGGCAGATCGGCAGACGCTTGGAGGCTATCCCAAAATTGCACAAGTGGCAACCGTCGATATTTCGCTGATCGCTCAGCTGTCGCCTGGAGCAGCGATTCGCTTTGCGGGTATTTCGTTGGCTGAAGCAGAACAGCTCTACTCGGCTCATGTTCGGGAGTTTCGAATGTTGGAGGCCATGATCAAGATTAAATTAAAGGAGTGGTGAGTCAGCATGGTTCGAGTGGACCTGAACTGTGATATGGGAGAGAGCTACGGTGCTTACAAATTAGGCAATGATACTGAGCTTCTTCGCAGTATAACTTCGGCCAACATCGCTTGCGGATTTCATGCAGGCGATCCGGCGGTCATGCGGGCAACGGTCCGTCAAGCGATCGAGAGCGGTGCCGCAATAGGCGCGCACCCGGGCTTGCCTGATCTGGCCGGCTTTGGAAGAAGAAGAATGGAGATTACGCCTGCCGAAGCTTGTAATATGGTAACCTATCAGATTGGAGCCTTGATGGCTTTTGCGATACAGGAAGGGTCCGGGCTGCAGCATGTAAAACCTCACGGTGCCCTGTATAATATGGCTGCGACCTCCAGACCCCTTGCGAATGCGATTGCATCGGCAATCAAGGATATCGATCCGACACTCATTCTGTATGGGTTGGCAGGCAGCGAGTTAATCGCAGCGGGGGAGAAGGCAGGGCTTCGCACAGCAAGTGAAGTGTTTGCGGATCGTACCTACCAGGATGACGGCACACTCACGCCGAGACATCTGCCGGATGCCATCATAACCGATCCCGAGGCTGCGGTCACGCAAGTAGTCCGGATGGTGAAAGACAGAGTGGTAGTTACCCTGAGCGGCAAGGTGATCCCCATTACGGCAGATACCGTCTGCATTCATGGAGATGGACCGCATGCAACGTTATTCGCGAGTGCCTTGCGATCACGGCTTGAGGCTGAAGGCGTAAGCGTTCAAGCACTGCTATAATAAAAGCTGGTATGCGATTTTCGTGACCCGGCAGCTTACATAAAAGAGTACAGGAGATATGATACATGCTAAAAATATTAATTTCAGGCTTTGAACCTTTTGGCGGGAGCTCTGTAAATCCAACGGAGAGACTGGTTGAGGAGATTAAGCACGACTCCTTCCCCGGCGCAGAGATCAGAACGCTGCTTCTTCCCGTACATTATGATGAGTGTGCGGAGATTCTGCTGAAAGAGATGAAGGCATACGAGCCAGATGCAGTCATTGCCTGCGGCGTGGCGGGTGGGCGGACCGCCATTACACCGGAACGAATCGCCATTAATATCAAGGACATACCGCCGGAATCGACGATTTCGGATAATCGGGGAGTTAGACCTCAAGACGAGCCCATAGACGCTGACGCACCGGACGGACTGTTTTCAACCCTTCCCATCCGTTTGATGGTCAACCGGCTGAAGGAAGCGGGAATTCCAGCTGCGGTATCCAATACAGCCGGAACGTATATTTGCAATAATACGATGTATGCGATTTTGAACGATATTCGCCTAAAGCAAAAGTCTGCTATTGGTGGCTTTGTGCATTTTCCGGCATCGACGGAGATGGCCGTGGAGAAGCCATCCTTGCCGACGTTATCCCATGAAACGATGTTGAATGGCCTGCGGATCATCATACAGACAACGATGGATGAATTGAATGGACGAGCTTAAGTCACAGTGGCAATCACATTCTATTTGTGCAAAGAGAATGTAGTTACATCATTGAATAGATGATCCATATCCAGATAAACCATAAATCCCGTAACCCGCCATCCATGAGAACATCATGACAAAGCGAGTAACGGGATTTCTTTTATTATCTAACTTTAGTTATCATGTCATTAATCGACTTCGTCTTCGATCACCGGGACGCAAGGGGAGAGAAACGGATCGCTTTGTTCCTTCAACTGCCCGCGTGCCAGCACCTTGACCCGGAACTCGTTATCATAGCCTTCCAGATTCTCATCATCTCTGGTATACAGAAGACCGTATGAACCGGGAGCGATTTCGCCGATCAATTGGTACAGCGCCTCGATCTCGGCAGCCTCGGCTCCCTTGCGGTTCGTAAAACCTCCGACATGAAGGTAATAGGAGCCGTTAGCCGCATTTAAGGATAACAAGCCGCTTCCCCATGCAAATTCGGTTATCTTAAGCTGTATTTTCTGAATGATCATGTCGAGCTGCCCGGCATCCGCCTCCGCAGGATTCTCCTGAATGGCAGCCCAGCCGTGAAATTCATACATGAATGCTCACTCCTTGTCGTTATAATGGATCGGTATCAATGTGGACTTCTATTCCATATCTTTGGCTGTATTCATGTAATTTGTCAATAACCGATTGGGCGGGCTCCCCTTCAAAATGATAATAGACCTTTCTGCCGGTCTGCTCCGCAGCTTCGAAGGTCGCTTTCATTTGATCGCGGACCTTTTTGTTAACCTGCTGCAGGGCAGGCTTGGTCTGGGCAACATACTCATCGCTAATGGCGTCGAATTCCCTGCCGATCGGGTCTGAATCAAACTTCATTCTCGATTCGCCGCCAAGTCGCTCCGCAAGCGCATCCGCGGCAGCATCCGGCTTGTTAACCTTCTGCAGCTCTCCGGAATATCTCGGTACCTCTTGCGGGGTTCCTTCCGTTTCGTCAGGTTTTTCTTCATCCGGTTTATCATTCGGCTTATTGTCATCGGGCTTTTCGTTGTCAGGCTTATCTTCCTCCGGCTTATGCTCACGGTCATCGTCCGGCTTTCTCGGACCCTCTTCCGGCTGTTCATTCGTAGTGTCCGGTTTCGGATCGCGCGTTCCGCCAGTGGGAGCATCCGGCTCATTGCGCGTTAAACCTAGCTTCTCGGAAAGCGTATCCAGCCACCTTCTCGCAGTGGGACCCAGCTTATTGGACAGCCAAGATACTCCTTTACCTATCGGAATGCGGCTGAGGATGACGGCTAACACGGCAGCTGCCGCATTTTGAGGAGAAAGCAGCTTCTTCGGATCGCGGATGTATCCGGCAATCTCGTGTCCGCCACCCGCAATGCCTGCGCCGGTCAAGGCAATGCCAAGAGCAGGCCAGAAGCTGACAAACAGCAGGGAAAGGGCAAAGGCTCCCAGTATAATACTCGCTTGTTCCCAGCCGCTAAGCCGGTCCCACCAGTTCTGGAGTGAGTCGAACAAGCATGCGAAACAGGAGGAGTCAGCAGCGATCATCGAAGTGCCGATACCGGAGAGAATCCCTGCAGCAAGCATGAGGATGCCGATAGCTCCCAGAACGGCAGTATACTGTCTAACCTTCTCCTGAATCTGATCCCTTTGGCTTGCTGCTTCAAGATTGCCATATAATAACGAATATCCGAGCTCGCGCCGTTCTCGGTAGAATGCCATCAGGTAACCTAGGCGTTTCCGGTCTGTTAAGAGAGCCCGCGCCATCTGCCAACACTCCGTTAATGGATTGATAAGGCCCTCACCCTTCAGAACCGGGAGACGGTCACGGATTCGATGCAAATCGAAGTAGTCGATGAACAAACCTGCAACCAGCAGGAGCAGGAAGAAGCCTTCGGTTCGGTAGCCTTCACCGGTCCAGTCATGAAGAGTCAGTATCCACTCCGGCAGCCGATTCTGCCCATTCCAGGCCGCATGGTTCAGGATCGCCCAGAGGAGAAGGACAGCCGGAAAAGCATAGGTCCAGCGAGAGAGACGCTTGGCGTACCGGAAAGCGATGCCGATTCCAAGGGCGATCATGGCACTATGTACAGGATGCGTAACATTCATCATGGTCGGAATAAAACTTTCCTCGAAGTAGCCTGGAAATAAATCAAAGAACTCCCAATGAAGCGTTTTACCGCCGAGAAACGACACCCCGTAATTGCTTTGGACCAGGCGCCTCGACAGCTCCTCCATAAATTGAAAGCCAATGCCGGGGGCAGCCCCTAACAATAAATAATCGCCCAGGCTTAACGTCGTGGCTCTTCTTGAAAAAAACAAATACAGTCCGAGAGGCAATAGCTTGTAAATTTCCTCAACAATCGGGGTCATGACGGCAAATGACCATGTGTCGGTAGTGCGTCCTCCAAAAATCAAATGAAGTCCCTGCATGGTCCCATTGGTCAAGGGAATGACCAAAAGAACGCCTGAGAGAACAAACAAGCTGACCTGCTTCCAGGCAACGGTTTTGCTCCGGCTTAGCAGCCAAAATTGCAGCAGTACGTAGAAAGACCACAAATATTGAACAAGCATGGTCCGCGATTCTTCGATCAGAACCAGACTTATAACGAGCACCAGCAGGGATAGCCAGGAAAATAAGTGATACACCTTGGCAATGAAAGGGTATCTCCTAATCCATTCCCTCCAAACCCGATATATCCCCTCGATCATGTCCCTGATTTTCGTCCGAATGACCGCGATAGACGATGTAATCGAATCCACCCCCCCGCTGAATGAACCACTAGCTTACGAATCGCTCACAATAGACAGTTTGCTATATATTTACACAAATGGTCCTCATAGTGAAACATTTCTTTGATCAGCATATGCGGTTCGAGACGGAGGTAGTGCTGCTAAAAAAGAAAACTCCCCTGATCAGCCGGTAGAAGAACCGGATTACCAGGGGAGAGGAGGTGTCTATTTATATTTTACGACGATGGCATTGCTGATCTGCCGCCCAGGCGTCGTTAAGTAAGATCCATTATAAAACAATCCGCTGGAAGCCCCGCCATCCAGATTCATCGCTTGGTAGGCACCTGCCTGCTTCATGATTTCCGCCAGTTGGGGAATGGTGGCGCCGCCTGTCGTCAACAAAATCAGCTTGTGGTCCTTTGTGATGCCAAGCGCGCTTCGAGCCCCGCCGCCCGTCAGTATCTTCGGATCCTTGAATCCTTCCTTCTTGACGTCCAGGGTAACCTTGCCGTCAGTCAGCAGACGCGGGCCGGCTTGAAGCGCTCCTTCCATATGTCCGGCATCATATACGGATTTGAAATCAAGTCCTGGAATCATGGCGGCCAGATTGTTGCTGTCATAGGCGAAGATCGTTCGATTATCCCCCGAGGCCTTGTGCAAAATATTGCCTTTGCTGACCAAATAGCCGTAAGGCGCTTTGTATGCACCGGAGGTGTAGGCATCAAAGAATGTGCCGTTAATAGCTACTACGGCTTTGCTGCGCTTGGCTATACTGCGCAAATCCTCGACTTTCCCTGCTTTATTGCCTGCCAGAACAACGTCCAGTTCCACCTTCGGATGGAGAAGTGAAACGGTGACCACCTGTGCGCTGAAGGAACGGGAGCCAACCTTAAAGGTTTTTCTAGTCGACGTCACGGGCTTGGTTTGGCTGGATATGAATGTTCCAGATAGAACAGGAAGCGTGTGTGCTACATTCCCGTCCGTAATTTTCAGGGTGGATCTATTATGGCCCCAGGATAGCTTTAAGCCCAGATGTTGACTGACAAATTGCAGGGGTACATAGGTAGAGCCGTTTTCGGAGAACGGGATTGCTTTAGCCTGAACCCTTTTGCCATTTACGTAGGCATTCCGACTGCCCAGGTATAGGGTGAGAGCTGTATCTTCGCGTGTGATATGGAGTTTTTTTTCAGCAGCTGTATACGCCACTTTTACACCATCGTAGGTCTTGAGTACCCCGACCGAAATATAGGACTGGCCGTTCTTGTCCACATAAGCTAAATTCTTGGCAGCGGATGCGGCATACAGCGGCGTTATTACCGTCAGCATGGATAGTACAACGATTGCAATGATTCTTTTCATGTTCCTCTCAAGCTCCTTCTTCTCTTTATCTGTAGTGGGCAACGCAGGATTTGCGCCTATACTTTATCGGAAGTTAAGGACTATTTGTTTAGGACAAAAGGCCGGTGTTTGCTTGAATTTTGTAAATATATTCCGATAACCCATTGACAAGGGGCTTCATCTCTTATATGGTTAATTACATGAGTAACTAACCAATGATGCAATGAAGGTTATAAACGAAAGTTGGTGAGGTAAATGGCATTTCAGATTGATGACAGCAGACCGATATTCATGCAAATTGCCGACAAAATTGAAGACGACATCATCGAAGCACGACTGCCTGAGGAGACACAGGTTCCGTCAACGAATCAGTTTGCAGCCTTTTACCAGATCAATCCGGCAACGGCTGCCAAAGGCGTAAATCTGCTGGTGGATCAAGGGATATTGTACAAGAAACGGGGGATTGGCATGTTTGTAGCCTCAGGGGCTCGTGAATTGCTGATGGAGAAGCGCAAGACGGAGTTTTATGAGCAGTACGTTGTCGCCATGGTTAAGGAAGCGGCGAAGCTTGGGATTACCAAAGATCAATTATCGGAAATGATCCGCAGAGGGGAGCAAGACTGATGAGCCAAACCGTGATTGAAGTCAAGAATTTGAGTAAGAAATATAAGGATACTATGGCCGTCGATAATGTGAGCTTTAAGGTAGAAGCCAACAAGATCTACGGATTGCTGGGAAGGAACGGAGCCGGCAAAACGACCATCATGCAGATGATCACAGCGCAACTATTCGCAACCCAGGGTGAGATCCGCGTATTTGGTGAGCATCCTTATGAAAATCTAAAGGTCATCCAGCAGGTATGCTTTATTAAGGAAGGCCAGAAGTATCCGGATCTGTTCACGGTCAGGGATGTGATGGAAACCGCAGCGAGCGTATATCCGAACTGGGATGCGGAATATGCCAAGGAACTGATCGAGGTATTTCGATTGCCCATGAAGCGACTCGTGAAAAGATTGTCCCGCGGTATGCTATCGTCGGTTGGCATCATTGTCGGACTCGCCAGCCGCGCACCCATTACGATCTTTGATGAGCCTTATCTGGGTCTGGATGCCGTGGCCAGAGAGCTGTTCTATGATCAATTGATTGAGGATTACACCGATCATCCGCGTACGATAATTCTGTCCACTCATTTGATCGACGAGGTTAGCAGACTGCTGGAGCATATCATTGTCATTGATGGCGGGAAAATATTGCTGGACGACGCCACGGATGATTTGCGGGGACGCGCTTATACGATCGTCGGTCCCTCCGGGATGGTCGAATCGTTCATCCAGGGGCAGGAAGTGATCCATCGGGAGTCTTTCGCTTCCATGTTGTCCGTTACGTTAATGGGAAGCGCATCAACGAAGTTAAAAAAAGAGGCGGAAGAATTGGGTTTGGAAACAGCCCCCGTCTCCCTTCAGCAGTTAATCGTATATCTGACTAAGCGTGAAAAGGTGGGGGGCCAACTATGAACGGAATTCCTGGCGTACTGCGTATTTATACGAAACAGAAGTTATCCTGGATTTACTTGCCTTGGGCAATCACAGCATTCAATTTTCTGACTAACTATTTTATCAGCCTAATGGTTAATGGAGATTTGTTCTATGCCGGTGGCTTGGCTACGATTTTTATCTATTTCTTTGTCGGGGCTTTGGTTTCGGTGCTGCAGCTGTTTCCATTCGCCCTAGGGTTCAGTATTCGAAGAACGGACTTCTTTGCAGGATCTGTTCTTATGTTGGTTTCGTACAGCATCTTTACGTCAATCATTTTATTGGTATTAGCTGAAGTTGAACGGTCAACGGGTTCTTGGGGAAATCGGGTATCTTTCTTTAAACTGCCGTATTTAAATGACGGCACGTTGCTAGAACAATTTATGATCTATTTCATAGTACTGATTTCATTTGCCTTTATCGGGATAGGAATCGGCGTGTTCTATCTTCGTCATCGCGGCATGAAGACCTTTGTTATGTTTGCGGCCTATTTCATTCTATTGTCGGGGGCCAGCGTTCTGGTCACCCAATACGGCTGGTGGGGGCATGTGTTTGACTGGCTTGTCAAACATACTGCCTTTGAATTATCCCTGTGGTTCATTCCGATCACGCTCATCCTTGCTCTCTTTAGTTACCGTTCGATTCGCAAAAGCTCGGTGTAAAGGCAAAAGACGTCCGATTACTTGGGCGTCTTTTGTTTGTGCTTCTGTTTATTTAACGTCTTCGCACCCGCAAGCGTTGTGCCCAGCGGAAACGAGAGGAGCGGGTGTTTGGATATGCCGATTTGTTGGGAGGTATAGATGCCGGAGTGCCCGGAGAACAGGTAGCTGATAACGCAGGCCATCAACATATACACGGCGCCTTCCCCGCCGAACAGTTCGATTCCCATAATAAAGCAAGCAATCGGGGTGTTCGTCGCTCCGCAGAAGACGGCAATAAATCCTAATGCAGCCAGGAACGGAGCGTATAATCCGATCCATTCGGATAACGCGTTGCCCAGCGTTGCACCGATGGCAAACAGCGGGGTTACTTCCCCTCCTTGGAACCCCGCTCCGAGCGTCAGCGAGGTAAAGAGGATTTTGCCGAGAAAGGCGAGAGGCGATACCTCGTCTGTGAAGGAGGCTTCAATCAGGGGGAGTCCTAGCCCCAAATATTCGCGTGTCCCAAGCAGATAAACCAGCGCAATGATGATGATGCCCCCGACAGCGCTTTTGATCATCGGATTGCGGAAGAAATAACCGTACCACTGCTTCAAGGATTGGGTTAGCTCACTGAACAGCCGGCTTGTCAGACCAAAGAGAATCGAGGCGAAAATCACCTTTAGGATTACGAGGAAACTCAAAGCCGGAATTTCTCCGATCGGATAATGCAGATGGCTGACGCCCCATAGGGAGGTGGCGATCAGATTCCCGACCAAGCTGGCTACGAATGCAGGGAATAGGGCTTGATGCGAGATCAGTCCGATGGCAAGCACTTCAAGTCCAAATAGGGTTCCCGCTAGCGGCGTGCCGAAGATGGATCCGAAGCCGCCGCTAATTCCGCAGATTAGCAGTATTTTTCGATCCGCCGGCGTTACGCGGATAAGCTTACCGAACCCCTCCGATAAACTTCCTCCCATCTGAACGGCAGTGCCCTCACGTCCTGCAGATCCCCCAAACAGATGCGTGATCAATGTCCCGATTAGCACTAATGGCGCCATGCGCAATGGTACGGATTCTGTACCGCCATGGATTTGTTCAAGGATGAGATTATTCCCTTTGGTGCTGCTCTTGCCAAACTTGTAATATAGGAAGCTGACCCCGGCCCCTCCCAAGGGAAGGAAGAACAGCAGCCAAGGATTCTCCATGCGAAGGGAGGTAACATAGTCCAGACTATAAAGAAAGAAGGCGGAGGCGCTGCCCGTCATCAATCCTATAAAACCTCCCAGAACGATCCATTTGATGAAGTAACCGGACAACAAGGCGTATGGCCATTTTTCGGCAGCGTTAAACCATTTTTTAATCATGAAATTTCACCCGTTTCTATATATTCGCCGCTAACCCTTCATTACACAAACAGACTCCTACCAGGAAAGCGACCTCTGGTAGGAGTCATTAGCTGTCGAAGCGGTTACGGCGAACTCCATCGCCTCATTCAATTAGCATTAATTGTAATGGAATAGAGGTTTCTGTGTCAATGGCACAATCCGTTAGGCGCAAGGCATTTAGTTAAGCCCAAAGAGTATCGCTTATATTTGGAAAAAAACGCTTGACTTGGGCATGGACTTTTTTCAGGTGAGAAATTCAAGATGTCCATGGACGCAGGAAAGACCTATATTTTATAGTTACAGATGATAATGAGAATCAATATCATAGTATTGAGGGGAAAATGATGTCATCAAACACGTCCAATCCAAGTCTCACAGATTCCAAGACTCACGTTACACTCAAGGGGCGACCATGGGCTGCGACCCTGATTCTTACGGGCGGCGTTGCAGCGCTGGTGCTTGGCATAGCTTTATCGATATCGCTCGGAGCGGCCGAGATTGATCTGCGAAATGTATGGGAAGCGGTGTTCTTCTTTAATCCCGATGTGACGGAGCATCAGATCATACAGGAACTGCGCTTGCCGAGAGTCCTCGGCGGGGCGATGGTGGGCGCCTGCTTTGCCGTATCCGGCGCGATCATGCAGGGGATGACCCGCAATCCGCTCGCTGATTCCGGTTTGCTTGGATTAAATGCGGGAGCGGGTTTTGCCATTGCCCTCTGTTTTTCCTTTTTTCCGGGGCTGCCTTATATGTACCTGATTCTGTTCTCATTCCTCGGAGCAGGATTAGGTGCGGTTCTCGTGTACGGGGTCAGTTCCATGGCAAAAGGGGGGCTAACGCCGGTACGTCTCGTTCTTGCGGGTGCTGCCCTTAGTGCTTTGTTAAGTGCGCTTAGCGAAGGCATCGCATTGTATTTTCAGGTCGGACAGGACATGGCGTTCTGGTATGCCGGCGGAACCGCGGGGATTAAGTGGGTCCATCTGAAGATTATGCTGCCGTGGATCGTCGCTGCTATATTGGGAGCTATTGCATTGTCACGCTCTATTACCATGCTCAGCCTCGGCGATGAGATCGCCCGCGGGCTCGGGCAGCGAACGGGTCTCGTCAAGCTGGCCGGAACGGTGATCGTGCTGGTGCTGGCAGGGGCTGCCGTCTCGGTTGTCGGTGCGGTAGGCTTTGTCGGTCTCATGATTCCGCACGTCACCCGCAAGCTGGTCGGTGTGGATTACCGCCTCATCATTCCTTGCTCGGCCGTTCTTGGGAGCTTGCTGGTCGTCATTGCCGACTTAGCAGCAAGAATGGTGAACCCTCCTTACGAGACACCGGTGGGCGCGATCATCGCATTGATCGGGGTGCCCTTCTTCCTCTACTTGGCACGCAAAGAAAGGAGGGAGCTGTAATGGAGACCATCACGAATACCATGCATGGGCGAAAAGACAAGAAGCGCAAAATCATCACCCTGTCTGTGCTGGCTGCCCTGATCGTTCTAGTATTTCTAATCAGTATGAACACGGGGGTCATTCGTTTGTCGCCGCTTGAGGTCATAAAAACACTGTTAGGCGGCGGGACGGATAAGCAGGAGCTGGTGCTGTTCGAATTCCGCTTGCCGCGTATCGTCATCTCGCTGCTGATTGGGGCAGGCTTAGCAATATCGGGATGTGTGATGCAGGGAATATCCCGTAATGAGCTGGCGGATCCGGGTATCTTGGGGATTAATGCAGGTGCAGGCTTGATGGTGATGCTGTTCATTTCATTTTTTCCAAGTACGACTGCGGCTCCTGTCTATCTATTGCCGGTGCTTGCATTGATTGGGGCGAGTTTAACCGCTGCATTAATATGCGTGCTTGCCTATAAGAAGAATCAGGGCTTTAAGCCGACGGGGCTGCTCTTAACAGGGATTGCCATTGCGGCTGGCATTAGTGCGGCAATGATTGTGCTAACGCTGCGCTTGAGTCCTGAAAAATATCAGTTTGTTGCCACTTGGCTGGCGGGCAGCATTTGGGGTTCGAGCTGGAAGTTTGTATTGGCATTGCTCCCATGGATCCTTGTGCTTTTGCCCTTCGTCATGTATAAAGCGCAGGTGATGAACGTTCTCAATCTTGGAGAACCGATGGCGACCGGACTCGGTGCTTCCGTCACGAAGGAGCAGCTGAAGCTGTTGGCAGCGGCGGTTGGCTTGGCAGCCTCGTGCGTGGCGGTAAGCGGCGGAATTGGATTTGTCGGACTTATCGCACCCCACCTGTCCAGACGCTTGGTCGGTGCGAAGCATCAGCTGCTGCTGCCGGTAACGGCACTGGTTGGTGCACTGCTGGTTATCACAGCCGATACCCTTGGACGTTGGATCATCCAACCATCTGAGATTCCGGCGGGGATCGTGGTTGCGGTGATCGGTGCTCCTTATTTCCTGTACCTGTTATCCAGATCGAGAGCATAAAAGGATAAGTTCGTCACGGATCTAAATGGGGCAATTGTTAAAAAGAAAGGACTTGCTCATTTCTATAGCGGAATATCGGATTAAGGAGGTCCTTATGCTGCGTCGATTTTTTTCCTATTACAAGCCTTATAAAGGGCTGTTTATCCTGGATTTTTGCTGCGCTATCTTTGCGGCTTTACTTGAATTGATATTCCCGGTTGCCGTCAACCGCGTGATTGACGACTTGCTGCCAAGCGGCAACTGGAAGTGGATCTTATACGCTTGTCTGGGTCTTCTCGGCATTTATGTTGTCAGTTCCTTCTTGCATTACGTTGTCACCTATTGGGGGCATAAACTCGGCATCAACATTGAGACGGATATGCGCAAAAAACTGTTTGATCGGGTTCAGAAGCAATCCTTCCGTTTTTTTGACAACAACAAGACGGGACATCTAGTCTCGCGGATGACAAACGATTTGATGGATATCGGAGAAATTGCCCACCACGGTCCGGAAGATCTGTTCATCGCCGTCATGACGCTTGCCGGAGCTTTGGGCATCATGCTCGGACTTAACTGGGAGCTTGCGGTGATGACGTTTGTGATTGTTCCATTGATGGTCTATTTATCGCTGTATTTCAGCGGGAAAATGTCAGCTGCGTTCAAGCGCATGTTCTCCGATATTGCGGATTACAACGCACGGGTGGAGAACAACGTCAGCGGTATCCGAGTGGTACAAGCCTTCTCGAATGAGGAGCATGAAATGGCTCGTTTCGCCGAGAACAACAACCGCTTCCGCTTAACGAAGCTGGTTGCTTACCGCATCATGGCTTGGAACTCTTCGATCAGCTTTATCCTGATGAAATTCATCTCCCTGTTCGTTTTGGTGTGCGGTACTTGGTTCGTGATCGAAGGGCGGATGACCAACGGGGAATTTATCGCTTTTGTCATGCTGTCCAACGTGTTCCTCGGGCCGATTAAACAGATCAATGCGGTGATTGAGATGTATCCGAAGGGAATCGCCGGTTTTAAGCGGTATTTGGAGCTGCTTGAGAGCGAACCGGACGTTGCGGATTCGCCGGGTGCCAAGCCAGTTAACCATTTGCGGGGAGACATTGCCTTTCACGGGATATCCTTCGGTTACGAGAACAAGGATCAAGTGCTGCAGGATGTTAATTTATCGATTCGAGCCGGTGAAACTGTTGCGCTTGTGGGTCCGTCCGGAGCGGGCAAGACCACCCTGTGCTCTCTGCTGCCGCGTTTCTATGATACAGCTGCTGGCCGGATTACGATTGACGGAATCGATATCCGGGACATGACGCTGCAATCCCTACGTTCCCATATTGGCATCGTGCAGCAGGATGTATTCCTGTTTGATGGCAGCATTCGCGAAAACATTGCTTATGGCCGACTGGATGCTGCAGATAGCGACATTATGAAAGCTGTGAGCCGTGCCCAGCTTGAGGATCTGGTCGCTTCGCTTCCGGATGGGCTGGACACCTTAATTGGAGAGAGAGGCGTTAAGCTGTCCGGCGGACAGAAGCAGCGCCTGTCGATCGCCCGGATGTTCCTCAAGAATCCGCCGATTCTTATTCTGGACGAAGCAACGTCTGCATTGGATGCGGAGACCGAAGCGGCGATTCAGCAGGCGCTGGCCGAACTGTCGGAGGGACGTACGACCCTGGTGATTGCACACCGACTAGCAACGATCAAAAATGCAGACCGCATTGTGGTTGTTGCAGACAAAGGTATCGCCGAACAAGGTGTCCATGAAGATCTGCTCGCAGCGCATGGCATATACAGCCGATTGCATCGGGCTCAATTCGGTGCTTGATCCAAACATAAACTTTATGAGGAGGATGAAACTATGTTCACTTCTAAATTTCGGGTAACTCTCTCCATGCTCATCTTATGTTCGTTCTTGATTTCCGCATGTGGCGGGAATGGAAATACCACCAACAGCGCGGGTTCTTCAGGCGAAACAGCTGCAGGGACGGACAAGCCCCAGACTGAAGCCGCAGCTCCTACGACTAGAAAGGTGGATACGATTCATGGTCCCATCGAGTATCCCGCCGACCCTCAACGGATTGTCGTCGATGCCTATTTGCCTACCTTATTGCTGCTTGGAAAGAAGCCGATAGGCGCAACAGCGAAAGATCTTGAGAATGTCCACATCCAGGACAGGATTGCAGGAATAGAGAGCACAGGGGAAAACTCGACGGAAAAGATATTGGAACTTAACCCCGACCTGATTATTAGCGCTAACTCCGATCCGGAAGTTTTCGAGAAGCTGTCTAAAATCGCCCCGACGATCATTTTGCCTTATGAAACCTATCGAAGCGTGCACGAAGAAGTAGAGGGATTGGGTGCTATTCTTGGCAAAGAAGTAGAAGCGAAGGAATGGCTCGCTGATTTTGATAAGAAAATAGAGGGACTGCGCGCGAAAGTGAATGGAGTTATTGAAGAGGGTGAAACCTTTTCCATCTTTGGCGCTTTCGGCAAAACCTTCTACCTGTACGGTGACGGCATTTACCGGGGAGGATTGGCGATATACAAGGAGCTTCAGTTAACGCCTCCGGCAACGATTCAAAAAGAATTGATTGATGCCAACGTGACTTACAAAGAGGTTTCCCTGGAAGTTCTGAATGATTACGCAGGCGATTATATCTTCTTTGATGAGTCAAACGGTGCCGAGATGGATAAGAAGGATAAGGTGTGGACTTCGATTGAGGCCGTCAAACAGGATCGCGTGTTTTATCTCGATGCCAAACGGTTCTGGCCGTTCGATCCCATTGCTGTCCTGGCCCAGGCGGAGGAAGTGACGGATATGATCGTCAGTCAAAAAGAGAAAGAGAACGCGAAATAATCACCAGTCTCGGCGCTTACGCATGGAATGTGCCGGAGGGCATTACAATTCTTTCATTCCCTGAATTGATCTTATGATTTGATAAATTAGAGAGAATATGAAAAGGGCAAGGTCCGTGATCACGGACCTTGCCCTTGCTGTTGTATCAGGAGTGCTTATAAATCGGGTCTCGCGTGCATCTGAGGTTGAGGCTCGTCCGAGACTTTCAATTTATCATTCAGGATACTGTCCTCAAGCACGCTGAATTTGTCCCCGTATACCTTCGTGATATGTTTTTCGCCCCATGCACAGAGCATATCCAGAATTCCGCTCAAACTCATGCCGTACTCGCTCAGCTCATATTCCACTTTAGGCGGTACTTGATTATGAATTATCCGATTGATCACGCCGTCGTCCTCCAGCTCCCGCAGCTGTTGCGTCAACATTTTTTGGGTGATGTGCGGCATGAGACGCTTCAGCTCGTTCGTTCTTTTACGGCCATGGGTCAGATGGCAGAGGATCACGCATTTCCATTTGCCCCCGATCACTTCCAATGTCGCTTCGACGGCGATGTTGTATTTCTTCGTTTGCATATTCATCCTCCTATTCTTCATAGGCACTAAAAAGTACCTATGGTACTGTCAGGTACCTACATTACAAAAAAGTACGTTCTTCACACAAGAAATGATATAGATCATAATAGCATTTGCCAGCTGGATTACACCATACTCAATATTTTTACAATATACAAGCAAGAGAATAGGAAAGGGGAAATATTAACATCATGATGATAGATAAAAAAAGAAGTATGCTGGCTCTTATTGCGCTTGCCGTCAGTGCCTTCGCCATCGGAACTACGGAATTTATCAGTGTAGGGCTGCTGCCGTTGATTGCGGAGGATATGAATATATCCGTCACGACCGCCGGATTAACCGTCTCGATGTATGCGCTTGGTGTTACCTTCGGTGCGCCGATCCTTACGTCGCTGACATCAAGGATGTCCAGGAAGACTTTGCTGCTCTGGATTATGATCATTTTTATAATTGGTAACAGCTTGGCAGCGGGCGCATCTTCTATTGGTATCCTGCTTGCAGCACGTGTGTTTTCGGCCTTTTCGCATGGCGTATTTATGTCGATCGGCTCGATCATTGCCGCAAGCGTGGTGCCTGAGAACCGCAGGGCATCCGCGATCTCCATCATGTTTACGGGGCTGACGGTAGCGACGGTTACCGGCGTTCCGCTTGGTACGTTTATTGGTCAACAGTGGGGCTGGAGACTTGCTTTTGTCGCCATTGTCGTGGTCGGTATTGTTGCATTGATCGCAAACAGTATCCTGGTCCCTTCCGACTTGCCTAAGGGAGAACGCACTTCATTCCGTGACCAGGCTAAATTGCTGACGAATGTAAGACTGCTGCTTATGCTCCTGATTACGGCCCTTGGTTATGGGGGGACCTTCGTCGTCTTCACTTATTTATCCCCATTGCTGCAGGATATAACAGGCTTCAAGGAAAATACGGTGGCCATCATCCTGCTAGTATACGGGATCGCCATTGCAGTCGGTAATGTGATCGGCGGGAAGGCAGCCAATCGCAACCCGCTTCGTGCACTCTTCTATATGTTCATCGCCCAAGCGCTGGTGCTGATCACACTTACGTTTACCGCACCGTTTCAAGTGACGGGACTAATCACGATTATTCTCATGGGATTTCTGGCTTTCATGAATGTGCCGGGACTACAGGTTTATGTCGTCATGCTGGCTGAGCGGTTTGCACCGGGGGCTGAGAATATGGCTTCCGCTCTGAACATTTCCGCATTTAATGCCGGCATCGCCATCGGTGCTTTTCTGGGCGGCTTGATTACGAATTCCATGGGCCTGATTCATACGGCATGGATCGGGGCACTGATGGTGCTCGGCGCGGTCGCTCTTACCGGATGGAGCTTGAAGCTGGAACGGAAAGAGACGGAGATACCGAGTAAACAAGCAGCCTAAATGATCATTTTATGAAGGGAGGTGATGTCTAAGCGTATTATCGGGGATACTGCAGTATAGGCTAACTTTTTTACAACAAAAACAAAAAATGTTCGGAGGTTTATCAACATGACGGCACAACACTTACAAGATACAACCACTTTATATAATGGAGTTAACATGCCTTGGTTTGGACTTGGCGTATTTAAAGTAGAAGAAGGGCCGGAGCTGGTGAATGCCGTTCGCACGGCCATCCAGCATGGATATCGGAGCATAGACACTGCCGCCATATACGGCAATGAAGAAGGCGTTGGACAAGGCATTCGCGAGGGCTTGGAAGCTGCCGGAATCAAACGGGAAGATCTGTTTGTCACATCTAAAGTATGGAATGCCGATCTCGGTTATGAATCGACATTGAAGGCATACGATGAAAGTCTGCGAAAGCTGGGTCTGGAATATTTGGATTTGTACCTTATACACTGGCCGGTTGAAGGGAAATATATAGATGCGTGGAAGGCGTTAGAAACGTTGTACAAGGAAGGACGCGTCAAAGCCATTGGCGTGAGCAATTTTCAGATCCATCATCTGGAGCATTTAATGAAAGAAACGGAAATTAAACCGATGGTGAACCAGGTGGAATATCATCCAAGACTAACGCAAAAAGAACTGCAGGCGTACTGCCAGGCGAATGGCATTCAGCTTGAAGCATGGTCTCCATTAATGCAAGGACAGCTGCTGGATCAAGAGGATCTTCAGCACATTGCAGAGAAGCATCATAAATCGATCGCGCAGATTATTCTTCGTTGGGATTTACAAAACGGCGTTGTCACGATTCCGAAATCGACCAAAGAACATCGGATCGCCGAGAATGCGGATATCTTTGATTTTGAATTGTCCGCTGAGGATATGCAGCGCATCGATAGCTTGAATCAAAATCACAGGGTGGGACCGGATCCGGACAATTTTGATTTCTAAGAAATCTGCGTTTATGTAAGGACAGAAGTTTAATGAATATTGTGGCTCTCCTGAACCTCGGGCGGTAACGACGGGAATCGGGAGAGTCATTCCTACATAACGGAAGGAGAGATGTTTAATGAATTTGGATCTAAAGGGAAAAGTCGCATTGGTAACAGGTTCGACGTCCGGCATTGGCAAAGCGATTGCCATGTCGCTTGCAGCCGAGGGAGCGTCCGTCATTATAAATGGAAGACATGAGGACAAAGTAAAACAGACGATCCATGATATTCACGCTGTGCATCCGGATGCCGAACTGCGTATTGCCGTGGCGGATCTTGGAACGGAGGAGGGTTGTCATCAGGTCAGGGAAGCTGCTCCAGTCGTTGATATTCTGATCAATAATTTGGGGATATTTGAGCCTGCCGAATTTTTCGAGATCCCTGATGCGGATTGGTTCAGATTCTTCGAGACCAATATCATGAGCGGAGTTCGGTTAACCCGGCACTATTTGAAGAATATGATCAATCGCAATGAAGGTCGAATTATATTTATCGCGAGTGAAGCAGCGATCATGCCGTCCCAGGAGATGGCGCATTACAGCGCAACCAAGACGATGCAGCTGTCCCTTTCCAGAAGCTTGGCTGAGCTGACGACAGGGACCCGCGTCACGGTGAATACCGTCATGCCTGGCTCCACGCTTACGGAAGGCGTTGAAACGATGCTGAATACGCTGTATCCGGATGAGGATCTTTCGATCGAAGAAGCAGAGCAGCGGTTTATGAAGGAGAATCGGCCGACTTCCATCATTCAGCGATTGATTCGACCGGAGGAGATTGCGGATTTTGTTACGTATCTCAGCAGTCCCAAATCCTCGGCGATTAACGGTTCAGCGCTTCGAATCGACGGGGGCTTGGTACGAAGCGTATTCTAAGCAATCGTTGTGTCGTGAACGCTTTGTTAGGAACGGTATTTCTGCCTAAAGGATTTGGGTTTAAAGCCTGTATACCGAATAAAGCAGCGAATGAAATACGGAAAAGAACCGAATCCGGATTCTTCGGCAATGCGTCCGATCGGATCGTTGGTGTGGATCAATAATCGCTTGGCTTGTTCGATCCGATGCCGCGTTAGAAATTCCAGGGGCGTGCAGCCGAACGTTTTTTTCATGCAGATCGACAGATAGTTCTGATGGAAGTGCATGGCATCGGATAATCTCTGATAGCTAACCGGTTCTTTGTAATGTTGTCTTAAATAGTTGGCGGTTCGTTCGGCTATAGCATACTGAGGATTCTGATGCTGGATCCCGTCCTCTTCGGCTTGAAGCAGCAGGAGCAGCTCATGCAGCAGCTGCTGCTGTTTCCAGCGTGCCGCGGAAGAAGACGATGGCTGAAGGTTCTGGATTTGCTCTAACAGGAGTTTCGCCTGCTCTATCGACGGCAGCTCTCCGTACTTGGGTATATAAAAAGAGAAACGCTCGATCTGCACATAAGGCAGATCGGTTTGCGATAAGGCAAAAAGGGTCAGCTCCTCTGTTTCAATCCAAGACCCTAGCGTCTGAAAATGCAGCCAATAAAAGTGCGTTTCCTCCTGACAGGGCTCAAATGTCCGGTGGGCTGCATCCGGTCTTAGAATCAAGTAGCAGCCGGCCTTCACCCTGTAAGCAGCACCGTTCTCCTCCAGGAAAAGCGCCCCTTTTGTCACCAGAATCAGATCAAAGACCCCGATGTTATAGCGATCCGGATGTTTGTCTCCTACCTGATAGGTATCTTCTCCACAAATGATATAGTGGGGCAACGGCGGCGCCGTGAACTGGAAGATCATCTGCGACCAGGCCTCCTCCTCAAAACGGACTTTTCTCTATGATAATTGCTTTGCCGGTCCGGATTCAATACGCCAGCATGTTGCAATCGGATAAAAAGATGTTGTTTCTGTGTATAGGGCACCGCCCGGGTAAGATGGTATATTTCTACCAGAGTGCACCTACAAAAACAGAAACAAGGAGTGTGGAAGTTGATGCTGCATGAGACTGCGTTTAACAGTTTACCGCTTCGAGCGATTAAACCGTCCGGATGGCTTAAGAGTCAGTTGGAGATTCAAGCAAGCGGTTTTACCGGACATTTGGAAGAACAGTGGAAAGACGTAGGGGATGAGAACGGGTGGCTGGGCGGCCAGGGAGAGAGCTGGGAACGGGGACCTTATTATGTTGACGGTTTGCTTCCGCTAGCTCATTTGCTCGAAGACGAGACTTTGATTGCCAAAGCGAATCGCTGGATTGAGTGGTCGCTTGCGAGCCAGCAGGAGAATGGCATGTTCGGTCCGGCTCGCATAACCTCCGTCAATCAGGATATCGACAAGGAGCAGGACTGGTGGCATTACATGATCATGCTGAAAGTGATGATGCAGCATGAAGAAGCAACGGGCGATGAACGGATCATTCCTTTTCTGACGAAGTTTTTTACTTATGTCCATTCGGTTATCGAGGAACAGCCGCTGCGGGGCTGGGCGCAAACCAGGGGTGCTGAGATGCTGCTGTGCATCGTGTGGTTATATCGACGTACGAAGCAACCTTTTCTGTTAGAGCTTGCCGATATCGTTGCTGCACAAACAACGGACTGGAGCGATATCTTTCATGATTTTCCGTTCTGGCGAAAGGTCGAAGAGTGGGATTGGACAACCCATGTCGTGAATGTAGCGATGGGAATTAAAACGCCGGGCGTATTGTTTGAATTGAGTGGCAATCCTGTGGAGCGGGACAGCGTGCATCGGGGCATCGATTCCCTGATGACGTATCACGGTCAAGCGCATGGCATGTTCTCCGGAGACGAATGGTTATCCGGCACCCATCCGAGTCAAGGCGTAGAATTATGTGCCGTCGTGGAATATATGTTCTCGATGGAGCAGCTGACGCGTATTTTCGGGGATGGACGTTTCGGGGATATTTTGGAGAAGGTCGCATTTAATGCGCTGCCCGCCGCCATCTCCCCGGATTGGACCTCGCATCAGTATGATCAGCAAGTCAACCAGATGATCTGCAATGTCGCTCCGCGGGCATGGAGCAACAGTCCGGATGCCAACGTCTTCGGCCTGGAGCCGAACTTCGGATGCTGCACGGCCAACATGCATCAGGGCTGGCCCAAGCTGACGTCGCACCTGTGGATGAAGGACCGGGAGGACGGGCTTGTTGCCGTTTCCTATGCCCCATGCACGGTGAGAACGACGGTCGGTCTTCAAGGTGTTCCGGCTGTCGTCGAGGTAACCGGGGAATATCCGTTCAAGGATCGCGTTCAAATTCATTTGTCGCTGGAATACGAGGCATCGTTTCCTCTATCGCTGCGCATCCCGGCCTGGTGCGACGATCCCGTCATTACTCTGAATGGGCGCGAATTGCCATTCCAGGTGCAGTCCGGTTATGCACGAATCGTACAGAACTGGCAGAACGGCGACCGATTGGATATTCATTTGCCGATGGAAGTGAAGACTGTTACGCGCAGCATGTACGCTACCAGCATTGAAAGAGGGCCGCTGGTGTATGTGCTGCCCGTGAAAGAGAACTGGCAGATGATCCGGCAGCGCGACATGTTCCACGATTGGGAGATTTACCCTGCATCTCCATGGAAATACGGTTTGGTCGCCGATACGTCATTCGAGGTGCTTGAGCAGGATATGGTCCGCCAGCCGTTCCTGGCGAAGGATGCACCTGTCAGGGTGAAGGTGAAAGGCCAGCTGATTCGGGATTGGAAGATGGAAGGCAACAACGCCGGAAACCCTCCGCTTCATCCGAATACGGACGGACAGCCCATTACGGAATTGGAATTGGTACCATACGGAAGCGCCAGGCTTCGGATCGGTGAATTCCCTCTGATTGGAGAGCGGAAAAGAGCCGCTAAGAAATAAGTGAAAGTAAGCATGTTTTAATTGGTTATAATGAAGAATCCCCCTGTTGAGGGGGATTCTTGTTTTATCCATCCTTCATCTTATCAAGCTGTTGGCTGATCGATGGGTTTATCCACTTGTTCCGACGGCTTACTGAGCAATAATCCCATGACGACCCCAAGAGCGGCCACAGCCATCACAACAAGGAATGTAAACGAGAACGCATCAGCCCAAGCATCGATTTTCGGTACGGAATGAGAAGAAGCCGAAATACGGGTTGTCAACAATGTTGAGAAGACAGCCACGGCAAAGGAGCCCACCACTTGCTGTGAGGCATTGTTTAGGGATGTAACACGGTTGATTAATCCTTGCGGTGCAGCGTTCATAACGAAGGCGTTCAAAGACATAGCATATAATGCATGGCCGGATCCGGCTAAGGTCATTGCGACAATTATGATTCCCTTTCCTCTGCCAAATGAATCCGTAAAGAGCAAGAATGCTCCCAGACCTAGAAGTGCAGTACCGATAATAACAAGCAGCTTTACACTACGAAACCGATCATACATACGTCCACCAATCTGCATGAGTACGATACTGGCAATGGCAGGTGATATCATGAGAAGCCCAGTATCAAAAGCATTAAGTCCTTTCACCTGCTGGAGATAAACGGGAACCAGAAAGAAGTTTCCATAGAATGCGGCAGCAGTTATCCATAGAATTAACATAGCACTTGTAAAAGACTTGGAGCGGAACACTCGCAGCTCAAGGAGCGGCTCGCTCTTGCCAAGTTCAATCAGGATGAATAGTAGAAGCGCCGCAACACCAACCGCAAGGCCGATAACGGTCTGTATGGAGCCCCATCCGGCATCGCCCGCTTGATTCACGCCATATACGAGGGCGGCAAAAGCGATTGGACCAAAAATCATTCCGAGTTTATCCAGCTTAGCTTGAGTCTGACTCTTCAGTTTAGGAAGATAGCGTAGTCCAAACCAGATTCCTAATAAGCCTACAGGTACATTCACCCAGAATAAAAAGGGCCAGCTAACGCTATCCACCAACCACCCGGCAAACACGGGTCCGATGGCTGGTGCAATAAGAATGGGAACGCCCAAGTACGATCCCATTACGGTCCCTACCTTGTCCGGAGGACTGATCTGAAAGACAATGGCATAACCAATCGGCATGACTATGCCTCCTCCTAAGCCTTGAAGTACACGAAATAGTATAAATTGCTCTGCGTTGACCGAGAGTGCGCACAGAATCGAGCAGATTGTAAAAATGAAGATTGCCAGGATAAACATGCGCCTGCTGCCAAAACGGTCAGCCAGCCAGCCGGCTACAGGAATGATGGCCGCTTCAGCAAGAATATAACCCGTGGTCGCCCATTGCATAAATGATAATGAGCTTTGAAAGGAATTCATTAGATTAGGAATGGCCACATTCATGGCTGTCATATTAAGCAGGACCATAAACATGCCAATGATGATAGCGAATAAGGGTGCGCGAATTTCTTTTATGGTAGTAATGGTGGTCGACATGTATTGTCTCCTCCTGTTATATTTTTTTGTTCGAAGTCACATCTCCGGATATGTGACCCCATTCAGAAAGAGAATCGCGCGATTCCAGGTGATACGTGATGCAGTATTCAAGTTTGCACCTTGATCACAGCTATGTGCCAAATTATAATGACTCTAAATCAACAATAACAGTAGGCAATATTTATTGATTAGATCATTTAATATAGACCAACTTACTTTACGTTAGGGTGGCGATGACTTGAGCGATCGTTCAGAGCATAGCGAAGATTATGAAGAATGTACGGAGGTTATTGGCGAGGTTTTAAAAATAGTCGCAGTGAAACGCGCAGTTCACGTAATTGGTGAACTGCATGATGGTCCTCAGCGTTTTAACCGCTTGCGTCGGAGTTTGGGCAATATCAGCACGCAATCATTGACAGTGATCCTGAGGCATCTGGAGCAAAACGGCATCATTAACCGTCAGGTATTGCCGACTATGCCGGTTACCGTGGAATATTCATTGACAGACCAAGGTAGAGAATTTGAAGAGGTCCTAAATGTGATACATGATTGGGGAGCATCTAGGAGAATGCATCGGACTTCATTAGGAAAAGCAAGCTTCTCAGCAGAGAAATAGTAAACGGAAGTTCAAAAAAATCGCGAAACGCGTTTTTTTTGATGTGGAGATTTGCATTCAAGGTGAGATAAGTGTTTACGAAGCTTAAAAATACACATAATATGGAGTTATTGGAAAGGTGATTAATGGGATAAGAGACATGGAATGCGCTGGTGAGTAAGGGAAATTTGCCAAAGGAGATTTTCATGAAGAGAAGAATGATAGTGGTCCTATTACTCGTATTGGTTATTCTGATCAATGGCAATGCTCAACGAGATTCGATGGATACGCCCCTATATGATGGTAGAAGCCTCGTCATTGGTGTGATCGGAGAAACACCGCAAGTCAGGGAGAAGGGGCATGTGGGTTTTAAAGAAGTTACGTTTCAGCAGCTAGAGGATCCAGACCTTTCCGCGGAGCTTGACGCCATATTCATAACAAAAGAACATCTGGTGGAAGCTTCTGCGCCCAAGTATACAGAAGTATATAATAAGGCTGAAGTTCCCTTTTTCTATATTGAGTCTAAAAAATCTCATGTCCCCTTCACGATCGAAGAATTGTCTTACGATGAGGTTCCGGATCTTTCATCGGATATGTATGCAACCGGATATTACGGCAAGGATGCGGAGCATTGGGGTTACGGTTTATACAACGGTGTAATGAATGAGACCAATGTCCAGGCTGTTTATTCCCATATTTTCGCAACGATCGAGTCGTTGCATCATGACGGAGGTACGTAATTTGCGGGAAATCATTTGGTTGGAGAAAAGCCAGACGCTTGAGCTATTGTTGGAACATGAACCTGCAATGCAAGTCATCCTGTTAGATTCCGGTCTGGAAGCAGAGGTGGCGAAGATCGTCACGCCATCGGCAGACTACGTACTGAAGGTTTGGAATAAAGCGTCCAAGCCCGATGTTCTAATCCAGTATCAAATATTGAATGCATTGTATTCGCATGGTAGAGATGTATCGAAGCCCTTGGGCTGGGGGACAGACCGGTATAGCAATCCAGTCATGCTGACCAGTTACGACGGCACGCCCGTACTAAAAGTCAATCAGTCCAGACTAGTAAAGCTTGCGAAGATGCTAATGGATATACATAAGCTGCCCCTGGATAGTCTGAACGGCTCCAGGCTGCCGAGTTATGACTTCGTCTCTTATTTTTATCCTCGAATTGATGAGTTCCCGGATATCCAACATCCATTGATGGAGCTTGTTCAGCGTGCGAACATGAAACAAGAATGTATCATCCATGGCGATTATCACCTTGGCAATATTCTTGAGCATGAAAACGAACTGACCGTGATCGATTGGACGAATGTCCAAATGGGCGATCCCCGATATGATATCGCATGGTCGACTATCTTAATGTGGATATATGTAAGCGAGAAGCAAGCGTCTTTTTACCGAGCTGCCTTTTGTGACGAGAACCGTTACGAAGCCGTTGAGCTTGAGTTGTTTGAAGCCATTGCGTGTCTGCGCTGGGTTTTGCTTAGCAGAGTGGACCACCCCCCCATTAGAAAGGATACGATCGCTAGGGTAAGGTCGATATTGAAGAACAACACGTATTTAAATATCAGGTTTCCTAACAAGAGGGAGATAGATTCGTGAAATATTACAGCAGTACACGGAGCCCCCTGAAGCCACCTTGCATAATGGTAAGGGGCTTTTTTCTATATTAGAAGCAGCGTGATAAGGCATCCAATCGCCCAAGAATGAGATCAGTTAGAGCTATGCAAAAAGTCGAGTACAATTCTCTTCTGAAGTTTTAAAAAATAGGGTTGACATAAGCATGTCCCTTCTTGTAATCTGTGATTGTAATCGTTTACGTAATCGATTACATAGCGGAATCATGACGTTTTGAGGTGAACAATGTTTGGCAAAAGCAACGATTAAACAAGTAGCAGCGGCAGCAGAAGTATCCACGGCAACCGTTTCAAGAGTGCTGAACGACAGCGATTATGTAAGCGATGAAATTAAAGAGCGAGTGATGGCGGCGGTGAACCAATTGAATTATCGTCCAAGCGCCATCGCCCGCAGTCTGAAGCAGGACCGGACCTATATGATCGGGGTCATCGTTCCCGATATTTCCAACCCTTATTTTATGGGGATCTCCAGAGGTATTGAGGACATTGTAGGCAAAGAAGGCTTTCAGCTTATATTCTGCAGCTCGGATGAGAATCCGGACAAGGAAAGACGACTGCTTAAGCTTATGCAGGAAAAGCGCGTGGACGCCGTCGTACTGGCGACGTCAGGCGGCAATGATCCGGCGATCAAGCAGCTGGCGGATTCCAAAATGCCGATTGTTCTCGTAGACCGGAAGCCGGACTCGCCGGAAGCGGGTTTGACTCTCGATCTGGTAGCCGAGGACAATACCGAGGGCGCATCCCGCCTGACCCGGAAGCTGCTTGAGGATGGTCATACTGCAATTGGTGTAGTAAATGGACCGACGAGATCCAGCACAGGCAGGGAACGTCTTGACGGTGTCCGGAAAGCGATGAAGGAATACGGTCTGAACGAGGAACCCATGGTGTATAATGGAGACTTTTCTACGGAGGACGGAATCCGTGCGATACAGCATTTTCTGGCAGCGGAAAGAAGGCCGACTGCGGTTATATCCCTGAATAACCGCATGAGTCTCGGTGTTTTGCTTGAGATTGTGCGCAGCGGTCTAAAGATTCCGGCCGATATGGCCGTAGCTTCTTTCGGTGAAGTAGAGGCCGGTCCATTACTCAAGGAATCGGGACTCTATTATATGGAGCAGCATCCCTATGACATGGGGATCAAAGCCGGCGAGATTCTTCTGCGTCGAATTCGCGATGAGGCCCCGCTGTCTGAACCTGAAATAGCGATTTACAGCAATGAAGTGAAACAGCTGGATTGATTCTATATGCTGCCGCTCTAAAAACAGAGAGGATGATGACGATGCAATATCAAACTCACAACTGCAATCGATTGCAGATGGAGCTGCCGAGGATTGGTATTCGACCTGTTGTAGATGGTCGGAGGGGAGGCATTCGGGAATCGCTGGAGGACGTAACGATGGATATGGCGAAGCGAACGGCGCGTCTGCTTACCGAACGGCTAAGGCACAGCAACGGGCTGCCGGTAGAATGCGTGATGGCTGACACCTGCATTGGAGGCGTAGCCGAAGCTGCTCGTACGGAGGAGAAATTTGCCAGGGAGAATGTCGGTCTTACCATTTCGGTGACTCCCTCCTGGTGTTATCCAACGGAAACGATGGATACGCATCCGACAAGGCCGAAAGCCATTTGGGGATTTAACGGAACGGAGCGCCCCGGTGCCGTGTATCTGGCAGCAGCTCTTGGCGCGCATAATCAGAAGGGACTTCCGGCTTTCTCTATCTATGGTCGGGATGTGCAGGATATCGGGGATACCGAAATTACGGCTGACGTAGAGGAGAAACTTCTACAATTTGCAAAGGCTGGCCTTGCCGTAGCGACCATGAAGGGTACTTCGTATCTGTCGATGGGCACGGTATCTATGGGAATCGCGGGCTGTATCGTCGACGAGGGTTTTTTCCAGAAGTATCTTGGGATGCGAAATGAATATGTGGATATGACGGAATTCGTAAGACGAATCGAGCTGGAAATTTACGATCATGACGAATATGAGCGGGCGCTTTCCTGGATTAAAGAAAATTGCAAACCTGGGGCGGACGTCAATCCAAAGCATTTGAAGCGAACCGATGAGCAGAAGCAGCAGGATTGGGAGACCGTCGCGAAGATGGCGTTGATTGCCCGCGATTTGATGGTGGGGAATCCGAAGCTGGCGGAAATGGGATACGGAGAGGAAGCGCTCGGGCGAAATGCGCTGGCTGCAGGTTTTCAAGGACAACGTGCCTGGACGGATTATTTTCCGACCGGGGATTTCATGGAGGCAATACTGAACTCCTCCTTTGATTGGAATGGTCTGAGAGAACCCTACATGGTCGCAACGGAGAACGACAATCTGAATGGGATCACGATGCTGTTCGGACATCTTCTCACGGATGCAGCCCAGGTATTTGCGGATGTTCGTACATACTGGAGCCCGGAAGCCGTAAAGCGTGTAACCGGGTATCAGCTTGAGGGGAATGCGGCGCAGGGCGTGATCCACCTGATCAATTCCGGGCCTGCTGCCCTTGACGGAACGGGAAGGCAGACGAAGGACGGCAGACCGGCGATGAAGCCGTTCTGGGAAATCACGCAGGAGGAAGTTCAGGACTGCCTCGATGCGGTCAAATGGTGTCCGGCTATTGATTTCTTTCGCGGGGGAGGCTTCTCGACCGACTTTACGACCCGGGAAGGTATGCCGGTTACGATCGCGAGAATCAATAGGGTTGCGGGTGTTGGACCGGTCCTTCATATCGCCGAGGGGATGACCGTTGAGCTGCCGGACGCGGTACACGATATATTGGATCAGCGAAGCGATCCTACATGGCCGACGACCTGGTTCGTGCCGAATCTGACTGGTCAAGGCCTGTTTAGGGATGTATATACCGTGATGAGCAATTGGGGATCCAACCATGCCGCTATGAGTTATGGTCATATCGGCGGGGAACTGATCACCTTGGCATCAATGCTCCGCATTCCGGTATGCATGCACAACGTTCCGGAGGAACGGATATTCCGGCCAAGCGCCTGGACCGCCTTTGGCGGACTGGAGCCGGTCTCGGCCGATTACCGGGCATGCGCGGCTTACGGTCCTTTGTACAAATAGGAGGCAGATAACATGAAGCAGTTATACACCATTGGCGTGGATTTTGGTACGGAATCGGGCAGAGCTCTGTTGGTTGATATCGCGACCGGGCAAGAAGTTGCTACCCATGTGACGCCATACACGCATGGAGTCATGGACGAGGTGCTGGTCCACTCGGGTTTGAAGCTGGAGCAGGATTGGGCGCTGCAGCATCCAGATGATTACATAGAGGTGCTTCGGCAATCCATCCCGCGCGTGCTCTCGGAGGCTAACGTATCTCCGGATCAAGTCATCGGGATCGGCATCGACTTCACGGCATGCACGATGATGCCGCTGGATGCCGGGGGGACTCCGCTGTGCATGCTCGAGGAATGGAGGGACAATCCGCATAGCTGGGTAAAGCTGTGGAAGCATCACGCGGCTCAGGATGAAGCGAACCTGATTAATGAGGCCGCTAAGCGGCGTGGGGAGAAATTTCTTGCACGCTACGGAGGGAAGCTGTCCTCGGAGTGGATGCTTGCGAAGTCTTTACAGATTCTGAATGAAGCTCCCGAGCTGTATGAGCACGCTGTACTGTTTATGGAGGCTGCCGATTGGGTGGTCATGCAATTGACCGGTCAGCTCGCACGGAGCAGCTGCACCGCAGGCTATAAAGCCAATTGGCATAAACGGGATGGATATCCGTCCAAGGAGTTCCTCCAGTCGCTTGACCCGAGGTTCGGGACCCTTGTGGAGGCGAAGCTGAGAGGCCCGATCAAGCCACTGGGTTCAAAAGCTGGCGGATTAACCGACTCGATGGCAGCCTTAACCGGGCTTCTGCCAGGAACCGCGGTAGCTGTAGCCATCATCGATGCCCATGCCATGGTGCCGGCCGTCAGTGTCGTAACCCCCGGTAAACTGGTGCTCGCCATGGGAACCTCTACCTGTCATTTGATATTAAGCAACAAGGAAGTGACGGGAGAAGGGATTTGCGGTGTCGTTGAGGACGGGATCATTCCCGGTTATTACGGGTATGAGGCAGGACAATCGGCCGTTGGCGATATATTTGCCTGGTATGTGGATGAGGCAGTGCCGGAATATGTAAGACGCAAGGCTGCCGAAGAGCGCCTCGGCATACATGAGTGGCTTGAGAGGGGAGCGTCGCAATATGAGCCTGGCCAAACCGGCCTGCTGGCTCTCGACTGGTGGAATGGAAGCCGTTCCGTACTGATGGATGCCGATCTGAGCGGTGTCATCCTTGGATTGACCCTGCAGACCAAGCCAGAGGAAATATACCGGGCGCTTCTGGAGGCCACCGCCTTCGGAACGCGAGCGATCATCGAAGCCTTTACCGAAAGCGGCGTTGAAGTCCAGGAACTCTATGCTTGCGGTGGATTGCCGCAGCGAAACCGGCTGCTGATGCAAATCTATGCCGACGTTACCGGCAAGGAAATCAAAGTAGCGGATACCGTCCAGACGGCTGCCTTTGGTGCAGCTATGTTCGGCGCCGTAGCGGCAGGCAAAGAGCGGGGAGGCTATGGGAGCATCGTAGAGGCAGCAGAAGCCATAGCTCGTGTTCGTGAAGAGACCTTTAAGCCGATTGAGGCCAACGTGCGTGTATATGATCAATTATACAAGGAATATAAAGGACTTCATGATTATTTGGGAAGAGGCGAAAACGGGGTGTTGAAACGCTTGAAGACATTAAAGAGCGGAAAATTACCGGAATGAATGAAAGATTTAACGCCTAAAATAAACGCCTATATGAACGTCTGGCCACGACGTAATATCGCCGGGTAGCATTGGACTCATAAACTGGGAATGCAGGTTCTGGAAAGACCTGCATTCCGTATTAACTAATTCTGCAATCGATGTCACAATTTGTGAAACGGCATTACGAAGTACGTTCAACCATCATCCGTAACCCATAAAGGAGCGAATCATTCATGAACAATCATGCAGCATTATCTTCACTAAGCCTTACCCGAACCGGAAAAAGAAAACGGGAATCCAGCTACGACCGTTCTGGAGGCAATAAAGACTACTTCTCCATCAACCCAGGCGATCTGACCGAAATTTGCAGTATTCCGGGCGCTGGCGCCATCACTCACATCTGGATGACAATGGCCAGCGACGTCCCTGCGGAGGAATTGTATTTGCCGCGTAAAATCGTTCTCCGCATGTACTGGGACCAAGAGACGGAGCCCAGCGTGGAAGCTCCGATTGGCGATTTTTTCGGAATGGGGCACGGGCTCACCAAAAATTATACGTCAGCGGCATTGATGATGAGTCCCGAGGACGGAAAGGCATTCAACAGCTTCTTCCGTATGCCGTATGCGGATGGAGCCCGCATTACGATTGAGAGCGAGGCGGAGCATCCAATCAAATTTTATTTCTATGTGGATTACGAATCCTACGATAAGCTGCCTGAGGAGGAGCTGAGATTCCATGCCCAGTGGCACCGGGAAAATCCGACCGACGGGATACCGGACAACGGGGTGGATAACGCCTACTACGAATTCGGCGGCAAGAATACGACCGGCAGCGGCAACTATGTCATTTTGGACGCGGTCGGAAAGGGCCATTACATCGGCTGCAACTTCAATGTCCACAACCTGCGCGATACGCGGGAATGGAACTGGTACGGCGAAGGCGACGACATGATCTTCATCGATGGGGAACCGTGGCCTCCGACCTTGCACGGAACGGGCATGGAGGATTATTTCAACACGGCCTGGTGTCCGCAGCAGGAGGTGTGCACCCCGTATCATGGCATTATTTTGGGAGGGGGACCGAACTGGAGCGGCAAAATCTCCACGTACCGTTATCATATCCTGGACCCGATCATGTTTGAGAGCAGCATCAAGGTCACGATTGAGCACGGCCATAACAATCATCGCAGCGACGATGTTTCCTCAACAGCGTATTGGTATCAGGCAGAACCGCATCGCCCTTTCCCTGAACTGCCAAAGGTTGATAAACGATTGCCTCTGCCGGATATCAAGCCGCTTAACCCTGCCAGCATGAAACAGATCTTCGGCCATTCTAACCCTTGATATCAAGGGTGGGATATCGAATCGAAAGGGGAGATGAGCTTGAGGGTGAAAACGGCTTTGCTTGCCGGCCTATTCTTGCTGCTTTGTGGCTGCGCGAACGGCAGCAAGGCGAATCCCCAGCTTGATGGAGCAGATAAGGAGTTTTTATTAAAAGGCATAACCGGCCTGGAACAAATTACGCAATTGACCGGCGAGCCATCGCCTAATCACACGGATCGTTACGTGGTGTACGGGACCGACCTCGGTTCCATGATGAACGACGGGGAACGAACTTACTTCGTGTTCGGGGATACGTTCGGCGAGAGGGAGCCGGGACAGACTGGCGGAGGAGGCAGCTACTGGCGCTCTAACACGATGGCCTATACAACGGATGCGGAGGCGGCTGACGGCATCACATTTGAAGGCATGGTGACGGATGAATTCGGAACGGCCAAGGAACTGCTGCCCTCCGCCAAAATCGACTACGAAGAAATGACAAAAATCCCGACCCACGGCATTGCGGCAGGAGATGCATTGTATTTGTACTACATGTCGGTCAAACATTGGGGAGATCCGGGGAAGTGGGAAGCCAATTACAGCAGCGTCGCCAAATCGGTTGATAACGGAGAAACCTGGGAGCTGCAGGACCAGCTCCGTTGGCCGGGGGATGGCAATTTCATTCAGGTAAGCCCCTATAAGGTGGAGAATGACGCAGGCGGCTCGAACATTTATTTCTGGTGCATTCCAGCCGGGCGCTTTGGCGGCGTTCAGCTTATGAAGGTGGGGGAGGAGCACATCGAGAAGCAGTCCAAGTACGAGTATTTTAGCGGCGTGGATGCTGACGGCAATCCCCAGTGGAGCACCGATATGAAGGATGCAATAGATGTGGTGGATGACACGGCAGGCGAGCTTTCGGTTGTATGGAATGCTTATCTGGAACGCTGGCTGATGACATATCTGAAGGAAGGTAGGGGTGTTGTCATACGTGAAGGCATAACGCCATGGGGACCATGGGGCAAGCCTCTGGATTTGGTCCGAGCCGAGGATTATCCGGGACTGTACGGTCCCTATATGAATGACCGGTATACCGAAAATGACGGGCAAACGATCTACTTTACCTTGTCTTTATGGGATCCATACAACGTCTTCTGGTTTAAAGCCTCGCTGGAAAAATGAAAACGGATTCAATTCATGTTCGGTTTAAATGCGAATCGCATTTAGATAGTTTGATCCATTATAAGGAGGGTTCATGATGCAGAAAACAACCATCAGCTTCAAATCCTGGCGTGTTCTGTTCTCCGCAATTCTGGTTCTCGTATTGTTCATTACAGGCTGCGGCGGACGATCCGGCGGTCCCGGAGGGGGAGCCTTAAGCAATCCGCCGGAAAATGAAAGCGTAAACAACGGAAGCGGCGCCGGCGACAAAATAGTGATCGATTTCTGGGCGCAAAAATTTGAGGATACCACCGATGCCTGGTTCAAAAAATGGGTTGGCGAGTTCAACAAATCCCAAAGCGAAGTCGAAGTGAAACTGACGATTGTTCCGGCTGACGCTTGGGACCAGAAGATGAAGGCAGCGCAAGCCGCGGGGAAAGCGCCGGATGTCCGAACGATCAACTACGGCAATGTGGCCAACGCGGCAAAGACGGGTCAGCTTATGGCGCTGAACGATTTGATGGATTCTGCGGCATTCGATGATTTGTACGACAACATGAAGGATTTTGTAGCCGTCGACGGTCAGTACTATGCTTACCCGAAGCTCGTTGAACCGTCAGCCGTGATGTTCTATCGGAAAGACATGTTCGAGGCAGCCGGGCTTGACCCGAATCAGCCGCCGACCACGTGGACGGAGCTTCTGGAGACGGCTCAGAAGCTGACCAAGAAAGGCGTGTTCGGATTATCGATCGCGCAAACGGCTCCGGATCTGGGCTGGTCGAGCTGGGGGCTGCAGTACAACGCGGCTGGACATCTTGCGGTGACGGAGGACTGGTCCAAAGCGGACGTGAACAATGACGGATACAAGGCGCTCCTGGATTTTTACCAGAAAGCCTACCAGTCCGGCGTTATGCCGAAGCAGGCTCTGGCCGGATATGCGGATATCAAGCCTTTCGGCGAGGGCAAGATTGCCATCCAGATTTGCGGTTCCTGGGCAATTGGACAGCTTCGCAACACTTATAAAGATATGGTTGGTAAAGTGGGGATCGCACCAATGGCATCGATGGACGGCGATTTGACGAAACCGACGGCAACGCTCGGCGGCTGGTCGCTGGCAGTTGACGGGAAATCCAAGCATCCGCAGGAATCGGCCGATTTCATCTCATACCTCCTGGCGGGTGATCCGAGCATCATGATCGACTTTTTCAAGACGTCCCAATTCTCCAAGTTCTCCCCGCGCAAATCGGTGGACGAAGCGATGAAGTCCGATCCGGATGCATCGAAGGATGCATGGCGTTCGCTGGTCTCCGAACAGATCATACCTTACTCCCAAGCGGAGCCAATCTATCCATGGGACATCAGCTTCGCGCTCGCCACCTCCATTGAGTCCGCAATGAAAGGAACGTCAGTGGACAAAGCGCTGGAGAAAGCGGAGAAGGATATTAACGATTTCATTACCAAAAACAAGCTTGCCGGCACAAATCCGAAAAATTAGCGCTCAGGCGGCCATCGGGGATCAACCCTTCAAATACGGATATCCGATTTCGGATGGCTGCCTCATCCTTAGGTCATGGTGGTGACTCTATATGTTTAAGAAAAATTTCCGGCAGGATAACGGAGTGGCTTATTTGCTTCTCGCACCCATCGTCATTCTGCTAACGATCTTTGTCATCATACCTTTCTTCTATGCCCTGCGAGTGAGCTTCTATAATTGGAGCTTCTACCAGGATTCCACCTTTGTGGGCTTACAGAATTTCTATATGGTGCTGACGGATGACCTCTTTCTCCAGTCCATCTGGGTAGGGCTCAAGTTTGCCCTTATGGTCGTTCCGACGATGCTGATTCTCTCGTTTCTGTTCGCCAACATCATTAAGAACCTGGGCTCCGGCTTCGCAAGCGTCGTGAAGACCTCCGTGTACATCCCAACCATCATTTCCGGGATCGTGGCATCGGTCATCTTCGTTTTTATCTTCGATTATGCCGGCGGCTTAGCCAATTATATCATCGGACTGTTCGGATATGAGCCGAAAGCTTGGCTTGCGGATGTGGCTACGGCGCTGCCCAGTATCGCCGCTCCTGCCGTATGGCTGGGCTTCGGTCTCACAACGCTGATCATGCTGGCAGGTCTTCACGATATTCCGAAGAGCTACTATGAGGCTGCGGAACTGGAGGGAGCGGGCACCTTTGTCCGCATGTGGTACATCACGATTCCGCTCATGCGCAATGTGGTTCTGTATCTGCTCGTAACCGGATTTACGGCGCAAATCTCACAGTTCGAGCTGTCCCTCGTCATGACGGGCGGCGGACCGCTCAGCGAGACCACAACGCCGAACCTGTATATCTTGAACCATTTCCGCAACGACGTCATGGTCGGCAATTCCATCGCGGCATCGCTGCTGTTGTTCGTGGTTCTGGGCAGCATCTCGGCCATCATCTTCAGAGTATTGAATTCGGAAAAAGCGATCGACGGTTAGGGAAGACAGGAGGATAACTTGATGAAAACGTTCAACGGAGTTCAGAAAACATTGATGACACTTTTGACCGGTCTGGTGACAATTATGGCTCTGTTCCCGCTGCTGTGGGTCATCATCGCCGGGTTCAAAGACAAGGCGGAGGTGCTTGCCACGCCGTTCCGATTCTTCCCCAAGAAGTGGATGGTTCAGAATTATACGGACATTCTCGGCGATTCGGCCTTCATTCAGTCGGTGCTCGTCACATTCGGGGGCGCGGTATTATTTGCAGCGCTGAGCTTGGCCGTCAACGCTACGGCGGCATACGTCTTCGCCAGGCTCGAATTTCGGTTCAAGACGTTTCTGTGGGTCTACGTCATCATCACCATGTTCATTCCCGGCATGGCGATCCTGCTGACCTCTTTTATCGTGGTGAATGAGATGGGCATGCTCGATACGCTTGCTGTGCTCGTATTGCCCGGGATCGCTTCTGCGGGACATATGTTCTTCATCCGCCAATTCTATCTGAATATCCCTATGGCGCTCGAAGAGGCGGCGCTGATCGACGGAGCGGGCAGGATCAAGATCTTTACCCATATTTTCATTCCCATGTCGTTCCCGGTCTTTGTCATTGTAGGCATCGGCTCCTATTTGGCCTATTGGAATTCCTTCGTATGGCCGACGATGACGGTTACCAACCCGGAGCTGTTTCAGATTATGCAATATTTGTACACCTTCCGTTCCGAGCGTGCAACGGAAATGGGCATGCTGATGGCCGGTTCGGCGCTTTCCTGTTTGCCGACCATTGTCCTGTTCCTCTTCTTCCAGAAGCACATCATTTCAGGAATCAAAATCTCCGGATTGAAATAGCGTTTCAATGCGAAAAAGTGGAGGTGGCGCATGATTATCATTGAGAACAGACGCATTCGGGTTGAGATCAGCGAGCATAACGGAACGATCCAAGCTGTTCGCGATCGCTTAAAGGGGATCGATTATATCGCGGACTCCGGCCGTGGCCATACGGATCCGTTTCGACTTGAGACAGACGCGGGGGTTAGCAGTTCTTTTCAAAAATTTGAATGGAGCTGGGAACGTGCGGCATCCGGGCAAAATCAAGTTCGATTATGCTGGCACACGCAGGAAGGCATGGTCGTAACGTCGTCCGTAACACTCATGGCGGAAGAGAACGGTATTGAATTCAAATGCGGGGTTGATAACCACTCGGAAGACAGGGTGTTAAGCCTGGAATATCCGGTTGTCCCGAACATGGCCACGATTACGGAGGATGGCGAGGAGGATTATATTGCCCATCCCTTCGCGACCGGATTTGAGGTTAACGATCCGATGAAGGTTTTTGAAACGAACGGGATCGGGTTTCGTTTTATGCCTTACCCCGAAAGCTTCTCGGGGGCGACGATGCAGTTCTTTACCTATTACGGCAAGGGCAGGGGCGGGCTGTATTTCGCGGCGCTGGACGGCGAAGGCCATCCGAAATGGCTGAATTTCTACAAGAACGGGAATGGCATGCTGGAAGCCTCCGTGATCCATGGCTGCAGCGATATGGGACCCGGCAAAGGGATACGGCCTCATTACCCGGTACAGGTGTCGCTTCTGTCAGGAAGCGGGTGGTACGAAGCTGCTGACCGATACAAGAGCTGGGCCGTAAGGCAGAAGTGGTGTTCACGCGGCAAGCTTTCGGGCAGGGCAGCGAAGGAGGGCAGCCAATGGCTGCATGAGGACATGGGAGCAGCGACCTTCGGAGTCAATGCGGGATCGGACCGCACGGCCTGGATTCAGAAGTATCATGACAGCATCGGAACGCCGATGTTTCACATTCTGGGCCCCGACTGGACGCATCGGCCGCAGACGTTCGGCAGCGGCGTGCCGGGAGGATATGGCGATTGGTTCCCGACCCGGTTCAACCCGGAGAACATCGCCCTGATTCGAAAGCTGGGCCATCGCTTCGCCCCGTTCGAGTTCGATTACCTGTACCATTTTGACGGAGCCGACGGAGAGCTTGGCAAGGAAGCAGAACAGAAATTTCCCGAGTTGAAAAAAAGCGTGGATGCATACCGCTTCCCGTTCCTCTGTCCGGCCCATCCGTATACCCATGATTTTCATGTGAAACGGGATGCGGCGCTGCAGCGAAGCGACGATATCGATGCGATTTACTATGATATCTCCGCCAACAACATTCTAAAGGTCTGCATGGATGAAAACCATGGTCATCCGGTGGGAGCAGGCAGCATCATCGAGGAGGCCTACCGGAGGAACTATGCGGATACGAAGGCGGCCATGTGCGAAATTGCGGAACGTTACATCCCCATGGGCACCGAGATGATCAATGAGACGATGCTCGATCTGATCGACTATTATCAGGCGCGGGCCGGAGGACAGCCCGCAGCGCCGCTTGAAGGGTGGCCGATCCGGGAGCTGTTAAAGTCAGGCGATGCCCGCCTGATCCCGATGTTCACATACGTGTATCATGAGTACGGCGCGCTGAGATTGGACGGCTGGGGCAAGCTGGCAGAGGAAATCGGGGAGCTTTACTATTTTACGGTGGCACGCACGTATATCTGGGGCGGTTTATACGAATTGAATTACGAATACAGTCCGATGGAGGCGCTGGACGGGATCGAAAATACGGCGGCGGAGCATTACTACCCGTTTGATCCTCGCGGGTATGCCTTTTCGACGAAGCGGGCCGAGTATTTGGCGCTGTATGCACGGCTTCGGACCGGAGCGGCGAAGGCGTACTGGTCGTATGGGACCATGCTTCGGCCCCTCTCCTTCGACAGCCCGCAGACTTCTATGAAATGGTTTCACTATAACCATGGCAAGGAAACGCCGGAATATAACAATGCAGGAGAATTGTTGACCGATTCCGTTATCCATGCGGCATGGCAGAATGAGCAAGGCGATGTTGGCTTGTTCTTTGCGAATGTGACCGAAGCGGAGCAAACGATACGTATAGATCTTCGACCGGAAGACTACGGGAAAACGGCAGTGAGCGGGCGGCTGTTCACGCTTACGGGTGAGCAGGCCGTTGATTGCGATCCGCAGCAAGATGATCGGCGCTTGCTCTCGCTTCCAGCCCGAAGCATCGCGATGCTGGAGTTGATCTAGCCTTGAACTCGAGAACATAGATATTACACGGCTGCTTGAGAGCGATAATGTGAAGGAGGGTATCTATAATGTTTATGAAGAAGATGACGACAGGTGTTCTCGCCTTTTCCATGATATTCGCTTCCACTTGGGCGGGCAGCGCCGAAGCGCTGACGCCAGAAGGCACGAAGATGATCGCCCGGGTTACAGGTGCAACGCCTGCCGGAGAGACCATGCCGAATCCGAATCAAACCCACATAAACTACGATGTCGGCGGGACGGATTTAGGCATCGTGTGGGATAAGGGCGGCGGCGAATATTTCATTGCTTTCGGCGATACCAACGATACGGCAGGCAACTGGAACCGAAGCAATGTGCTGGCCATTTCATCGGATACGAATCTGGAGGATGGTCTTGCATTCTCAACAATGATTCAGAGCAAGCCAGGCCACGCCAAGGAAATTCTTCCCTCCAAAAAAATCAACAATGATGAAATGACGGTCATCCCGACGGCAGGCGTAACCGTTGGCAACAGGCATTATATCCATTACATGTCCGTCAACCACTGGGGCCCAGCCGGCCGATGGTATACGAATTACTCCGGCATCGCTTACTCGGATGACAACGGACAGAACTGGACCAAGAGTCCCTCCGCCCGCTGGTATAACAACACGTCAACCTGGAACAATCCTTTTCAAATGGCAGCGTTCCTTAAGGACAGCGGATTCGTGTATATGTATGCTACGCCGAACGGCCGCTTTGGGGACGTATATCTTGCACGGGTACCGGAGAATGGGCTGCTGAATATCGGGGATTATCGTTATTGGGACGGGAGCGGCTGGTCGGCGGCCCAGTCTGCAGCCCGGCCGGTGGCGATCGGTGTGGCAGGCGAGATGTCCGTAGCTTACAACACCCACTTCAAACGGTATATCATGACCTATCTGAACGAAGATCGGCAGGCGATCGTCATGCGGGATGCGGCAACGCCGATCGGTCCATGGAGCGGAGAGAAAATTTTGGTGCCTGGAGATTTCACGGGCCTTGGTCAGTACAATGCGTATATGCATCCGCTGTCCAATAACGGGCCTGAGCTGTATTTTATCATGTCCACCTGGTACCCGGATTACAATACCCATCTAATGAAAACTACGCTGACCCCTGACATGCTCGGCGATAATATCATCTCGGACCCGGGCTTCGAAACGCAGAGAGAAACGCCGGTCATGGCCCCATGGTATGTTACGGGCGAAGGCGGCTTGGACCGCCAGCTCGGAAATGCCCGAACCGGTGAGAATAATGGATATGTACGCAACGGCAGCGGCTGGAACGCGATCAAGCAGCGGGTGGTTGTGCAGCCGTATACCAACTATACCTTGAAGGGCTGGGTTCGTACGTCCAGCAACAATACGAAAGGCCACTTCGGGGTTAGGGAGCCAGTTGATGGGGCCGTTATTAAGGAAACCTCCTTTGCTCAATTGAGCGATTATACGGAACTGACCGTGACCTTTAATTCCGGGAACCGTTCCGTCGTGGAATTGTATACGGGATTGTGGGCAAACGGAGACACCTGGCTTCAGGTTGACGATATGTCCCTGGTGAAGGATTTGAATCTCGTGGGTCATGCCGGATTTGAATCCCAATCCTCTTCAAGTCTGTCGTCGCCTTGGTATTCGAACGGAACAGCCGGGGTAGACCGTAACCTTGGATTTGCACGCACCGGGGCAAACAACGGATATGCAAGGGCAAGCAGCGGTTGGAATGCGATCAAGCAAGAGATTTTTGTCGAGCCGGATACCGAATACACTTTATCGGCATGGATCCGTACTTCAGACAACAATAACGACGGATATTTTGGCGTAAGGCAGCTTGGCGATGGTCCGGTATTAAGTGAAATTTCATTTCAGAACATCCCTGGATACGCCCTGAAGACAGTTCGCTTCAACTCGGGCCAGTATCATAGTCTGGAGATTTACGCCGGGATGTGGGCCACATCGGATATGTGGATTCAGGTTGACGATTTCAGCGTGGTTAAGAATTGACGAAAGTGGCTGAGAGACCGGAAAGAAGGGAGACATCCATGAAACGATTACCGGATTCTTTTGTGAAGCAGTGGGTTTACGACGATATCGGGCAAACGGCGCCAGAGGTAAGTCTGCATCAGCTGGATAAAGAGACGATCCACTGCGTGCTGACATTCGAGCTGGAGCAGACGATTCAACAGGATGACTGGCAGATGCGTTTGGAGCCGGCATTCCTGCCACATTTTCACTGGGCGCCTCATTTAACGCCGACTTCCCGTCATGTGATGGATCAGCATTGCTTTCGTTCGCCCGCGCTCATTGTTCATGACGATACAAAGACGCTCATGCTCATACCGGATCTGGATCTGATCACGAAGGATGCAGACGCTCGTTGGTACATGGACCTGGATGCCCCTAATAACCAACTTGTCTTGGGAATGAGCCGAACTCGGGTGAGCGAGCATGTGCTGTTTGAGAAAGTGAATGGCGCTTCATATCCTTCCGGAACGATACGGTTCGGTTTCTATTTGAAAATGGCGGATCATGATCAGGCCGGATTGAACCCCTGGCGATCGTTGCTGCAGTTTTTATGGGATCGATGGGGCCATGCCCAATTCGGTCAATCGATCCGTGAGGAGGTCCGCCTAGACAGCTATGTAAGGCATGCTTATGATTGGGCTTTTCGCCATTGGAAAGAAACGGTATGGCAGGAATTCGAATGGGACGGACGGAACGTAGGCGCACCGGTATTTATTGCCGATGTGAGTCAAAGTCCAAATTATCCGGGCGTGGCGAACGAAAGGGAGAGTCGATCGATCTGGAATCAGGCTTGGTTCAGCTCCCTTCGCTCTGCTCAAGGCATCTACCGACACGGTAAGGAACAGAACGATCCGGAGCTGGTTCGCAAGGCAATGCTTATGAAGGAGCTTGCGCTGGCGGCCCCGCAGCGAGGCGGGTTCTTTCCCGCCGTCATCGCGACGGAGATGAAGCGGGTGATGGTAGATGGACAGCAGGTCAATCGGTCCGGGAGCTGGGCGTTAGCCTTCTGGGGAAATTCCAATCGCAGCCCGGTCGATCCTTGGGGGGCGATCGCTGCAGCGCCTTATCATGTGCTGGATATGAGCTGGACGGCGCTGCTCATGCTTCGATGGCATGATGAGCTCGAGCCGGATCCAAGGCTGTTGGCATATGCCGTGCGCTATGCGGATGCGCTCGTGGCCCTCCAGGACGAGAAAGGATATTTTCCAGCCTGGCTGGATCAGGATACGTTAGCACCGCTGGATATCCTTCGGGAGTCCCCGGAAACGTCGCTCTCCGTCACATTTTTGATTAAGCTGCACCAATTGCGCCCGGATTCCAAATACATGGAAGCGGCAGAGCAGGCGCTTAAGGTTGTTATCCAGGAGATCGTGCCGACCGGCAGGTGGGAGGATTTCGAGACGTATTGGTCCTGCTGCGGTTGTGGGCGCGATGAGCTACCAGGCAACAAAGTGGCTAGGAATAACATGTTCAAGCAGTGCAATTTCTCCATGTTTTGGACGGCGGAAGCGTTATACCATATGTATAAAACAAACGGTGACAAACGATATATGATCGTTGGCCAACGTGTGCTGGATGAAATGCTGATGACGCAGGCTTCCTGGCAGCCGCCCTATCTGTACGTCGACGTAGTAGGCGGATTCGGCGTCATGAACTGCGACGGGGAATGGAATGATGCCCGGCAAAGCCTGTTTGCTGAGCTGATTCTGCAATATGGCGTGGAGTTGGACCAAAAAGAATATATTGAGCGCGGGTTAGCCGCTTTGCAGGCCTCGTTCGTCATGATGTATTGTCCCGAAAACGAAAAAACAAAAGGGCAGTGGGAGCGGGCGTATCCTTTCTTTAACGAGAAGGATTACGGCTTCATGATGGAGAATTACGGTCATGATGGTGTTGTGGATGAGGAGGGGCGAGGCATGGGGACATTCACCATCTTCGATTGGGGGAACGGTGCGGCAGCTGAGGCTTACCTGCGGATTAAGGGCCGTCTGGGTCAAACGTTGAAAGAGCGGTACGGATACGATATCACATACTAAAAGGAGCGATAACAGATGATGAACTTTAATGGACTTAATATGCACCTCGGAAATTTATCCCGGCTGTCCAATGCGCAGACGAGATCCATCAGCGCGGAGAATTTTACCGGCGAAAAAGGAAAGGGCGGAATGGCCACCGACGGCACGGGCGCAGCGGCTTCCAGGGACTTGGGCGTGGGCTGGAAGGTCTCTCCTTCCGTAGAGATTTTACCGGGCGAAACGTTTACGATGGGTGACATTCAGGGTCCCGGGGCGATTCAACATATCTGGCTTACGTGCCATCCGACGCTGTGGCGCAATCTGATTATCCGCATGTATTGGGACGACGAGCAGGAACCTTCGGTTGAGGTGCCCGTCGGTGATTTGTTCTGTAACGGATGGGGTGAGCGCAGCGATGTCAATTCAATTCCGGTTGCCGTGAATCCGGCCGGCGGCATGAACAGCTACTGGCAGATGCCCTTCCGCAAGCAAGCCCGATTAACGATGGAGAACCGTGCGCCGGAAAAGGCAGTCCTTTACTATCAAATTGACTATACGCTGACGGACATCCCGGAAGATGAGGCATATTTTCACGCGCAGTGGCGGAGAACGAATCCCGTTCCTTATAAAGAGGTTTATACCATTCTGGATGGGGTGACTGGACACGGGCACTATGTAGGGACTTACCTCGCCTGGCAGGTGAACAATAACGGCTGGTGGGGTGAAGGCGAGATCAAGTTCTATATGGACGGGGATCAGGATTATCCGACCATATGCGGTACGGGAACGGAAGATTATTTTGGCGGGGCCTGGAATTGGGAGCAGCCGATTGGTACCTACCGAACCTACTCGACGCCATATTTGGGGATGCACCAAGTGCTGAAGCCGGACGGATTGTATCGAAGTCAGCAGCGTTTTGGCATGTATCGATGGCATGTCATGGATCCAATCCGCTTTCAAAGCGATCTTCGCGTGACCATTCAGGATCTTGGCTGGAGGTCCGGAGGAAGGTATCTTCCGCAGCAGAGCGATATTGCATCGACGGCGTTCTGGTATCAGGCCGAGCCCCATGCACCATTTCCAGAGCTTCCGGGTAATGATGAGCGGGAGGTTATATAAAGGAGGAGTTATTGCTTACCTGCCGGTAAGGTGATAGTGTGAATCCATGGACCCTTTTGCGGGAGCATATGGCGTTTCCATGGTTGTTAATGGAGGATAGGATGGACAAACATACGATTTATACGATTGCTGAACGGGTAGGCGTATCCCCTTCTACGGTGTCCAGAGCCTTGTCGGGAAGAGGTTACTGCAGTCCAAAGACGAAGAGCAAAATTCTGGCGGCTGCGAAGGAAATGAACTATGCGCCCGATCATGCAGCGAAGATGCTGAAAATGAGACAAACCAACAAAATTATTTTTGCCGTGCCCGATATATGCAACCCTTTTTATTTCGATATGATCAACGGAATCAATCAGGTGCTGGAAGAGCATGATTACCTGATGATTCTGTTTTACACCAAGCATAGGCTCCAGGAGGAGATGAAGGCGATCCAAACCCTGCGGGAAAATGTGGCCGACGGCATGATCATGGTGTCCTTTCATTTCGGTGAAGAGAATATCGGGGCCATCAATGCGCTGCAAGCACCTGTCGTGCTCACGAATAAATATGTCTCGCCGGAAGGGAATGACCGCTTCGATTATGTGTATGTGGACACGTATGACGGGATCAAGCAAAGCACGGAGCATCTGATCCGTCAAGGCCTGCGCAGCATCGCCTATATGGGCGGTAATCTGAGCGAGCAGACCGGCCATGAGCGGTTCTGCGGGTATCGGGATGCCATGCTGCAAGCGGGGCTCCCCTTGCTGCCTCGTTTTATCGCCGAATCCGATTATACTGAAAGCGGCGGTTATGCGATGGCAAAAGCGTGGCTTCAAGGGCCCGACCATCCGGAGGGCATTGTCGCCGCGAACGATTTAATGGCAATCGGGGTCATGAAGGCCTGCGAAGAAGCCGGTCTTCGCATTCCCCATGACGTTGCCGTTGTGGGCATGGATAATCTGGACCTTGCCTCTCGCGTATATCCCAAGCTGACGTCCGTTGCCTTGCAGCAGGAGGAAATCGGCCGCAAGGCAGCCCAAATCCTGATGGATCGCATGTTGGGAATACCGAGGGAAGAGCGGGCCGTGAAATTGATGCCGCAGATCGTCGTACGGGATTCCAGTGTAAGGATTTGAAGAGAGAATCGTGTGTAGTGAGAATGGCTGTGCACATAGTAACAGTTACCATCCCATGAACGCTCATCGTTAGCTGATATAAAATTGAATTGACATGGAGATGAACCGTCCCTCGCAGTGAATCTGCGCAGTGGACGGTTTTTTGTGTTTCGACGACCAACCATGGTACAACCGGAAATGGGTAATGGTTTGTGTTTGGAGTAATTATTATTACGTTTAGGAGTAATTTTATATTGACTCAAAGAGTAATTTGAAATACCTTATAAAGTAACAGAGTGAATATGAGACATGGAATGGCCACTCTGATTACAGCTGTGAAGGGAGAAAGTTGGATGTCACAGGTTCATATGTTACAACCGGATATTCATACGCTTCATGGATTTTTCAGCAGGGAATTGGAGCCCGCCCTATACATACAATCTGGGGATACTGTCGTGTATCAAACCTTAGATGCGGGTTGGGGACTGGAGAAACGTGCTGCCCCAGGCGCGGCGAGAATGAAGTTTACGAAGCGCAAGCCGGAGCGGCAGGAGAAGCAGTTCGGGCATGCGTTATTGGGTCCCGTCCATATTCAAGGGGCTAAACCCGGGCTTACATTGGAGATTCAGATCAACGAGATCGTTCCCGGATCATGGGGATGGACCTCTGCCGGAGGTTATCCGAGCTATTGGAACGAGAAGCTGGGCATGGCCCACGCCAAGGAAGTGACGCTGGACTTTGAATTGGATCTCAAGACCATGACAGGCAGAAGCCAGTTCGGAAATTTCAAGTATAGCGTCGGCCTGAAGCCGATTATGGGGATCATGGGCATGCCGCCGAATGAAAAAGGTCAGCATACGACTTTTGCACCGCGCCCTTGTGGAGGAAATCTTGATTGCAAAGAATTAACGGCCGGCAGCACCTTGTATCTGCCGATCCCGGTGGATGGCGGGCTGTTCTCAACAGGGGATGGACATGCGGCTCAGGGAGACGGCGAAGTTAGCGGTCCCGCCCTGGAATGCCCCATGGAGAAGGCGAGTCTAACCTTTCATGTCCGAGACGACATGCCCATAACGATGCCCAGGGCCAAGACAAGTACCGGCTGGCTTACGATGGGGTTTCACGAGGACCTGGACGAAGCCATGTGGATGGCATTAAGCGGGATGCTTGATCTCATGACCGAGCTTTACTCTATTTCAAGAACGGAGGCATATGCCTATGCCACCTTGACGGTCGATATAAGGGTAACCCAGATCGTGAACACATGTAAGGGCGTGCACGCATTTTTACCTTTTGGGGCATTGAGGTAATACTTCATAGATAAATGTAAATTTTTAAGGAGGTCTAATGCATGCAGTTATACGAGACCATGGTCAATAACCAAGGGGTACATATTCATGTGACGGAGGTACATCGGGATCTTAGGAACGAACAAACCTCACTGGTCGTCATCCCGGGACTGTCCGAGTCGGCCGAGGATTATATCGCCATTATGGAAAAGCTGTCGCCCAGGCATATTGTTATCATCACGCTTCGCGGCCGGGGCCGAAGTGACTCGCCTGCTTCGGGTTATACGCTCGAAGACCATATCAGCGACATTGATGCGGCGATTCGTCATCTTGAACTTGAGCATTTCGTACTCATGGGATATTCTCGAGGGGTGTCCTATCAATTAGGCTACGCCGTTCGGAATCCGGAACGCATTCAAGGTTTGATCATCGGGGACTATCCTGCGGTTCATACCGAGCTGCCTGCGGGGTGCGTGGAGTTCTTTGCGTCGCTGCCCCCTTGGAGAGGAAAGAAGCTGTCTGAACGTATGAAAACATCGGCTTTACAGGCACTGCAGCAGGAATCGGCTAATGTAGAAATGTGGAACGACCTAACTAGACTGACTTGCCCAGTCCTTATTATCCGTGGCGTAAAACCACATCCCGGGTTATCATTAGAAGCAGTGGAACAATATAAGCTTGCGCTGCCTCAGGCAATCATCGTGGCGTTCGAGGAACACGATCACAATATTTTTGAACCGGATGTGGATGTGTTTGTCCGCACCGCAGACTCTTTTCTAAAAAGAGATTAGGAAGAACCATCAATCAATCACTTAAAAAAGGGTGTACGCACTTGGACAATCTGAAGCTGAATGTATCACTTTTACGACAAAGAGTTCCGAACCTGACCAGCGCAGCCAAATCCGTGGGATTACGGCCGGCCACGGTCTCCAACCTATGTACAGGAAAAATTCCCGTTGGTCGGGCGGAAGTCCGCACCATTGCCGCATTGGCATCTCTGGCAAAATGCAGTCTGGATGAACTGATTCTGCGTGGAGAAAGTGTGGAGATGATTGAAACCGGCATCAAACCGCTTGATCTATTTGCTCCTTTGGCAAAAGGGGGTACCGTAGGTCTGGTCGCCCGTCCCGGAATGGGCCAACTGGTGCTGCTTGGTGAGTTGTTTCATCACTTCAAGAAGGAAGGGTATATGACGATTTTGCTAAAGCCGGAAGGCGAATATCCAGAGCTGCAGGACATGCTGAATGACGTAGAACGGGTAGCTTATTCTATAGAAGAAACCTATTCCATTGTGGCGAATGCGAATACCGATCATGAGATTGTGTTTGCAGCGGACAGGGAGCACGTCTTGACCGGCAAAATCTATGATCTTCAGGAACGTTTTCAACAAGAGGGCATACAGCACATCACGACGTTTCTTGTGGACCTCAAAGGTGCGGCTGTGGATGAAGACATGCCTTACGGCCCGCTGGAGACACTGTGGTATTTCGATGCCGATCTGGCGGCAAGACATATGTTTCCTGCCGTAAACCCGTTATACTCTACCTCTTCCGTATCGGAAGGCGTGCACCTGGATCAGGTTCATTTAGCGGTCCAACAGCGGGCCCAGAAGCTGCTGCGCCGTTATCGCGAGCTGCGTTCACTGGTTCAAGTACGAGGATTGCAGGCCATTCCGGCATCCGAGACAGAGGTTTATGAGCGGGGAGCACGGCTTGAGGCGTATCTGACGCAGCCTTTTTACGTTGCGGAGGCTTATACCGGTTTACCGGGCGAGCGGGTGCATTTGCAGGATACGCTGCATGATGTTCAAGCTATTTTGAATGGCAGCATGGATCATCGATCAGTGGAGAGTTTATCCTGGATCGGGACGCTAAAATAGCGATGTATTCATTAAAAGTCGAATTCTCGTAGTTTGTTTATCGGGAATATCGGCTTTTTTGCATGATTCCGCATAATATAATCCGTATGTCCCATAGCTGATAAGAAAAGGCCAGTATATAATATGTGCTAGTCTGTATCGTGCGGATGGCAGGAAGGTTGCACTGGACAACAGAAATGCCATGCTTGTACGGGACACGAGACCATACATAAAGGAGAAATGGGCATGAAGAGAAAAGGTTGGCTTATCGCATTCGCAGCGGCATTATTGTTAACACTTATCGTAGTACCGGTTCAGCAGTCTTTCAGCGCAGAGGGCAATCCAGCGGCAACCGCCATTACACAGAGTGCTCTGAACGATCAGTTCCACTTGGATCATGTCGTTAAGATTTACGTGCCTTCAACGGTAAAGGGTGACATTCCGATTACGGATGCAGCTCATCAGAAGTTTGTCGACCAAACGCTGACGAAGCTGTCCGGCTGGTTTGGCGGGGCAACTGCGATTCCGGGCGAAGGGGCATGGGTGGATAATAACAAAACCCTGATCAAGGAAAAAGTAACGATTGTGTACGCGTTTGCCGAGAAGCTTGATAAGGACTCGCTTAATCAAGTGGTGGACTATGCGAAGAAGCTTAAGGACGATTTGTCGCAATCCGCTATCTCACTCGAGGTTGACGGCAAATTGTATTTCATCGAGTAGTTGATTCTCGAATCAGCGATGTGCTAATCAGAGGAGGTCTTCCTGCTGTCTGTCATGGCAGAAGTGGGAGACCTCCTCTTTATTGCGTTTGGACTATTAATAAAGAAATCTCCACAGATAAAAGGTGGCGTAGGATTCCCAGTTCGCCCATGCTGCCGATAGCTGCAGTATTTCCTTCTTCGTCGGTTTCGCCTCCAAGCCGAGCAGATGTTTGATGGCATTGTGCAGACCGACATCATCGATAGGAAATGCCGCCGGCATTCGCAAACAGCGCATCAGCACATAGTTGGCCGTCCATGGTCCGATCCCGCGGATGCTGACTAATTGTTTCTCCGCTTGTTTTAAGCTGCCTGCTTCAAGCAGCTGCTCCTTCGTCAATTTCCCTTCGACCATAAGCTGAGCGACTCCAATAAGATACTCGCCTTTTTTTACGGTCATACGAAGCCCGTCCAGGTCTTCAACAAGCAGATGTGCTATGTCCTCAGGTCTTGGGAAGATCCAATAAACCTCTCCTTCACACTCCACGCGGCGGCCGAAGGCTTCAACGAAACGTCTTTTTAACGTATAGGCATAGGCCAGGTTAATCTGCTGCCCCAGGATGCCCCAGCACAAAGCCTCGAACAGATCGGGAATGCCCATGTTGCGAAGTCCATAGAAGGATTGAACGGCTTGACTGAGCAATGGATCTGCTTCCGCCATGTTATAGAACGGTACGAGATTGGTATTCAGATCGAACCAGTCCCGGACATAACCCGCTACTTCCGCCCGCTTGAAGGGATCGGAGGGGGCCGTATTCCCCAAAAACCGAACAAGGATGGCTTGCTCCTGAGGCTCCGCGCTGACTTCAATCACAGCGATGTCATCCTCAAGTGGGATAGCCCGGTAGATGCTGTCATTCCGGATATGATAAAGACATTCGTTCGGCGATCTTTGCAAATAACTGAGGTTCTCCGTAAAACTGAACTCCTTAGGTACGAACAGCCTGATGGCTTCCGCATGATCTTCCCAGCTGTCACGGGGGAGATGATTCTCCATTGTATATGGCTTATCGTCATGGTTGTGGTTTGGCACCTGCATCTTCATCGTTTCCTTTCGCATTCGAACTCGAACTCTTCTATACTAGTTGTACCATAAACGCAGACCGTATAATTTTGTTATCTTGCTCTTCTATTCCAAAAAGCGTACAACAGGATTATCCTGTGGTTATAATGTTAGCGGAGGTGAGGAAACGTGGCAAACCGAATACAACCGACCGAAGCCCAGTGGAAGGCCATTATCAACAACGACAAGGATAGTGACGGCAAGTTTTTCTATGCAGTGCAGACAACGAAAATTTTCTGCAGGCCATCCTGTAAATCCAGACCCCCGAAGTTTGAAAATGTGCGCGTGTTTCAATCGGCGGATGAAGCGAAAGCCGAGCGCTTCCGGCCATGCAAAAGATGCAAGCCGACGGGCGAGCGTTTACCGGACCATGAATGGATTGAACTTGTCACCGAGTATATCGATAAACACTATACGGATCATTTGTCGCTTGATGTCTTGGCCGATGTGAGCCACGGCAGTCCGTACCATCTGCACCGGATATTTAAGCGTGTCAAAGGTCAGACCCCGATGGAATACATTCAGGATTACCGGATTGGCAAGGCCAAGGAGCTCCTGACAAATTCCAGCTTGGCCATTTCGGATATCGGCCATAAGGTGGGCATGGAGAATACGGCTTATTTTATCACGTTGTTTAAGAAGAAGACGGGGATGACGCCCCTTAGTTATCGCGGGAAATATTTGAAAAATACAAATGCGGAGGTGCAAGATCATGAAATCCAATCATTCGATTACCATTAACTGGACCCAACTGCGTCATGATAACTGGAACGTATACATCGCGGCGACGGAGCAGGGCTTATGTTACGTCGGATCACCGGATAAACCTTTAACAGAGCTGGAGAACTGGGTACAGGCGAAATTCCCTGGCTGTGAACTCGTGCAGAACGATGAAGCCATGCAGCCGTATGCTGCCGAGTTGGTGGAGTATTTTCAGGGGAAACGCGCTCGGTTTGAGGTGGCTATGGATTATAAGGGGACCGCGTTTCAAATGGCGGTATGGAATGCGCTGTGCCAGATCCCGTATGGACAAACCTTCACGTATTCGGACATCGCCAACCAGATTGGAAAGCCGGCAGCTGTTCGAGCTGTAGGAGCGGCTATAGGCGCTAATCCGCTGCTGATAACCGTGCCTTGTCATCGGGTAATTGGCAAAAGCGGTGCATTGACCGGGTATCGCGGGGGGCTGGCCATGAAGACCCGGCTGCTGGAGCTTGAGGGTGAGCGAGCCAGGATGAGGGAGAAGGTGAATAATGCCTAATTCATTGCCGCAACGCATAGCAGGGCTCGATTGGACGGGGATACAAGGAGCTTTGGATGAGCAGGGATATGCGGTTGTTCCAAAGCTGCTGCTGCCTGACGAGTGTGCGGAGATTATCAACACGTATTCGGAAGAGGAGCGGTTTCGCAGCACGATCAATATGGCTAGGCACCGGTTTGGGCTCGGAGAGTACAAGTATTATCAAGCACCGCTGCCAGAATCGCTGCAGCAGCTTCGGGAAGGCTTTTATCCTGAGCTTGCGTTGACCGCTAACCGCTGGTTGACGCAGCTTTGACATGAGGAGAGATATCCGGTGAGCTTGGATGAGTTTCTTGGCATGTGCCATGCGCAGGGGCAAGAGCGTTCGACGCCGTTGATTTTGAAATATGAAGAAGGCGGCTATAATTGCTTGCATCAGGATTTGTACGGAGATGAATTTTTCCCGTTTCAAGTGGTGTTTGTTCTGAATGAGAAGGAAGTCGATTACACGGGAGGAGAGTTTCTGCTCATCGAGCAGCGGCCGAGGGCACAGAGCCGGGGACATGTGATCACGTTGGAGCAAGGAGCGGGGCTAATCTTTCCGACCAACCATCGTCCCGTTCAGGGAACGCGAGGGTATTACCGGACCACGCTCCGTCATGGCGTCGGTACGATTACGTCGGGGACCCGATACAGCCTCGGGATTATTTTTCATGATGCAAAGTAGAGGGGCGCGTGTGTCCACTCATTCATTATGGGATGTGAGGAGAGAAATAGTATAATAGAAGAAAGTGTAGGAATGGGGTGTCCCAGGTGAAACAAGAAGTGCTCTACAAAACGCCGAAGACCCTGCTCAATAAAGGAACGGGATTCCTGAATGGATACAGCCATACCTTGAATTCGTATACGGGCTGCACCTTCGCTTGTTCTTATTGCTATGTCCGGCAAATGCCGGTATCGATGTTCCGCAATCAGGAATGGGGGAGCTGGGTTGACGTTAAGGTCGAATCTGCAGCTATCCTCCGAAAAGAACTGAAGCGTGCCAAGTCCAAGGGACCTGTCACGATTTTCATGTCTTCCAGCACCGATCCTTACCAGCCGGTTGAGGCCAAGGAAGAAGTGACACGCGCTTTGCTTGAGGTGATGGTCAGCGTACCGCCGGATTTTCTGCTCGTTCAGACGCGCAGTCCGTTGGTCCGGCGGGATATTGATCTGCTGCAGCAGTTAGGAGAACGCGTCCGGGTAAGCATGACGGTCGAGACGGACCGCGAGGAGATACGCAAGTATTTTACGCCGTCAGCGCCGCCGATCCAAGCGAGATTGAAAACTATCGAGCTGCTGAGGGACGCCGGGATTCCCGCTCAGGCAGCTATTGCACCCGTGCTTCCGAGCACGGAGGCTTTCCCGCAGATCCTGCGGCCGCTCGTTCATCGCGTGTGCATCGACGATTATTTCATGGGGGATGGCAGTGGCGGGAAACGTACGAAAAGACTGCCTGTTCAGGCTCTGTACGAGGAGCTTGGGGGGCAGGAATGGTACGATCCCGCCGCTTATCAAATGGTCTACGATCGATTTAGCAGGGAGTTTCCGGAAGAGCAGTTGTTTGTGAGCCAGAAGGGTTTTGAACCTTAGGGTTTAGATTGGCGAGTTTAGAAGATGATTCGTTACCCATGGATAGATTGATTATGATAGGTTTAGACAGAGGACCAGAAGTTCGTTTCTGGTCTTTTTTTTGTCATGTCTGGCGGTAGATGATTATGGTATGATAGGCGAAAATAACCAGTCAAACGGTAGAGGAGCGAATGAACAATGAAGATGGATTTGACGGATAAAATTGCGTTAATTACAGGAGCCGCGGGCCAATTAGGGCGTGTCATGGTCAGAACCTTGGCGGAATGCGGCGCGGATGTGGTTATCCATTACCGGGGGAGCCAAGCCAAGGCAGAAGAGCTTCAGCGCGAAGTAGAGTCGATGGGAAGACGGGCTTTCCCCGTGCAAGCCGATGTGACGGATCAAGCTTCCGTGAATGCCATGCGGGATGCGGTGCTTGCACACTTCGGCGTGCTGCCCCATATCATTGTTGCCAATGCCGTTGAATCCTATCAATGGACATCCGTCTTGGAGCAAGCGCCGGAAGATTACGAGAGTCAGTTCCAATCCTGTGTCATGCAAAGCGTCTACCTGGCGAAGGCTTTTGTTCCTGCCATGATCGAGCGTCAAGGCGGCCGGTTCATCGGGATCAACACCGAATGTTCGATCCAAAACTTCCCGAGCCAATCGGCCTACGTTGCGGGAAAACGCGGCATGGACGGTGTCTATCGCGTGCTCGCCAAAGAGATCGGCGAGCATGGGATCACCGTCAACCAGGTCGCGCCAGGCTGGACGATCAGTGACCGCGATCGGGAGAACGGAACCGAGCACAGCGCCTCCTATGAAGCCTCCGTTCCATTGAAACGCCGGGGAACGGATCAGGAGATTGCCAATGCCGTGGCATTCCTGGCTTCGGACTTGTCATCGTTTATTACCGGGGCATATATTCCAGTGTGTGGCGGGAATGTGATGGTAGGGATCTAGAGGTTTCGTTAATGGAGTGAGCTCAGCCGTGTTCATGAACTTCGCGGATTCTCATTGTGATGGGGATTTGCGAAGTTCGTGGATATGGAGTTATGCGAAATTAATTCTTGCAAGGATGATGATAATGATGTTCTGGAAATCACCGGAAGTAATAAATGAAGAGCAATTAAAATCGACAAAAGCAATGATAGATAAGTGGCTAATATTAATTGATAAGATTAGGGGGAATCTTCTTCAAAACTCTACTATTCTTGAAAACAATAAAGACTATGCAAATCAAAGACATATAATATTGTCAGAGTTAAGTATGGCCCAATTCTTCACTTTCAGTTCAATATCAACATTAATTTCGAATGCACATTATTCGGATGCATTCACATTGTTAAGAGTATTATACGAAGGACATTTACATTTATGGAATTTGTGGAATTGTGATGATGAAGAGTTTCAAAAATACGTAGCGTTAGTGGTAATGCATGAATGGGGAGTAGCCAATGAAGTTCTATCTATAAAAGATACTATACTTAAAGAAGAATACTACAGTAACGAGAGGTTAAAAACCTTAAAACAACGTTATGATGAGGCAAGACTGTTATTCAATTGCAGGGAAGGCAAGATCCCAAGGAACTATACAACCAAGACGATATTAAAGTTAGCTCAAGAAGTTGATGAATCAGAAGGTGGTAAACCTTTTAGGCAATTAATGCATAGCAGATTATACTCGTCTGGGTCGGAATATGTGCATCGCAGTTTCTATGGATTGCGAGAAGGATATACAGTAGTAGAACACAATGGAAAACATGTATTGATTCCAAATCCGCGTAGAGGGATAGAGACTTGTTGGTGGGCGACCTCCATAGAATTAGATACAGTAATATGGCAATCGACTTTTTTAGGAGTAGAGGATGTTAGTAAGATAATGAAAGAACTTAGAAATGAAGTAAGAGAATTAGCTAAAGAATGGTTGTTGTGAGGGAGGAATTAACTCCGCCTAACGATGTGTTAACGCATCGGCGGACAAGCCCCCTCGGTCCTGGAAGATAAGTCGAAGAAGCTATTGCCGGGACACGTCCATTCACCCAATCGCATCGCGGCCGGCTGAGATCGTGCTAGTCGCACGACTCTGGCAGCTTAGGGTGAGTGGACGTCGGTGAACACGGAAACGTTAGCTGAAATACCTGCAAAGAATAATAGATGAAGGAGAGATACGAATTGAGCGATAACTTTAATGACGTAATACATTCTGCTTCTGGAATAAGTGAATCTTTTGGTGAAATTGTTGAAAGCGGATTAGATTATGTTCCATATCTCGGGAAATTGCTTCAAACAGTTAAGATAAACAGGCTTATTAGACGGTTTAATGAACACAGTAGAAAGCTCGAAAATATAGGTCGACTATCGAGTGATACGGTTTTAGGTGCCGAATATATTCGAGAAAGAATTTTTCCGATTGTTTTCTCCGATCTCTTTGAGGAGCATGAGGATGCAAAGGTGAATTTAATTTTAACTGGCTTTGAGAATGTATTTATAGAAGAGAATAGCTATGAGTCACTGGTGATTAATTACTATGATACTTTGCGCTCACTGAGATATGCCGACATTAAGAGACTATATTATTTTTCGAACATCACAAAAGAATATCCTTTTGCGTTAATTGAGAGTGATGAACATGTATTACAACGAAACATAGATAAGAAGTTAGAATCAATAGGTTTGATACTTATTGAGAAGACATGGAATGATTTTGGAGACGAAACTGATACAAACAAAGATAGAGTAAAGATCACATTATATGGGGATAGGTTTCTGCGTTTTATATTAGAAAAAGAAGAATTAGAAGAGTATTTAAAAAACAGATAATTTGTAGTTAAACCACGAAGGCAGTTACATCAGCTAACAACAGATTCACGCTGCGGGCATTCGCCCTTGGTTGGAAGAAGAGAATAGCGAAGAAGTAACTCACCAACACATTCCATTCCCTGCATCAACTTTTACAGGATTTTGTAATAAACACGATTCTAAAATATTCAGTCCGATAGAAAACAATGAATATGTACCGAATGATACTAGACAAAACTTTTTATTTGCTTATCTAGCTTTTGCACTTGGATACTATGAGCGATACAGTTCATATAATTTAATGAACGCTAGATTAGAGAAAGATCCAAGTATGTTCAACACAGAATTAGGTGAGAGAATTAGACTATACAATAGTCATTTGAAGTATATTGATACTCTTAAAATGATCATGAATACAAATTTAGATAACGAAAGATTTGATAGAATTACAACGGATTTACTTGTTTGGCCTAATGAATACGGCATAGCTTCTACTTCTATGTTTTTTATCACGAATGACAATGAAGGAAAGACAGTAAATAAAATTGGATCATATATTTCGCCTTTCTTTTTTACTATATTTCCTCAAGCAGGAGCAACATATGTATTAATGGGGTATCTGACTAAAGATAAGTTGAAGTACCATTTTATTAGAAATCAAATTGTGAATTTACCAATAGAAGAGCAGAAAATAGCTATATCAAATTTAATAGCTTTACATATCGAAAACGTATTTTTTTCTCCTGAGTATTGGGACGGGTTACCAATTCAGAGTAGGGAGAGATATTATGAGATTTGTAATAAAACAATGGGAAGAAATAAACCTAATAGATTGGTAGCCTTTAAGGATTTTAACTTATTTATATGATCAGTTCAGTGGAGTCAGTGAAGTTATTCAGGCGATAAATTCAATCAGCCGAGACTGACGACCTGGAGCTACAGTCCTTAAGCTGCTTGAACATCAGGATTGCCAAACGTTATGCAAAATAATCGAACACCAGATATCAATAAATTTTTAACACCTGATGGGTGTATTTATAATGAGATACTAATTAACATAAAAGGAAAAAAATATTTGTTGTCGAAATGAGTAATATATGAACGAATAATATAGATTTAATGCTTAATAATCATATAAATCCAAAAAACTGAGAGGTGACTTTTAATGAGTAGAGACTGGGAATCAGTATTTTCCTCATGGGCTCAGGGACCTAGCAAAACTGAGCAAGAAAAAATAGATAATGCAGAAAGACAAATTAAGGAAGCGATCAGGAATAGCGAGAAGCTAAAGGCGAGGAACATTGTTGTATTTACTCAAGGTTCTTATAGGAATCGCGTAAATGTAAAAAGGGATAGTGATGTTGATATTGGCGTGCTTTGTTATGATACATATTTTCCTGAATATCCTGATGACAATGTTAAATCCGAACTTCAAAAATCCTTTACGCCCGCAACCTATACATATCAAGTTTTTAAAAATGAAATTGAGGAGGCATTAGTTGCAAGATTTGGTAGAGTAGCGGTTACTAGGGGCAATAAAGCATTTGACATTAAGGCAAATAGTTATCGTGTTGAGGCCGATGTAGCTGCATTCTTTGAACACAGACGGTATCGCAAGGACTTATCCTATTTATCTGGAGTAGAATTAATTCCTGACAATAATCGGCCACCCAGAGTAAGAAATTGGCCTCAGCAACATTATCATAATGGAGTCAGCAAAAATGATGCTACAGCTAGGAGATATAAAAGAATAATTAGAATAATTAAGACTCTCTGTAATGAAATGTCCGATAAGGGGATATCAGCAGCATTTAATATTCCTGGTTTCTTAATTGAATGCTTAGTCTGGAACGTACCTAATGATTGTTTTGGTTACACAAATTATAAAGCAACGGTTCGATCTGTTCTAGCCTTCTTGTTTAATAATACAATGAATGATGAACAATGTAATGATTGGGGAGAAGTGAGTGAATTAAAGTATTTATTTCGTACTTCTCAGCCATGGACAAGACAAGGTGCACATGGATTTATTAGTGCTGCTTGGGATTATGTGGGGTTTGATTAATGCGGAATATCATTCTTAAGAACTTTATTTACATTTTAGTTGGTTTTTCTGCAATTGCATGGTTTGTAATGGGTTCTATCTCAAATTCAGATCTATCTAAAGCCGGAGACTTTTTTGGATTGTTACCAAGGGTTGTAACGATTGACTTGCTTTTCATTACTATTTTTATTAAATGGGGATGGAAATTACGAATCTTTAAAGGTTGGTTAGTTCCGTTCCCTAATTTAAATGGAACTTGGTTAGGGGAGATACAGTCTAATTGGGTAAATCCTGAAACTGGCGAATCGACACCCCCAATACCAGCGATGTTAACTGTCAAACAAAGCTTTTCTCACATAAGTTGCTTGATGCAAACAAAAGAAATGCGAAGTTATTCAATTATCGAGGGCTTTTGTATAGATGATAATAGACAATTAAAGCAGCTTTCATATATCTACACCTGCAAACCCAGAAATAAATATAATAATCGAAGTCTCCCGCATGATGGTTCTCTAGTGTTTAATATTATTGAATCATCGTGTAGAAAGTTAGACGGCAGGTACTGGACTGAAAGACGTACTTTTGGGGAGATATGTATGGAGTTTTATAGTGATAAATTATTGGAAGAACTACCTCTGGAAATCAGTCAACATCCTGTAAGTGAGGCAGGAAGAAAACTCGGTTAGCATTAAGATAAGAAAGAACTATAAATAGAGTTTTCATCTATTAAGTAAAAATGTATTTATCGAACTTGTAAGTTACACTTAGATGTCGATTACATCGCATAACAAAATGTTCACGCATCGTGGCATACGCCCCTCGGTCGGAGAGGCATTTCAGAGAAGCATAATCAGGCGACACATCGCACCACCCTAAGGATCTAAAGTCCTTAGGGTGGTGTGATGTCGTGAACACGGGAACGTTATCTGAAAGACACGTGAATCTTAAAAAAAACATAAAAAAGGAAGATCATATGAAGCGAATAGACGTCGCATATTCTTTGATTACAGATAAAGACAAAACAAAAATCCTTATGGTGAAGAATCACAAAAACGGTACTTGGTCATTGCCAGGTGGAGGCGTTGAAGAAAACGAGACCTTAGATGCGGCTGCAATCCGTGAAGCTAAAGAAGAAACAGGATTTGATATTAAAGTCCACGGGATAGTGGCTATCAATGAAGAAATATTAACAAAACATGATGAACACGTAGTGTTTATTACTTTTAGAGCTGAAATAATAGGCGGACAACAAGCGATAACTAGACCAACCGAAATTAGTCATGTTGAATGGGTTGATATTGATAGAGCAGATGAATTTATGCCTTATTATCAAGAAGGATTAAAGAATATTGCAAAGAACGAGATTGGAATCAAGTATTTTAATGAAGGAAAAGTTTAAAGGAATATTTCAAGAAATCGAGGAGGATCTGTCGTCCTTCAGATAACACGATATTCACACATAGAGCCATTCGGCTCTCGGTCCGGAATGAGGGATTTCGGGGGAGAGGGATCAGGCGGACAACAACCCTGCACTGGCAAAGTCCGTCGGACCCGGGGCATTCGCCCCTCGGTCCGGCAGAGGAGACTTAAGAAGTAGGAAGAGACGGACACATCCGACTGCGCCGGACGTCGTAGATACTAAACGTTAGAGGAATTCAATGTAAAGGGGTACCATCTTTTGAATTCGATATTAATAGATTTTCCAAGCCAATTTTTCACTGATAGATTACTGATCAGAAGTCCATATCCTGGAGATGGAAAGATAGTATATGAATCAATAATGGCTTCACTAAATGAACTAAGAAGATGGCTTCCTTTTGCACAGAAAGAACAATCAGAAGAAATAATTGAAGCTAACTTAAGAGAGGCTTATTTGAAATTTTTAAAAAGAGAAGATCTTAGATTTCTTATCTTTCATAAAGATACAAATCAATATATTGGATCTTCAGGGTTACATAATCCTAATTGGAATATACCTAAATTCGAGATCGGATACTGGATAGACAGTCGACATAGTGGACAAGGATATATGACTGAAGCAGTGCAGGGTATTTCTGACTTTGCTTTTAAAGTATTAAAAGCTCGAAGAGTGGAAATCCGATGCGATACATTGAATGATAAGAGTAGGTCAATTCCAGAAAGATTAGGATTCACATTAGAAGGGACACTAAGAAATGAAGATACATCTGTTGATGGGAGTGCGTTAAGAGACACATTTATTTTTGCAAAGATTGATGAGAAGAACTTGTAAGTAATTCTACGAAGGCGTTGACAACCCATAACATAATATTCATGCAGCGGGACTGAAGACCTTCGGTTCACCATAAGCATTTCGGAAGTGGGTTCAGGCAGTCACACCTGAGAGGCTAACTTTGCAAGCGCAGTTAGTCTCTCGGTATCGTGAATACAAGATCGTTTGCTGAGACCTGTGCTAAAAATTGAATCTCATAACGAGGTGATTATCTTTGAATAAAGATAAAGAATTTTTGTTAATAGCCTTAGAAGAAGCTCGCTCTGCTTACGCTGAAGGAACATATCCTGTAGGAGCAATTATTGTTGCCCCTTCAGGTGAAATAATTGCACGTGGAAGAAACCGTGTATATAGTGCGTATGATGCTACCGCTCATGCTGAAATTGATGTAATCAGACAGGCGGGAAAAAAGCTCTTCGAAAAAGATTATAAAAATCAATGTACACTATATTGCACTGCTGAACCATGTCCAATGTGTGCTGGTTCACTGATAATTGCAGATATTAAAAGAGTGGTGTGGATCGCAAACGATAATTACCTTGGTGCATTTCGGAAATACAAAGAAGGACCTCACTTTAAGAATAGATTTGACCAGATAGAAATGACTCCCGCACCATATCCGGATTTAGAAGAAATACAAAGAAAGTTATCAATGGAATGGGACATTAAGAGAGGCTATACAGAGACGCATTGGAAGTAAAAAATATTTGATGTAGATTCAAAGAGGCATGGCTAATTCATGTGAAATCACTTGCATTCAGAAGATACTTGAGATGCTGGAAAAACATAAAGAAAAACTGATTGTAGTAAAGAGTAATAAGGAAATGATTTTGAGAGTAGCATATGAATGTGACATTCGATTACATACAAGAACGTTATGAGAACTCTATGCAAAGGAGAATAACATGGGATCTAGAATCATGCATTATTGTATTTCTGCCCGTCTTGCTAAAGAATTAAAGATTGATGATGATCAATTTTTCTTAGGTGGCATTGCTCCTGATGTGAATAAAAATATGAAAACTCCTAAAACCATTTCTCATTTCGTAAGGACAAATAATGAAGAACAAATATTTGCCGATTATTTGGGATTCCATGAGAAATATCTGAGATATATGAGAGAACCATTTTATCTAGGTTACTTTTATCATTTAATATCTGATGTTATATGGGTTGAAGAAATTTATTACAAGAAAATAAAGTGGTTGCCTCAACCGGATAAAAAAGAAGCGCAGTTAAAGTATTATAGAGATTTTTGGAGACTCAATGGAAAATTGATTGATTATTATTCCATTGAATATAGACCGATGGAAGTCAAGTCCATCGAGATAGAAGAGATTGATTATAGATACCTGCCAGAAATAATAAAGGATTTAGAAAATGATTTTGCAATGAAAGATGAGGCGAAAGAACAAGAATTGGAAATTCTTGAATTTGAAGAAGTCATTGATATTCTTGAAAGAACAGTAAAGGAATGTGTTGAAATTTCGATGAAGACGTAGACTTCCGATAACGTAATATTCACGCTGGCCTCGGCTGAGGGGCCGAGCTTTGACCGCTAGGGGGCTACTGGTCTGGAAACAGAATCAGGTAAATATAATCTATTCCCGGAAGACCATGAGTGTATATCATCCCACAACTTAACAGCTTCAAAGATTCCGATTAACTAAAAGAAAATTTTGATCACATTATGACTAGTCGAGTGGGCACTTAGCTGGTTTATGAATTTCCGAGAAGTTGTGTACGTCATAAAGAGGTGAACGATCTGAAGATTAAGGTAGGCATATTTATAATTCTTGTTGTATTGATAGCATTGATAGTTATTTTCCAAAAGGATAAACCAAATGACTACGCATCAATAGAAGAAGCAATGATTAATTCAAACATTGTTTATGATGAATTATATTATATTACTGAGTATAGAGGAAACTGCATTATTTTTTACGGCGAAGAAGATGTTTTGTCGGTTGGCATAGCAACCAAGAAAAGATCAAAATATCAGTGGATATATGGGTTTGGGAGTAAACATTTTAATGAAACTGAGCCTATCCTTACTAGAGCTTTCACAAACTTACCAACTAAGATATCTGGAAATGATAAACTTGTTTCGCTAACGTTTGGTGTAATAAATGATAGGGATATTGAAAATTTAAAAATCCAATACAAGGGTCAGGCAGTAAGAGATGCAACTATAATTCCAACATCAAAAGGTCCAATATGGTTTTGTTTTTCAGATATTCCAGTTAATTACGACCCGGATGTAGTAAGAATTTATAAACATGGAGAGACAAAGACCGGATGGTATTAAAATGAAGATTAATAGGTTTTTGGGGTAGAAGGGTATCAGCTAGCAACTTATCCATTCGTAGATATAAATTCATGCCTATGGGGGTGATTATGTGATTATCATGATTAATGGTGCATTCGGCTCTGGCAAGACTTCGGCAGCTAACATGCTTCAATCCTTAATCTCAAATAGCATGATTTATGATCCTGAAGAAATCGGATACATGTTAAGAAATATCATTAATGAAGAAACTAGATTTGAAGAAGAACGAACTGATGATTTTCAGGATCTGGAATTATGGAGAATCCTCACTGTTAAGACAGCTCATGAATTAATGAATAAGTATAAGAAACATCTTATTGTTCCGATGACGATTTATAAAGCTGATCATTTCGAATACATATTAAATGGATTTAAAAGCTTTGATCAAGACGTTTTTCATTTTTGTATCATTGCGTCTGGAGACACAATCAAAAAGAGAATTGAAGGACGTGGTGACCATTTTGGAACGTGGTATCAGACACATACAGAAGCTGGTTTACTTGCATTTCGGGATAGCAGATTTCGAGAACATATTGAAACGGACCATATAGGAACTGAAGAAGTTGTTAGACTAATCCTAAAAAAACTTGGTAAGAGCAATGTGTGAAGAGTTTAATGGAGGTTACTGGCCACACATAACACGATATGCGCCTTTTGGTCCGCCTCAAGACCCAGATCGTTCTGGAGGTGATACGGGCGGCACGCCCCGTACAACCTAACCCATCACGGCCGCTCACTTACGTTCGTTTTAAAGTTGGGTTGACGTCGTGAACATGGAAACTTTATATGAAATCAGTTTAAGAAAGTAAGGGAGAAAAACAATGATTCGAGAAGCGGAACCAAAAGATGCAGAACAAATTGAGGAATTATATAAGGAGTTATTACCTAGCAACACTGAAATATATGTGTCCAATGAAAGATTAAGTGAAGTCCAAAATAATCCGAATAGCTTCTTATTCGTCTACGAACTAGAGCAAAAGATTGTGGGAACTGCTCATTTGCATCTTTGCTTGGATGCATTAGTGGGGTCCAGGCCGTTTGGTGTTGTAGAAAGAGTTATTATTTCAAGAGCACAACAAGGAAAGGGATATGGTTCAGAATTAATGAAATATATTGAAGGTTTATGCGTCGAGAAAAACTGTTTAAAGATATTTCTTACAAGTGGAAGTTCAAGGACTGAGGCTCATGTATTTTACGACAGGTTGGGATATGACGGTAATTCAAGCAGAGCATTCAAAAAATATCTGTAATAAAAAGGAATACCTGTCGATACGAAGTTTGAGCTTCTTGAACGTCGAGAATACGATAGAAGTTAGGCTGGGAATTTCTGTTATACGACTAGGGGGAGAAATAATGAAGCAGTTAGCACAATTGGAAGCCTATTTACAGGCATCTGAGTATATTGATTATTTTGATGCTCAAATACAAGCAGTGATTTTATCTTTTACAGAAGAAACTGAAACTAAAAGAATACAGGCAGCATTTGAATTTGTGCGCGATCAGATTGATCATTCTTTTGATATTAAAAGCGAAGAAGTAACAAGGAAGGCCTCTGAAGTATTGAACAAAAGACATGGAATATGCTATGCCAAATCTCATTTATTATCAGGAATACTGCGAGGAATGGGTATACCTTCAGGCATTTGTTATCAAAGGTTAACCCTATTCGATAAACCCGAGGATGGGTACTGTTTGCATGCTTTGAATACAGTGTATTTGAGGGAGCATGACAGGTGGATACGTTTAGACGCAAGAGGAAATAAGGAAGGTATAAATGCGCAGTTTTCAATAGATAAGGAGAGATTAGCCTTTCCTGTTAGAGAAGAATATGGCGAGAAGGATTATGAGATTAATTACGCACAGCCCCATCCAGTCATTATTCAAACACTAGAAACCTATTCAAATGCTAAGGAGATGTACCTAGGCGGATTGCCAGAAGACCTGAGTCAGTGAAACTGTGACGCGTTTAGTAAGTGACTCAAGGATACGAAATTGCTGAAATACATATATAAAATGAGGTGCATGAATGCTTTTTCATTTTAGCGAAGAGGCTGATATTGAAATCTTCATCCCACGAGAAAAACAGAACCGACCGGACTTTCCGGCAGTGGTGTGGGCAATAGATGCGGAACATGAATTCTCATATTACTTTCCAAGGGATTGTCCGCGAATTGTATGTAGAAGAACAGAGGATATCAGTGAGAGAAACAATGAGTTGTTTTTTAACAACACGTTGGCTGACATTATCGTAACTGTAGAAAATGATTGGTACGCAAGAATCAATCAACAAACGTTGTACAAGTACCAATTTGAAGACGAGGGGTTTGAAGTTTTTGATAAAACTGCAGGCTATTATATTTCCTATCAAACCGTAAAGCCAGTGGGGATAGTGAAGGTTGATAGACTGGTTGAGAGACTTTTAAGCAAGGGAATTGAATTAAGGTTTACACCGAATTTATGTCCTCTTAGGGAATCAATAGTTTCTTCAGATTTTAAGGGATTTGGAATACATAGATTTAATAATGCCAACAGACTATAGGGGGATTTAACAACTGCATTCATGTAGCTTAGAAATATCCCTGCTGTCTCTTGGCCATTAAGGGGCTGACATTTGCCTAACGAATAAATGCCAATGCCTTTAAAGGAGAACTGTAACGAATATGATCATATTAATCAGCGGGAACAGCTGCACGGGTAAGACCTATATGGCTCAACAATTGCTCGAGAGGTATCACGCTCCATATCTTTCGATCGACCATTTAAAAATGGGCTTATACAGGGCGGATATGAGCTGCGGTTTCACCCCCCTGGATTCAGCAGAGTTTATCGGTGAGAAATTATGGCCGATCCTCAAAGAGATCATCAAGACGAACATAGAGAATAACCAGAATCTAATCATTGAAGGCTGCTACATCCTGCCTCACCATCTTCAAGATATCGAGCCATCCTACTCAGCGCACATCATACCGGTATTCTTGGGTTTCACAACCACCTACATCCAGCAAAACTTCCAATCCAACATCATTCAACATCGCAATGCAATCGAAACACGTACTTATCCTGAAGCAAGAACCATTACTGATTATATACTGGAGCATGATGCATTCCGTGAAAAGTGTTTGGCATCAGATGTCCCTTATTTTGAGATTAAAGAGAACTACGAAGAAGAGATCTCAAAAGTATACGACTACATCGAGGATGAAAAGGAGAGAATCGCGAGTGAAATCGATGTGGAGTAGCCTATGAAAAAACAATTATTACTTATCCTTGTTGTCGTCCTTTCCGTGTTTTTATTATTTCATGTTAATCAATGGATGAAGAATGAATATGAAATATGGACGGCCATTGAAAATCGGGAGTGGGAAGCAAGAGGGATTGGGGTGTATTTTTATGAAGAAAACAATCAAAAATATGGTCTCTACATGATTTATGGAAGTGGACTTCCCGTCATCTCTTCTCATAAATCCAAGGTCAGAATTATAAATGATGTTGAGATTGAGATGGAGATTCCAGATCATTCTATAAATTTGCAATCAACAGATCAACAAGTACAAGTATCCAGATTAAAATGGGATCAGGGTAAGTTGACCATGGACGGGCTGATATTTGAAGTCTCGGAGACTTCGGAGAAACATAAGTGGGTTTTAAATCTACGGGCGAAATAATATCGCTGTAATCGAGGAAAGGAAGAAGCCGTGGAATTATTCTTATATCATTATTATGATGCAGCAACCGGTCCCTTTCGAAATCTATCCGCACTATCTATCGAAGAAGCGAAGCAAGTACAGAGAAGACTCCAACAAAATAAAAATATGTTTGCGAGTCAACGCGGGGATGATTATATCGTAATCCGACGCGGATTAGAATCGCGTGCCAGAGATCTATTTATAGCCAAGGGTGGACGGCCGACCAATAAATATCCACATTACATGACACTTGGCCCTTGCGAATGGATTAAGCAGTGGTATCAGAGAGGGAGGGAAGTTAAGATACCCCTCGATGATGTTGATCCCGAGATGATTAGTTTTACTTATGGTGACTTATTTCCCACGATGCGCTTTAAAGACGACAAGCCTTACAGAGGGAAGGTCTACTTAAAGAACGAAATCCTCCGATTGGTAGACGAACATGGTTGGCCGCAAGAATGGAATAAAGACGGGGATCAAGGACCAGAACGATATATAGAAGTACAGGTATGGGACGATCGTGTGATTCGTCTTTTTTTGAATAATACTATGGAATGAGATGTAATTATAAAATCTAAAGAAGGATGTGAGTACTTATATTGATCGTAATGGATTTGTTAGAAAAGGATACTGATAAGATAAATCAAACAGCGAGGTTACTGCATGAGAGTTTTGAAGCATGGCCCACAATAGATTCTGCCATACATGAAGTTTTGGAATCTCTAAGTGATGATTCTATAAGTAGAGTATTAGTTAATGGAGATGATGAAGTTATAGGGTGGGTTGGCGGGAGAAGTCAGTATGACGGTAATGTGTGGGAACTGCATCCGTTAGTTATTAGAAAAGATAGTAGAATGCGAGGCTTAGGAAAGTCATTAGTGATCGACTTTGAACGTCAGGTCTACCAACGTGGAGGTATAACCATCATATTGGGTACGGATGATGAGTATAATCAAACCAGTCTATCTAACGTGAATTTGTATCAAGATACTCCGGCACACCTATCCAATTTTGAAAGTCTAGATCATCCAGCGAACTTTTATAGAAAGTTAGGTTTTGCAATCGTCGGTGTTATACCAGATGCGAACGGAATAGGAAAACCGGATATTATCATGGCAAAGCGTGTTAAACCTGTAGATTAGATTAAGTATAGAGTTTCCTAATGAATGCGACTGCCATTACATGGAGGGCTCCAGACGCTGCAAAGCTTATGCAGTTTTATCGATATGAAGTTGCCAGGCATTGCTTGGGTTTTGATGAACATGAGACAACGGGAGGCGTTCTTATTGCTGATCTCACAGATGAATCCAGAGATATTGACGAGAGAACAGATCACAACGGTGGTGTTCGGAGCGGAAACGGAAGTTGATGATGGTACGCAGTCTGGTGATTGTATCTTTGTGTTTGGCGGAAAAAACCTGGACCGGGTATGGAAAGCGGTTGAATTATACACAAACGGACGCGCCCCCTATCTATTATTCACGGGTGGAGACCGATTTGGCGAGTGGGAGCAGCCCGAGGCGGTTATGATGCGGAATGAAGCCATAAAAATGGGCATTCCGCCAGAATCCATTTTTATTGAAACGATGTCCAACCATACGAAGGAAAACATTATGGCCTCCCTAACCGTGCTTGATCGGGCATTGGGGTTACAACGAATCCGTCGACTCTTGCTCGTCAGTGCGCCTGGACATATGCGCCGATGCCAACTGATGCTCAGGACCTTTATGCCCCCTTGGTATGAGTATATATGGTGTCCGGACCATCGCTCTCTTGGGAGACGGGACAATTGGTGGACCGATCCTGACGAAGAGAAACGGGTGCTGAGTGAGCTTAACAAAGTGATTGGCGGGGTAAGTGGGCGATATTTTGTTGATGCGGATATTGAAATTTGAAAATAGTGCTGCCTCACCAGGAGTTGGGTGAGTATCACCATTACATACAATGATCGAAGCGGCCGTTCTCCTGAACACATTTCAAGGAGGACGGTTGTTTTTTGTGTTGCCTAGGCCAGGGGATATCTTGTTTGAAAATCTTCTTACATATACAAATTGATCCTTCAGAGCTATTGATAATAATTAACATATAAAGTAAATTTTTTACATATAAATCAACTTATGAATTATGTAAATGAATCAAAAATGAGTAAATAAAATGCATCGATATGGATTTAGAGAATTAACAAGATAATTGTATGTGATAAAGGAGGTGATGCCGTCTTATGCAAGATAGGCTAAAAGCTGAACGATCAATTTATTTATTGAGGAGGGATTAATGGATGAAGAAGGGTTTATTCAGAGTGCTGGACAAATCGAGAGTGATGATGTTGCCTTTATTGGTCGTCGTGTCTATGATGATGAACTTTTTTCCTCTTGAGGTTTCTGCAGCAGATCGGGGTGCTTGGGCCACCAATGTGTCATATGCCGTAAACGACAACGTGACATATGATGGGAAAACGTACAAAGCTATTCAAGCTCATACCTCATTACCCGGATGGGAACCGCCCAATGTGCCTGCATTGTGGCAGTTTGTCCAAGGTGGTGGAGGTAATGATACTGCAGCTCCGACAACGCCTACGAATGTAATTGTAAGCGCAGTCACTTCTTCAAGCGTTACTTTATCCTGGCAAGCCTCTAGGGACAATGTAGGCGTGACAGGATATGATTTATACCAAGGCACATCCCTTGCCATTTCTGTTACCGGTACGACAGCCACAATAACGGGTCTTTCACCGAACACGACATATTCTTTTAAGGTCATTGCTAAGGATGCTGCCGGGAACCTTTCTCCTGCCAGTGCGATCGTGAATGCAACAACTTCAGAAGGAACAGGAGGTCCCCAGCCGACGAAGCATATATTGTCAGGGTACTGGCAGAACTTTGTTAATGGTGCGAGCAAATTGAAAGTGAGAGATATACCGGATCAGTACGACATTATTGTGTTAGCGTTTGCCGAGATGGATCCTGCTAACCCTGGTGGTGTCACTTTTACTGTAGATCCTGCGCTATCCGCAGCGCTTGGCGGGTACACCAATGCTGAACTGATTGCGGATATTCAGGCCAAACGCGCTCAAGGCAAGAAGGTCATCATATCCATTGGAGGGGAACTGGGGAACATTAATTTGAATAATCCATCCCCGAATGTACCGAACTTTGTGAACAGCATGTACGGCATCATCACTCAATTTGGGCTTGATGGGATAGACATCGATCTGGAGCATGGCATGAATGTACCTAATTTAACCAATGCGATCCGCCAACTGAAGCAAAAAGTAGGAAATGACTTTGTTCTGACGATGGCTCCCCAAACGATAGACATGCAGAATCCAAACACCTCCTATATGCAGCTTTATAACAATCTGAAGGATATGACAACGGTAATTAACGTCCAGTATTATAATTCTGGATGCATGCTAGGCCGTGACGGTAAATGCTATTCCCAAGGCACGGTTGATTTTCTGACGGCTCTTTCGGACTTAACGCTGCAGTGGGTATCACCTTCCCAATTGGGATTAGGAGTGCCTGCTACCTCAGCAGCAGCTGGAGGCGGATATGTTTCTCCAACCGTCGTAAATAATGCCCTAAATTGTCTGGCAACCGGAAACAGCTGTGGGAGTTATAAACCGGTTGCTAAATACCCCGATATACGGGGAGCGATGACTTGGTCCATTAACTGGGATACGACCACGAATTACACACTTGCCAAAACGGTGAAACCATTCTTGAACACGCTGCCTTAACACTGATGAAATTTGTACAACTTAAGTAGATCTTATATTTAATATAAGGAAACCTCTCTTTGATATGTGGTGGTATAACACCTTCATTATCAAGAGAGGTTTTTGTTTGGTTTCCAAACTCCAACGGAGAAGGCGGAATCATGCTGTAGAAGCAAAGCGGTCCCCTTTGTCCCCGGATTTCAACCATGTCATAGGATCATAAGAAATCTGGGGGCAACAGGGATCGGAAGCATGATTCGCATTCGTAGTGCTGAAGTGCTGAATCGCTGCATATTTGAAACTCAAGGCTCCCATATCACCGTCGGGTACGGGAGTTGGTCATAAGCACTGGCCCAGTAATAGGAGTCGGCCATGATGCGCCGTGGCAGGAAGCCGATCTCGCCTCGGGATACGGAGATGAGCTCAGACTGCGATTGGAACACGCCGTCCGCAGTTGTCGCGGCATTGACATATTTGCCTGCCATATGGGTGAACCGTCCGCTGATCTTGGCTGAAACAGGCAGCCTTGTGTCCTTATCGACCATCTGCATGGTTACTCTGGCGATACCGGCAGAATAGGTGATGGTCATCTGATCAATGACCATCGGTTTCATTGTGGATGGCGCTGTTGTGGCTGAGGCAGCCGCGCTGGGAGCTCCTTCATTGCCTGTGATATCGACCGCTGTGATTTTATAATAATAGGTGGTGTTCGGCAGCAGCCCGGTATCTTTATATGAAAGTCCTTTAGAGATTCCGGCGTAAGTAGCGGGCCCGATCTCAAAGTCGGCTTCGGTACCGCGGTAGATCCGATATGCATTTACTGCTGTGTTGTCCATCGCCATATTATAAGTTATATTAATCCGTTGAAAATCAAACGTGGCCGCTGTTGCTCCACTGACCGTGCTCGGTGGTTCATGGTCAGCAGGAGGCTGCCAAGCGTAGCCACCAGGTCCCCATTCGCTTGGAAAATCAACGATCGAGGAGTAGTGATGGAGAGCAATGCCTCCAAACGCTGAATCGTTCAGAAAAGCATCATAAACCTTGTTTAACTCCTGCTCCATATAAGTTCGCCCTTCTTCATGGAAGCTGATGGTTTCCGGATCCCCGCCATCGGCGATGTCTTTCGTCTCGACTCCGATCACAACCGACTTCGGCTTGCCGATCGTATTTGCATAGGCCACCTCGTTTAGCGCGTGTGCGATAATGCCGGCGCTGCCATCAGCCTGATCTCGGTAATTCATAATCGAGATATAATCGGCCGTGTCCTGAATATGCTCAGACAGCCATTTCGTTTTTCCGTTCCAAGAGATATTGCTGGCGTCGGCAGAAGTATCGTACCATCTTGGAATCGCTGCGCCGACGGACAAGGTGAGGCCCGATGCCTGTTTGCGTTCCATCAGCAGCTGCAGCATATCCAGGTACTGAATCTGAACAGATGGCTTTGCTGTTTTGAAATCCGGCAGGATATACGGTTCGGTATCCAGGTTTACGCCATCAAAGCGAGCCGATTCGCCGGAAGCCAAATTGTAATTCAAGATCTGCTCAAATTCCCTAACGGCTTGAGTCTGATATCGACTATAGGCTCCGAAGTAAGGTGGGGAGGTGCCGCCGGCGATCAACGCTTGAACATAGAAACCTTGTTCATGAGCCCACTCGATGAATTGTTGAACCTCACTTCGATGATCCTCCAGCATTTTTGCCCCGTTATATTGACCTACAGCCAAATAAAGTGTCGTAATTGGACGTTGATTAAAGGTGGTTGTATCCTTTGCCATGGAAGAGAGGGCTGCTCGGGAATTCGGATTAAGTACCAGTGGGTAGGAGGCATTTTCCCAGATCCAGATCGCACGATCCTGATCCGGCAGCGGTTCCGGGTGATAGGTGTTGCTAGTCACTGTTTCAGGGTTCGTCGCGGAGGGATCGTATACATCATTTATTACGTTAACGGGAGTTGAGTTGGCAAGATCCATATAGACAGCGTCTGTCACCGTCGCGGGATGCTTGCCTTGGTTAGCCGGAGGCATCCCCCCTGTTCTTGCATAGACCGTTAGGCTATAGCCTGTATTGCCGTAAGAATCGGTTGCTCTTGCCTCCAGACTGTGAACCTGGTGAGGGGATTGACGCGAATCGAATGTATATTTATATCCGTTTTTGGCAGGGGGGGCCTGCAGCCAATCGCCTCCGTTGATGCGGAGCTCAACTTGGGCTATCGGATTTTTACCCGCTGCAGATATGTGAATATCCATTTTGTTGCGCTGCAACGTTTGCTCGCTTGGGCTGGTAATCTGCACTTCCGGGATATGAGCTGCAGGATTATCGACATTTAGGTGAATCCAAGGGGACCAGATACCATAACGCGTAACCGCATCGTTTGCTTTAAGGACCATTTCGACTGCACCGTCCAACTGACTTGTATCCAGCTTGTAAGACCAAGATCCGCTGTCATCGCCATTCGGGTCATCCATCTGAACATCCGTCACAAATTCACCGTTAACGATGAGCTGAAGTTCATACACGCCGGAGTAGGTTCCGAATAATTCAGCCACACCCGGCTGAAGCGTTTGCCCGTCCTGATGAGAATCAATAGTAATTAACGCCGCTGCCTTAGCGTGGGGAGGCGGGATACAGATTGTAGAAATCAGAACTGCCGCCAGCAACAAAAGCCCGCACCTACGTAAATGTGAAAGCATCTTTGTAGTCACATCCTTGTCAGTATGATGTAAACCTAATGGACTCTACGGCAGTTACAATGGCTTGCTTATCCTGTGAGCATACACTTTGCGTCAATATGAAGCGCTTACTTTTTAATATTACGAAAAAAATCGATTAGAACCGATGTCAGAGACGTGGCAGGTTATTATTTTTGAAGGGGAGCAGGATCGACTCCGTATTCGATAAGCCGATGAATGGTACCACGTACGTCATCAACCCGTTCAAATCTGCCGTTCTTCAAAGTTATACGTAAAGGCATGCCGTGAACGGGTCGCATCATCAGATTCGGTGTGATTTTGGCATTATGGACTAATGAAAATTGATATCGTTGAAGAAGAACAGCAAGGATAATCTTAAGTTCTTGCATGGCGAAGTGCCAGCCTATACACATATGAGGCCCTGCGCTGAATGGTAAGAATTCGTATGCGGAAGGTTTAATGGTCTCCCACCGATGCGGCTTGAATTGATTCGGACTTTCATAAAGCTCCGGGAGGCGATGGGTAATGAATTGGCTAAAAAAGATATTCGTTCCCGCCGGAAGGACATAACCATCCAATTCACAAGGCGCAGCCGTAATGCGGGTGCCGATGCTTGCCGGAGGAAGTAAACGAAGACTCTCTTTAACCACATGGTCCAGCAGGGAGAGTCGGCTCAGTTCCTCCCGAGTCGGATGGTTTCCACCCATCATGGCGTTCAATTCCTCCATTACGTTCGCATAAATGTCCGGGTGCTGTATCAGCAGAAAAAATGTCCAAGTCAAAGCATTTGCAGTGGTTTCATGACCAGCTGTATAGATTGAGAATGCATGCCCGACTAATTCCTCATCCGATAATGCAAAACCATCCTCATCATGTCCTCTAATTAGTGCGGCTAGCACATCCGTTGCATCTGACTCCTGCCGCTTCTCATGGATCATGGACCGAATTTGAGTATTAAGCTGTTGTGCAATTCGAAGAGAGCGACGATATGGAGTGAAGGGAAGATTAATGGGAGCGAGGGTGGTAAGCAAAAAAGACTTCGTAAACCGATTGATCAGCATCCCCATGGAGTCCATCATTTCAGTATGATGAACACCGAATAATGTCTTAAGGGCGATGCGCTGCGTTAACTTTTTCATTTCGGTGTTGATGTCAATCCGGGTACGTCCTCTCCATTCGTCTGCCAATAGCTCCGTTATGGATGCCATGTCCTGACCGTATTTTTCAATTTGGCCATGCAGAAAGGCGGGCTGGATCAGGCGACGGTGCTGTTTGTGCTTTTCGCCGCTCATCAGTAAAAGATTATGATAGAATAAATCCCCCATTACGGTGTCTTTGGGTATTTTAACAAGAGCCGTGCTCATCTCGAAAAAGTTCGGATTGGATAGGATTTGACGGTTCAGATCGGGTCCAAACGCAAATACAGATGAAGGCTTGTGGCTTTTCCCCAGGGCAGCGACCTTACCATACTGTTCAAATAATGTTTGCTGAAATGCGAACGGACTGCGGAAAAAATGAAACATATTTATCCTCCAATCAAGTGCAGAGTCGGGTCCAGGTATACGGTTCATAATCACACTTCCTTTGTATGATTTGTAATAAAAACATTCATATATTTCATGATATTCCTTCGAGAAGAAATGATCAAGATATTTTTGAAATATATGAATTGCATTATTACAAAACATTCCGTATAGTTTTATCCGAGAGGTGAGTATATGAACGGTTATCAACTCCGCACAGTGAAGAAAAAAGAACAGATTATGAAGGCAACCTTCGATTTGATCAGGAAATACGGAGCCGAAAAGACAAGCATTGCAGAAATCTCCAAACACGCCCGCGTGTCCCCCGTCTCCATTTATAATTATTTTGGCAGCAAGGAAGAGCTTATCCGGATGACGTTTATCGATTATATGAGTAATATCATGAACGAGTATGAGAAGCTGCTGGATAAGCCCATCCCTTTTCAGGAGAAATTGAAGTTGTTGCTGGGGGCACGAATGAATAGCATGGATCAGATCAACTCGGATCTTATTCAAATCAGCGATGAACCGTCTGTTCAAGAGCATATCGAGGCATTTTACAAGGAGAGAACGATTCCCTTTTTTGTGAAATTGATTGAGCAAGGCAAGCAGGAGGGTTTTATTGATCCAGAAATTTCGATAGAAGCGGCATTGTTTTATATTCAAGTGTTTAAGGAGGCTCTGGCACGACCGGGATTCATTACACAAGCGAGCCCTACCATGCTTCGTGATATCGATCGCTTGTTTTATTATGGATTGATAGGGAAAGCGGAGCACTCTGGGACAGAGAGTGGCTATTGAGTTAATGACATAAGCGTTAAGGCCAGGCAACCTTTGGTGCAGACCAAAGGTTGTTTTGATTTGCATACAAAGTCACTAGCCAGCAACTGTTTTGACCCGCATCTCCGTCTTGAGACCGAGAGCAACTCTGTACCTGAGACGGTGGGAACCTGTGCAGATCTTCTTTATGATGAAATTAACGGATGACTACTGGAGAATCATGGAATGACATATTCAAACTAAAAAATAGTGAGGTGTTCCATCTGCTGCGAAAATTACTTAAAACCGTCATGCAAAGCTCCTGGATGATGTGGGAACGTATCTTCAGCTTCATTTCCAGGTTCCGCAGCTCGCATATCTCGCGTTTTGGCATATGCACAGTCATGATTAAGAAGCATCGAGGAGAGCGCATCGTCTGCGAGGACTCAACGATCATTCAGAATGGAGATCTGGTAGGCGAACTGCATTTGGACAATGAAACGATTCTCAAATTAATCCGATCGGAAGGGCCGGATCGTGCGGCTCTGAAAATAGCAAGACTTGCGAGAAAGTCCATGCTGCAGATTAGCCGTGCATATGAAGACCGGTCCGAGTTCAGCGAGGTCAGCGCGTTGGTCGGGATTACTTTGCTGCACCGTGGATTAACGCACGGTCTTGGTTTTGAGCATCAAGCGATGAAACCGGACTTGTTCCAGAAGCTGACCACGTCCTACCTGCGAATGCTGTTATCCGTGATGCACCCGGATGGCAAGAACCGGATTGATCGAAGAACGGAATTACTCGTTCCTATGATGTTAATACATACCCGCTCATCGCTGATGAAGCGATTTTCAATGGCGGATAAGCGGCCTTTACATGAAGAGGGGCATGCCATCTTGGTATCGGCTGCGGTTGAAGCTTGAGTGAAAGTAGCATTGCCACGTACATAAGATAAGCCTGTTAAAAGTGCAGCTGAGTGGGAGTTCTAATAGAAATGAGGAGAGCAACAGATGGAAGAATGGTATAAACTTGACCACGCCGGGAAGCTGTTTCCCGCCGTTGCAGGAAGGGAGAATTCATCAACCTACCGGTTATCCATGATGCTGACAAGTGATGTGAAGCCACCGGTGTTGCAACAAGCGCTCGATAGCGTAATGAAGAGATTTCCTCTATTAAACGTCGAACTTAGAAATGGACTGTTCTGGAAATTTCTGCAGGAGAAGGAGACGCGTTTGATGGTGGAACCGGAATCCACCTATCCTTGTGCACCTGCAGCTCTCTCGACTGAGGGCGGAAGCTTGGTGAGGGTTTTATATCATGGCAACAAGATCAGCGTGGAGATTTTTCATGCGCTAACAGACGGGGGTGGGGCACTAGAGTTTCTCAAAACCTTGGTGTTCCAGTATTTATATCTGCTCGGCGAAAACGTAGAGGACAAGGAAGGTCTGATTTTGCCGCCAGCTTCATTTGCTCGATATGCCGAAGCACAGGATAGCTTTAAAGCTCATTATACATCGGCCACGGCCGACTCCAGAATGCCGGAGGCCCTGCAAATTCCCGGTACCCGATTCTCGCCTTATGGACACAACGTCATCCACGGCGTGATTCACGCCTCGCGGCTGAATGGGGCGGCCAAGCAGAAGGGAGTAACGCTCACCGCTTACCTGACAGCGATTTTGATTATGGCGGTTTATGAGACGACGTTGCCCTTCAACAACGATAACCGGCCGATTGTGATCAGCATGCCGGTGAACCTGCGTAAAATCTTTCCTTCGAGCAGCCTGCGAAACTTTTTTGCGGTCATTAACATTGGCGTACAGATGAAGGAAGGCATGACATTGGATGAGGTACAAGGTATCGTGCATGCACAGATGAAAGAGAAAACGACGAAGTCTTATCTAACCCAAGCGATGGCCGGCAGCATGAAATATGAGAAGAACCTGTTATCCCGATTCACGCCGCTGAAATTGAAGGATCTGGCGATTCGTTATGGGTTCGACCATTACGGTGAAGAAGCCAAAACGCTTACGCTCACCAATCTGGGCCGAGTTGATATCCCAGCGAGTATGGCTGCGCATATTGAATCAATGGAAACCACGATGTATCCTACGGCCAAGAGTCCAATGAACTGTGCCGTCAGTTCGATCAATGACCAGCTTACCATCACCTTTGCCAGGAATATCGTCGAGAGCGATGTGATCAGGCACTTTTTTCGTCAGCTTGCCAGCCTAAGCGGATTGGATATAAGGATTGTCAGCAATGATTGGGGGATGGGCGCATGAGATGCAAGAGCTGTGGGGTATCCGTAGACCCGGCGCACGCAGCATGTCCCTTATGCCGGAGAAATTTACATGGTAAGGGCGATGCACCATCAACAGGAAATTCCTGGTACCCCATCTATGAGGCTGTAGAGGAGCAGCGTGCGAGCAGTCTGTTATCCAAGTGGCTTACCTTCATTGCAGTGTCTGTCATCGGCTTATCATTACTTATCAATATTCTGGGAGACCACGAAGTATGGTGGAGTCTGTACCTCATGCCCTGCGTGCTCTATGCATGGCTGTTTATCAGACATACCTTGATGTCCAAGTCGCACCTCGGCGGCAAAATCGTCGTACAGCTGCTCGGGCTGTCCGGCATGCTGCTTTGGCTTAACGTGGCAGCGGGTACGAATTACTGGTCGACCGGTTACGTCATTCCGTTCCTGATGATGGCGGCAACCCTTCTGATTACCGTTATATGCTGCACCAGAAAAATGCGTTGGCGTGAGTTCGCAGGTTACTTGTTAACCCTGATCTTGCTTGGGTTTGTTCCCTTATTACTATATGCCGTCGGCATGACGCACGTATTATGGACAGCCGTTGCGACGGCCGTATATGCCTTACTAACGTTCGGCGGGATGTGTCTGATTGCAGATAAGGGATTCCGAAAGGATATGAAGCGCAGATTACATTTTTGACAGGAGGATAACATGATGTGCTCCATTACGATTAGAAGAATGGCAGATTATGAACGAGACGTTCGCGAGGAAGTGGCGGAAGTGTTTGTTGATGGGTATTATAACGAACTGTCCTATTTCACCGAGGATCGAAGCACGTTAAAGAAAGCATTCCGGAGTCTGTTCAGTCCTGAGGTGTTTTATGTGGCTGAGGTCCAGGGCGTCATTGTCGGGATTTTAGCCTGTTCCCATCATAGGCAGCGGGCCATGCCGGTCGAGTTAGCTCCGCTTCAGGAGGCTTTTGGAGAGAAGACAGGGGAGCTTGCATATAACGTCATGAAGAATGAATTTAACCCGGCACTGCCTTATGATGAGGAAACGGGTTATATCGAATGTGTGGCAACTACTACGAAAGCTCGCGGCAAAGGCGTTTCCACCGCTTTAATGCAGCATGTCAAAGAGGAGCTGCCATACAAGCGTTATGTTCTGGAAGTGACCGACAGCAACCAGGTCGCGCTATCGTTATATCAGAAATTAGGATTCCGGGAGATTGAACGCAAATCCGAGATAGATGCAGAGGAAAAAGGGTTCAGCGACCGTATTTACATGGAATGGAGAAAGCCGGTCTTCAGGTGATATCCATATAAACGAGAGACCTTCAACCGAATAGGATGGTATGGCGTTTAACAACCTCCGCTTTAGAACGAATTGAAGCGGGAGGTTTTTTTGTTGTTTTTTGAGCCTCTGCCATGATAATTTAGTATGTATTGCCAGGTTTACGGTAAACTTCTTAAGGAATCTATTCGTGACAAGTAAGCGATTCAAAATCAGATTGCGGGGTGACGCCATGTTTGAACTGCTGATTACAATGACCGAGCGGATTGGAATTATTGTGACGATTGCATTTATCGTAACCCGGTTGAGGTTCTTTCGGTCGATGATAAGTCAGGACAAGCTGACGTCAGTACAACAGATTCAGGCCGTATTAGTCTTCGGGATTTTAGGGATTATCGGGACGTATACCGGAATTACGGTGAACACTGAATCCCTTGAAGTCAACAAATGGATGATGCAAGTTTCCGGAGACGAAGCGATTGCAAATTCAAGAGTTGTCGGTGTTGTTATGGCCGGATTGTTCGGAGGCTATAGAATCGGGCTTGGTGCAGGACTGATTGCAGGACTTCACCGTTTTACATTAGGTGGGTTTACGAGTTTGGCCTGTGGGCTCGCGACCATACTAGCAGGTCTTCTGGCCAGCCTGTTTCATAAAAAGAATGAGCAGGTTCGTTTCTCAGCTGCGCTTCTAATGGGGGCATTGGCTGAGTCCCTTCAGATGCTGATCATCCTGCTTTTGTCCAGGCCATTCGAGCAGGCGATGTCCTTGGTCGGCTATATTGGAGTACCAATGATTGTAGCAAACGGAATCGGTTGTGCATTGTTTCTGCTCATTATCCGATCCGTTTTGAATGAAGAGGAGAAGGTGGCGGCTCAGCAGGCGCAAGCTTCTCTTCGGATTGCCCGCAGAACCATTGGGTATATGCGTCAGGGGATGAATGCGCAATCCGCGGAAGCGGTGTGCCAGATTCTTTACGAGGAAGTCAATGCCAGTGCGATTGCGATTACGAATGATCGGATGATTCTGGCCCATGTCGGAACGGGGGATGATCATCATGCGGCAGGTCGTCCGCTGCAGACGGAAGTGACGCGTCGGGTCATTGAACAAGGGGAGCAGCTGATCGCGGATCGAGCGCATATTCAGTGCCAGAAGCCGGATTGTCCGTTGGGAGCCGCTGTCATCGGACCTTTGAAACAGGGCGGTCAGACCGTGGGCACACTAAAGTTCTATTTTCGAAGTCCGAAGGACATTACCCATGTTACAACAGAATTGATGTCAGGTCTTACGATGTTGTTAAGCTACCAGCTGGAGGCTGCTCAATTGGAGGAAACCAAGGAACTTGCCAGAGAAGCTGAGATCAAGACGCTTCAAGCACAAATTCATCCGCACTTTTTGTTTAATGCATTAAACACAATACTCTCTCTAACACGAATTGATGCGGAGAAGGCAAGAAAGCTGCTGCGGAGTCTATCGGACTACATCCGCCAGAATTTGACCGCCGCAACTGCCGAGAAGGCCACGCTTCAGGATGAACTGCAGCATATACGATCTTATATGAGCATTGAACAAACCAGATTCGAGGATAAACTGCAAATTCAATATGAAGTAGAGGATTCCGCGCTGCAGGCGCTTGTACCGCCGCTGACCTTGCAGCCATTAATAGAGAACAGCATACGCCACGGTTTCAGGAACAAAACAGACGATTGTGTCATACTTATCCGCATTCAGGGTGATCCGGCTAACGGTGTATTCGTTACGATCAAGGACAACGGAACGGGGATTACGCCGGAACGGCTTCGGTTATTGGGGCGCCAAATGCTCGATTCTTCATCGGGTACGGGAATGGCTGTGTATAACGTGAACAGAAGATTGGCTTTGATGTATGGGCCCCATGCATCATTAAGCATCCAAAGTGATGAAGCGGTCGGGACTGAAATTCAATTCCAGATTCCCGCAGCCGCTAACGTATAACTCTACTCATGAAGGCAGGGATTTCTTACACATGATCGAACGCATCCGAACACTCATCGTGGATGATGAACGTTACAGCCGTGAAGAACTGATCTATTTACTGAAGCAGCATCCTACACTCGAGATCGTTGGAGAAGCGGATTCCGGGGAACAGGCGGTGTTAAAGACCATGCAGTTGAAGCCGGAAGCCGTGTTTCTGGATATTGAAATGCCCTTAATGAACGGGCTTGAAACGGCAAGAGCCTTGAACGAGTTGAAGCTCCCTCCAAAAATCGTGTTTGCCACGGCGTACCCTCAATTCGGTGTAGAGGCCTTCCGGTTCGAAGCGCTGGACTATTTGTTAAAGCCCATAGACGAAGAAAGACTGGCGGAGACGGTAAGGCGCCTTGAGCAATCATTACGAAGGGAAGGCCCGACAGCACCCGGTCATTCCAAATCTTCGGGCAAGCTGTCGTTGGATGTGGATGGGGAAATTATGTTCATAGACCCGAAAGATATTATTTATATCTCACGGGAGGATGCATACTCCAAGATCGTCACAGTTGATAAGCAATATCATGTTAAAACGCCACTCAAGGAGCTGGAAACGAAGCTTCGGCAGTATCCGTTCTTCCGGATTCATAAAAGCTATGTGGTACATCTTGATTATGTCAAAAGCCTGGTTCCTTGGTTTAACGGCGCATTCCAGCTTGAGCTGAAGGGGTGCAGCGACAAACTAGCCGTAAGCCGTAATTATGCCAAGGCATTTCGAGAGGCTTTGGAGCTTTAATGAAACGTGGATGGGTTAAGGATGGAACGCTCATGATGTGAATGAAGACTGCATGAGAGCCCTTTAATGTGCATAATAACCTTAGATTTGAACATCTTAATGCGTCTAGACGACATGTTAGTTTAAAATCGCCCTCTGATCTCGATAATTTCTTATAATCAATGTAAGCGATTTCAAGAAAAAGGGGGCGAAGGCATGTATACCTTCATCATATCGATCATTCTGCTGGTTATTGGGTATTTCACTTATGGAAAATACATTGAAAAAATGTTCGGAGTTAAAGAAGAGCGGGCAACGCCTGCTTATGTCAATCAGGACGGCGTTGATTATCTGCCGATGAGCTCGAACAAAAACTCGCTGATTCAGCTCCTCAATATAGCCGGTGTGGGACCCATCTTCGGACCTATTATGGGCGCACTCTATGGACCGGTTGCTTTTATCTGGATTGTGCTGGGGTGTATTTTTGCCGGGGCTGTGCATGATTATCTGACGGGTATGATCTCCATCCGCAACCGCGGCGCGCATCTGCCGGAGCTTGCTGGCAAGTTTCTGGGCAAAGTGATGAAGCATGTTGTGAACGCTTTCGCGATTCTTCTTCTGGTCTTGGTAGGTACCGTCTTTGTGACTTCACCGGCCAGCCTGCTTCACAATCTGATGAACGGCAAAGTCAGTTTGTGGATCATCACCCTGTTTATTTTCGGCTATTACATTCTGGCTACACTGCTGCCCATTGATAAAATCATTGGCCGCTTCTATCCGATATTCGGCGCTCTGTTACTCATAGCATCTCTTGGTGTCGGCGGGATGCTGATTGTACAGCAGGTACCGATACCGGAATTGACATTAGCCAATTTACATCCGGATCATATGCCGATTTTCCCGCTATTGTTTCTGACGATTACGTGCGGTGCCTTATCCGGATTCCATGCGACCCAGACACCGATTATTTCCCGGACTACACAGACCGAGAAGCAGGGACGTAAAATTTTCTATGGCATGATGATTGCCGAGGGGATTATTGCCATGGTATGGGCCGCAGCGGCGATGAGTTTGTTCCAGGGGTCTAACGGCTTGAACGAGCTTCTGGCAACCGGCGGAACGGGTCTTGTCGTAAGCGAGGTCGCGAAGGTGACGTTAGGTGCCGTTATAGGCACATTGGCTGTGCTGGGCGTGATCGTGCTGCCGATTACGTCGGGGGATACCGCATTCCGGAGCGCGCGCATGATCATTGCGGATTATATCAAGCTGCCACAATTCAGCATGAAGCGGCGCCTTAGCATTGCCATTCCTTTGTTTGTCATTTCCATTGCCTTAACGCAGATTGATTTCAATATTCTCTGGAGATACTTCTCCTGGGCCAATCAGGCCACCGCGGTTATTGCTTTGTTTGTCAGCGCGATGTATCTGTTCATTGCCCGTAAAAATTACTGGGTAGCGCTGATTCCGGGTGCGTTTATGCTCTACACAACGACGGTGTATATTCTGAACGCGGAGATCGGATTCAGGCAGTCCATGAATGTTTCTTATATCGCGGGTGCTGTCATCAGTGTCATACTGGTCATCGTATTTTTTAAAGCAGCTCAAAAAGCGCGCGCAGCCGAAATGCCGCTTGAGGTTGATATCTCGGATTATCATAAAGTCGCATAACCATATCAGCGAGCATGCTTGCATAAATCCAAACCGTCTTTGGAGATTATCCATGGACGGTTTCTTTTATTCTCAATGAAATAGCCATGTAGGAGCATACCCAATGGATCGGATATTTGTATAAATAATCGACAGGCTGTCACTCATAAGATGAAGGAGTGAAGGGTTCATTTAGGGATGACGGGGAGGTGGCATGGCTTGCTGTCGATATTGCTCTTTATATTTGCCGTCGGTGCCGCGGTAGCCAGCGTCGATACCACCTGTGGGCTGAATGTGTTAGGCAGTCTGGAGGGTACGAAGGTCAGTAAATCCAAATATGCGCTGGTGTACATCGTGTCTTGTACCCTGGGCGGCGCTATGACCGGACTGGCGATCGGATGCATCAATTTTGGGCTGAAATTAACCCCTGTTGGTTTATATCAAAACTATATTATTGTGGTGCTGTTTGCGATACTCCTGGGCTTGGAGCTCATTCATAAAACGGGGATTCTCCCATCCGGCAATTTCATCGTTCCCTCCGAATGGATCAAGCATGCAGGGTACCGTTCGGCGGCATTATGGGGCCAGATTCTGGGCTTGGGTTTCATCACATTGCAGGTGGGCGTCCTCTTTCACGCTTATATCCTGGTCTCCTTATTCGCGGCTCCATGGTGGCTTAGCTTGCTGGCAGGGGCAACATTTGGAGTCGTTCGCGGCACCGTGTTCAGTCTCCCGCTGATCCGATCCATCGTATACCGTATGCTTGAAAAAAGGGTGCGCAATCTCACGCTGCTCTCGGCCGTGCGGCAAACGGTCTCCATGCTGTTGATCATCGGTTCCATCATCTGGATCATCAGCTATTGAAGAGAAAGGAGCATATGGGCCCATGTATGATTTGCTCGCAATATCCGTTACGCTGCCCATGCTGTTGTCCGTGGTGAGCTTTGGCTGGAGCCGTGCATTCGGTGATACGGATCGGTTCCCCGGAAGTGCCCGATTGCATGCGCTGCTCATCCTCCTGCAGGTCTTGTCAGTGACCATGGTATATGGTTTTCCATCGCGGTTCAGCTTCCTGGTCATCTCTTTACTTTATTTTGTTCAGGGTGTGGGCGTCGCTTATTTCATCCGAAAAAAAGGGAGGGTGGACTGCGGCTGTCTCGGGCCTCAGATCAGCTCCAAGCTAGGCTTTCCATTAATTGGGTTCAATCTGGCGATGGGACTCATGGGGTTGGCCTACAGCCATTCTGACTGGTTTGCGCATCGCCACTCATTTGATGTCACCGGTCTGCTTATGGAGGGGATGATGCTGCTGCTATCGCTCTTTATCATCATAGGGGTTCCGGATGCCCTGCATGCGATCCGAATATACCGCGAGATTGCAGCAACTCATATTTCCAAAATAAAAAGGTTGTAAGGGGGCCGCGATGAACACCTTCTTCTGGATTTCATATACCATGCTGTGGATTCTGGTTGTACCTTTGGTCATTCTGAACCTGGTCCTGTTTCGGCAGTTGGGGATTATGGTGATGGGTACCGCGAGAGGCGTGAATCAGTCCGGTATTCCGGTCGGCCATAAAATCCCCGGGGCCACAACGACAACCCTGCGGGGTGCCGAGTGGTCCACAAGCGAGCTGATTGGCACGCCTTCCATCATGCTGTTTGGATCGCCGACGTGTAAGGAATGCGCCGATATTTTGCCGGATTTTAAGCGGATCGCCAGGATGAATAACGTGAAACCCATCCTTTTGCTATTCTCGTCCGCGGATTTGGCATCGGAGTATGTCCGAAAAATAGGTTATGACGATGAGGTGCTGATCGTTAGTTCGGAGTTTGCGAATCATCTCGATGTGCAGGTCACCCCTTATGCCTACGCGGTGGATATGGACGGCGTGATCAGACATAAGGGATTGGTCAACAGTCGGGAACAGCTTGAAGCGTACGCGAAAGCATCAAGGGCTTCTTAAGACGAGGTGAGAGTATGTGGTGGAAGCCGGAGAACAAGGACGAAGAGATGCAGGTGGTGATCAGCCGGGTTACCCGGAAGATGAATCGGAAGTCGCTGTTGAATAAATTTGCGCAAAAAACGGCCGAGACGCTTGCCAAAGTATTAGTCCGTCCCGATGATAACGATATCGTTAAAATCTCGTTTGCTGCGGGGCCCTGCCGGCCTCCGCATGGACAATATTGCTCAGGCTGCGGCGCAGATGCCTCCTGTCCGTCGGATTATATTATTTGCACCCCCAAGACGGTGATCGACGATTGTAAAGGCTTATGCCCTTATCCTTCCGGCTGGTGGTATACGAGTGATCCTGCGGGACAACGGGCCAAGTGCCAGGATTGCATCTCGCGTTATGTACATCCGTATGTCGGAAGGAATTGGTGCTATCAGGGAGCACGGGTCTATGGGCGGTATGTAATCTGTGCATGCAGGTCAACGGAGTTGTATTGATAGAAAAGAGGGAAGTGATTCAAGCAATTTATGATGAAATCACTGCCTCCAACACATGATCGAGTCCGTTCCGGGCAGCCGGCAGGTTGCCCCATAGCGAGAGCTGCATCAAGGCTTTCGCGGCTTGCTCCTTCGGTTGTACAAGCTGTTCACATGGATAACGAATGTGACAAAATTCATTTCGGTGGTTTCGTACATCGTTCATACTAGGGTTCCAAAGACTGTGCATGTGGAGGAGGGAACATGTTGTCCAGAATAAGTCGCGGAGATATGATCCTGTTTGCCTTGATCCTGATCCTTGGCTCCTTCACGGGACTGCAGTGGTGGAAGCATAGCCATGTAGATTACCAGCAGGGAGAACTCAAGGCTTTGATTACAGTGAATGGCAAAGAATACGAGACTGTCCCGCTGACCGCGGACGAACGTATCATTGATATTAAAACCAAGTTTGGACACAACACACTGAAAGTGTATGACTACGGGATCCAGATGATATACTCGGATGCTCCGAAGCGAATTGCACTGGATATGGGATTTATCTCGGAACCCTACCAGCAGATCATCTGCGTACCGACTAGAGTCGTGGTTGAGGTGTTAGTTCCCGAACACGAACAGCGAGAGACAGAACTGGATGCTGTGGTAGGCTAAGATCAAGGTACAAGAGAGAATGTTTATCATAAATTTTACTAGAACCGGGGGTTAATACCGGTTCTTTTCGTTATGTAGGACAATGGTGTGAATGCAAGGTTAGCGTAACTTTTTAGCAGAAAGAATAGTTATAATTAAAGAGGAAACGAAGTCAGACAACCATCATTTTCCGATGAATAGATCCGAAGGAGGCTGTTACATGCTTTCCATTGTGAAGGGACGAGAATTTTCAGCCGGATTCGAAAAAGCGCTGAGGGCAAGAGGGATTATACATAGAAGAGTTATGGTCGATTGGAGGTCTCCAGTCAGAGCAGCAAAGGTGGAGAGATTATGGATATGATCGCATTGATATTGATTGTAGGCTTTTTATTCATTGTGGTATATTTGCGGGCGATCTGGAACGTATTGCTGGACATTCGAAACGAGTTAAGAAAAGATAACGACAGAGGAGCATGATTAGATGATGAACGAGAAAAAAGACTACTCCCACGTATACTGGATCGGAGGTTCCCCTTGTTCAGGCAAATCCACGATTGCCGAAATGATCACGAAAGATTACGGCTACACCAATTATCAATGTGATCTGTTTAACGAGAAGCACGTAAACGCATGCAATCCGTCGGAGCATCCCACCATGTTCCGTTTGAAGGATATGGGCTGGAATACATTATGGTCACGACCGGTGGAGCAGCAGATTCATGAGGAGCTGGAGTTTTATCGCGAGGAATTTCCGATGATCGTGGATGATATATCGGCCATGCCGGCCGGCCCCCCCATCATTGTAGAGGGAGCAGCGCTTTTACCTGAAAAAGTAGCACAGCTGGTATCCAGCCCGCATCAGGCAATATGGATCGTACCGGTTCCGGATTTCCAGAAGGAGCATTATGGGAAGCGCGAATGGATCCACGATATTCTGAATCAATGCGATGATCCCGACAACGCTTTTCGGAATTGGATGGGACGAGATATCGGTTTTGCGGCATATGTGGCCAAGGATGCCATGGATCGGGGGTTCAAGGTTATATTCGTGGACGGAAGCAAAAGCATTCAGGAGAACTACGAAGAGGTTAAGCGGCATTTTAATCTATGAAAATATTAGGGAAATAAAATGAAGAAACTCAAAATTACAATTTTGGTTTTGTTGGTGTTCGTGCTTGCCGATTGACTCCAGAGGGGGAAGCCCGTGGAATTACCCGCTCGGAGCTAAAACATTATATTCCCAGGGACGGATAGGTAATTGTCTAATTTTAGTTAAGTAGTTCAAGGGGGGCGTCGCATGACCATTACGATACAAACTTCTCGTCTGCAATTGAAGACGATTGATCGGGATCGGGCAGGGGATGTGGTGGATTTTATCGTCAAGAACGATGAGCATTGGAAGGTATGGGAGCCAGCTAGAGAAGCTGAGTTTTATACCATCGATAAGCAGGCGGAGATACTGGGAGCGGAGAGTCGAAGCATAGCAGACGGATTTCTGTTTAAAGTGTGGCTGCATAAAGATGATGAAATTATCGGTTCGATTGCGATCAGCAATATCGTTCGGGGCGTCTTTCAATCGGCCCATGTGGGATACAAGCTGGCAAAGGCTCATACGGGGCAAGGGTATATGACCGAAGCGCTAAGGGCCGTGGTTGCCTATTGTTTTGATACGATGGGGCTGCACCGGCTGGAAGCTAACATTATGCCAAGAAACATAGCTTCGTTGAATGTAGCGAGAAGATTAGGCTTTTACGAAGAAGGACTGGCCATCAAATATTTGAAGATTAACGGCGTCTGGGAAGACCACCTACATATGGTAATCCGCAATGAACGCATGGAATAACGCATGAGAACGATATTTCTAGGGTGAATGGAGTTAGTGACGAAGGGATCCCTTATTGGGATGATCTCTATCTGGATGTTATTGTGCTTCCAGACGGAAGCCTCTTCATTCAAGATGAAGATGAGCTTGAGGAAGCCTTACGCCAAGGGCATATTGAGTTTCAAGATTATAAGCTGGCTAAAGAAACGGCGGCAAAAATCATTTTGGAGATCCGGTCTGGAGAAAACAAGGTGATCAACAATAGTATCAAGCACTTTTGGCAACTGATCAACCTCTAACCATCCACATCCCTGATGATCATGCTTGGAAACCTGTCCAGTTAACCGATGAACAAAAGGATGAGGTTAAAGCCCATGTTATGAAACACACCAAAGATCTGTGAGACTATTGTAATTGAAGTTACAAGGAGGCCTAACATGCTTCAAGTAGAAGTCAGGCGACCAAATCGCGGCGATATAAAAGCCATAGAGCATTTTTTCAGGCTCGTAATTACCGATACTTTTGCCAAAGAAGGCTTGGCAGACTTACTGGAGGATATTGAACAGGAGATTGACAGCAAAAATAGGTACTTGAACGCAGATTTTGAAACGAACGGAGAGCAGAGATATTTTCTTATCGGACTGCTAGATAACAGCATTGTGAGCTGCATCGAGTATGGACCATCCACTGCATTGATCCGGGAAGCTACCGATGGGAAATTGCGTGATGTGGTTGAAATCGGAACGGTATTTGTTCATCCGGATTGCCAACAGCAAGGGATCGGAAATCTAATGTTAAACATCATGTATCTTACGCTTCTCAATAAAGGATTGACGGAATTTTGTTTGGATAGCGGATACTCTCGTGCACAGAAGATATGGAAGAAGAAGCTGGGTGAACCCGATTATGTCCTACAGGACCATTGGGGGAGTGGAGCAGATCATATGATATGGAAACGAAGACTCGCAGATGTTCCAGTTATATTCAGTTTATAAGGCGGTGAATTCCACTAACGAAACAGGGGGAATGGTCTGGTTCAGAGTAAGGAATACATTTTTTAATTGAATAAAAATCCATATTAACGTATATTTATTCCTAACATATTTGTAGGAGTGATTTACGTGCATAAGAGAATCGAGGAGCTTACCTTAAACGCTTGGCCAGCGCTCCAAACCTTGACACAACAGGGATGGCTGTTACGATTTGCAGACGGCTATACCAAGAGATCCAACTCAATTCAAGCTCTCTATACGGAGTCTTCGATCGACCTTAATAGCCAGATTGAACAATGTGAGCGTTTATATGTTAAGGCCGGACTAGACGTCGTATTTAAAATCACACCATTCAATCCGCAGGAACTCGATCCTATTTTAGAATCCAGGGGTTATACCCTATTGGATCTTACCAGTCTCCGAGTATTGGCTCACCTGGATGATATGGAGTCCCCATCCCATAAGGAAGTTCAGATCGAAGACAAGCTGACCGATGAATGGCTGGATGTGCTTGCGGACATAACCGGAATATCCGAGAAGAACAAGGCTGTAAAAAGAAAGCTGTTTAACTATTCCGTGATACAATATGGATTCTTCATCCTATATGATCGTACTGAACCTGTAGCATGCGGAATTGGTGCATTGGAGCAGGGCTATGTAGGAATATATGATCTGGTTACCGCTCCGGCCTGTCGAAATCGTGGGTACGGCAAACAGTTAATGTTACATATTCTGCATTGGGCCAAGAAACATGGGGCTTCAAGCAGCTATTTACAGGTGGTACAGAATAATTTTGCCGCAAGCCGATTGTATGATCGTCTTCAGTATAAAGAGATCTATTCCTATTGGTATAGGCACAAGCATATCGAAGGGTAAGCACATGCAACCATAATCATGGATGTTCATGAGACTGCTGCTTCCTTGAACAAAGGGTTACTCAAACTGAGGAACGGTTGTATAATCATGGAAGATGACTGGCACGGATACCCGGCTTTAGATGATGTTATCTAAGTAGGGTCTTTTTAGTTTACGAACTCTTATTTGGCTGCTGATAAAGATGTGAAGGTAAGGTTACTTATTATGCGGAAAGTTGGTGTATCCATGTTTGATTTATCGTCGAAATATTATGACGTGATTTACAGCTTTAAGGATTATGAGCAGGAGGCGCAGCAGGTCCGGCAATATATTAAAAGACAGGGTAAGGATTACCGGACTGTACTCGACGTTGCTTGTGGAACCGCGGAACACGCCTTTTTCTTAAAGCAGCACTATACGATCGATGGTATCGATTTAAATCCGGAATTCGTCTCGATCGCGAAGTCGAAAAATCCGGATGGTCATTATTCGGTTGCCGACATGACCCGTTTTCGCTTGGACCGGAAATATGATGTGATCCTATGTCTGTTCAGCTCCATCGGTTATGTGAAAACGCTGGAACTGTTGGTGCAGACCCTTACGCAGTTTAAGGAGCATCTGAACGAGGAGGGTGTCATTCTGGTTGAGCCTTGGCTGACACCGGATGTCTGGACCGCCGGTAGAGTGGACACGATCATGACCGAGCGTCATGGGATCCATATGAGCAGGATGTCCCATTCGGACCGCGAAGGCGATATTTCGATCATGAGATTCGAGTATTTGTTTGGAAGTGAGCATGGAATCGAGCATTATACGGAGGAGCATCGCTTGGGGCTCTTTACCGTGAAAGAGATGATCGAGGCATTCCAGGAAGCGGGCCTTCGCGTGGAGCACGATCCGGAAGGCTTGATTGGAAGAGGCATGTATATTGCACGAAATATGATGTAAGGAGGACCTTGTATTATGTACATCCATCGGCCGCTGGCAGACGAGGATTTATCAACGATATGCAGCTTTCCTCAGACGCCGGAGGAGCTGTTTTATGTGAGTCCCAGATCGGAGTTTCCTTGGACTCCGAAGCAAGTCTTAAGTTTGCTGGAAAATCGATATGATCCCACGGTTATTGTTGAAGAATCTAGAGGGCAAGTAGTGGCTTACGCAAATTTTTATGAGGATATTGATCAATCTCTGTGGCTTGGCAATGTTATTGTTGCTCCGTCGCATAGGGGAATGGGAGCCGCGCAGAAGCTGTTACAGACCATGATGGATATAGCCAAAGAGAAATATGGAATGACTCGCTTTTATCTTAGCTGCCATAATACCAATTCCAGAGGGCTTGTTTTTTATCATAAACTTGGTTTTGAGCCCTACGATGTCCGTATTACGACGCTAGATGATGACCGGAAGATGATTACCATTCAGATGAGACTGAATTTGGTCTGAGCTGGAAGGAAATATTCAAAGCCTCTCAATTGTTGAGCCTGATGATGCTTATACTCGGGCCGGTCAATTGATGCCATCGTCATGGGCAGGGAACATACGCGAAACAATACAGGAGGACTAAATTGAACCACAAGATAAATATCGCTGCTCAAGAAATACCCTTTACAATTGAATGTGAGGACATCCTGCTCAGGGAATATATGGTGGAAGATCTTGACGCGATCTTTAAGATCACGTTTGAACCGGAGATCAGACAGTTCCTGCCTGGTTGGGATGTACCCAGGGAACAGCGGCTTGAATGGTTAACCAACTATGAAATTGTGGAGAATCGGCAGTTCTTGCAGGCTGTTCAAAACGGCGGGGATGTGGGGCAGCTGCGTCTGCGGCTAGCCATGGTCTTGAAAGAAACAGACGAATGTATCGGCTGGTGCAATACGGGCCCTAAAGGGGAGCTGCCCCAGCCCAATCGAGAAATTATGTACGGAATCTCGAATCAGCATTACAATAAGGGATATACCACTCAAGCTGTAAGGGCATTAATCCAGTTTTTGTTCCAAAATACAAGCGAGTACGAGCTGAATGCATTAGCCGTCGTTCATAATCATGCCTCCAATAAAGTAATCCAAAAATGCGGGTTTAAGTATGTGGGCGAAATTGAGCTTGAGCAGGAGCGGCATCATCTCTATAAACTCCGCAGAGAGAGTTAAGGAGGTATTATGAAACAGCTTGCTTTGGGTGCAGGAATCTTCATTTTGGTAGAATTGCTTTTATTTATACTCTATGGAATAGACGAATGGATCATGCTCATACTAGCAGCAGGGGTAATCATTACATTATTATTGTTAATACTTGTTCGTCTAACGGAGCTGGTAAAGAGTAACAGGGATCATCTAATGCACCAGCAACGGCAAAAGATTCGGGAAATGAATGATCAATCCAGATTGGAATAAGTAAGCAGCATGTAAGGAGGGCAGCCGTGCGTTACAACGTTATTTTATTTGATGCAGATGAAACCTTATACGACTATGCCAAGTCGGAGGCTTTTGCGTTATCCGGCGTATTTGGCGAGATTGATCAGGAGTGCACGGATGCCATCGTAGACAGCTACAGACGCATTAATCAGCAGTTGTGGAGTGATTTTGAGCAGGGGAAGGTTACACAGCGTGAATTGCGTACAGCCAGATTTGAGCGTCTGTTGGCAGAACACGGCATAACGTGCACCTTGGATGCCGATGCCTTTAGCGATGTTTACATAAAATATTTAGGGCAAGGCTCCTTCCTAATGGAAGGGGCGGAAGAGCTGTGCAGACAACTGACCGAGCGCGGTCAACGAATGGCTATCATTACGAACGGAATTAAGGAGGTGCAGTTTAACCGTATTAGCCGATCGTCGTTATACGATTCCTTTGAATGCATCATTGTTTCAGAGGATGCAGGGTCCCAAAAGCCTCATGAAGGCATATTCGATTATGCCTTTGATAAGTTGAACCATCCCGACAAGAGCGAGGTTCTTATTGTTGGTGATTCATTAACTTCCGATATACAAGGAGGTATTCGTTACGGGATCGACACCTGCTGGTACAACCCGCTGCGCAAGGCAAACCCGACAGCCATTCAACCTAAGTATGAGATTCATTCCCTTATGGAGCTGCACGATATCATTTCATTTGAGTGATATCTTTGTAATCCTGTACCCGATGCGGCTTCGTCGAAGTATTCAGTCCCGATGTCCTCAGAGGCCATAAATCCGGAGTGCTGGGAACGGTACTCGATATAATCTGGCGTTAACTAAAAACATTTCATCAAAGGAGTTTGAACATGATACAGGCATTTATTTTTGACATGGATGGGGTTATTATTGACAGCGAACCGCTTCACTTTGAAGTCGATATTCAGGTGATGAACTACTACGGATCGGCGATAACCCATGAACAGCTGGAGCAGTATGTAGGTATGACCAATCCGGAGATGTGGGCAGCCATTAAGGATGAACATCAGCTTACCCAATCCGTCTCGGAAATCATTGAATACCAATTGTCCAATAAAATTGAAATGCTTACTTCGCGGGAAATGGAGCCTATTGATGGCATACGGGAGCTCCTTGCGGAGCTTAAGGCACGTAAGATACCTGCGGCTATTGCATCTTCATCGCCACCTGTATTTATTTCGGCCGTTTTGCGTAAGTTTGATCTCCTGGATCATTTTAAATGCGTTGTGAGCGGTGAAGAAGTGGAGAAGGGAAAACCGGCGCCGGATGTATATCTGAAGGCGGCTGAATTGCTCGGTGTGGATCCGGAGCATTGCATGGTGCTTGAGGATGCAAGGCACGGCGTTGCTGCAGCGAAGGCGGCTGGCATGAAATGCATCGGCTTCGTGAACCCGAATTCGGGGAATCAGGACTTATCGCAGGCCGATCATGTGGTGAACTCGGTCCGAGAAGTCGCGCAAATTTGTCAATTTGAATAGCACATGGTCTTAGAACTTGGCAGCCTGGCCGCACATTGCGGCTAAGCTGTTTTTTTGTTTTTGGTCCAAATGGTTATAAACTCAACTTATTGATCATAAAACTCGTTTATACTATATCTACTATATTATATCTACTATTAGTATCTAGACCTAAGTCTAGGTTCATTATCGTCTGAAGACGGAAGTCATCCTTCTCCAATCATGATATCCTTTCATTAACATGATTTCGGAGAGGAATGTGAACGCATGATTTCGATTTTAAATGTAACCAACGATATCGCACAGCATACGGGCTACCAAGTAGGAAGCCTAGCAGAGGAGACAAGGCCTGATGGATTTTTTACGTAATTTAGGCGATATCGGATTATTTATTCATGCTATGATCGATGCGATTATTTTTCCGATTCCGGCTCTTTTCTCGCAATTGTCTTTGAGTGCATTGAGTCCAGACCGTGCGATCTGGCTTGCCACGATCGGATTTGTCGGCTGCCTGATCGGAACGCCGATTGGTTATGGAATCGGCAAGGTTTCCGGAAATTTGGTCTTAACCAAGATCATGAAGAAAAAATGGTACGATTCGGCCACCACATTGTTCACCAAGCATGGGGAAGCCGCTATTCTTGTTGGTGCGTTTACGCCGATTCCGTTCAAAATCTTCACCATCCTCTCCGGTTGTATGAGTTATCCTTTATGGAAACTACTCAGTTACGCAGCCCTCGGGCGTGCCGTGAAGTTCTATACCGTAGGTATCCTGTTCTACGTGTACGGGCGTGCTGCAGAGCATATGGTGGACGGTGTACTTACGATCATTCTACTGTCTGTAGGTGCTCTGATAGGAGGGATCTGGCTGACAGTGCGTCTTATCAAGAACCGCAAGAAGAAACGTGCGGAGGTCCCTGTTGTGCAGGGTCCACCAGAATCAACGGATGTAACGGCAGGTGAAGAGTAATGATAGAGCGATTGCGGAGATTCGATCATCGGGTATTCGTCTGGTGTAACCAGACCATCAGCAACAGAGCTTTTGATCGGTTGTTCGGAGGTATCACCCATCTCGGTGGAGCCACCTTCACGATTCTGAGTGCACTGCTCATCGCCTGGGCAGCGTTTGAAGCATGGGACATAACGGCATATCAGAGTGCCATTGCTTTAACCGTTAGCCATCTGATTGTTGTCCTCATCAAGAAGATCGTCAGAAGAGATCGCCCATTCCGGGTTCTGGAGCAGGTGAAGATCGGAAATTTCCCATTGAAGGACTATTCCTTCCCGTCAGGACATACCACAGCGATCTTTGCAGTCATTACACCACTCCTGTTTCTGGTATCACCGCTGCCAACGATACTGCTGCTTATCCTGGCTGTGCTGGTCGGTCTATCCCGTATTTATTGGGGATATCATTACCCGACGGATTGTCTGGCAGGCAGTCTGATTGGATTGGGTTCAGGATGGCTGGTCGTTTACCTGATGCATGTCATTGGAATCACATAACGTTAGATAAGGAGTAATATTCATGAGATCCATATATGAGCAAAAAATCATCATATTAACCGGAAGTCTGGGAGAGGGTCACAACCAGGCATCAAAGGCCATTGTGGAATCAGCAAAAAGAAACTACCCTCATCTGCGCGTTAAAGTCATTGATTATATGGAGTTAACCCATCCACGGCTGCATGTGGCCGGTCAGTTTTTCTTTGTGCAGTGGATGAAGCATTTCCCATCCGTTTACGGCTATTTATTCCAAAAAACGCGCGAGGAAAACACGCTCATCCATATGCTGAAACGCTTCAGCACCTTCAGTCTTCACAAACTCAGCACGATGCTGGAAACGGAAAATCCGGCTATCGTGGTCAGTACGTTTCCGCCGGCAGCAGCAGGGATGTCTCTGCTGAAAGGGATGGGCTTTACCAATGTGCCGACGGCAACCGTCATGACGGACCATACGGATCACAGCTACTGGATACACGCTCATACGGATTATTACATGGTTGGTTCCGATGTGGTACAGGTTGCGTTGGAGCGCAAAGGCGTGCCAAGCGAAAAGATTTCTGTAACCGGCATCCCCGTCAATCCGCTGTATAGCCAGCCAATGGATCCCGGACGGCTCCGAGCGCATTATGGCTTGCGTCCATCCGAGCAGGTTGTGTTGATCATGGGCGGCGGAGAAGGGATGATCGATAAAGAAATTATCGAGCTCTTGAAATCAAGGGCATACCCAAAGGACGTTCGGTTTATGGTCGTGTGCGGCCGTAATATGAAGTTATATCAAGCACTGCTCGAGGAGTTTGCAGGTCATCCGCAAATCACTGTTATGGGTTATGTGGATCGCATGCATGAATTGATGGCGATAGCGGACCTGATGGTGACAAAACCGGGAGGACTCACGATTTCCGAGGCGCTAACGATGGAGCGGCCGATGCTGTTAGTAAAACCCTTGCCAGGCCAAGAACAAGATAATGCGGATTATCTGGTTGGAATAGGCGTGGCACGGCAGGCCATGGCCGGTGAATTGAAGCAACAACTGCTGACATTAATTAAGAGTCCGTCCTTGTTGCAAGAGATGAAACGACAGGCCTCCTTGAACACGCATAAAGATTCGGCTTTGCTGGTCCTGACAAGACTGATGGATATACAGCAGAATCAGCGCTTTTCCCGTGAATGGTCTGAAGAGGTGAATCCGGTGCCCTACGAGGTCCTGAACAGAGAAGTTTATGTGAATGAAACGCTGCAACACTACTATGACAGTTATCGGTAAGATGAAGGAGTTTTCCCCATGAATTTGTTTGAATTGGTTGAGCAGTTATTTGAACAATATGGTTATCTAGTGTTATTGATTGGGCTCCCCCTTGATTTTATTGCTCTTCCAATTCCTCCTGGAAACAGCACATTGACCTATACCGGTTTTTTAACCTATAAAGGAATTATCGATATGGTTCCTGCAGTTGGATCTGCTTTTATGGGAGCGGCCATGGGGTTAACCATTACCTATATCCTGGGATACAAACTCGGGATGCCCCTTATCGAGCGATATGGAAAATGGCTGTTTATCAAGCCGTCCCTTGTAGAGAAGACGCAGGCCTATTACAACAAATATGGAAATAAGCTGCTCATTATTTGTTTTTTCATACCCGGGGTCAGGCAGTTTATCGGATATTTTATCGGCATGATTCGGGTTCCCTATCGGACGGTGTGGCTGTATGGATATACGGGCGTGGCTGCATGGGTATTGGCTTTTTTCAGCATTGGTTTTATATTCGGCGAGCAGTGGCAGTACATTCTGAACGTGGTGGAGCATTATTTGAAAGTGATCTTCATTTGCCTGGCCAGTTCATTTGTCGTTTTGCTAGTGTGGAGTCGTATTAAACGCGAGAAGGCCAAGAAGTTAGCCAAAGTGACCAGGAATGAATAATGATAAATAAAATGAATACTTGCAAAATATGGCCCAGCAATGTGGATGTATGGATCTGTGCTGGGTTTTTAGATTTAGGACGAGCCTGGCGGAATATATGATATATTCTAAATAAGTCAACGGCAGCGCATACATAACGAGTTAGAAAAAATACGGGTGTAGTTAGGGGCAGACCATGAGCAAAGTCATACCTTTATTCAGAGTGTTCGATGAACCGAAGGCAAGGGAATTCTATATTCACTATCTTGGTTTTACTTTGGATTGGGAACACCGCTTTGATGAAACGGCACCGCTTTACATGCAAATATCAAAGGAATCGGTAACGATTCATTTGACGGAGCATTACGGTGACTGTTCCCCGGGAGCAGCCATTCGCGTGGAGATGGCGGGGATTGAGGGGTTTCACAAACAGCTGTTAAACCAGAACTACCCGTATTCCAGACCCGGAATAGAGATTGCACCATGGAACAGCAAAGAGCTATGTGTCACGGATCCATTCGGCAACCGAATCACTTTCTACGAGGAGTTGGAACCCAAGTGAAGAAGCTAAACAGGATGCGATTTGAACAAGCCAGGCAATATATGCTGCACCAGGCCAGGGATCTTGAACGGTCATTGTTCCGGTATGATTTCGAGAACGGGTCGTTTACGGATGTGTTGACTGCGCTGGACAGCTATCAGAACGAGGACGGTGGATATGGTCATGGACTTGAGCCTGATCTTCGGTGCAAAGAGTCATCTGCTCTGGCCACAACCAGAGCGCTGGAGATTCTTCGCTTGAATCCAAATCATCCGGAGCGGAACGAACGGGTGATATCCGCTTTAGAGTATCTTGAGCATTCCTATGTGCCAGAACGGTCAGGGTGGGATATCATTCCTAAGGAAGCCGAGCAGTCTCCGAGGGCGATATGGTGGCAGTATGGTGCCTTCAAAGATCATTGGGGAAATCCGAATGCGGATATTATCGCCTATTTTATCGACCATCGGGAGCTATACCCTTTGGAGTTTTTGGAATCAAGGATTGATTATGCTGTGAACTACCTGAAACAATCCAGCGATCTTCATGAAATGCATGAATTGTTTTGTTATTTACGTATGAACGAAAGATTGTCAACAGAACAGGCGTCCGAGATCGGAGAAACACTTGAGGTCTTCATGGATCATTGCATAAGCAGGGATCCTTGCAGCCGCGAGGGATACGGAGCAACGCCCCTTAGCATTATGGATTCGCCGGATTCGCCCTATTTTGCTAAATACCACGAGCTTCTTCCGCTGGAACTGGATGAGCTTATAGGGAATCAAGGGGAAGATGGTGCCTGGGAGCCCAATTGGAGCTGGTACCAGTACGAAGAGGTATGGCCGTTGGCCAAGGAGGAATGGAAGGGCATTCTGACATGGAATGCACTTCGGACACTGCGTAATTTTGAACGAATTGAGGGAATTTGACATCGAATCCCAGGATAAAACAGAAATGGCTCGGTTCCCATACAGCGGACGAGCCATTTTTTTGATGTAGTGGGTGAAAGCATGAATCCATATAAAATCCATAACATGTCAATATTCAAGCGAGTGTCTTTCAAGAGGAAGCAAACAAGTAAAGTCGGCGTAATCCTTCCTCGATTTCTTCGGATGACAGGTTCCCATATCCTAACACGATACCGGTTGAACGGAGAGGGCTGGAGGATGAGATTCTGTAATTCGATACAGGCTCAACACGGAACCCGTAAGAGGTCGTGTCATTCCATGGAAGAAGGGCGTAGGGCTGTGAATGGAAAATAATCTGAAGATGCATTCCCGCATCATCGCCGAGAATGGAAATATCCGCTCCGAATAAGTGCTGAAGCTGCTCCGTCATGACATTACGCCGCTTCTTGTACATTTTCTTCATCGTATGGATATGCCGTTCCAGATACCCATCCAACATGAATTGGCTTAATGCTTTTTGAATGATGTACGGAGTATGTAAATTCAATTTATCTTTCATTTCGGCAACGGCATCGGTTAGACTCGGTGGTACAATCATAAATCCGATCCGAAGGCTGGGCGACAGCGTCTTGCTGAAAGTTCCTACATAGATAACCCTTGAAGGCGACAGCGTCTGTAGAGGAGGCACAGGGATCCCTCGAAGCCGGAACTCGCTGTCATAATCATCCTCGATAGCGAAAGAGTCGGCTTCCTCCAGCATCCCAACGATCTGATGTCTCCGCTGAATGGATAATACGCTGCCGGTTGGAAACTGATGTGATGGCGTTAATAAAACCAGATGACCTGGAGCGATACTCGACAAGGCGTCGACGCGCATTCCGCTAGGATCAACCTCGACCGGAACAAGATTATAGTTCATCGTCTGAAAAATATCCCGGGTAATATCGATTGTCGGGTCTTCGATATAGATGGAATGAAACTTGGAAGATAACGATTTGGCAAGGAGAAGGAACCCTTCAGTGGCACCGGACACAATCACAATTTGTTCGGGTGAGCATTGGATGCCTTTAGCCCGAAATACATAGTCGCAGATCGCAGAGCGCAGAGTCGAATCCCCTTTGATGTGACCGTACTCATGGTCTTCATATTCGGAAGATTCAGAGGCTGCTTTCAAATACTTGGCCCAGATGTGTCGTGGAAACATGTTCCGATCGGGAAACGCCCGTGGCAAAATCAATGACGTGTTCATGCTGAGTGATTATCTGCCTTTGGAACGGCTGCTTGCTCGAAGAGGGAGCGGTACGCGGATTGGGAACGGGGATGATACCTTCCGCTACATAGGTGCCGGAGCCTACACGCCCCTCCAGATATCCTTCAGCCGTCAGCTGCTCATATACTTCAATGACGACATTGCGCGCAATCCCCCATTCTTTTGCCAGAACGCGCGTAGGAAGCAGACGAGTTCCGGCTGTCAGTTGTCCCGATTCGATGATCCTTCGCAGCTGCTGGCATATCTGACGGGTTACCGTCAGTTTAGATTCACGGTCGATCTGAATGCTGTACACCGTATCCCTCCTCTAATTGGTTCCTCCAAATTCGTTATCATTGGATCTCATCACAGACCATTCTCCTTATTATAATGATGACGAACTGATTCGAAAAGGGAGGAAATATAACAATGAAACGAATGTTAGGCAGATCGCAAATATCGGTAAGTCCGCTCGGTCTGGGCTGCTGGGCCATAGGTGGGAAATTTACATTGGACGGCTTGGCGGATGGATGGGGAGAGGTGAATGAACGCGAATCCATAGCGGGGATTCACGCTGCGTTGGAACGAGGCGTTAACTTTTTTGATACTGCAGATGTATACGGAACGGGCCATAGTGAACGGGTCCTGGGCCAAGCGTTAAAGGGAAGGCGGCAGGATGCGGTGATTGCCACCAAATTCGGTTATACGTATGATGAGTCAACGAAGGAGGTTTTCACTCGTCACAATGTTTCAGCGGATTATGTCCGGAGCGCTTGCGAGCGATCACTTCAACGCCTGGATACTGATTATATCGATGTCTATCAAATTCATGTAGGTGGATTAAGTCTTGGCGAGGTGGAGTCGGTGATTGATACCTTGAACGGTCTTCGTCAAGATGGGCTGATCCGAACATATGGCTGGAGTACATGGGATGTGGCTAATGCCGAATGGTTTGCTCGAAAATCGGAAGCCGCGGCAATCCAACATGTGCTGAATGTTCTCAGTGACGACAAGGAGATGCTTGCCCTCTGTGAGCGTTACGGTTTAGCAAGCATCAATAATACACCTTTGGCTATGGGGCTCTTAAGCGGGAAATTCAATCATGACTCAAGATTCAGTGATCAAGATGTAAGGGGGAGCGGTCACGATTGGGTTTCCTATTTCAAGGAAGGTAAACCGGTACCATCGTTTCTGGCTAAACTTGAGGCGGTTCGGGAGATTTTAACCAGTGAAAATCGGACTTTGGTGCAAGGGGCGCTGGCATGGATTTGGGGAAGAAGCCACGTCGCGATCCCGATTCCGGGTTTTAAAACGAGGAAGCAAGTGGAGGAATTGACTGGGGCCGCTCTTTTCGGACCACTATCGGACGGTCAAATAAACGAAATTGAAGATATAATGGGGTCGTTGTAAAATGCTATTATCATTACTATACGAATGATTCAAAAAATGATGGTCAAGGAGTGAGGGAACATGGACTTGAGATACCCGATAGGACAATTTGAATGGGAAGGGCCATCGACGCCTGAACAAAGGGAGCTCTGGATTCAAGAGATTAAGAGCCTGCCGGAGAAACTGAGGGCTGCCGTGCAGGGGCTAAGCCAGGAACAGCTGGATTTATCATATCGAGATGGAGGCTGGAGCATCCGACAGGTCGTTCACCATCTGGCTGACAGTCATATGAACAGCTATATCCGGTTCAAACTTGCTTTAACGGAAGACAACCCAACGATTAAGCCTTATGACGAGCAGAAGTGGGCAGCCCTTCAGGATTCAATGACGGTGGACGTTGATGCATCACTCGTTTTGATTGATGGCCTACACGCCAGATGGGTCGCTTTATTAGAGATCATGAATACCGAGGATTATCTCAGAACCTTCTATCACCCTGAGAACCAGCAAAAAACGAGCCTGGAATACGCAACGGGCATGTACGCCTGGCACGGTAAACATCATACTGCACATATCACAACTGCAAGAGAACGCTTGAAACTGTGAGTTTTCAGATGATTCTGCTCCGTCAACTGGCGGAGTTTTTGTTTGTCGTCATGTCGTGATATCTAACTTGATTGTCGCAATTTTACACTGTGAATCGGGCGGTTCGTGTGATAGATTAATGGCATGATGTCTTAATATTAGATACTGAGGTGACGAGAATGATTAGAATCGGAAAAATTAGTTATTGGCATGTACACGCGTGGGATTATACGAAACAGGCGCAGGAGCATCCGGATGCTCAAATCGTAGCGGTATGGGATGAGAATCCGGAGCGGGGAAGAGAAGCTGCAGAGAAGCAAGGCGTGCCTTTTTATGAGTCCCTGGACGACATGCTGCAAAGTGACGATATCGATGCCGTGATTGTGGATGCTCCGACATCCATGCATAGAGAAGTCATGTTGAAAGCTGCGGCGGCAGGCAAACACATTTTCACGGAAAAAGTAATTGCGGCCACCTTGCAAGAGGTCAACGATATCATCAACGCCGTGAATGAGAACCAAGTCAAATTCACGGTATCGCTACCGCGGCTGAATGACGGCTATACCTTGGCAATCCGTGAGGTATTGCAGCAGGAGCTGCTCGGTACCGTAACACTCGTTCGTGTACGCTTGTCTCATAATGGCGCGACTGCCGGTTGGCTGCCTGAGCATTTCTACAGCCTGGAGGAGTGCCGTGGAGGCGCATTAATCGATCTGGGATGCCATCCGATGTATTTGACACGCTTGTTCCTCGGTGAAGAAGCGGTTGATGTCCATGCGAATTTCGGATACATTACGGGTAAAGAGGTGGAAGACAACGCCGTTGCTACGCTTTCTACGGCTGCGGGAGCTGTCGGTGTGGTTGAAGCCGGATTTGTAAACAACTTCTCGCCATTTACAATTGAAATTCATGGTACGGACGGAACGATTCTGTACGGAACGCCTGACGACAAACTTCTGATTCGTTCAACGAAAAAAGAAGAGTACAAGGATGCCTGGGCCCAGCTGCCGGTGCCTGCGAATCGTGCAAGTGCATTTGAGCAATGGATTTCCCATATTCAAGAAGATACCATTGCAGAGGAAAATATTGCATATGCGGTTGAATTAACCAAACTGATGGAAGCCTCCAACCGTTCGGCCAAAGAGCATCGCGCCATTCGTTTGGATGAACTGCAAGCATAAGAGTATAAGATACAGGGATGATGCATCAGGATGAATAACCATTTTCCATACGAATTGATGAAAGATCGGCAGGATGCCTTGGAGCGACTTGACCTGAGAGTTTATTGGGGACGTTATGAGATCCGTGTTCTTCGGTTTCATCTCACCACCTTTCCCCCAGGAAAGATTGTCTCCTTCCACAAGCATGCGGAGTATGAATTTCATTTCATACCCCGCGGCAAGGGGACCGTTATTATGGAAGAAGAGCCTTATGCGCTGCGGGAAGGCATGTTTTATCTAACAGGTCCGAATGTGCTTCATTATCAGGAGGCGGATGCAGCGGAGCCGATGGATGAATTATGTCTGCACGTGGACATTATTCCGCGCGATGAGGTATCCGATCATGAGAGTCCGGCACTGCCTCCTTCGGATCCGTGGGAAATGGCGGAAGCCGATGACTGTATGGAGAAGCTGAGAGGATTACCGCTGAAGCCAACGATGGATATCCATCGTGCGATGCCTTATTTCCTTGAGGCTTATCAGGCTTCTCAAGAGAAGTATTCGGGTCTGTACACAACGATTAAGCAGTGCATTATTCAGATACTGCTGCGCGCTGTACGCGCATATGAATCCGAGCCATCGGAAGCGGAACTGCCTTCACGGGATATGAAGGCTTACCGCTATCAATTGGCACTGGAGTATATTCATGCGAACTCTTCGGGAGAGGTTGTATTGGATGACGTCGCGGAGAAGCTGCATATCAGCTCAAGGCAGCTGCAGCGAATATTCAAGGAGCAAGCGGAAGGGCAGTCCTTCAGCGAAATACTGGAGCATGTCCGCCTTGAAGCCGTATGCAGGAAGCTGATCGATACCAATTGGTCGATTGATAAAATCGCAATTCACGAAGGCTTCTCAAGCGGAAGTTATTTGCATACCGTGTTTCGAAAGAGATATGGATATACGCCATCAACATATCGGGCAATGAATGTGAAATTGTAGGGGGAGTATCAGCCATGAGCAAAACCATTCGAATTGGAATTATTGGAAGCGGCGGCATTGCGGGGGAGCATGCAAAATATTATAAACAAATCGACGATGTGCAGATTGTCGCTGTAGCTGATATTTTACCCGGCAGAGCCGATCAATTTATTGAGCGCTGGGGACTTCAGGGAGCGATCGGATTTGATGATCACCGCAGATTGTTGGATCTCGACCTGGATGGCGTGAGCATCTGTACGCCAAACGTTGCGCATTATAGCACCACGGTTGATGCGCTGTCAGCGGGCAAACACGTAATGCTCGAGAAACCGATGTCGGTCACGTTGGATGAAGCCATCGAGATGGTTCAGATTTCGAAGAAAACCGGAAATATGCTCAATGTCGGCTTCCAGCCGCGTTATGATCCGAATATGGGAATCATTAAGAATCTGATTCAAAAGGGCGAGCTTGGAAAAGTGTATTATGTGGAAACCGGAGGCGGCCGCCGCCGTGGAATGCCGGGTGGAACGTTTGTCCGGCAGGAGATTTCAGGGGCAGGCGCCATGGCGGACATTGGCTGTTATTCCTTGGACATGGCCCTGAACGCGCTTGGATATCCCAAGCCGTTAACGGTATCCGCGTATACATCGAATTATTTTGGAACAAACCCCAAATACCACTCCGAATCCAGTGCGTTTAATGTTGAGGATTTCGGCGTAGCGATGATTCGATTCGAAGGAGACCTTGTGCTTAACTTCAAAACGTCATGGGCTATGCATATGGATACCCTGGGGGCGACGATGTTCCTGGGCACGGATGCGGGCATGAAGATTACACCGGCAGGTTCAGGCCCTTGGAGCGGTGTGTGGGACGGGAAGGTAGGATCAATCTCCATGTTCCATGATATCCAAGGTCATCATACCGAAAGCGCCATACCGCTGGTCCATCATGAGCTTAACGTATTTCAGGAGAAAATCAAGGATTTCGTAAGCGCTGTGCGCGAAGGCAAGCCGGCGCCGATCCCGGGAGAGCAGGTGCTTCGGAATCAAGCGATTCTGGACGGCATTTTGCGTTCTTCCCAGAGCAAAAAAGAGGTTGAGATTCATATTCCGGACCTGGATTGATGGTCAGAAAGCCGCGCTGCAGCGCGGCTTTTTTTATGTGCATGATTATACTTGCAAGGTGATATTTTTAACATATAAAGCTTCCATTTTTTAGATGGATATGATAGTATGAATGCGAACAATTGTTCTTCGAACGTTTTGGATTGGACCCATACATAATATCCGGAATGAAGGATGGTGCAGACCTGATGACTGATCGATATGCTGAAATCGATGAGGTAATCGCGTATATTCACAACAATATTTATGAGCCCCTTCCGTTATCGGCACTGGCGGATTACATAGGATACAGCCCATATCATTTTTCACGTATATTTAAGGATCGAATCGGACTGCCCCCATTATATTACGTGTCCTCGCTTCGTTTGGAGAAGGCGAAGGATTTGCTCTTACATACACATCTGAGTATCCGGGATATCGCCATGGAGATCGGTCAGCAGAGTCTGGGTACATTTACGACACGCTTCACGGAAAGAGTAGGCGTGACCCCTTCCCAGTTTCGGAACTCGAAGGAGGAGGCGGACGAGCATCTATTATCCCTACAGAAACTGAACAGCTGGCGTGAATCCATACCGGTCGAGAATCCCAATCTGACAGTTGAAGGCACGGTAGAGGCAACGGCTCCATTTCAGGGCGTCATCTTGATCGGGCTGTTTGCCAAGCCGATTCCCGAAGGGCTTCCGTTATACGGAACCTTGTTACCTTCCGTCGGCTCGTTTCGGTTCGGCGATGTCAGTCCCGGAACGTATTATCTGATGGCTACTTCGGTCCCATGGGGCATGCAGGCGGTCGATTTTTTGCTTCCGAAGTCTACCACACTGCGTACCCGTTCGAAGGAACCTATTATCGTTACCCCAAACGCTAAGACTCCGCATCTTCATGTAACTCTGCATGTTCCCCGGCTGGATGATCCGCCGATATTGATTTCTTTGCCATTATTAATGAATCACTTCCTCAAGAGGGTTGCTCCCATGTTACGTTAGATAAGGGATATGATCGGTGCCCTATGCATTTCGTTGACATTTGAGTTCCGATTCCTGATACTAAAATGAGAGAAAACGGCTTAGGCAGTAGTAAGCAGTATGTAGGTAAGAACGAGAGATTTGAGGTGGCCTTTGTGATTGTTGTAAGCTCATGTTTAGCCGGTTTGAAGGTTCGTTATAACGCTACGGACAGCCTGGATACGAATATTCAGCAGCTGGTTGAAGCGAAGAAAGCCGTGGCCGTATGTCCCGAACTGCTTGGCGGATTCTCAACTCCACGGGAGCCGGCGGAGATCGTTGGAGGAAACGGAGATGATGTACTGGCAGGGCATGCTAGAGTGGTTGAGCTTTCCGGAAAAGACGTGACCGAGATGTATATAAAAGGTGCATACCAAACGCTTCGAATGGCGCAAGAGCTCGGAGCTTTGCTGATCGTATTAAAAGAGAGCAGTCCTTCCTGCGGAAGCTCCATGATTTATAATGGAGAATTTGCCAATGAGAAAACAGCCGGTTATGGCGTGACAACGGCTCTGCTGCGCAAGGAAGGCTATACGGTTATTTCGGAGCATGAGCTTAATGCATATGCAGTACAACCGGAATACGCCACGCTTTTTACTGCGAGATAAAATCATGCGTCTTGGTTTATGTATTTTCGTCCTGCTCTAAAATTATGATAGAATGATCCTATCGACTGCTTGCATGTTGTGATTCTTTATATTGGAGGGAAATATGGAACTCATAAATCAAACCGAAGTACAACAAATGATTGATAAATTGAAGGACCAGGATTTATATATTCATCTTGAGATGACGACAGGCGCTTATGCTGCCCATTATGACAGCACGAAGCATCCCGCGGCTAACTTTATTACGAATGCAATCATTCGTTACAGCCACGGTTCGATATCCGGTAATGGACCCTATCGGGTTGGATTGAAAATGAGTCAGGGCTGGGTATATACCGAAGGACTCACCCATTTCGAACAGACGGATACCGATCGGCTGATTATGGCAGGTCATGACAGTCAGGGCAAACTGGTTGTCGCTTTGCAGTTGAGCCGGGAGCCTTTTTAATAGAGAGAGGAGACGAGGATTGATGGAGCAAAACATACTGGTCGTATTGCCGCACCCGGATGATGAAGCATTTGGTTTGTCCGGTACGCTGGCTAAATATATTATGGAAGGCGCTCATGTTACCTATGCCTGCTTAACGCTTGGGGAGATGGGCCGTAATATGGGCATTCCACCGTTTGCGAACCGTATCACGCTTCCAACCATTCGCAAAGCAGAGCTGGAGAAATCCTGCAATGCAATAGGCATACAGGATTTGAGATTGCTTGGTTTCCATGATAAAACGATTGAATTCGAGGATCAAAATAAGCTGGATAGCGTGATTGCCGCTTTGCTTCAGGAGATAAAGCCATCGCTGGTGTTCACGTTCTACCCTGGATATAGCGTCCACCCTGACCATGACGCAACGGGCGCGGCCGTAATTCGCACGATTCAGCGGATGCCGGCCGGAGATAGACCTGTCGTTCAATGTCTGGCATTCTCCAACAATTGTGAGCAAGAATTGGGTAAACCGGATGTTTATCAAGATGTATCCATGTTCATGGTACAGAAGCTGAACTCCATTCAAGCCCATCGCTCTCAATTCCAGGCAGCGGAGCTGCTGGGCAAGAAACAGATGAAGGCCAAGGAAGTGGAGCAGCGCTTTGGTACGGAACGTTTCTGGACCTATACATTTGCATAAAATCCCGTCATGGGATGATCCATAAAAAGAGCCGCAGAATCAGCATCTGCGGCTCTTTTGCATGGTTTGGAATCGAGTGCTTTGTTTGAAGATGACAGCCTTCAGGGAAGATTTCACTTCATTTGCTATCTAGGAGGCTCTACGATCAAGCATAAAATATTAGGGGCTGCTGATGGATAAAGGATAGAGGGTGCCCTCCATGCAGAAGGAGGTCTTGCCCGTCTCCTCCGATACAACGAGCACCAGGGCATCGCTGATCTCGGACAAGCCAATGGCTGCACGGTGACGCGTGCCAAGCTTACGATCCCCATACGTTTTGGCTGTTAAAGGCAACACGTTCGCGGCGGAAATAATCATCTCTTTACGTACAAGCACCGCTCCATCGTGCAGCGGGCTATCTGGAACGAATATGGATTCAAGCAGGGGGCTTGTGATTTCTGCAGACAAGGGAATCCCTGGCGTCATTAACGAATCAAGCCCATCTTCCCGTTGAATCACAATGAGCGCACCCCGTTTTTTTGACTGAGATGATATATGGATTTCGCGATTTCTTGATATTTGCTGGTGAAGGGGAAGAGAAAACAATTGAGATAATACGTAGAAGAAATCGATTCAGCTTCTAAAAATTTTGTTCTGACAAGATCCAGCTCACCCAGCAGACATGAACTGTCCTGGTCCAAATTGACGATGATATGCTGTAGTTGTCTTGTAATATCTGTGAGCTGTTCCTTCAATTTGTTTTTCAGCGGCGTAAAATTGCAATCATGATTTAACATCCGAAATCTTCCTCCTTATCATTGGTATCATTGCCATTCGGAGATATCGATATTCTCTATCGTAAACAGGGTTGGGTTTCGCTTGTAGTAAAGCCCGGAAAATCGATTTATTAGTAAAACTGATAAATGCTATAAGAACATTGTAATTGACCGGTTCAGGTAAGCTGTGATAGGTTCAGAGGAGTAATAAAATTAATTGTATCGTAATAGTAGGAATTAATAATGTGCGCTTTTGAGAGGTGGATATTGTTGGAACTTCAAGTAATGAACAGTCCTTTTAATCAGGAGCAGGTGGAACTGCTGAACCGCCTACTGCCTACACTGACGGAATCCCAGCGGACCTGGCTCAGCGGATTCATCGCTGCATTACAGGGAACGGAAGCCGCAGCAGCAGTTGCGGCAGCACCACAAGCGAACACGTTAGCTGCTGTATCGGCACCGGTGGCGACGGCTACTAAAGAAGTCACAGTCCTGTACGGATCACAGACAGGCAATGGTCATGGATTATCGAAGAAGTTATCGAAGAAGCTGGAAGAGGTTGGCCTGCAGGTCACGATGTCTTCTATGAGCGATTTTAAACCCAATAACCTGAAGAAGTTACAGAATCTCCTGATAATCGTCAGTACGCATGGAGAGGGAGAGCCGCCGGATAATGCTATACCATTCTATGAATTTCTGCACAGCAAGCGGGCACCTCAGGTAGACCATCTTCAATATTCCGTACTGGCGCTGGGGGATACCTCGTATGAATTTTTCTGCCAAACGGGTAAAGATTTCGACAAACGGCTCGAGGAATTGGGCGGTAAGCGGCTGGCGCCAAGAGTCGATTGCGATGTAGACTTTGATGAGTCGGCTGCTGAATGGATGAATCAGGTTCTTCTATCGTTGAATGAGGCTGGAGCGGGATCATCCGTTGTCGAAAATGGGAGTGCGGTAGCCCTGAGCGATAGTACGGAATCGGAATTTTCGAGAAGCAATCCATTTCAAGCGGAAATCCTCGAGAACCTGAATTTGAACGGAAGAGGATCCGACCGTGAAACTCGTCACATCGAAATTTCTCTTGAAGGATCGAATCTGCAGTATGAGCCGGGCGACAGCTTAGGAGTCTATCCGGAAAATCATCCGCAGTTGGTGGATGACCTCATCGCTGCAATGGGATGGAATGCGGATGAAGTGGTCGTTATTAATAAACAAGGTGAAGCGCGAGCTCTTCGGGATGCCTTGCTCCGTCACTACGAGATTACCGTTCTCACGAAACCACTGATCGAGCAAGTGGTTAAAATTTCAGGGAATGAAGGTCTTCGGACATTGCTGGAGCCAGGTCATGAGCAAGAATTGCGCACCTATATCGAGGAACGGGATTTGCTCGATCTGGTACAGGATTATGGCCTGCAGCAAGTGGCGGCAAGCGATTTTGTATCCATACTGCGCAAAATCCCTGCCCGATTGTACTCGATTGCCAGCAGCTCCAAAGCCTTCCCTGATGAAGTTCATGTTACCGTTCGAACGGTGCGCTATGAAGCACATGGCCGCAGCCGCTACGGCGTATGCTCCGTGCAATTGGCGGAACGTCTGAAAGCGGGCGATACGCTGCCTGTATACATTCAGCATAATCCGAACTTTAAGCTGCCCGAGAATCCGGACACCCCGATCATTATGATCGGACCCGGTACAGGCGTGGCACCTTTCAGAGCCTTTCTGGGAGAACGTGAAGAGACGGGGGCAGGAGGAAAATCATGGCTCTTCTACGGAGACCAGCATTTCTCGGCGGACTTCCTCTATCAGATTGAATGGCAGCGTTGGTTGAAGGATGGAGTATTGACGCGCATGGATGTTGCTTTCTCACGGGATACGGACAAAAAAGTGTACGTACAGCACCGCATGCTGGAGAAGAGCAAGGATCTATATCAGTGGCTCCAAGAAGGAGCTTGCGTCTATGTCTGCGGCGATGAGAAGAAGATGGCTCATGATGTGCATTCTGCGTTGGGGTCTATTCTCGAGCAAGAAGGCCGGATGAGTCCGGAAGAAGCTGCGGAATATTTGACGCTCATGCAGCAACAGAAACGTTATCAGCGGGATGTGTATTAAGATCACCCCTGTGGTTGCGAGAGGAGAAAAAGGAACATGTCTGATAATAATCTAGTATCACCCCATAGTGCGCCGCATAGCGATGTTGAGGACATCAAGCGTCGAAGCAATTATCTGCGTGGCAGTCTTGTAGAGACCTTAGAGGATCGCATAACGGGGTCGATTCCGGAAGACGATAACCGGCTGATGAAATTTCACGGCAGTTATATGCAGGATGACCGGGATTTGCGTAACGAACGGCATAAGCAAAAGCTGGAACCCGCATACCAGTTCATGCTGCGTGTTCGCGCCGCTGGCGGTGTCGTGACACCGGAGCAATGGCTGATGATGGACCGTGTAGCCCAAAAGTATGCCAACGGGACGATTCGCTTGACTACACGTCAATCCTTTCAGCTTCATGGCGTATTGAAGTGGAATATGAAGAGCACCATTCAAGAAGTGAATGATGCCATGCTTAGCACATTGGCTGCTTGCGGCGACGTCAACCGTAACGTGATGTGCAATCCGAACCCCTATCAATCCGAAATTCATTCGGAGGTATACGAATGGGCACGAATGCTTAGCAGTCATCTCGATCCGCGCTCGCGTGCGTATCATGAGATTTGGCTGGACGGCGAGAAGATCGTAGACAGCCTGCAAGAGGGAGAGGAGCAGGAGCCGATCTATGGCCCGGTGTACCTGCCGCGGAAATTTAAGATCGGGATGGCCGTGCCGCCATCCAATGATGTTGATGTATTTTCCCAAGACCTTGGCTTCATTGCGATCATTGAGGATGGACAATTAATGGGCTTTAACGTATCGGTAGGCGGTGGCATGGGGATGACGCACGGTGATTCGTTAACCTATCCTCAAGTGGCGAAAGTCATTGGTTTCTGCAAACCCGAGCAAATCGTTGACTTGGCGGAGAAGACGGTGATGATTCAACGGGATTACGGAGACCGCGCGGTGCGCAAGCATGCTCGTTTCAAATATACGATTGATGATCGCGGTATCGACTGGTTTGTCAACGAGCTGACCAGCCGTCTGGGCTGGAAGCTGGAGGAGGCAAAACCGTTTCATTTTGATCATAACGGAGACCGCTACGGCTGGGTTAAAGGCAGCAATGGCAAATGGCATTTTACACTATTCATCCAAAACGGACGTGTGAAAGACGAATCCGATTACCTGCTGATGACAGGGCTGCGCGAAATCGCTCAAATCCATAATGGAGATTTCCGTCTGACGGCCAATCAGAATCTGATCATTGCCAATGTCAGCAGCCATAAGAAGAAAAAGATTGAAGACCTCATCAAGCGTTACGGACTTACGGACGGTAATCATTATTCTGCCCTGAGACGAAATTCCATGGCATGCGTAGCTTTACCGACATGTGGATTGGCTATGGCCGAATCCGAGCGATATCTGCCGACGTTATTGGATAAAATCGATGTGATCCTGGAAGAGAACGGACTTCGCGAAGAGGATATCGTCATTCGAATGACTGGGTGCCCGAATGGGTGCGCCAGACCGATGCTGGCTGAAATCGCATTTATCGGAAAGGCGCCTGGCAAATATAACATGTACCTGGGTGGTGGTTTCTCCGGACACCGGCTGAACAAGCTGTATAAGGAGAACATCGGAGAGGCCGAGATTTTGGACTCCCTTCGTCCCCTCATGAAGCAATATGCACAAGAACGCGAGCAAGGCGAGCATTTCGGTGACTTTGTTATTCGCGCCGGCTATGTGAAGGAAGTATTGGACGGACAACAATTTCACGCATAATGATACTCAATTATCAACAAATCGGAGTTCTTCTTGAGAAGAGCTCCGGTTTTTTTGTTCATAGCACATTAGATTAACATTAATTAAAACCGTTTGGGGAGTTCGTCCGTCTTAACCCATAGAGCATTATATATAGAGAGAAGGAGGGGAGATCATGATGGGCTCTCAAGCAGAGATGAAAAAGGTGGTACTGACGAAAACGGATGATGAGACCGATTTTTACCAGGCCATTATGGAACACAAGGAAACACTGATCCATATAGCTTACAGTTACTTGCGGAACCGATATGATGCGCTGGAAGCGGTTCAGGAGATGACGTGCAGAGCATGGGTCAAGCGTTCAACGCTAAAAGAAGGGAAGGCATTCAAAGCCTGGATCATCCGCATCTTGATCTATGTTTGCATTGACGAACAGCGACGCCGCAAGCGGGCTGTCTCATTGCCTGATCATGAGCTGGAAAAAGCCATTGCCGAACCGGGTCTTGACGGGTTCAATCATAACAAGCTTGCTATCTGGCCCGTTCTAAAAAAGGTGAAGCCCAAATACCGACATGTGCTGCTGCTGAAATATTACAATGACATGACGCTGAAGGAGATATCTGCGATCCTCGGCAAGCCGGAGGGTACAGTGAAGACATGGCAGTACAAGGGGCTGGAGCATTTACGAAAATTAATGAACAATCGGGGGGAATGGCAAGATGTCTAGTCCTGAAGAACAAGCAATGCTTGCCGAGGCGGCACAGATCCACCAGGAACAACGGCAGCAGCTTTATGCTATCGATACTACATACGCTATTCAGCGCGGGTTGACGATGGGGCGGACGCGCTTGAAATCTCGAAATCATTATTTGAAAGTGGCTGCTATAACACTCATAACTATAATGGTTGCCGGTTTGTGGCTGCTCAGTCCGATTAGGGGCACTGTTACTCCACAGGCAGCCAAAGAGCAGTCGTTGGAGTGGGGAGCACTTAGCAAGTTTAAGGAAATAGACTACGATATCGATCAAAGTACATTGGAGTCAGCGATAAGAAACAATTATGTTCAGCTGATCAACAAGTCGGCGAAGTCGGGACCTTACCAGATTAACATCGATGCTGTTACAGCTGACGAGAACAAGTTAATATTGTTATATTCTGCCCAGACGGATTCCAGCCAGGAGATCTATGATGTGAACAGTGTTAGAATGAAGGACGCGCAAACAGGCCGTTCGCTAGGGAATACTTCGAAAATGGGAGGCTGGGAAGGTCAAAGCTGGCATGGGCGTGGAACATTAGAGTTGGATCGCAGCCAACCTTTCCCTAGAAGCATTGAAGTGGATTTTCAAATTGCATCTGTAGATCGTGGTAAACTTTCTGATCCTAAGACAGGAACGGTCAAGTCAGAAATGAAATACTCCGAGAGAATGAAAATTAAGTTCGACTTGGAGCCGAAATTTGCTTCAATCAAGACGGAGAAGTATCAACCCAATCAAACGTTCATGCTTGGCGATCATCAGATTGTGTTATCTGAGGTGGAGATTTCTCCGCTCATGACACGAGTAAGATTTGCATACGATCCTGGGAAAAAAATGAATTTCCAAACCAAGCTTTTGATTAGTGACATGGTACAACCCTTCGAAATTGTATCGAAGACGGACGATGGGCGAGTTTATAAATTATCCAGCTTATCAGGAACCGGAACCGAGGACGGGTCTCAGTATACGTTCAGCAGTAATATGCTGGATGATCCCAAGTCTATGGTACTGAAGTTGTATCCTGAATCCCGTGCATCGTATGCATCTGAACAAGAAGTAGAAGCACATATGCTGGAGCTCAAAATAAAATAAGACGACATGACCGCCAGTTGCTACACGGTCTCTAGCTGAGTACGAGCCGCCTCTTGTAATGTGAGGCGGCTCTTTTTTGCTGTTCATTGCTCCAATACGCCGGCCGTGCTCTTTTTCTTTTTAAACAATGGGAGCAGCAGCGCCGAACCGGTCAGGAACAAGAGTGTGCTAGCCGCATAAACGGTGAACAGGGACAGCTGGTCTTTGAGCAATCCCCCGATCGACATGCCCAGCACCATCATTCCCATATAAATCGGGGTTAGGGCGCCGCTGACCCGACCAATATATGGCCCTTCCGTATTGTTTAGGATCATGGTGTTGATTCCAATGTGGATGGTGGGATAAAAGAATCCGTTAATCACTAGAAGCAGCATCGTAAAGATGACGCTGGTTGACCAGCCAATGCCAAGGGTCCCGACGGCACTAACGCTCAGACCGAGTGCTAGTAAGGTTTGAGGGGGGATTTTCTTGGCAAATGCCATGACGAAGCCTCCTCCGACGAGCATCGCCGCTCCATTGACCGTTAACAGCCATTGCAAGAATGACTTATCCCGACCGAGGTTCTCAATCGTCACAAATATCGCGAGCGGCTGAATAAGTCCCGCTGCCAAGCCAGCTGCGGCGAAGGTCGCGGCAAGGGTTCGGAGCGTATGATTATTCCATACATAGCGAAGGCCTTCGATAAGCTCTTGTTTCAGGTTCTGCTGCTTGGATTGTGTCTCTTCCTGCATATCACTTCAATGCCGAACGTTTGATATACAAATGCACCGGCGATCGGGCCGATCACCGTAAAGAAGGCAACCATCGATTGAAACATGGCCATCACGGATTGCAGCTGTTCAGCGGGGATATGCTGTTTAAACAGCTTCATCGCTGAAGGCTGAGAGAATTGGGACAGGACGGCTGAGAAGAACGTAAGTACCAGTAATGCCTGCCACGATCCGTTATGAACGGCAATCAGCACGAGAAGTACCGATATCGCAGACACACCATCAGAACTGACCATGGTACGCTTAGGCCGCCAGCGGTCTGCAAAAGTACCGCCGATGAAGGCAAACAAGAAAATCGGCGCAAATTCGGCTACGGATATGAGGGATACATACATAGGATTATTGTCCGTCAAGTCGGTAACGTATAGAAGAATGGCAAAGTTACGAACCCAAATGCCAAGATTCAAGAGAACGCGTGACAAGACAATCGTTCGAACATAGGGGTTGTTAAGCAAAATAAAGAGTCTCCTTTCGAGATCTGTACTTTACAGATCGGATAGCGTAAAAACAAACGCATGTGCATTTTGTTGTTTATTACATAGACATAATAATATTTTGTCTATAAATAATCAATCATTTTTTTGTTTCATCTACATTCTCTCGCAATAAAAAACACTTCCCGCATTTGTTCATGAGCAGGAAGTGCTTTCAATAGACGAAATTGTATAAGGTTTGGAATCTGGCTGTTTATTACGATTTATCCGAGAAGTACTGAATGACGTCGTCACGGAACTGACGAGCCGCTAAGGATAAATAGTGCTTCTCATGCCAGATAAGCCGATAATGGCGTTTGCATTCGGGCTTCGCAATGGGCAGCAGCTTAAGCTTGGCGTCTTGGACATGAAAACATCCGAAGAGGGCAACCCCTAGACCGGCACGAACCAGACTTGCAATAGCCGGAGGTTCGTCAACCCGGCATACATATCTGGGCGTAAATCCAGCATCCTGAAAGAATTTATCGTTCATTTGCTGGAATATAAAGTCTTCCTTGTAGCCGATAAAGGCTTCGTTCTTTAATTCACCCAAGTTAATGGACGTACGGTCAGCGAGCCTGTGCCCTTGGGGTACAGCCAAATACACATCCTCGCGAAGCACGGTCACTTGAGATAACAGGGGTTGCTCCATCGCCATCGAAGTAAAGCATAAATCGACCTGCCCCATTTCCATCATCTTCATCATGTCATCCGTTCCGACCTGGGATATTTGAAAATTCACGTCAGGGTGCTCCGCCAGAAATTGACTCAGCGGTTCGGATAACGGATCCAGGGTTGAGGTTGCCAGATGAATACTGCCATGCTGAAGTCCGGCAAGTTCATTGATTTCTTTCTGGCCCTCCTCCAGCAAATGAAGTGCACGTTCAACTTTATCCAAATAGAGCTTCCCAAATGTATTCAATCGGATTCTCCCGCCATGACGATCAAACAATGGAACTCCGACATCCGCTTCCAGCCTGGATATGGTTTTGCTTAAAGCAGGCTGTGCAATATGAAGCTCTTGAGCTGCTTTCGTCATGTGTTCCGTTCGGGCTACGGTTTGAAAATAACGCAGCTGCAGAAGTTCCATCCTTTATCCCCCTATATACTCCAGTATATGATCTATATAGCATATTATATATTTCTGTTTATTTCGAACCCATTATAAAATAAACAACGAAAGGAAAACAATCCCTTATGAGATTTGTACAATCAGTACACACACGTAATAGGGTCTCCCTTTTAAAATCCGGAAAGAAGGGACATTTATGGAGATTGGGAGAAGGAAGTCATCAAGCGAAGCATTAATCAGCGTCCTGGCATTTACTCTTGCCATATCGGTTATGAATGCAACAATGTTTAATATCGTGCTCCCAGAAATTAGGCGAGAGTTTGGGCTGAGCATGGCCGAAGTCAGCTGGGTAACGACATCGTATTTGCTTGTATTCGCTATGGGAAGTGTTATCTACGGAAAGCTTGCCGATCGTTACAAGCTGAAAATCTTGATTTCCATCGGATTTACCACCTTTATTATCGGCTCGGTTATCGGGATGCTGTCTCAGATTTACGGAATGCTCATCTTCGGAAGGATACTGCAGGCCGCAGGATCTGCCGTCATACCGGCGGTATCCGGCATCATACCCGTGCGCTATTTTCCTCCGAAACATAGGGGAAGAGCATTAGGGATATCGATGACAGGCGGCGCTATCGGCAGTGCAGCAGGTCCAGCCGTAGCGGCAATGCTTGTAAGCATTGTCCATTGGCGCGTGTTATTTTGCATGCCGGTACTCATTCTGTTGACATTGCCTTTCTACTACAAGTACTTACATGATGAAAGAGTCGGCACAGCCCAAATGGATTGGCTCGGTTGCAGTCTGCTGGCCGGAGCTGTAGCTAGTCTGCTGCTCTCCATTACGAATCCAACAGCATTGACCCTGATCAGTTTTGTCCTGCTATTGACTTGTTTCATTTGGAGAATCCGGAAAGCGGCTGCTCCTTTTATAAACCCGGGGCTATTCCATAACGTTCGCTACACGCTTGGCTTGGTGATTGCTTTTGCAGCAACAGGCATAGGATATTCTCTTGTGTTCCTGACGCCGACGCTGTTGACACAAGTTCACCAATTGAGGCTGGGCTTGACGGGATACGTTATGGTGCCAGCAGCAATTGCTACCGCATTACTCAGCAAATCCGGAGGCAGGATGGCGGACCGTAAAGGTACTTCATATCTGTTCCAAATAGCCGTAAGTTTGTTTCTGCTCTGTTTCCTTTTATTATCTTCATTCACGGGGGCTTCGCCGGTATGGATTGCATTGTTCCTGATCCTGGGCGGTGTCGGGCAAGCATTTATGTCGATTGCACTATCCAAATCCATATCATTGACACTGCCGCATGAACAAAGTGGAGTGGGAATGGGCATATTGTCGATGTTGAATTTCATGGCAGGAGCGATATTTGCCAGCCTTTACGGAACCATGGTGGATCTGGAAGCCGCACAGGCGTGGAACCCGTTGATCCACGATCTGAGTGCGTATGTCTTTAGCAATATATACTTCATGCTGATGATCATGATTGCAGTTGTAGCGGCGCTTTTTAGTTCATTTTTTAATAAGCATTACGAAAAGAGGAGATGTTGCAAATGAAAGCTATGGCCATTACTTCATTCGGTCCACCTGAGGTTTTAAAATTAACGGAAATAAAGCAGCCGCAGGCAGGACCGGGTACTGTTCGGGTTCGCGTGAAGACAGCCGGTGTGCTGCCTTTTGATTGCGGGCTGCGTGAAGGAACGATAGGATATGCTCGCCAACAGCGTTTCCCGATGATTCCCGGCAATGAGTTCGCCGGCGTGATCGATCAGGTCGGAGAAGGCGTCAACCAATTTGCAGTGGGCATGGAGGTGCTTGGATTCTCACTGCTCCATAGTTACGCTGAATATATCGTGGTGGATGCGGATCAGATTGTAATCAAACCCGAACGCATGCCTTGGGAAGTAGCCGGGGGGTTCTCCGGTAATGGACAGGGGGCACATATGGCACTGAAGTCTGTTGTGATTGAGGAAGGGGACACCGTACTCATCCATGCCGCGGCAGGCGGGTTTGGTACCTTTGCATGCCAGTTGGCAAAGGCCTGGGGCGCAGCAGCTGTCATTGGAACCGCAAGTGAAAGCAATCATGAATATTTGCGGTCCATCGGCGTTATACCGGTTGCATATGGCGCTGGGCTTGTGGAAAGGGTCCGCAGAATCACGCCGCAAGGAATCGATGCTGCAGTTGATGCAGCCGGCCCCGAGGCATTAAGGGCTTCTGCCCAGCTTGTGAACAATAAGGAGCGTATCCGCACGATGGTGTCGGACGAAGCTGCTGTAGAGCTGGGTATACCCGTGTTAAGCGGCACGAGAACGGCAGCTAGACTGCAAGAGTTGGTGGATTTGTATATGGAGGGTTTCATTCGGATTCATATTCGAGAGGTGTTTCCGCTGCACGAGGCGCAGGAAGCGCATCGCCTTGTTGAAACGGGTCATGGCAGGGGAAAGGTGATCTTACTTGTCGGTGAACAGCACTGATTGATGGTTACGGGTATTTGTCTATTTTCCGGATATACGCTCTTAACCTTGTTCAAGGGACTTAATAGATATATAATGGACGAGGGTATTTATTGAATACCGGCTACAGATTCAATAATGAAAGTGAGCGGAAATATATGGGCCGTAAATGGAATAATATTAAAGAGAAAAAAGCATCCAAGGATGCAAATACAAGTCGCGTATATGCGAAATTTGGTGTCGAAATTTATGTGGCAGCCAAGAAGGGTGAACCGGATCCCGAGTCCAACCGTGCGCTGAAGGTTGTTCTTGAGCGTGCCAAAACATACAATGTGCCGAAAGCCATTATTGACCGTGCCTTGGATAAGGCCAAGGGCAGCGGGGATGAGAATTATGAAGAGCTTCGCTATGAAGGTTTTGGTCCGAACGGTTCGATGATCATTGTTGACGCTTTAACCAACAACGTCAATCGTACGGCGCCTGCTGTACGTTCTGCCTTTAATAAGAACGGCGGCAATATGGGCGTCAGCGGATCAGTGTCTTATATGTTTGATCCAACCGTAGTCATCGGCGTCGAGGGTAAGTCGGCTGAGGAAGTCATGGATCTGCTGCTCGAAGCCGACCTGGATGTCCGTGACATCCTGGAAGAGGAAGAAGCCGTGATCGTCTATGCTGAACCCGACCAGTTCCATGCGGTTCAGGAAGCATTCAAAGCCGCTGGTATTACGGAATTTACCGTTGCCGAGCTTACCATGCTGGCTCAGAATTTTGTCACCTTACCGGAAGAAGGACAGGTACAGTTTGAGAAGCTGATCGATGCACTGGAAGACCTCGAGGATGTGCAGCAGGTATATCACAACGTGGAATTTGAGGAATAGTTCGTAACGATTAATATCTTACTGCATTAAAACACCATCGTATTCAGGAATCCTGAGTACGATGGTGTTTTTTGTGATTTATTTTAGCTGCGGTAAGCAGTCAGAACAACAGCTTAGTTGTCGGCTTGAACCATTATCACTTCAGCGGATGTGATTGCTGGAATGGACATGGTCATGATAGGGGAGTGGAAGACCACGATATTCATGCCGGGTTCCAGCTTCTCGTTGGGATTCAATCCAATCACTTGAGTATCCTTGGAGATGTTGATGATGATGTCGTTGTCGGTGGATTGATCTGAGCCTACATTGATATACAGTTGATCCTTTGACGTGCGTTCGGATGTAGTTATTGTGCCTTCGACTTTGGGCGCTGAGGTGTCGGAGACCACGATCTTATCTGCATGCGGCAGGGCAGGGTAAATCACGGACACGTATTCAGCTTCGATTCGCAGACCCGATTTTAAGGCTTCAGCCGTTAACGAATTGCCCCCGGCATCTACAATCTTTGTGTCGCCATCAACAGCGAGCACAACGTATTCGAGGTCACCTGCTTTAGCTGGTTTACCGGAAACGCTTATTCTTCCATCCTTCATTTCTGTAAGGATGCCGTCAATGCCGGCTGCTTGCTCCTGATCGTTATTCTCGGCATTCGTGTTGACCCGTATATAATTTGTTGAGGATTGAGGTGGCATGCTTAACGCCGCGTAAGGTCCATAGAAAGCGCGAATGCTCATGCCGGCTTCCAGGTCGCTTGCTTTCAGTGCGCTGCCGTTTTGATCGATGATTTTTGCTTTTGGATCCAGATGAAGCAGCATGGTCTCTTCACTGTCATTGTACAGATTGGTTCCTTCCACCAGAATGCCTTGTTTGCTTACCTCCGAGATGGTCCCATCAATACCGGCGAGGTCGTTATCCTGTACAATGATCGTAAGAGCCGAACCTTGAGCGGGTAGGCTCTTCGTTATGTTTGGGCTATAGAACGCTTTTATCGCTTTGTTTTTATTCACGATCGTTTGGAGCTGGACTTGGTTGCCTTTGGCATCCATGATTTTAGTATCTTTGGAAATCGAGAGCTTGATTTCTTGTTGATCGGTTTCTGCCAAGCCGCGGCCGGTTACGGTAATCCATGTGCCTGATTTGTCATTGACGAACTCCGTTATGTAACCCATCGTTCCAGGAACGCTTTTCTTCACCTGATTCGCGATGTTGCCTTGTCCCTTATGGGCTGTAGCAGGAGGGACGGCCTGTGCATTCGCTGCTATTGGCAGTGCCGCCATTGCGAGAACCGTAGCGGTTGCTAGTACTTTGTAAATTTTTTTCATGGTAGGTATCCTCCAAATGTAGATTATCCTAGAACGCTAGGATTCAGCTAAGTCATATCATGAATTGGTAAAATGTACTTGCTGCACCACTATAGACGGGAGAAATGATAAAAGGTTGCAGGACCATGAAAAATCATGAAAACGGATCATCATGCTGATTACGAACTCGGATCACCAAGAAGTCAGAGCTCCTTATATTCAGAGCACTTCCCTCAATGTGTCATATATTCGATTCAGCAGTTTACAAATGGACTTCATTTAGGATATAAACGATCTAAATGATCGCAACAGATTGACCAGGTGAATAGATCAAGAATCGAGGGATGACCTATGAATCTTCATGCACTACGCATTTTTAATGATGTCTCCAAAACGGGAAGCATTACGAGATCGGCGGGCAATCTGCTGTTAAGTCAACCAGCCGTTACGGCCCAAATTCGCAATTTGGAGCGGGAGCTCGGCATGAAATTGATTGAGGCTAACGGACGCAATATTCAATTGACTGAAGCAGGCATTGCCTTGGCCAGGCATTCCCAGCGATTATTTGCGATGGAAGCCGAGATGGAAGAAATGATGGAGGCCATCAAATCCGGTCAGCTGGGAAGTTTGCGAATATGTGCCACGGAGCTGCCAGAGAGCGCTTTGCTGCCCGGATGGCTGGTTGGGTATAAGCAGGAGCATCCAAGGATGGAGGTGCAGTTGCTGAAAGGAAATTCCCGAACCGCGCTGCAGCGGTTACAGGACGATTCGGTGCATATCTCCATCGTATGCGGCAGCTGGCCCATTGAAGCGGAAGATATCGAGTCCTTTACAATAATGGAAGATGAATTAATTTTTGCTGTGCCTGCCCTTCATCGACTAGCCGATAAAGAAGTGACATTCCTTGAGCTTATGGAGGAACCCTTTGTGTTGAGGGAAGAAGGAAGTTACACGCGAAAACGGTTATGGTCGTTGATAGAGTCATCGGATGCACGCGAACCTCGCTGTTCCATAACGATAGAGGGGTTGAAGGAATCCATTGAAGCGGTAAAAGCGGGATACGGGGCTGCGTTAGTTCCTGCTCTTTCTATCAAGAAAGAACTGGTTTCGGGCGAACTTGGCAAGGTTAAAGTGTCTGGCGTAACTTTCCCGCACCCTATTCGGGTATGCATCAAGAGACAAGAAGCGAGACCTGCGCAAGTCCATTCGTTTATTTCTTATATTCAAGCGGATATCCGCGAAAAAAACCAGTATATCCATGGATGATGAAGGCTTGCCCTTGATTCATCCATTTTTTTTATGAAACGGAGTGAAAACAATATTATTTCTTTATCCGCATATGGAGTACACTCGGTTAAAGCGGACGCTGGATATTAATGAGAAGGAGTGGGCTGCATGAGAGCATACCTGTTTGAACATTTGGAATTTGTGCGTGCACAAACGTTGAATCTTGTAAGGGATCTCCCGGATGATATAGCGGAGTTGATTCCGAGTGGAATGAATAACCACGTGAAATGGAATATGGGACATGTTTTATTTATAGCGGAAAGGTTTGCGTTCGGCGTGAACGGAGAACCTATAACCCTTCCCTCTGAATATACCGAGCTGTTCCGATCGGGTTCAAAGCCAAGGGAGATTAGCGAAGCATGGCCATCCATACACGAGCTTGTCGAACTGCTTGAGGGTCAGGTCCACCGAATCGAACGCAGGTACAACGGGCATTTGCACGATACGGTTTTATCCCCCTATACAACCTCCAAAGGTTTAAAGTTAACCCGGGTCGAAGAATTCTTAAGCTTTTGCTTGTATCATGAAGGCATGCATTTTGATAAAATGAAATCGATTCTCAGCCAAGTCTAAGTTGTAATGAAATGAAACATAAAGAAACAATTTGAGATGAGAGCGATAAGCGGAAAAATAACCAGAAATTTGACATATTATGAAGGAATGTCACTCTTTTGATCGAATCTTTAATGAGAGTAAGTTGAAAAGTGAAAGAGGGTGACCCGGCGTAATTAAGAAAGAACTTTATATACGGCGAATCGCATTTGCCTCTGTATTAGAGTGTGCGGTATGAAGAGGACACTTGAATACATTTTGAAGAGGAGTCGGGCAAATGGATATCGTAACGGAAAGATTAATAATTCGCGAGTTTGAACCAGAAGACTGGCAGGATGTTCTGCAATATACATCCGATCCGGTGGTGATGCATTACATGCCTGAGCCTGTGCATACGGAAGAAACAGTAAAACAATTTCTTGCTCAGAACAAGGGCGATAAAGCTCATCATTATGCCGTCTGCCTGCAAAAGGAACAACGGGTGATAGGACATGTGGTGTTTCATCCATGGTTCGGCGAACATACCTATGAAATCGGCTGGGTGTTTAATTCAACCTATCACCGTAGGGGGTATGCCACGGAAGCTGCCAGAGCTTTGCTTCAGCACGGTTTCGAAGTAATGGGGTTGCATCGGATCATTGCGACATGCCAGCCTGAGAATACACCTTCGTATCGGGTGGTGGAGAAGCTGGGTATGAGGAGAGAAGGCTATTTTCAACAGTGTATTCCTCGTGGCGATATCTGGTGGGATGAGTATTACTATGCTATGCTGAAGACTGAATGGCGTACAATCTCATAGTTCTATTGTTATAATATGCTGTGCCCAATGGATCTCTTATAACAATGAGATGCATTGGGCTTATTTGATATTAAATCTGTGAATAAGGGAAGTTGATAAGCAATGACGGAACAGGATCCACTAAATCGAGAGCTGCTGACGGAGGGCGATTATGTAACGGATGGACCGATCGACCTGACGAATTGCGAGAAAGAACCTATTCACATTCCAGGATATATTCAGCCCCATGGCGTACTGCTTGCCATTAACCCTATCGATGACTATAGGATCGCCCAATGCAGCCGAAATACCGATCAGTTCTTAGGCATTAGCGCAGAAGCACTTCTGGGACAGCGTTTGGAAGCGCTTATTGGGAAGGCCCAATTTGAGTTGATGATTCATCGGGATCTTCAGGCGATCGCCACGCCCGATTTACAGTATATCAATTTAACGATTCCGGTTGGGGATGATCCGGTTGCGTTTTTCGGAATTGTCCACGCAAGCGAAGGGTTGATACTGCTTGAATTGGAGCTGGTATCGGAAGATACCGTACCCTTTACAGATGATTTTGAAAGGATACAGACATTCTTCAGTCGCATGAAACGAACCGAGAATCGTGTGGAGGGGAGTCAAGTGGCTTGCGAGCTTGTGAAGGATATTCTTGGATATGACCGCGTGATGCTCTATGAGTTTGATGATCACTGGAACGGAAAAGTGGTTGCCGAAGCTAAAAAGCAGGAGCTGGAGCCTTTTTTGGGACATCATTATCCGGCATCGGATATTCCTAGGCAAGCCCGTGAACTGTATCTAAGAAATTGGCTGCGGACGATTGTTGATGTGAGTTATACGCCGGTTGAGATTATTCCTACGGTACAACCCTTGACTGGCAAGCCATTGAATCTCAGTTTATCCGCGCTGCGGAGTGTATCTCCGCTTCATATCGAGTATCTTCATAATATGGGGGTTGGCGCGACAACCACGATTTCCCTTATCCATGACAACCAATTATGGGGTTTGATTACTTGTCATCACTATAGTAGAAAATACGTATCCCACCGGACTCGCAACCTGTGCAACTTTCTGGGCTCCTTTTTCTCCAACGAGCTGTATCAACGACAGCAGCTCGACGATTATCAAACCGAGTTGAGGCTCAGAATTTTATCCGCCCGCTTTACCGAAATTTTCATCGGCCAAACCGATGTATTCCATGTTATCGAACAGCTTGACAACGAGGAGCAGACCTTGCTCGATTTAATGAGCGCTACCGGGGCTGTCGTTTATTATCAAGATAATTTGATGCTGTACGGTACGACGCCAACCTCGAAGCAAGTCATGGAGCTTGCCGGCTGGTTATCTGCCCGGGCCGAAGATTATACGTACCACAGTTCTAAACTCAGTGCCGAATATGAACCCGCTAAAGCTTATAGGGATATCGCATCAGGTGTATTGTATCTCGCTTTGTCACCAGGCCAACAAAATTATGTGATGTGGTTCAGGCCCGAGGTTGTTCAAATTGTGGATTGGGCCGGCGATCCGGCCAAAGCCGTTATCCAAGAGGAGGATAAGGTCCGTTTATCACCGCGTAAATCATTCGAAAAATGGAGACAGGTGGTTGAGGGGACCTCATATTCTTGGAAGTCACAGGAGTTAAGCGTTCTCCCGCAATTGAAGTCGATTGTCCGCAAGCAGACGGATGATCAATTAAGGCAAGCAAAAGAACAGGCCATACAGAATGCGAGAATTTTCAGAGAGAACGAAGAACGGTATCTGCAGCTTATGGGCCTGTCGCCTGTCGCTTTCTTGTCACTGACAACGGCAGGTACCATTATGTATTGCAATCCGCAGGCCGAATCGCTGTTCGGTGCAAAGAAACCCGAAGAGCTGCTGCAGCTTGAGATATACAGGTTGGCTAGAGAAGATTCGCGAGATGATCTGAGAGAGCAGATCAAACGGATGGAGCAGAATCAAGCCCAGTTAGTATCCGGCAGCGGCAGGTTTGTTACGCTGGAGGGCAACGGGATCGAGCTTGAATTTATGCTGGCTGCTATTCATCAAGGGCGTAAATCCTCCATTATGGTGATTCTGAGAGAAGGCACGGCGGAAGACGGCCCGGATCGGGTATACTCCGACGTGCTGGATCAGCTTCAAAATTATGTGACAACAGACCCGCTGACCGAACTGCCCAATCCGCTGACTTTTGAAAAAGAACTGTCGATGGACTGGGAGGAATGTGTTCAGAATAAGCTGCCTTTAGCCTTAATGATGGTCGATATTGACGACTTCCGCGTATATAATACTCTTCATGGTTTATATGGCGGTGATTTATGTTTGCAATGGATAGCCGATGCCTTGAAAATTATTGGCGAACACTATGGAGCGTCTATATCACGCTACGGTGGCGGCACCTTTATCCTGAAGCTGAAAAACGAAAGTCCCGAACGTACCTATGAATTGGCCGAGAAGATACGCCTGGGCGTGCTTGCACTCAGCATTCCCAAGGATCGCTCGGCAGAGGATGGGTTTATGACCGTTAGCGTGGGGGCGGCATGCCTTACACCAGCATCCATGTTAAAGTTCACGGATTTGATTGCGGAGACGGAAAAAGCGATGCATATGGCCAAGAGCAAAGGGAAGAACAGAGTCACGCTGCATGGATGTGATGCGGATTAAACGGTAGATTCGAGTTTGTGTTACCCTCGCTAGTACTAGAATGAAAAAACGATAGTTGACAGCAAAGAAAGCCTGACGCTCTCAATAAGGGAGCCAGCAGGCTTTTTTTGCTGAGAATGATAGAATGGACACTAAGGGTAGATTTAAGATTGGGTATTTGGGGGTGCAGCATGACACAAAATATGCCGGCAAAGGAAGCTCGGGGCAGAAGAAAGCGTACCGTGATTTATGTGTTGGGGGGATTCATTGGAATCCTGTTAATTTATACGCTATATGTGGGCATCACCATTTGGAATTATGCGCAAAGAACAGCCAATATTCCGTCTGATGCAGCCATCGTGCTGGGGGCTGCTGTATGGGAAGGGAAGCCATCCCCTGTTTTTCAGGGACGCATTGATCATGCGCTATGGCTGTATAACCGGCAGTACGTAGACAAGCTGATATTTACAGGCGGACGCAGTTCGGAGGATGAACTTGCCGAATCGGAAGTTGCCAGGCAGTATGCCATCGAGCACGGTGTTCCAGAGAGTGACATCCTTGTCGAGTCGGCTTCGACGATCACGGAGCAGAATCTGCACTTTGCCAATAAGGTAGGAGATTCAGCAGGGCTGTCCTCTTACCTCATTGTAAGTGACCCGCTGCATATGAAGCGGGCGATGATGATGGCGGAAGACATGGGATTGGAAGCCAATCCTTCGCCCACAGCCCGGAGTGCGTATCAGAGCCTGAGAAGCAAAGTTCCTTTTTTAATCAGAGAAGTCTTTTATTACATCGGCTATCAACTGGCTTCACCATTCCGATAATATGTATGCGTTATAAAGCCGGTAAATGGATCGTAAAGGTTGTCCCATAATCGGGTATGCTCTCTACGTTCATCGTACCGCCATGATTATGAATAATGTTCTTGGTAATCATCAGTCCCAGTCCCGTCCCGGTGTCTTTGGTCGTAACAAAGGGCTGTCCCAGGGATTGGATTTGCTCCTGCGTCATGCCAATCCCTTCGTCCTGCACGATGATTTGAACCTCTTGAGCGTTGTGCAAAATGTCCAGGGTAATGGTACCGCCTTGATTCATCGCTTCCATGGCATTTTTCAGCAGATTGATGAACACTTGCTTGAGCTGGTTTACTTCACCCTGGACGAAGACCGGTGCCATCGGATAATGAGGGATGATCTCGATATTTTTGAGGGCTGCTTGAACCTTCATAAGCGTAATGATCTGTTCCATAATGGCAAACACGTCGATGGGTCCGCTGACATGGACACTCTGCGGTTTCGAGAGCACCAGGAGTTCATTGACAATGAGCTCGATGCGTTTGAGCTCCGATTCAATGATTTCAAAATAGAGCTCGTTGCTGCGTTCCGCAGATCGCAGCAATTTTACGAATCCGTTAATCGAAGTTAAAGGATTTCGAATTTCATGGGCAATGCCGGCGGCCAACTGGCCGGCGGTGGTCAGCTTCTCGGATTGCATCACGCGATCTTCTTCCATCTGCTGCTCTGTGATGTCTTTAAAGATTCCGACCGCCGCTTTTTCGCCTTCATAATTTATGGTCAACGTGAATCCCGTGACCATTTTCTCCTGCCCGTCCAGACAGCGTATCAGATAATCGACGCTTCCGATCTCTCCGCTCTCGGCATATTTTGCCCTGCGTTTCATCAGTTTGTTATGGTACGATGCGTCGACTACCACGTCGGTTGAAATCCCGAGGACGTCGCGGGGATGCGCAGCATTAACAAGTCTGAGCGCGGCAGAATTAACATAGTGGACAATACCCTTTTTTGTGATGAGTACGGAGAGGGGAAGCCCATCCAGCAGCTGCAGAAACGAATTTTCCTTCTCGTTGAGTTTCTGTTCTTTCCGCTCCAGCTGTTTCATGAGCTGTCTCAACAAGGTTCGATCTTCAAACTGTACCAAGTAGCCACGGAAACTCTGCGCCAGCTCCTCCTTAACGCTGATACGTAAACTGAGGTGTACTTCACGATCGGATGGATGGTGGTAAACATATTCAAACTGGGTTATGGATTGCTGTTGATCTTGAGTGGCTCTTGTGTTCCAAACCACTTGATTCAATAAGGCGCGGATGCTGCTATCTTCTTGTGACGCCCCGGCAGTTAACTCCTGCTGTGAATATCCCAATAGATCACTTAGTGCCGAATTGACCTTAAGAATCGAACCATCAAGCGATATCAATGCCATTCCGATTACGGCTTGTTCAAAGGCAAAATCATGATTGGGGTTGGAATAGGGCAGCACAGCAAGTCTCCTTTCAAATATCTGACAGGAATGAATTTATCCATATTATATGTTGGACCCTATCATTCATCAATCCTTTAAAGCGATAGATCTTTAACGAAATTTCTCGTTTTGGCGATAAATCCATCCCAAGAAGTGGCTTTCGCAATCGCTGAAGGATGCTATCGATATGCTGAAGTCTAAATCCTAATGTCGCCTTACGGTGATATTGCAATTAACGGGAAGATTAAGTATGATTTAAATAACAATGTATAGGTTTATGTGTAACTGGCGTAGCATGGGGGACCATGAGGGAGCACATAGATGACGACGGCCGTACGCCTGGGCAGAGGTAAGGGAAGCTTATTTCCCTTACCTCTTTATTATTTTCTGCTTTTTTATAAGTCTCTGAAACTACGAAAAGGGGATAAAACAACGATGTTAAAAACGAAGAAAATACTGCTGCTAGGTTCGGGAGAACTCGGAAAAGAAGTCGTGATTGAGGCCCAGAGACTGGGTGTTGAAACCGTAGCGGTCGATCGTTATGCCGACGCTCCTGCCATGCATGTTGCCGATCACAGCCATGTCCTCGATATGCTGGATGGGGAGAAATTACGCGCAATCATCGAGCTGGAGAAGCCGGACCTGATCGTACCCGAAATCGAGGCGCTCGCTACTTCGGAGCTGGTTAGACTGGAGGAAGAGGGGTACCGGGTTATTCCTACTGCCAGAGCTGCGAAGCTTACGATGGATCGTGAAGGGATTCGCCGGTTGGCTTCCGAGGAGTTGGGACTGCCTACTGCAGGCTATCGATTTGCCGATACTTATGAGGAATTTAAACAGGCTGTCCTGGATATGGGCTTTCCGTGCGTGATTAAACCGCTGATGAGTTCCTCAGGCAAAGGCCAGAGTGTATGCCGCTGCGAAGGGGATATCGAGTCCTGCTGGAACATCGCGATGGAAGGCGGCCGCGTGCAGAACGGCAGAGTGATCATTGAGGAATTCATTACGTTCCAGTCAGAGATCACGCTTTTGACCGTTCGCTCCGTCAATGGAACAAGCTTCTGTGCGCCAATCGGTCATATTCAGGAGAGCGGGGACTATATCGAATCCTGGCAGCCGCACAACATGTCCGATGAGCAAATGGAGGAAGCTAAATATATTGCAAGGACGATTACCGACGAGCTTGGCGGATATGGTTTGTTTGGTGTTGAATTGTTCCTTGCTGCGGATAAAGTGTATTTTAGCGAGGTGTCTCCGCGACCGCATGATACCGGCTTGGTTACGCTGGTGACGCAAAATTTATCTGAATTCGCGCTTCACGTCCGTGCCATTCTTGGTTTTCCGATCCCGGAGATCGAATTAATAACGCCTGGAGCCAGCCGTCCGCTGAAAGCGGCGCGAGAGCTGGAGAACTACACAATTACCGGTGCCGAGCAAGCACTGGCTGTTCCGAATACGCAGCTGCGCATTTTTGGGAAACCGGTGACCAAGGTTGGAAGACGGGTCGCAGTTGCGTTGTCAACCGCCGGCACAGTAGAGGAAGCGCGTTCGCGTGCGAAGCAGGCTTTGGATGAGCTTGCTATTGAGGAAGCCTAATCATTACCGATTCTTAGGGTGGTGCATCCATAATCTTCTGAAAAAAAGGTCAACCGATTAACTGGTTGATCTTTTTCATTGAAATGATTTCGCGGATCAAAATCCGGTATGAACTGTTCTGACCATAGTGACTTAGTTTTGTTAGTGGTTTTGATGATAAATATGCAGAAATTTATGTTCTTTCATGATAAGATACACAAGAATACAAACGACCCTCACCCATTATAATGTTTTCAAGGTGCTGCTCTATAGGCACAGTTTATAGCGTTATATTATCTAATAAATATATAGAGGAACGTTTATGACGGCATAGGAGAATCTACATGAGAGACATGACGCAAGGAAGTCCGATCAAGCTGATCATCATGTTTACGATCCCGCTTTTGATCGGAAATATTTTTCAACAATTTTATAATATGGCGGATACCCTGATTGTGGGGCGCACCATTGGTGTGAACGCACTTGCGGCCGTTGGCTCGACGGGCAGTATTTTGTTTTTTGTCATTGGCTTTGCCCAAGGCTTGACCGCAGGTTTATCCATCATAACGGCCCAGCGTTTTGGCGCGAAGGATATCGCGGGCGTTCGCAAAAGCGTGGGAACGAGTATATGGATTAGCCTTGTATTCACGGTTTTTCTGACCATTGTGAGTGTCATATTCACGAGGCCTGTCCTCGTCATGATGAACACGCCGGCAGAAATCCTGGATGATGCTTATTCGTACTTAATCGTCATTAATTGGGGTGTTGGGGCAGCCGTCCTGTTCAACTTGCTGGCGAACTTGCTCAGAGCGCTTGGGGACAGCCGGACACCGCTTCTATTCTTGGTGGTCGCAAGCATTCTGAATATCGTACTCGATCTGTTATTTATTCTCGTATTCAAGATGGGAGTAGCCGGAGCAGGGCTTGCCACGGTGGTATCGCAGCTATTCTCCTGCCTGCTCTGCTTGTTATACATTCATAAAAAGGTTCCGCTTCTGCAGTTCAAGAATGCTGATTGGTCCATCGATTGGACATTTATACACCGGCATATGTGGGTCGGTTTCCCGATGGGCTTCCAAGCCTCCATCATTGCAATCGGTGCCATCATTCTTCAGATTACGCTTAACGGACTTGGGGCAACAGCCGTAGCCGCATATACTGCTGCTCAGAAGATTGACATGCTCGCTACGCAGCCCATGAGTTCCTTTGGCATTACGATGGCGACTTTTGCGGCCCAGAACTTCGGTGCGAATCGCATAGACCGAATTAAGCTTGGAGTTAAACAATGTATATGGGTCTCGGGATCTTTCAGCATCGCCGTGGGGTTGCTGGTTATATTCGCGGGTCCTGCAGCCGTCAGCCTCTTTGTCGGTCAAGGACAGGAAGAATTGCTGTCCCTTAGCAGGCTGTATTTCTTATCGAACGGAAGCACCTATTTGCTTCTCTCGCTGCTGTTCATCTACCGCTTCACGCTGCAGGGACTGGGACAGAGCTTTATCCCAACCGTAGCCGGCATCATGGAACTGATCATGCGGGTATTGGCTGCCATCTTCCTGACCGCGCAGATCGGGTTCCTCGGCGCAAGTCTGGCGAACCCGCTGGCTTGGCTCGGAGCCGTCATCCCACTCGGCATTGCCTACTACCTGAGCATCAAAAGGTTAGGCACGCCTGCTAATCCCGTCTCCATACCGGCCCAGGCGTAAGGATTTTATACAATCGAGTTCAGAACGAATCATGACTTAACGAACAGAAATCACTCTGTTGTTCAAGAGCCATGCATTCGTTCTTTTTTTTGCCTCAAAGCAGCGTGTAAATGATGCATTCCAAATTTGGATGGGCCGCGGTAAGATCACATTAGATTCTTTTAACTAATTTGACAGATTAGAACAGGAGGGGTTGCCTTGTACAAAGTGCTGTTAGTGGACGATGAAGCCGACGTAAGAGAGGGACTCGTGCAGGAAATCCAGTGGGAAGCCTGCGGATTCACGATCGAGGGAACGGCGGAGAACGGGAGAGAGGCTGTGGAGCTTGCGGAGCGATTGGAGCCGGAAGTTGTCATTACCGATATCAGTATGCCGTTTCAGGATGGGCTCCAGCTGGCCTCATGGCTCAGAGAGTTTCAGCCGCTGTGCAAAATCGTGATCTTAACCGGATACGATGAATTTGATTATGCCCGTCAAGCGATTACGCTCAGCGTGGACGAGTATTTGCTTAAACCTTTCTCAGCCGAAAGCTTTATGGAGCTATTGAGGAAGATCAAGGACAAGATCGATTTGGAGGTTGCAGAGCGCGAGGATGTGCGCCAGTTGAAGGAGCATTACCGCACGAGCCTGCCATTGCTTCGGGAATCGTTTCTTGCGTCGCTGCTCACCCGGAAATTACCCCGCTCGATTGTTGAGGAGAAGATTCGAAATTACGAATTATCTTTGAATGGAGGTTGTTACCTTGCTGCGGTTATGGCCTTATATCCCGCTTCTGTTGATAAGGAGCAAACGTCCTCAGCCTCCCTACGCCATTCTGGAGACTTGGATTTAATGCTGCATGCCATGCTGAACATCGCTAAGGAGCTTCTGGATCCCTCATCTATTGTAAGCGCATTCATATATCAGGACAGCATTGTGCTGCTGATTGCGAATGATGAGAGGGAGGAAGAAGCGTGGTTTAGCGAGCTGCAGTTGACACTTGACCGTTTATTAAAAAGCATTCTTCATTATTTGAAGCTGCCGGTTACGATTGGAGTGGGCTCACAGGTGGGGAATCTAACAGACCTGAAGCTTTCATATCAGGGTGCGCTGCTGGCGCTCGACTACCGGTTGATTCTGGGTGCCGAGAAAGTCATTTTCATCGATGATGTCGAGCGTCCGAGACCGGAGGGGGTTCGTCTGGATGAATTAAAGGAGCAAGCGCTGATCCGCAGTCTAAAGCTCGGAACCGAAGAGGAAATGACCGAAGCCATTTCGCATATATTCGATGAACTCATTGGCGCCTCATGTACCATTCAGGACGTTCAGGTATACCTTCTGGAGGTTGTAACGGCCGTCTTGCGATCGGCCAAAGAATCCGGGGTTGAGATCGAGGCGTTGTTCGGAGCAGGATTTCAGCTGCATGCGGAGATCTTTAAGTTTTCCGGCTTACAGGAGGCTAAAGCCTGGCTGCAGGACATTAGTTTGACCATACGAAAGCATATTGCCAGCTCCAGGCAGCATGCGTACAAAGACATTGTGGAGAAGGCACTCCAATATACACGGGAGCATTACGTTGATTCGGAATTATCTCTGCAGAAGCTGTGCATGCAGCTTCATATTAGTACAGGCTATTTTAGCGCTGTGTTTAAAAGAGAAGTCAAAATGACCTACGTGCAGTATTTGATGCAGCTTCGGATGGAAACTGCTAAGGAGCTTCTTCGATCATCGGATCTTAGAGCCTTCGAAATCGCGGAGCGTGTCGGATTTGCCGATCCGAATTATTTCAGCTTCTGCTTCAAGAAGTTGGTCGGCATCTCGCCCAAGGAATACCGGACACAAGCGAGGGGGTAGATCTGGTGAAAATCGCGTATGCCAAGCGGAACTCGATTAAACCAACCATTCAGCGATGGATTAGGCGATTTCGCGCACATAGCATTCAATCGATCATCATGTGGTCCTTCTCGGCATTTATTTTGCTGATCGTGATCGTGGTAGCCGTTCTGTTGTTCAATAAATTCTCCCGATCGGCGGAGCAAAGCGTGTTTCTGAATGCCCAGCAAATCGTGGATCAAGTAAGCTATAATCTTGAGGATTATGTGGACGGGATGGCACAGCTGTATCGGGCCATTGAGGAAAACATGCTAGCGGACGGGCAATGGGACGATGAGCAGGTTACTCAACAGCTGAATACCATCATGCGAAGCCGGGATGACATCGTCTCCATCGCGTTATTTAATGAACAGGGCGATATGCTGAGGAACCATCCGGCTATGCCGGTTAAGGCCAGCGCGCGGGTGACGGAACAAAGCTGGTTTCACTCGGCCATGAGAGTCTCCAACCATCTGAGCTTCTCACTGCCGCATGTGCAGAATTTGTACGACCATACATTTAAATGGGTTGTCACGATGAGCAAAGGAATTACGGTTGTTCATAACGGGGAGCCAACATATGTCATTCTGCTGGTAGATATCAACTTCAAGAAAATCGATGAGCTAAGCAGCCGCATTAGCTTGGGTAAGCGGGGGTATGCGTACATCATCGATGAAGGAGCGGGAAACATCGTGTATCATCCCCAGCAGCAATTAATTTACATGGGGCTTCGAAATGAGAGTGTTGAGCGGGCACTTACTTCCTCTGACAGCTACATTGATGAATCGGATGGAGTCAAGCGGCTGAACACGGTGAAATCAGTCGTTAATATAGGATGGAAAATCGTTGGGGTTTCCTATTTGGATGAAATCATGACCACAAGAGAAGAGGTCAATCGTTATCTGGTTCAGGTCGTGGCGATGGTTCTGGTGCTTGCCATCACAGTTTCCCTGATTCTCTCGGCTATGCTGACCCGCCCCATCCGCCGGATGGGCAGAACGATGAAGGCGGTGGAACGTGGCGATTTCAACGTGGAGCTCCCGATGCAGGGGCCCCTGGAAGTGGTACAGCTGTCCAGCCGGTTCAATCTGATGCTGGATAAGATCAGGCAGCTCATGAAACAGATTGTGAAAGAGCAGGAATCGAAGCGCAGATACGAGCTGGAAGCCTTGCAGGCTCAGATCAACCCGCATTTTTTATATAACACCTTGAATTCGGTTGTCCGCATGGTGGGCATGAGCAAGAAGGAGGAAGTCATTACGATGATCACTTCCTTGTCGAAGCTGTTTCGTTTGAGCTTGAGCAAAGGGAAGACCTCCATAAGCGTCCGTGAGGAGCTGGAGCATGCAAGGCATTATTTGACCATCCAACAAATGAGATATAAACAGAAATTCGATTTTATGATCGAAGCGGAAGAGGCAGCGCAGTCCTGCTACACGCTAAAGCTTGTGCTTCAGCCCTTAATCGAGAATGCCATCGTACATGGCATTGAATATATGGTGGATCAAGGACATATTCACATAACGGCTGCTATACAAGGCGATCTATTGGAGATGACGGTTAGGGACAATGGGGTCGGAATGTCTCCCGAGATGCTTGAAAGGATATTAGAGGTTGAAACGCTGCGACAACATCCGGCTCCATTTATCAATACGGCAGGCTCCGGCGTGGCCGTTCGAAATGTTCATGACCGGATCCAATTATATTATGGGCACCGTTACGGTCTGGAATATGAGAGCGAGCTTGAAGAGGGCACGACCGTTCGCATACGGATACCGATTATTCACGAGCCAGGGGAGGAGCGGGAGCATGATTAGCATGCAGCGTGTGTTATGGATACCGATTGTACAGAAAGGCCGTCTTGTTGTACTCATTCTATCCTTGATCTTCTTAACATCGTGTTCATCAGACGCAACCATAGATGAGAATGAGCCCAAACTCCGGCACATTGCACTCGTGGCACCCATACACGCCGAAGAGCAGGGGGATGCCATCCGATTAGGCGCCGAGGCGGCTGCCAAGGTATACGGAATGGTGCTTGATTATATCCCGCTGGAGCCTAGTGACGATGAAGCGGAGCAGTTGCAAGCTGCATTGAAGGTGCTGGAGAAAGGTTCCTCCGCGATTCTGATCGATCCGGCATCCGAAGCCGTACTGTTGAAATTAGGTGATAAGGCATCAGCAGCTGATGTCCCCATCATTGCTTTGAATGATGAGCGAATGACCACAGGTGTCCTGTCCGCCATCGCAATCCATAATGAGGCGGCCGGACGCAAGGCGGGTGAACAGCTGGCCGACTTACTTGGCGATCGGGGAGTTGTCGCCATACTTCGATCCGACAGGGAGGATCCCGACCTCATTGCCCGCGAAGAGGGAGCCAAAAGCGTATTGTCGGGAATTAGCGGGATTCAGATAGCGGACGGGGCAGCATGCGGCAAACGTGAAGATGCATGCTGGCAGGCGGCTAAGCAGCTGCTGGACCGGGAAGCGGTTGACGGGATACTGGCACTCGATATTCAGGCCTCCTTGGGAGCGGCAAAAGAAGTCGCAAGACGGAACGTTCAGGGGAAGATCAAGATTGTCACCTTCGGAAGCGACCTGGAGCAGCTTCAGCTTCTGCAGGATGGCATCCTACATAAACTCATTGTGCAGAACGGGTTCAGCACGGGGTATCTGGGAGTAGAACAGGCTGTAAAGGTATTGGACGGTTCGAAATATGACAAGCCGATTGTGCTTGAGACCAAGGTGATTGATGCGGACAACATGTTCTGGATGGATAATCAGAAGGTCCTGTTTCCATTTGTGAAGTAAAGAAATCGCGAAACTTAGAGGCAAAGTGATGAGAATATTGCTAGAAAGCATGAGGATTTTGAATTCGAATGTCAGGAGCATTGCGGCATAATGGCGGTAGACAGTGCGATATGGCGCAGGAACGCCGTATCCGTCACTGAAAATTCGAATGAAACAGGGAGGTCAACCCAGGTGAAGAAAAAATGGCTGTTCATCCTTATAGCCGGCATGATGCTGACCACGGCGGCATGCAATAACGGCGGGAGCAGTTCAACCGGCAGCGAAAGCAAGCAAGATGAGGCGGCAGGCGGCAGCACACCTCAAGTCGGGGTGGCAATTTACAAGTTCGACGACACGTTCATGACAGGCGTTCGGAACGCGATGTCCGATGCAGCGAATGGCGTAGCCAAACTGGATATCGTGGATAGCCAAAATGCGCAGCCAACCCAAAATGAGAAAATCGATCTGTTCATTTCGAAGAAATACAGCTCTATGATCATCAACCCGGTGGATCGGACGGCCGCCGGCGTCATTATCGATAAGGCAAAAACTGCGAATACGCCAGTGGTATTCTTGAACCGGGAGCCGATCGCGGAAGACATGAACAAGTGGGATAAGGTGTATTACGTAGGGGCAAAAGCGGAGGAATCCGGAACGATTTCGGGTCAGCTTATCGTCGATTATTGGAAGGCCAATCCCAAGGCGGACAAGAACGGGGATGGCAAGCTGCAGTATGTATTGCTGCAGGGTGAGCCGGGGCATCAGGATGCCGAGCTGAGGACCAAATTCTCCGTTCAGGCGATTCAAGATGCCGGGATCGAAGTCGAAGCGCTAGCGGTGGATACCGCCATGTGGGACCGCGTGAAGGGACAGGAGAAGATGCAAGCCTTCCTTGCATCCCATGGCGACAAGATTGAAGCGGTTCTGGCCAACAATGACGATATGGCGCTCGGTGCCATTGAAGCATTGAAAGCGGCGGGTTACTTCAGCGGCGACAAGTATATGCCGGTCGTGGGTGTAGATGCGACAGCTCCGGCCATTCAGGCGCTGGAAGACGGCACGCTTCTCGGCACTGTGCTTAATGACGCCAAGAGCCAGGGTAAAGCTTCCGTTGCGATTGCCGCAGCGCTATCCAAAGGAGAAACGCCGAACAAGGACAACACCGGATTTGATATTACCGACGGCAAATATGTATGGATCGCTTACAAAAAAATAACGAAGGACAATATCGCCGACGCGAAATAATAGCAGGGTTATGAGAAGGGACAGCAGCTATTCGTAGCGTTGTCCCTTTATATTGGGCTTTTTCACCCGGCCTGCGAAGGAGGTATTCAAGGTGGCGGAATCGTATGTGCTGGAGATGCGGAATATATCGAAGGCGTTTCCAGGCGTTCAGGCATTAAGCGACGTAACGTTCAAGGTGAGACCCGGAACCGTGCATGCGCTCATGGGGGAGAACGGGGCAGGTAAATCAACGCTGATGAAATGTTTATTCGGCATCTACAAGCCTGATGAAGGCGACATTTATTTAAACGGCAGCAAGGTAACCATCAACAGCTCCAGGGACGCATTGAATCACGGAATATCCATGATTCATCAGGAGCTTCATCCCGTGCCGCACCGCAACGTGATGGAGAATATATGGCTGGGAAGATTTCCGATGACGGGTTTCTGGCCTTTGAAATTCGTGAACGAGAAACAGATGGCAGAAGATACGCTCCGCCTGTTCCGCGAGCTCGATATCGATATCGATCCCAGGGCAAGAACAGGAGCGCTGTCTGTATCCAAGATCCAATCGCTTGAGATTGTCAAAGCGGTGTCTCATCACTCCAAGGTGATTGTAATGGATGAACCGACCTCATCGCTCACCGGAAATGAAGTGGAGCATCTGTTCAGCATCATGAACAGGCTCCGTTCGCAAGGGGTGTCGATCGTCTACATTTCGCACAAAATGGAAGAAATCCTGCGCATATCCGATGACGTGACGATTATGCGCGATGGTAAATATGTGGGGACTTGGCAGGCCGGCGAGCTGACAACCGATTTGATTATCACCCGCATGGTGGGACGGGATTTGACGGAGCGCTATCCGGAACGGGCGAACGTTCCCGGCGAAACCCGGATGCAGGTCCACCAATTAAGCTCCACGAATCCGAAATCGTTTCAGAATGTATCCTTCGAGCTAAGACGGGGGGAGATATTGGGCATCGGCGGCCTTGTCGGCGCACAGCGAACGGAATTGGTTGAAGCAATATTCGGACTTCGTCCGGTGGCTTCCGGAACTATATCGATCAACGGGAAGCCGGTAAAAATCAAATCACCATCAGATGCCAAGAAAAATAACATGGCGCTGCTGACGGAAGAGCGCAGAGTTACCGGTATATTCCCGGTGCTCTCGGTCTATGAGAATACCGTCATTGCCAATCTTCGCAGGTATCAAAATTGGGCGTTTCTGTTAAATGAACGCAGAGGAATCCAGGATGCGCGAATGAACGTGGAGCAGCTTAGGACGAAAACGCCCTCGGTCCATGCCCAGATTCGGAATCTGTCGGGCGGGAACCAGCAGAAGGTGCTGCTGGCAAGATGGCTTCTGACCGAGCCTGAGATCCTTCTGCTGGATGAGCCGACTCGTGGCATTGATGTTGGCGCGAAGTTCGAGATTTATTCCATCATTACGCAGCTAGCCAAGCAAGGAAAGAGCATTATAATGATTTCCTCCGAAATGCCCGAACTGCTTGGAATGTCCGACCGAATCATGGTGATGAGTGAAGGGCGGTTGACGGGAATTCTGGCAGGGCAGGAAGCAAGCGAAGAGGAAATCATGCGGCTTGCCGCACAGCAGCGGTCAGCCGATTCGGGAGGGGAAGTCGATGAATACGCAAACCATCGGTAAGGTAAAGGATTATTTGGCGCAGCGTGCCATATTCGTAGTATTAATATTGCTTGTTATCGGGATTGCCGTCGCAGATCCCAACTTTCTGGCCTTCTCCACGCTCCGGGATATTTTGCAGCAATCCTCCACCCGATTAATTATCGCGCTTGGCGCGGCGTTCATTCTAATCACCGGCGGGGTTGACCTCTCCGCAGGACGCGTTGTCGGATTAACGGCGGTCGTATCGGCTTCCATGCTGCAAACGGATGTATACGCAAACCGCTTCTTCCCGGACCTGCCTCAAGTATCGGTTGTATTGCCGATCCTTATCGGTATTGCAGCGGGACTTATCGTTGGGTTCATCAATGGTTTCATCGTAGCTAAACTGCATGTGCCGCCGTTCATAGCGACACTCGGTACGATGGTCGGCATATATGGCGTCAACTCCATCTATTTTGATATGGAGCCGAACCAATCCCAGCCGATTGGCGGCTTAAGACCGGACTTTACCGTGTGGGGCAGCGGCTACATCGACTTCGGGGGTGGGTATTCTCTCCCTTACATCGTCATTATCGCCGTCTTCGTTGCACTTATCTGCTGGGTCATTTTCAACAAGACCCGTCTCGGCAAAAATATGTATGCGATCGGCGGCAACGTGCAAGCGGCGCATGTATCGGGGATCAATGTAGCCCGTAATCTCATAGCGATCTACGCTATTTCCGGTGCGTTGTACGGCATCGCCGGCGTACTGGAGGCTGCGAGAACCGGCGGCGCGACGAATAACTACGGCAATATGTATGAACTGGATGCAATTGCTGCATGCGTGGTTGGAGGCGTATCCACTGCAGGAGGCATCGGCACAGTACCGGGCGTGATGGCCGGGGTTCTGATCTTCGGCGTCATCAATTACGGATTAACCTTTATCGGTGTCAGCCCATACTGGCAATTGATTATTAAAGGGCTTATTATTGTAGCAGCGGTCGCATTTGATATTCGCAAATACATGGCAAAAAAATAAAAGGATAAGTAGCCGCTGGAATATATCCTGCGGCTTTTGTAATAGATTATAGAATTTATTAGTTTTCAGCGGAGCTGAACAATTCAATAACCGCAAGAAAAACATCCTATAAACGCGGTCTGTCTTCTGAGAAAGTACGTCGATAGACGTTTTCTTATAATCATCCACCACAGGAGGTGCTGTAATGGCCGTGAAAAGAACGACATTGAATGTAGCCGTGCTGGGCTGCGGTCCCATTTCGCAGTACGGACATTTCGAGGCTTGCCGGAGAGCGCGCAATGCTAGACTATACGCGATATGCGATGTCGCGGAGGATTTGCTGAACCGCATGGCCGAAATCCACCAGCCATTAAAAACCTACAATGATTATGACAAGATGCTGGCCGATCCCGAGGTGGAGGCTGTCATCATTGGCATCGCGGATCAATTTCACGTGGAAGCTGCCCTTAAAGCCATTGCAGCAGGCAAGCATGTCCTAGTGGAGAAGCCTCTTGGCGTCAACGTAGAAGAGTGTGAGGAATTGCAGCGGAAGGCCGGGGCTACCGGAAGTATTGTCCAAATCGGAAATATGAAGCGCTTTGACCCGGGCATCGCATATGCCAAGCAGTTTATTGATCAAGAAATGGGTGAGATGCTGGCGCTGAAAGCATGGTACTGCGACTCAACCTACCGGTATACGGTCACCGAGAACGTGCAGCCCATGGTGCAGCTTAGTCCGAATGCTTTAAGGCCGGAGGGCAATCCGAAGCTGGATAAGCTGCGTTATTACATGCTGACGCATGGCAGTCATCTGGTGGATACGGCTCGCTTTTTAGGTGGAGAGATAGATAGCGTTACAGCCTGGAACACGCAAAAGTTCGGAGCGTATAACTGGTTTGTCACGGTGCAATATGCCTCGGGCGCTGTAGGACATCTGGATCTAACGGTTGCCGTGCGGATGGACTGGCATGAGGGCTTTCAGATCTACGGCGAACACGGAAGCGTGATTGGCAAGACTTATAATCCTTGGCTTTTTAAGTCCAGCGACGTCGAGGTATTCTCGGCACGGGATGGTTGTTATCATCGTCCGCTCGGGGAAGATGCCCATTTCTTCAAGCTGCAGGTTGAAGGCTTCGCGGATACGATTCTGGAGCAGGCACCCATGCGAGGGGCCAATCTGGAGGATGGAGTGGCTGCTATGCGTGCCATGGCGGCGATTGCACGATCGGTGGAAAGCGGGGATACGGTGAGGCTGGCTGACGTAACGGGAGGTGTATGAAGCATGAGACTGGGCATTTTCTCCAAGACGTTTGAGAGGCCGACACTGGAGGGGAATTTGGACGCAGTGAAAGCAACCGGACTGAGTGTAATTCAATTCAATCTTTCCTGCGCGGGTCTCCCATCACTGCCGCACGAGACCGATCTGGAAACCGCGGTGTATATAAGAGAAGAATGTGAGAAACGGCATCTACATATAGCCGCCGTATCCGGAACCTTCAATATGATTCACCCGGACGGTCAGAGATTGCGGGATGATATCCGACGATTTCGCCACTTGGCAGCCATGTGCCATTCGATGGGAACGTCGGTCATTACCCTGTGTACCGGCACAAGGGATAAGGACAATATGTGGAGGGCACATCCGGACAACAAATTACCGGAAGCGTGGGAAGACCTGCTTACGACCATGCGTGAATTAGTGAATATTGCAGAGGAGTTCGAGCTGGAACTGGCTATTGAACCTGAGCCTGCCAATGTAATCAGCGATGCCGTCAAAGCCAGACGGCTGCTCGATACGATGGATTCTTCCCGGTTAAAGATCGTTCTGGATGCAGCGAATTTGTTCAGTCCGACTGAGAGGAGGCCCCTGGCAGAAGTTATCGATCAAGCATTGTCACTGCTCAGCGCACATGTCATTATTGCGCATGCCAAGGATTATTCGACCGTAGACGGACTCCATTATACGGCTGCAGGAACCGGTGAACTGGATTATAAAGCTTACATGAAATTGCTGCACACTTATCATTTCAAGGGTCCGCTGATTCTTCATGGCCTGCATGAACGTCAGGTGCCGCAAAGCGTCTCTTATCTGAAGTCCCAAATCACAGCGGTCATGTTATGACACGAATTTCAACGTTAATGACAGCAGCATCTATGAATGTTATGGGCTTCTTGGTTCATCCTCATCGAATCTTCACAAGTTTCAGTTACAATAGGGTCTTATGTTAAAGTTGACTTGTACGGATGAAGGATACTATAAGGAGAAACCGGAATGAAGACCATATTAATCGTGGATGATGAACCGAATATTCGAGAAGTTCTCGTATCCTATCTGAACAAAGAACATTATCTGACGCTGGAAGCGGCCAACGGCGCCGAAGCGTTTGATTTCCTGCGAAAGCAATCCGTCGATCTTGTCTTATTGGACCTCATGCTCCCGGATATGGATGGCGAGCGGATATGCCAGGAGATTCGAACGTTTAGCCCGGTACCCATTATCATGCTAACGGCTAAGGTGGCCCAGAACAGCCGGATTGGCGGGTTTGCCATCGGAGCCGATGATTATATCGTGAAGCCGTTCGACCCTCGGGAAGTTGTAGCAAGAGTCAAGGCCGTTCTGAGACGAGGAGATGACAGCAAGCTCCTGGCGGACGTAATTGTGTATCACCAAGGCGCGCTGGCCATTCATTCGATGAAACACGAAGTTACCTGCCATGGACAGGTTGTAAACTTGACGCCAAGCGAATACAAATTGCTGCTTCTGTTGGCCAAGTATCCCCAGCGCAACTTCTCGCGCGAAGAACTGGTTGATCGCGTGTTAGGTTATGACTTTATCGGCGACATCCGAATTATTGATCAGCATATCAAAAATCTGAGGCAAAAGATTGAATCCGACCCTAGGCAGCCCCAATATATCATTACCGTTTACGGATTCGGATACCGCTTTGGAGGTGATAGGGCTTGAAGCATCGGCTGGACCTGAGGCTTGCCGCTATCATCATCAGTATCACGGCAGGCATATTGATCATGTTTACCGTGATCAATATTGCGACCAACCATTATCATATCGCCATGTTCCAGCAGCAATCATCCGTGCATGATGGAATGGCTGAGCTGAATTATCATTTGGAGCAGGCGCAGATGCAATCCATCATATTGACATGTCTCCTATCGATTGCCATTGCTTTCGTGATCGGCATATACGTTGCGAAGAGAATATCGGCTCCTCTCGTCCAGATGAAACGAGCGGCTGAGATGATGACAAGGGGGAAGTGGGACATCCGTGTGACAACCAAAGGGTACGATGAAATCGCGGGACTCGGTTCTTCGCTGAACGAGCTGGCTGTACAGTTACAGAAGCAGGAGCTGCTGCGCAGGAATATGACCCAAGATATCGCACATGAATTGCGAACGCCGTTAACCACATTAAAGAGTCACACCCGTGCACTTGAGGATGGGATCTGGGAGCCGACCGCAGATCGGTTTCAAACGTGTCTTGAAGAGATTGATCGATTGATTCAGCTTGTCACGGAGCTCGAGGATCTGCATGACATGGAATCGCCCGAGTTTCAGCTATCCCGATCCAAGCAGGATCTTGCTCACATCATGGAGAGGGCGATCACCTTGGCGGCAGCAATGTATCATGAAAAAAGGGTGGACCTGCAATATGTCAGCGGTTCGCTGATCCTAGCCGAGGTGGATGCCGATCGAATGCTTCAGGTTCTGATCAACATGTTAAGCAATGCCTTGCACTACACGCCAGCTGGAGGAACGGTACAAGCCGAGCTCGTGGACGAAGGGGCACATGCCCTGATTCGAATACAGGATTCAGGTCAAGGGATCTCTTCCACCGATCTGCCGTATATTTTCGAAAGGCTGTATCGAGGCGATAAATCAAGGAATCGGTCAAGTGGCGGGAGCGGTATGGGGCTTGCTATCGTCAAGCAGCTGGTATCTGCACATGGCGGTCAGGTATGGGCTGATAGTGGAGGGGAGCATGCGAGCGGCAGCTGCTTCTATATCCGGATACCTAAAGAAGAGTAGATGGATTGACACGCAAAAAACCGGATCAGAAGATCCGGTTTTTCCATCCCATTAACTTGGCAGCGGTCTCAACATAATAGTAATCTCCATAGATCAGCGAAACGTTTATATTTTGTCCGGCAGGCAGATGTCCCGTGGCTTCCTTCAGTATGCCTTCATAAGCGGGGTCATCCCATTCGGCGTAATGGGCCGTTAAGGAGTTGATGATACGCAAGGCACTTTCACGGTACAGAGTTCTTTCGGTTATAGGCACCAGGTCCGCGAGTTCAAGTAGACCGGAAGCGGCGCAGGATGCTGCTGACGTATCCCGGGGCTCGGTAGTCTTCGGGGATGCTTCCGTCTCTTCATGAGCGGATGGTTCCATCTCCTTGCGCTCCGCACGGAAATCCCAGCGGGGAATGGAATCCTCCTCAAGAGAAGCTATGAAGAAATGGGCCACCCGCTTGGCGGCTTCAAGGTACTGAATATCGCGGGTATAGCGATAGGTGTTAGCCATGCCATGCAATGCCCAGGCCGCTCCCCGGCTCCAAGCAGATTCCGGACCATAGCCTTGTCCTCCCAACGCTTCGATAAATTCTCCCGTTAACGGATCAAATCGGCAGATGTGCCGAACGGAGCCGTCCGGTCTTATGAAAAACTCGGCAACCGTATTCGCTTGGGCTCTGGCGATATGAGCGAATCTCGGGTCACCACTCTCCTCGGAAGCCCAGAATAGGAGGGAGAGGTTCATGGTGGAGTCGATAATGGACCAGCCTTCATTCCCATGGTTCCATGAAGTGGGTTTCACCTGATTCCAAGCACGTATGAATTTCCCGACCGGGTTATACCTCCCTGCCAGCAGGGTAGCGGCCAACAATCCTCTCCGCCTGGCATCCGCATCGCCGGTCAGCTTATATTTGATGACGGCAGTCGGCAGAAATTGAAAGCCGACATCGTGATGGAAATTACTGTCCCCGATAAGCGCTTGTTCAAGCTGAACATCCCATTCCCAAGCCCACTCCTTATACTGCGGCTGCTTGGTCATCTCATACATGATCCAGAGCATTCCCGGCCAAAAACCGGAGGTCCACCAGTCGATCCGGGTGGAATCATAGATTCCGTTCTTTGTTGCATGAGGAACTTTGCCTTGAAGCTGTCCGGTCATTCGCGACAGTTTCTTTTCCAATTTCCCCCATAATAGCGAATAGGGCGATATCGTTTCCTGTTGTTGTCCGTTCATCGCTAACCTCCCAAAACTGATGTCATCGTGTGGCTCATTGTCGTAACTGCTTTTGATCCATTGTTCCATAGAATGCTGGAAAATTCTACATATACAGCTTAAGAACTATTGAAATAACAAGTCAAACTTAAAAAAACACAAGTCCTTCGAAGCACCTAAAAAAAACACAAGGGAACCGATCATCTTCCATTGCTGCCCGGCCCGCGAAACTTATAGGATAAGGATATTCATCACATCATCATTCCTAAGGAGGCGAAAGCCGTTGCCGCAAATTACGATTACAATGTATGAAGGACGCACGGATCAGCAGAAAGACGAAATCGTTGATGTTTTTACCAGGGAGTTATCCCGGATCATTGATCGTGAGCCTGAATTTATCAGCATTCAGTTTGACGAAATTCCGATTGATGACAACGCACCGGCCAATTTGAGAAACAAGAGGTGATGACAGATGGCCGAGTCAAGCAAAGCAGCGGTAAACCCGAATCTGGAGGGAAAGCTCGATAAACGGAGAAGATTACTTGGCTTCATGTGGAAATACAGGGCGCTGTACTTCATATCGCTGCCGGGACTGCTGTTCTTCGGATTATTCAAATATGTTCCGTTAATGGGCTCCGTGATCGCATTTCAGAACTATAATCTGTTTGCGGGCGTGACGGGAAGTCCCTGGGTGGGCCTGGAGCACTTTCAACGCATGTTCCAGCACTATGATTTTTTGAAAATTCTGCGTAATACGCTTCTGCTGGGTACATATGACATTCTGTTTGCTTTTACGGCCCCGATTGTTCTGGCTTTATTGATCAATGAGGTTCGTCAGGTCGTCTACAAGAAAATAGTCCAGACGATATTCTATGCGCCGCATTTTCTGTCATGGGTCATTGTAAGCGGTATCTTTGTGGGTATCCTGTCTCCATCGTCTGGGATCGTGAACGTAATGCTCGGTTGGTTCGGCATCGATCCGATTTATTTCCTTGGCGAAGATTCCTACATTCGAACGGTGTTGGTGGGCTCAGGACTATGGAGAGATGTCGGATGGGGGACCATCATTTATCTGGCGGCGCTCGCAGGCATTAATCCGGACCTCTACGAAGCCTCCGAAATCGATGGAGCGGGGAGATGGCGCCAGACCCTCAGCATTACCCTGCCGGCGCTGCTTCCCGTGATAACGATCCTGTTCCTGCTCAAAATCGGGGACTTCATGGATTATGGGTTTGAACGCGTATTCGTGTTTCAGAATCCGCTCAACATTCAGTCAAGCGAAATCTTGGACACGTACATATACAAAGCCGGCTTGCAGCAGCTTCAGTACAGTTATGCAACCGCCATCGGGGTGTTCAAATCGGTTGTCGGCTTGTTCCTGATTTCCATTGCAAACACCATCAGCAAGAAAGCGACCGGCGAGTCGCTGTATTAGAGGGGAGTGACAACCAACGTGAAATATGACAGTGCAGGCAGAAAACTGTTTCTTGTCGTGAACTATATCATCCTTACCTTTCTTGCACTCACCATGCTGCTCCCTTTTCTTAATGTCATTGCCCAGTCGTTCAGCAGCCCGGGCGCTATCGATCGCGGAGAAGTGATGTTCTGGCCGGTGGAGTTTACCTTTGCCTACTACCAGCATGTGTTCAACGATATCTCCATCTGGAGGGCATTCGGGATCAGCGTCTACATTACGCTATTCGGAACCTTCATCAATCTGGCAGCAACCGCTTCGCTGGCGTATCCGCTCTCGAGGCCCGAATACGTGGGCAGAAAAACGATCATGATTATCATCCTGATGACCATGATTTTCACGGCACCGCTGATCCCACAATTCATTCTGATGCGCGAGCTGAATCTCGTCAACACGCTATGGTCTTTGATGCTGCCATCGGCGATCAGCGCATTCAATCTGTTTGTGCTTCGAACCTTCTTCACCCAAATTCCGAGCGAATTGATCGATTCGTCCCGAATTGACGGGTGCAGCGAGGTCCGTACGCTATGGAGCATCGTGCTTCCGTTATCCAAACCGGCGCTGGCGACAGTAGGGATATTCTACTCCGTAACCAATTGGAACAAATACATGGACGCCCTCTACTATATCAATGATCGCGCCAAGTATCCGCTGCAGGTAAAATTAAGGGAGCTTCTGGTGAACGAGGGCCTGACCGATACGGGGAACCTTGCATTCGAGGCAAGTTCCCAGTCCGTACAAGGAATACAAATGGCGGTTATTCTGGTAGCCACAGTGCCCATCATTCTCTTGTATCCGTTTCTGCAGCGCTTCTTCATTCATGGGATGATGATTGGATCGATCAAAGAGTAATCCTAAAAAAACGACAAACCGAGCCAAAGACATTCCTTGTTCCCGCCCAGACGGCTCTCTATACTGATATTAAGTTTGAAAGCGCTATTATGAGCGACTATATTAGCTTGAAAAGAGGGGTATTCATGAGAAAAAGTTGGACACGTATGCTTACGTCAGGTCTCGTACTGGCCATGCTCGTTGGCTGTTCGGGCAATAGTGGCGGAGGCGGGGGAGCCAATGCCGGCGGAGGTGACAGCAACGGGCAAGGCGGAAGTGAAGCAGGGCCAACGAAATTCTCCATTTCGATGCGGACGCTTAACGTATCCTACGTCGAGAAGAATCCGGATATCAACAAGGATAAGTACGTGCTGGAGCTAGAGAAAATGACGAACACGGATCTGGATATCCGCCTGATTCCGCATAACGAATATCAGGATAAAATGGTGCAAATGTTTGCGACAAACGACATTCCGGATGTGGTGCAGGGCACTGGCGGAATCAGCGGTCCCGAGCTGGCGGGTGCCGTGGAGAACGGAGTCTTTCTCCCGCTGAACGACCTCCTGCAGGAGCATGGGCAGGACCTGCTCAAGTTTATACCCGAGGAAGCCTGGAAGCGGATGACGGATTCCAAGACGGGTAATATCTACGGGATTCCCGAGATCTTGTCCAATCCGTCCAGACGCGCCACATGGATTCGGACCGACCTGCTGGAGAAAGTAGGCAAGGAGATCCCGACAACGGTGGAAGAGACGATGGATGTGCTGCGCGCTTTCAAAGAAGCCGGGGTGGAGCAGCCTTATGCCGGACGCCAGAATTTCAAATACGCGGATACCTTCTTCGGTGCCTATGACGTGCTGGGTTACCTGAACCAATTCAAGATGTTCCCGGACGGCAAAGTAAAGCCAACCTTCTTCGATGAAGAAAATATGAAGCAAGCTATTCAGATCTATAAGACGATGCACGAGGAAGGATTGATCAGCAAGGAATTCGCGACGATTGAAAGCGCGGACTTCAAATCCATCGTCACGAGCGGCAAAGCCGGCATGTGGTCCATGAACGCGAATGAGCTTCCGATTTGGGGCACCCAGCTGAAGGAGAATGTCCCGGACGCGACAGTAGCGTTGATTCCTTCGCCGGTAGGGCCTGACGGCAAAGGGGGATATGCTCATTACAATCCGGTCACGCGCTCCTTCTTCATCAATGCGAAGGCGAAGGATAAAGCCGAGGATATCGTGAAGTTCTTCAATTGGATGGTCGGCGAAGATGCGGAATTGTTCTTCAGCTTCGGCATTGAAGGCGAGGATTACCAGGTAACCGAAGGCAAGCCGGTATTCGAGGTTCCGACGGACGCGGCAGGTGCGGATAAGATGCGTTATCTGAACTACTGGCTGTGGCTGGTGCAGGATACAACCTATAACAAACGCGTATCCGAGTTGTCCGATTCCGGTAAAGAGCTGATAGATGCTTTTGATAACATGCTTTCGAACGAGGGTCGCCGCGGCATTGAATTCGATCCGCGACTGGAGGCGATGGTGAAATATCCGGAGCTGAATCCGAAGTCGGATGAACTGCCGCCGCTGATTCTGGAGCATGTGCTCCGCATGGTATACGGCAGAGAGCCTATCGATAACTACAGCAAGGTGCTCGAGGAGTATCTGTCCAAAGGGGGCAGCGAGATTATTGAGGAGGCTACGAAACGATATAACGAGAAAGAAAACGCTTTCGAATAAGTGGAGCATGTTTTAGTATAGTGTTGAAGAATGACTCCTCTGCTTGCCTAAGCAGAGGAGTATCTTGCTAAAGCTAAACTACTCTCGCTGTCTTGAAAGGGGAATGGGTAATGTACCGCATTCTGGTCGTTGATGATGAACCTATGATAAGGATGGGCTTGGCGAAACTGATCACGCAGACGGACCCAGCCATGATTCAAGCGGCAACGGCCGGCAACGGCATGGAAGCATTGGAAGCCATTCAGACGGCACGACCGGACTTCATTTTTACGGATATCAAAATGCCCAAGATGGACGGCCTGGAGCTCAGCAAGCTGCTCTATGAAACATACGGCGATATCACGGTCGTTGTCATCTCCGGTTACGGTGATTTCGAATACGCCCAGAAATGCATGTCGTATGGAGTTAAGGAGTATCTGCTCAAGCCTGTGACCAAATCGGTGGTACATAACACCATGAATAAATTGATGGCGGATCGAAAGTCCATGCAAGAGAAGCAGCGGATTTATTTTCCACTCTCCAAGCTGGAGGACTGGCTGGAGCAGCTGGAACAGGCCGTATGGCTTTTACAAATGAACGATATCCAGCACAAGCTGCAAGAAATCGAGGATTACTGCAACGAACGCAGGCTTGAATCGATTCAGCTTCAGGAACTGCTGGATGAACTGTATGCGAAACTGATCAAGCAGTTAAACGGCCGGGATGTGTATTCGTTTGAACGTATGACAGGCATCACGGGGTCTGCGCCCGGAGGGAACCATCACTATTTCGAGAGATTTCGCATGGCCGTGAATCAGACGGTGAAGCTCATACGCGACAAGCGGAAAGGAAATGCCAAAGAGCCTGTAGAAGAAGCGAAGGCTTATATCGAGCGCAACTTGTCCCGTGATCTCTCACTTGATGAGGTTGCCGATATGCTTGGGCTCAACCCGTCCTATTTCAGCCAGCTGTTTAAACAGATGACGGACGAGATCTTTGTTCACTACCTGATCAAGAAAAGAATGGAGAAAGCGAAAAAGCTCCTCGCCCTTCCGCATTATAAAATTACGGATATTTCGTTCGAAGTAGGGTACGCGGATCATCCCCATTTTACGAAGACCTTCAAGAAGGTCACCGGTTACACCCCTTCCGAATACCGGGAGCTGCTGGGGATCGAATGATGCGCAAGAGCCTGTCTCGTCAAATCTTCTTGTACTTCTTTATCGTTATATTGTTCTCGCTTTCTACGGTTGGCGTATTCTTCTATATCAAATCATCCGAAGCGATCGATGAACAGGTTGAGAAGTATATGACCACTGTTATCACAAACGCGGCAAGGCAAACGGATAACCAGCTGCAGATATTCGAGCGGATCAGCAATACGATTTTGCTGCAGGATTCGGTCAAACGCTTTATGGATATGGACCCAAGCGACAGCTATGAACATTACCGATTTACCAATCTTATCCGCAAGGATGTCTTTCAGAAGATCTTAATACAATATCCGACGCAGACTCACATGATGTATATACTCGGGTTTCATGGCAGAGCGATTTTTGATCAGAATCAGAGCTTCTCTGCTATGTCGATTGATCCGTCAGGCCGCCTTCGCGAACTCAGGGAGAAGACGCCGGAGAACGGGGAGATCGTCATATTGAAGACCAGCTTGCTGGAGAAGGATCGGGACAACGTCATCACGGTAGCGCGCAAAATCCGGGGAATGAATTCGTACGACGTGAAAGGCGTGCTGGCGGTTGAGTTCAATGAAGACCAGCTGTCGAGTTTATGGAACGGCGTTGATCTCGGGGAGCAGGGCTTCTTCTTCATCCTGGATCGCGAAGGCGAAGTTGTCTATGCCCCTGAGCACGTGGATATGGACGCGATTACTTCCACCGACCTGCCGGATCGGATTATCGCCAAAGGCGATCATCGATTCATAGAACCGGTGCTTGGCGACAAAACGATGATCATTTCGCGCCAGTCCGAGTATTCGGGCTGGAGCCTCGTCATTATGATGCCGCTGGATGAACTCCGGGCACCGATTTCGGGTATTCGGTCCACTACGATTATCGTAGGCTTCGTTACACTGATCATTGCGCTCATTCTGGCTTACAGATTCGGGAAATCAATTGTCAATCCGATCCGCAATCTGAAGAACGGGATGAGGCAGACGGAGAAGGGGAACTGGACGCATATCACCGACGTGAAACCGCGGGAGGACGAGATCGGGGGATTGATCCATAGCTACAATCTCATGGTCAGCCGTTTGTCCGATATGATCGAGCAGGTTTATGACACGGAGCTCCACAATCAGAAAACGCAGCTGGAGCTGCAGGACATCCAGCTGGAGCGCCAGCGGGCAGAGTTCCAGGCGCTCCAATTACAGATCAATCCGCATTTTCTGTACAACACCCTGGAAACGATCAATTGTTATGCGATCGTTCAGGAATCCGACGAGATATCGGACATGGTGGAGGCGATGGCTTTCATGCTTCGATACTCCATCCAGACGAACCTGGAGGAGATCACCATTGCCAACGAGCTCAATCATGTACGGCATTACATGATGATTTTGAAGCATCGCATCGGGCGCGATTTCGAAATCGAGGTGGCGACGCCGCCCGAGCTCCTGTTGGAGAAGATGGTCAGGCTCTCCTTGCAGCCGATTGTCGAGAATATTTTTCAGCATGCTTTTCCGGAAGGAATCGAAGTTTGGCATTACATTCGGATTGACACGAGAATAGAACAGGACAATTTGCTGGTTATTGTAGAGGACAACGGCGCAGGCATAGCGGACCATAAGCTTCTTAAACTGCGCAAGAGGCTCGAGGAAAACCGCCTGGTCGACGATGACGACGGAATGCATGTCCGGCGCAAGGGCGGAATCGGCATCGTCAATGTCCATCGGCGAATTCAGATGGTTTATGGCGAAGTGTACGGAATAACAGTTTATAGTTCGCCGGATCAAGGCACAAAAATCATCATGACAATGCCGCGAATGGAAAGAGTGCGTGAACAAGAAAGCAGACTGAAACAGCTGCAAACCTAATCAGGAGGGATTAATATGCATATTAACTTATCGGGTAACATCGCTTTAGTCACAGGTTCGAGTGGAGGGATCGGTCGTGCGGTAGCATTGAGGCTGGCAAGAAGCGGAGCCAAGGTCGCGCTGAATTATCTGAACAGCAAGGAAGCCGCCGAAGAAGCCGTGGCGGAGATTCGAAGTTTTGGCTGCGAGGCGTATGCTTTTCGTGCAGACGTTACGCATGTGGAGCAGGCAGAGGCGCTTGTAGCTGATGTGGAGAAGGCATTTGGCGGACCGGTTACGATTCTGGTTAATAATGCGGGGCATTTGGTCGAGCGTCTGGCGAATGCGGAAATGACCGAGGAGCTCTACAACAAGGTCATGGATGTGAATATGAAAAGCACGGTATTCATGAGCAAGGCCGTCATTCCGGGCATGAAAGCCGCAGGTCAAGGTCGCATTGTCAATATGACCTCCGTTGCGGCACATAACGGCGGCGGACCCGGCGCAAGCATTTATGCTGCCAGCAAAGCGGCCGTCCTGAGCTATACCAAGGGACTAGCGAAGGAGCTCGCTTCAAGCGGAGTTAACGTGAATGCCGTATCGCCGGGATTTATCGGACAGACGGCGTTTCACGCCACCTTTACCCCGGATGACGCGCGAAAAGCAACGATCAAGGGCATTCCGCTGGGACGGGAGGGCACCCCGGACGATGTCGCCGGCTCCGTTCTGTTCCTCGTCTCGGAGCTGTCCTCTTATCTAACGGGGGAGACGATCGAAATTAACGGCGGCATGTTCATGCGATGAGGGATTGGATGAAGGTCAAATCGAAGTTGATATTCTATCCGTGGAGCGAACGTACAGTCGATATCCTGAAGGCCGAGCTTGACCAGGTCATCGAACGGAAGCTGGATGTTCCTGTCGAGCCCGGCGGCTGGTGGCACCAATACGTGTGTCCCGAACATCATACGGAACTGATGTTTGATCCGCTGGAAGCCGATCGCAGCTCCTATCGTTGTCCCTATGGCTGCGAAGTGGAGGGGGAACCGTACAGGGGAGCTTGGCTGGTATTCAAGCATCAGGCTATGGCCCGATACGTGCTGCAATCTGCCGCCGTCTATGCCGGTACGGGAGAGCTGGCCTACGCCGATCTTGGAAAAAAGCTGATCGTCCGCTACGCGGAGCAATTTCCTCTTTATCCTGTCCACCCGGATGCCCAGCCCTGGATGCTGAAAGGGCGCGCATTCCATCAGGCTTTGACCGAAGCCGTCTGGGCAACGACATTGCTTCGCGGCTATCTGCTTCTGGAGGATGCGCAAGTGTCGTTTCACGAGGCTGAACGCCGGAAGATTGATCATTTCCTGCATATGCTTGAGAGCAGCATGACGGAATATCATCATATGTTGACCCAGGATCGCGGAAATCCCGAGAACAACTATACCGCCTGGCTGATTGCCGCGCTGTTTAGTATCTATGCGGTGCAAGGCGAAGCGGAGAAGCTGCGGCAGCTGGTCGTGAAGGAAGGCGGCCTGCGGCATCATCTCAGCATTGCCATCAGGCCGGATCAGCTTGAATTTGAAGGAAGCGTGTATTACCACGTATTCGTACTCCGTGCTTACCTGATTGCAGCGGAAATGGGGAGCCGGGTTGGTGAAGAGCTTTTTTTCTTAAGGGGACAGCAAGGCCAATCCATGCAGGGAATGCTGGCGGTACTGGTTCAATTATCAGACCAAAATGGCTCCCTGCCTGCACTTCACGACGGTCCTTATCGCAGGGCTCCGTATGCGCGAGAAATCGCCGAGATTGTGGAAATCGGTTTATCCGTCTATGGGGATAAGAGCTATCGACGATTGTTAGACAATGTGTATCGTGAATTGAATGGAGAAGCCGGCCGGATCGGCATGCTGGAAGCTCTGTTGTACGGTACGGGCCATTGGGATGGGAGATACGGAATGGCTGCTTCTGAGGTGAAGGATTCTCATAGGAAGACATCGGAAGGAGTATGGGAAGTCGGGGACGTCATCGAAGTCCGAGTGACACGAGAAGTGCAAGGAGCAGGCGATGCAGAACATGCGAACCAAGCAGGTAATGAGAACGATTTGCCCGATTTGTCTGCTTCTCCCGTCTTTCTTCCTCACAGCGGATTTGCCCTGTTGAAGTCGAATCATTCGAATGGGCTTCAGGCGTTGGTCGATTTTGGTCCTCATGGTGGATCACATGGTCACTTCGATAAACTAAATCTGATGATTCATGTCGGGAACCAGCCACTATCGCCAGACCGTGGTACCGTACCGTACGGTTCGATCCTGAAGAAGGAATGGTATCCCCATACAGCCTGCCACAACACCGTCTCGGTTGGACGACGCTCCCAGAATCCGACCGAAGGGAAATGCATTCGGTATGAATCCGGTTCGGATTTTACTTATCTCTGGGTACGGTCCGATCAGGCTTATGAACAGGGCGTCCTGGACCGGCACCTGATATTGACGGATGACTGGCTTCTGGATTGGTTCGAAGTGGAATTGGAAGAGCCGGCAGCTGTGGATTGGTGGTTTCATTATATTGGCCAAGGAGAGCTTAGCGGGCTTCCAAATGCTGATCAGGGCCATGTTGTAACGGATCTAGGAAACGAAGATGGATACGCATATGTAAAAGAAAGCTGCACGCACGTCTTGTCCCAGGATGGATTACAATTCAATCTCCACATTGCCAATGCAGCAGGGCCGCTGGCGGTAACTTCATTTATCGCCTTTGAGGGGATGGGATGCACACAGGTGGAGTCACCTGGAATTGCGGACGATCCCAGCCGAAGGATGGAGGGAATCCGGCTTCGTCGGACAGATTCGCAAGCCCGCTTCATTGCCGTCTACCGTATCGGTACGGAGCCGCTGACATTGGAATGGAACCGGTCGGAGAATGGGGACTGGCTCAGCTTGTCCGATGGCAGGACCGCGAGATGCTTCACGATGACCAACAACGGGTTGAAGGAGAGGGTACTCGATGAAAACCTTGTTTGAACCGAAAAGCGGATTGTTGTCCGTGCCATATCAACCGGATGCAGAGAGTAAGCTGCTTGAGAATCCTCCCCGTTTCACCTGGATGCCGGGACAGCTGGAGAACGACCGTTATATATTGCAGATTTCGACCTCACCCTCGTATGAAACGGAAGCGACAATAACAATCGCGCCGATTCCCTATAACTTATACACTCCGGATCACTCTCTGGAGGCAGGTACTTATTATTGGCGCTATGCCTTGCTGACCGGGGAACAAGGGGAGGAAGCGACGGACGTTGTCCTTAACCGTTCTTCATGGAGCCAATCCCGAATGTTTCATGTTCCGGAGGGCCTCCCTGAGACTCCCCTGCCTGACCGTGGGGAGCGCTATGAACGCACGCATACCGGGCATCCGCGGTTATGGCTGGATGAGAAGGGAGTTGAGGCGTTCCGTGAACATTTAAGACAGGATGATGATTACTGCGGCTGGCGCGCTTTTTACGATAAATCGGTCATTCCGTGGCTGGATAAGCCGTTAATTCCGGAACCGGAACGTTATCCCGGCAATAAGCGTGTCGCGAAGCTGTGGAGAAAAATGTACATGGATTGCCAAGAAACGCTGTATGTCATCCGGCACTTAAGCGTGGCAGGCGTCATTTTGCAGGATGATGCTTTGATAGCCAAAGCGAAGTCGTGGCTGCTTCACGCGGCCCGTTGGGATACGGAAGGTACAACGTCCAGGGATTATAACGATGAAGCTGCGTTTCGGATGGTTGGTGCACTCGCATGGGGATACGACTGGCTCCACGATTACCTCACCGCAGAGGAGATGGATCTCGTCAGGGGAGCTCTTCTGCGGCGTACGGAGCAGGTGGCCTTCCATGTGATGGAGCGCTCGAAAATCCATCATGTCCCCTATGACAGCCATGCTGTTCGTTCGTTGTCCTCCGTGCTTGTCCCAGCCTGCATTGCCATGCTGCATGAAGAGGCCGAGGCACAGACATGGCTGGATTACACGCTGGAATACTACGCCTGCCTCTATTCGCCTTGGGGCGGTGAAGATGGAGGCTGGGCCGAGGGGCCGCTCTATTGGACAACCGGCATGGCGTTTGTGATTGATGCGCTTAATCTCATTCGCAGCTACGTATCCATTGATTTCTATAAACGGCCGTTCTTTGGGCGCACGGGCGATTTTCCGCTCTACTGCAGCAGCCCGGATACGATTCGGGCCAGCTTCGGAGACCAGTCCTATCTCGGCGAACCCGTCAGTCTGAAGACGGCTTTCAATATTCGCCAGTATGCAGGCATTACAGGCAAGGGATTATATCAGTGGTATTATGAACAAGTAGTCAAAACGGATACGGACGCCGACACCAAGTTTTACAATTACGGCTGGTGGGATTTCCGCTTTGACGACATGCTGTACCGGCATGATTATCCTCAAGTGGAGGCTGTTTCACCTTCTGTTACCGTTCCGTTTTCTTTCAATAACGCTTCGGAAGCGAAGGAGGGGACCATCCAATCCGTCAAATGGTTCCGGGATATTGACTGGGTGGCAATGCATCACCGGATGGATGATCCGGATGAACATATCATGCTGCTGGCAAAGAGCAGCCGTTACGGCTCCATGAGCCACAGTCACGGTGACCAGAACGGATTCCTGCTGCACGCGTATGGCGAACCACTCGCTATCGAGAGTGGATATTACATCGCTTTTGGAAGCACGATGCATATGAATTGGCGGAGGCAGACGCGTTCCACGAACAATATTCTCATCGATGGCCATGGGCAGTATGCGGGAAAAGATAAGGTGCTCTGCATCGAGGCCAGCGGGAAGGTCGAGCAAGTTGACGCGTCACCAGGGTACGGGTATACCCGTATGAACGCTACGCAGGCCTACCTGGAGAATGTCCCTTATCTTGAGCGGTATGTGCGCGAGATCTATTTTTTTGACGAATCATATTTTGTCATTGTGGATACGGTGGATCTCGCCAAGCCAGCCAGCATCGAGTGGCTGTTTCATACCCTGAACCGGATGAAGCTGTCGGGACAGACGTTTCGAGTGCTGGGCAGCAAAGCGGAAATGGAAGGGCGATTCGTGTACAGTTCATCCGGCGACTTGTCGCTGAATCAGCATAATCAGTTCACCGATGTCGATCCCGAAGAAATCGATGGGCTGGATAACCAGTGGCATCTGCATGCTGAAACGAAATCTGCGGCAAGCCATCGCATCGCGACCCTCCTGGTTCCCATGAAGGCGGATGAGAATAAATATGTCTCGTATTTCCTGGATGATCAGGACCATGGAGTTCATATCTATTTCACGAATGAAGATGGGAACACGAGAAAGGTCGAGGTGCCTAAGGCATATTAATCTTAGAGGTGCTGATTCGATTAAGAATATAGACTCAACTTCAGCGAAAGCAGCTGGATGTTGAGTCTTTTTTTATACATATTCACAATGCTGATGGATACAGCTACCGTTCTCGTAGAGATCATGGGCCGGGATATAGTTCGGAAAGGATTGATTCTGAAATCAGGGTTTATAACAGTCTAGCCTGGGAGGGTGTCATGCCCTTGTACTGTTTGTACAGCTTGGTAAAATAATTCGGGTTGCTGCAGCCGACGATGCCGGCAATCTCGGTGATGGTTAAAGTCCCTTCACGAAGCAGCTTCTCCGCTTCATTCATTCGGGTCAGATTGACGTAATCCACGAATGTGCGCCCTGTTAAACGCTTGAACATTTTGCAAAAATGAAACGGATTCAAACCGACCTCCGCCGCGGCGGCCTCAACCGACAATTTCTCGCCGATGTTGCTCTCGATGTGTTGAATGAGTGTTTTATAACGGTCCCGATTCGCAAAATACGGCTCGGCCGTCTTCTCCGTGAACGGTGCGGGCATGAATGTGCGCGCCAACAGAACGAACAGGGTGTACAGCTTGGACTTGGTTATAAGCTCATAGGCTGGACGACGCGTTACAAGCTCTTCAATGACTTCATCCAGCAGCGGATAGCAGTCTGCGCCAGCTGGGTGGCTCTCGGCAGGCTTGACGGGGAAACGGAGCCGGCCTTCCATATAGGGAGCGACATAACGCGCATGAATCGGATCATGAAGGAAATCGTTAAAGAGGGATGCATTCACCACGACACAATCAAATCGTACGTCGCCATCTTCAAGAGCATATCCCACGTGAAGGCTGCCGCCGGGGATGATAATGACTTCCCCGGCCTTTACGTCATACGGAGTTGTATCAATATGGAATACCGCGTGTCCTTGGCGCATGCTAATGATCTCAAAGTGCTCATGCCAGTGGAGATACAGGATACAGTCTTTCATTTTGGCATGGGAGCAGAAGTTATGAAATACCTGCACGGGATAAGCTTTGTAGTCAAGTCTCGTATTCTCATGAAGCTCTCTTGGATTGGACAAGCGAATTCACCTCGAACCGCAAGATTAGAGTGGTAATGCACAAGGTTGTATAGAGAAAATGTTGAGTTCCGCCATTATAATGAAGTTGCTTCACTTACAATAAGCCAATATCGGAATGATGACAACGGGTTAGGAAAAAGATTTGTAAGCGGTTTACAATAATATGACGTATTCAGGGGGAGTTAGCAAGCATGACCACGACATTTAAAGTTGTGATAGCAGGATGCGGCAGTATGGCGAATACATGGGCGGAATATGCAAAAGGGCGTGAGGACGTTGAAATCGTGGGCCTCGTGGATATCCAGGAAAAGTTTGCACAGGCATTTGCCGATCGGCATGGGCTTTCTTGTCCCATCTATACAAATATTACGGAGGCTCTTACTTCAAGCGAAGCGAATATCGTATTTGATGTGACCATTCCCGCCAGCCACTATGGGATTAGCACGGTAGCGCTTAAGCACGGGTGCCATGTATTCAGCGAAAAACCGTTAGCGGAATCGATGACGGAATGCTTGGATATCGTGAAGCTGGCCGAGTCTGTGGGCAGAACGCATGCTGTCATGCAAAACCGCCGATTTGATCCGCGAATTAGGGCGTTCAAGGATTTGATTGATAGCGGCGCGATTGGAAAACCCGGTTTCATTGGGGCGGATTTTTTTCTGGGCGCCCATTTCGGCGGGTTTCGGGACCTGATGGACAGTCCATTGCTGCTCGACATGGCCATTCACACCTTCGACCAGGCCCGAATGATCAGCGGAGCCAATCCGGTATCCGTGTACTGTCAGGAGTTTAACCCGCCGGGGTCCTGGTATGCCGGTAACGCGATGGCGATATGCATCTATGAAATGTCGGACGGCTCCGTGTTCAATTACCGCGGTTCCTGGTGTGCCGAAGGCGCACAGACCTCCTGGGAGGCCGCATGGCGCGTAACGGGAGAGAAAGGAACGGCAATCTGGGACGGTCATGATGAGATTTATGCGGAGTTCGTGGCGGAAGGGGATCAATCAGGAAATTTCATTCGGAAGTATGAACGGACGGAAGGGACGCTGCCCGTCATGGAGAAGACCGGACATCACGGCTGCCTGGAACATATGTTTCATGCCCTCGAAGCCGGCGTCAAGCCGGAGACGGATTGCAGCGACAACGTCTACAGCATGGCGATGGTGCTGGCTGCCTTGGAGAGTGCCAAGACGGGACAGAAAGTCATGATATCGGAGTTCATGAAGGGAACAGTTGAGTAGTTTCAGCGGCATTTTCATACAACTCTAGCCTTGGCTGGAGGATAGCTTGCACAGGAATGTGTTGTCTGGGGAACAAAAACATATAGGGTACAAGGGCCGCGGGGATTCGCGGCTTTTTGGTTTTGCGTACCATGATAAGAAGATGATAGGACAGCACCTGCTTCTTCGCTGGGAATGACGCATGATGAGGAAGTTACCGATTGGAGAGGGGGGACAGTATTCGTAGTCTTACCTTAATCACATCGTCTAAGTTCGTTTCTCGAAACAGAATGATCATGGCGTCATGTAAAAAGTGCCTTTTCAGGAGTCCTTCCTTTGAAGACATCCCTCTTCCAGTGGGGGACAAAGCCGTGCTACAATAAAGGACAAGCAGAAGTAAAACGCTTAACTTGGAAGAGAAAGGAATGACCTCTTTGCAGCAAAACTGGTATCGCAAGCTGCTTCTTTCCTATTTTCCCATTTTCCTTATCACTATTACCATTATCGTATTTCTTTCTTTCATTATGTTTAATGAGGCTTCACGCGAAGAAGCGGCCAAGGCGAACGGGATATCCACGAGATTTATTATGGAAGACCTCGACCGCTCCATCCATGCCATTGAGATGAACGTGCTGAACGAAGTGGAGACGAGTTCCCTATACTCAAGCTATCTGTTCAGTACCCCGTCATCCGACCAAAATCTGATGTACTCGCTGGTGAAACGACTTCGCGTGCTGCAAACGGACAACGACATGATTGAATCGGTCTATTTGTACCGTCATTCGGATCAGTCCGTGCTGACCACCAGCGGGCAGAGCTCCCTCTCGTCTTTTCCGGACCGTTCATTTATCGAGCACGCCGTGAAGGAGCACGATTATCGGGGCTGGTCGGCCGTACGCTCCATGACGGGTCTCGGGGAGAACGAACCGAAGCAGGTCATCTCCATGTACAAAAATTTGCCGCTCCCCTTCGGAAGCCAGGGGCTGCTGGTGATAAACGTCAGCATGTATCGGTTGGAGCAGATGATCAATCCGATGACAAATGACAGCGTTTCCTTTTTGAATATTCTGGATTCCAGCGGGGAGCTGATCTTCGAAGCATCCCAGACAGGAGAGGATAACCGGGCCAAAGAAGGCAAGGTGCTGACAATGCTGCAATCGGAACAGCTGGGTTGGACTTTTGAAAGCGGCCTCCGTGCGGGCCAGCTCTATGCCTGGGTGTCGGTCGTATCCTATATCTGGGTCGTCATCGGGTTCGTGACCGTGGTGCTTGCCGTTATTTACATCGTTTATATTAGCAGGCGGAATTATCAGCCGATCAAAGCCATGATGAACCGCATAGAATCCATTCAGCTGAACATGCCGCAGGCGGCCAAGGATGAATTATCCGTGATCGACAGCGCGCTTGAAAGCCTGATCAACAGGTCCATGGATTATGACAAAAAGCAGGACGAGAATCTCCAGCTTCAGCGCAGTCAGCTGTTTATGGACCTGATCGGCGGGCAGAAGCACGAGGAGGAGCTGCAATCGCGGATGAGCGAGCTGACCCCAATGGCCCTGCCGGAACAACCGGTTGGCTATGTTATGATGCTCGGTGAAATCAATGACTACAGCGGCTTTCAGGATGTTCATACCGCTCGGGACCAGAACGTGTTGAAGTTTGCCTTGATGAACGTGTTCCAGGAGCTTTCACGCAATGCCGGCTTCAACAGCTGGCTCGAATGGATCTCCGGCAGCCGCGTCGGTATTCTGATCGCGCTACCGGAGGTAAAAGACGAGACTCGTCCGGCCCTGATCCATGCTGCCGAGGAATGCCGCGGCTGGGTTGAGGAAAAGCTTCGCCTGCCTTTGAGCTTCGGGCTGGGCAGTACGGTCACCGGGCTTCACGAGATCGGGGCCTCGTACCGCTCCGCCTCGGAGGCGCTCGGCCATAGACTGGTAATGGGGGATCATGGTGTCTTGGTTGGCGATGAGCTGTCCAAGGAGGATTTAAGCCACCTGCTTCCTTATCTGACGGAAATTTCGGAGCTGGTCAAGGACTTTCGATTAAATAACGATGGCTGGAGAACCCGTCTGCAGGATATGTTCGTTTCGTTCAAGGAGGAGCGGCTGAAGGATGATATCATCCGTTCTTTGGTCAACAGCATGCTACAGCTGCTGTCCCGGGAGGTTGGGGTGTTATCCGGCGAGCTGCGGAACCAGCTTTCGGAGAGCAAGGACCATATGCTGGCGGGAGCAGCGACCCTGGAGGAGCTGCAGGGCAGGATCAGCGATCAGTTAACGGAAACTTACCGTACTTACGTTGCGCTCAGTGAAACCAAAAGCTACCGGGCGATGATCAGCGAGATGAAGCACTATATCGAAGAGCATTTTGAAGATCCGGATTTGTCCCTGAAGCATCTTAGCGACCGTTTTCAGATTTCAGGGAAATACGCAAGCTATCTGTTTAAGATGGAATACGATATGAAGTTCGTTGATTTCCTGGTTCAACTGCGGATGAAGCGGGCGGAGGAGCTGCTGGCGGAGACCGAATTCTCCATACAGGAAATTGCCGAGAAAATCGGGTATGCAAACGCCATTACGTTCGGGCGGGTGTTTAAACGGACGGCCGGTGTGACGCCGGGAGATTACCGCAAGCTGAAGATGAAGCCGTCTCCTGGTATGGAGCCGGGATCATAAACGAGCGGCTTGGATTGCGAAAGCAGTTTATGACTATAGTTTATCAAGAAGCGGGTGCAGAAGTTTCCGATTGGGAGCAGCACCCGTTTCGTATTTTTGCATATGCACGGCAAATTTCAAGCCTGGGGCTTCATTTAGCGGGACGTTCAACATAAGGAACAAACCGTGGATGCAGCAAGGTTTAAGGCGATCTTGTGAAAACGGTTTATGATGCGAAAATAGTCATTGCTAAACCGAGAAACCGTGTAACCATGCGCATTCTGGGGTTTGGAATTTGGTTTATTGTCATACCCGGGCCTCTGAGGCATACTGAGGACACCCGACGGGTTAAGCGCTTACATGAATGGATCCCAAAGCAGCGCAGGGATGTATCCGCAGGATATATTCAATTAAAAGAACGGCGTGAACGGTAGGGCAATTATCAAAATAAGAAAAGGGGATGTAACTATGGCGGCAAGCAAAAAAAAATGGGGCAAGCTCGCAAAGCTCTCGCTCGTCATGCTGTTGGCCGGAACGGTCGTATTATCCGGGTGTTCATCAGACTCGGGCAGCAGCACCAATACCTCAGGCGGAAGCGGAGATTCCGGCTCTAAGGATGGTAAGCAGGTCACGCTGAAGGTCGAAATTTTTGATCGCGGCAATACACCGAAGCCATACACCATAACCGACAGCTACCTAACGAGATACATCCAGGACAACTTTGGAACTCCTAATAACATTAAGTTGGAATTTGTACCGGTACCCCGTTCGGAGGAAATCAAGAAGCTCAACGTTCTGATGGCCAGCGGCGGCAACGTGCCGGATATCGTTTTTACGTACGATACCCCCACCTTCAATCGCTACGCGGAGCAGGGCGGACTGACGGAACTGACCGATCTGATCAACGAGCACGGTCCGAACCTGAAAGAATTCCTCGATGAGGACGCGATGAGTTACGGCCAGTACATGGGCAAACAGTTTGCCGTTCCTGGAAAGCGGGCTTTCCTGGGTAAGTATTCTTCCTTTATCCGTACCGATTGGTTAGAGAAGCTCGGCATGGATGTGCCACAAACCACGGATGAGCTGTACGAGGTCTTGAAAGCTTTTAAAGAACAGGATCCGGGCCAAACCGGCGGAAAGGTCATTCCTTTCGGCATGACAATCGAACCGGCTCAATACGATCCGTTAATCTGGTCCTTTATCCAGCCGACCACGGAAGAACAGAAGTACACGCAGCTCCAAAAGCTCGGAGCCAATGACTACCCGACCCTGCTTCCGGGCTTCAAGGATGCGCTTCAATTCTTCAACAAGCTGTACAATGAGGGGCTGATCAGCCGTGACTTCAGTTTGGATGAAGACAAGAAGCAGTTGACCCAGGATGTAACGAATGGCCTCACTGGCTTCCTGACAGAGGATTATCCGAACTTGTACTATGCGGACGGCACCTATGATACGCTGCTGAAAAACCAGCCGGATGCCAAACTGGAACCGATCGATCCATTCACCAACTCCGAAGGCAAGCGCGCAAAGCCTGAATATGCGCCAAACGGCATGTATATCATGATTCCGAAAACAAGCAGCCATGCTGTGGAAGCGATTAAATACCTGAATTGGATGGCCGATCCTGCCAATCTGCTGGCTCTGCAAAATGGCGTGGAAGGCGAAAACTATGAAATGGTGGACGGCATTCCTGTTATGAAGACCGACGCTCCTCAAGATGTGATTGATCGCCTTTACAACTCCGGCGACATTGCCATTATCGCTAACGGTAACTTTGTTGGTGACGAGGCACAGAACCGGGAGAAGCTGACGACCAACTTCCCGGAGAAGTTCCAGGAGCTGCACCGCAAGGCCGTCGAAATAGCGGCAACGGATACGTTTAAGCCGGTCAACTTTGACCGACCGATCGAAGCCGAAGCGAAATACGGCACGAACCTCCAAGCCAAATACGAAGAGATGATCGTAAAGACGGCGATGGCCAAACCGGAAGACTTCGAGAAAACGTTCGAAGCTACCATGAAGGATTACATGGTGAGCGGCGGACAGGCGATTCTTGATGAGCGGACCAAGGTTTATCAGGAGATGCAATCCAAATAAAGATAATCCGCAGCGGGACAAGGGAAAGGACGGCTATATAAAAGAGGCCGTCCCTTCGCTCCCGGCGTCATGAGCAAGGAGAGGATGATTCAGATGAGAGGAACCGTTTACCTGCGCCGGTACTGGCAATTATATGCACTGCTTGTTCTGCCTTTGGTTTACTTTATCATTTTCAAATACGGCCCGATGTGGGGCGTTCAGATTGCTTTTAAGGATTTTAATTTCTTCCAGGGCATCACCGGAAGCGAATGGATTGGACTGGATGCCTTCCGAGAAGTCTTCCAGACACAGGACTTTTATAAAACACTGCGCAACACACTGATGCTCAATCTGCTGGACCTCTTGGTTTCATTTCCGGCCCCGTTGATTCTGGCCATTATGCTGCATGAACTCCGAATCCGATGGTTCAAACGTTTATCCCAAACAATATTGTATATTCCCCATTTTATTTCATGGGTTATTATAGGCGGCATTGTATACCAGGTGTTTGGCACGCAATCCGGCATGATCAACAATATGCTGATGGCGCTCGGCTTTGATTCGGTGCCTTTTCTAACCGAAAAAAATACATGGCTCATCACCTACCTGGCGACGGGTGTATGGCAGAGCGCAGGCTGGGGAACCATCCTCTATCTGGCTGCCTTAACCGGGATCAACAAGGAGCTGTTTGAAGCGGCGGAAGTGGACGGGGCAGGCAGGTTCAAACGAATCTGGTATATCACGCTGCCGGGCTTGAAGACGACGATTGTAACGCTCCTCATCATCAATCTCGGGAATATGATCTCGATCGGTTTTGACCGTCCGTTTGTCATCGGTAATAAAGCGGTCATGGATTACTCCGACGTGCTGAGTACCTATGTGTACCGGACCGGTTTGGAATCCGGACAGTATACGCTGGCAACGGTGGTCGGCCTGTTCCAGGCTGTCGTTGGCTTGATCTTTATCCTTGGCGCCAACTATGCATCCAAAAAACTGACGGACGAGTCCATCATTTAACGTTATTGCAGAAAGGAGTATCACTCATGAGCGAGCGTGTGTCGAACCGCGTTTTTGATACAGTAAACATCATCCTGCTTGCACTTTTTGTTCTTATTTGCCTGGCACCCTTTTTCCATATTATCGCCATCTCCTTCAGCTCAAATCGTGCGGTAACGTCAGGTGACGTGACTTTGTTTCCGGTAGAGTTCAGCCTTCAGGCTTATAAATCCGTATTCTCGGATTCCAGCATGATCCGGTCTCTCGGCTTTACGGTCATGCTCACATTGCTGACGACAGTGCTGTGCATGATCATGACGATGATTGCCGCTTATCCGCTGACAAAAAAGAAGCTCAAAGGCCGCAAAATCTTCATGTTTATCATCATTGTGACCATGTTCTTCAGCGGGGGCATTATACCGGAATACATTCTCGTGAAAGATCTGAATTTGCTGGATACGATATGGGCCCTGGTTCTTCCGGGACTGATCAGCCCGTTCTATCTGATTATCCTGATCTCCTTCTTTAACGGAATTCCGGAAAGTCTTGAGGAAGCGGCCGAGATTGACGGCACAAGCCAGATCGGAACGATGCTTCGGATTATACTGCCGCTGTCATTGCCGGTCATAGCAACGCTAAGCCTGTTCTATGCGGTCGGGCGCTGGAACGGATTTCAGGACACGCTGCTGTACATTACAAGCGAAGAGCTGTATCCGCTTCAACTGAAGTTGTATCAATTGGTACAGAATAATATGATAACGGATCTGACCCGTAACGAGGGACCTGCAGCGGGTGTCAGAACAACCACGGAAAGCTTGAAAGCAGCCAGCGTCGTATTTGCCACGGTACCGATTCTAATCGTGTACCCATGGCTGCAGCGTTACTTCGTCAGCGGCGTGATGCTGGGAGCCGTGAAGGGTTAAGGACGACGGATATCAGGAGGATCGTATATGTATAACAGAGTTTTTGAAGTCAATGACGGCTGGGTTCGGGAGGGGATGGACCGCCAGATTATGGAGCGGGCACATCGCTGGTATGGCGGGGTTCGCACCTTGGAGAACGGTTTGCCTTCACCCAACCATAACAGCGGGACACCGACTGCCATGGCGATCTGGGCCGCCGCGCTTTGCAATCCGGCATCCGAGTTTTACCACAGCAGGGAGCTGGCGAACAGATTAACGCTTGCGGCGCGTTATATGCTGGAGAGTCAGCATAGCGACGGTACGATCTCGCCGGGCTGGACGAACTTTCATTCCCCTCCGGATACAGCCTTCGTCGTGGTTGGTTACGCGCAAGCAGCGCAGCTGCTTCTGGCCGACGGTTGGGAAGAGCTGAAGGGAGCAGCGGCGGATATGCTGCTGTTTCTGGAACGCACCCTACCCGCCCTGATCACCGGAGGCTGCCATACGCCGAACCATCGGTGGGTGATCTGCGCGGCTCTGGGGTTCTTGAATGAGTTGTTTGATTCGCACGATGCCTTGAAGCGGGCGGAGGAGTGGCTCGCCGAAGGCATGGACGCCACGGCGGACGGGGAGTGGACCGAGCGCAGCAACGGGATCTACAACGTCGTCAGCGACGTCATGCTGATTCATGCGGCCAGGTTGCTGAAGCGTCCGGAGCTTCTGGTCTCGGTCCGTGCCAATTTGAAGATGATGTCCTATCTGGTTCACCCGGACGGGGAGATTGTCACCGAGTATTCCGGGCGACAGGATTATGGTCAAAGCTTCGATATGTCGGGATATTTTCTGCCTTGTCTAATGATGGCCTCGGTGGACCGTGATCCGGTCTTTCAGGGGATGGCGGAACAGTCGCTGTCTCTGCTGAAGCATCCCGGCGGAGCACCGACCAACGCAGCCGTTCGACTGCTCTTGGATCCGGGGCTAAAGCGCCAGGGTGCGGAGTCAACGCCGATGCCGGAGCATTACCGCGTCGTGCTGAACGGAGAATTTCCAAGGGAGCGCTACCTGTCCGGGTTTGCAGGTGCCGGTCATCACGGTGTCATCCGTTACAGCCGGATGCATACGGATTTTGGCGCTCCGGTCGCCCGAATCCGTGAAGGACATACCAGCGTGACCGTCAGCACGGAAATGTCCTCCTTCTTTTCTATTCGTCATGGAGCGGCTCGTTTGTTGGGCGTGCAGTTCGCCTCCTACTTCGACCCCGGCTTTGTCAAGATGAGCCGGATGGCGACGCTGGAGGATGGATATCGGCTATCCGGCGTACAGGAGAAGGGCTACAACGGGCCGGTGCCGAAAGCCGATCTGCCTGCAAGCACCAAGGCAGACATCAGCCCTTGGTATCTGCTGCCGCATCACCGCCGTCCCCAGACGCATGTGCAGCAGCATAAGGTGGGGGTAGACGTGCTGGAAACCGTTGATGGCTGGAAGCTGGTCATTTCCTCGACGGAGCCGGAGGAAGTCGTATCGCAGATCTCGCTCATATTTCCGGCAGCTGGAGCCCTTAGCGGTGGAGAGCTTGCTCCCGCCGGCGTGGATGCCCAGTTCTGGATGGAAGGGAGCATTCGCTACGAGATGGACGGCGAGTGGATAGAAATTAGCGGCGGCGAATTTCAGCACACAGCGGCGGGTGTCCGGGAAGCGGATTATCCGCTTGGGTGTCGAACGCTGCTGCTGAACGTGGTAACTCCGTTCGAGAAGGAGATTCACATCAAGCTTTCTCCCGCAGAGCAAGCTCAAACGGAAGGAAGTGGAGCTTTATGACAAGCTATATCGAAGCTCGCGAGAGCATCCGGTTTTGGTTGGGCGATGATGATGCCGGAGTGCTGAAGACCATTGCCGACCGCTACATCGGAGCGAACCCGGAAATTCCGTTCTCGCTGCGCTCGTTCGCTGAAACAGGTATTCTTCAGACCGAGGAAGGGTTCTATCATTTCAACTTCGGCGACCGGTTCCGGGATGCGAAGCCGGGGGACGCCGCCTATGCGCTTGGCTTGGTCTGGAGCGACGATGAGCGTTCGCTTGACGCCGGGATCATGCCGTTCAGCCCCGTACGGTTCTATCTGAACGATCAGCTGATGTACCGTTCGGGAGCAGAGGACGAGATGAAGCCGGATGCAAAGATCGTTGTTCCTCTGGTTCTGAAACCCGGCTGGAATACGCTGCTGATTGAGGCGCGCAGGACCGAAGCTGGCTTCGGCTGCCGAATTGGCGCCCAGGAGGGCAAGGTCAGAGTTCTGCAGGTGTTATCCCCGTTTGCTGATCGGGAGGAAGCTGCCGGTTGGGCGTATGCCGGGCCGTTGACCGCCGGCATGTTCGGAGAAAGCGGCATCTTCCCAAATGCGCACGGAACCGAAGGCGAGACCGGTGTTAGCTGGCTCCCGGTCACAGGCTGGAGCGAGGAAGAAGCGGAGAAGCCGAATTTTGAGCGAATGTTTGGCTTGCCGGAGCTCCCGGTATCGGGTTATGCCTGGAGCCGATTGCATGTGCCGGCAGGCGTTGACTATGTTGTGCTTAGAGGCCGCGCTTTGGGGCGGACGGAAGTATGGATCGGCGGGAAACCTGTGATGGATACTCAAGAGTGCGGCGATATTGGCTGCGAGCTTCCTGCTGAGGTCTGCCGAGGGGATCTTCTCGTACACTGCGCTAGCGGGCCATCCGGATGGGGATTTGAGCTTAAGGCTTATAGTTCAGAGAAAGAGCTGGACTTTGTGCTTCCGATTCCGGTCAAGGGCGCACCCTCTCCGTGGCTATTTGCCGGGCCTCTGGCTGAAGAGAAGAAGGAAATACAGGAAGAGGTGTGTTCGGTCCGACGGCTGTTCCCGCGCGCGGATAGCGGCGGTTTGACCGGCTGGTCCATGGATGCTCCGGGCCGCCGGGTCAGGCCGTTCTATGAGAACGCGATGCTGAGCAACAAATGGACCTCAGGTTCTGCCACCAATTTCGGGCGCTGGGACTATCCGCTTGGGGTGACGATGTACGGCCTGCTTCAGACGTCGCGAATACTGAAGCGGCCGGATATTGCGGAATATGCTCGCGCGCACATCGACATCTGTACTTCATGGTATGAATACGCCGTTTGGGATCGGGATACGTATGGATTTCCGTCGATTAACCATCAGTTAGTGCTGATCAAAATGCTGGACAACTGTGGTTCCTTCGGCTCTGCGATGCTGGAAGCTTACACGGAAAGCGGTAATCCGGACTATTTGAATGTGGCAGAAATGATTGCGGACTTTATGACGAACCGCCTGGAACGTCGGGAAGACGGCGCATTCTACCGTCTCTGCATTTCGGAGTACTCTGCGGATACGATGTGGGCGGATGATCTGTACATGAGCACGCCTTTCTTGTCGCGGTATGCCGAGATTACAGGCGATTTCTCTTATCTGGATGACGCGGCCCATCAGTTTTTGAGGTATCGGGAGTATCTGTTTATGCCTGTGGAAGGCGTGATGAGCCACGTGTTTGACTTCAAATACGGGAAGGCCACCCGAATTCCTTGGGGGCGTGGAAACGGCTGGAGCCTGTTCTCATTGTCCGAGCTGCTTGAACGCCTGCCGGGGGAGCATAAGGACCGACCGGCCCTGCTTGAATTTTTCCGTGAGCTGTGTGCCGGGATCGCTTCCTACCAGGGAGAGTCAGGGTTCTGGAGACAAGTCATTACCGATCCGGAAGCATATGAGGAAGCATCCTGTACAGCCATGTTTGCCTATGCCTTTGCCAGAGGCGTGCGGTTCGACTGGCTGGAGAATCCCGCACCGTTCGCCGATGCTGCCATTCGGGCATGGCAGGGGCTGACCGGAAAAGCCATCGATCGCCGCGGCAGCGTGCACGGGGTATGCAGCGGGTCCCGTTATTCCTTTACCGGGGATTATTACAAGCATGACCTGCTCACCGTAGTGAATGACAATCACGGGACCGGCATCATGATGCTGGCGGGCGCAGAAATCATAAAATTGAAAGGCATGCTGGGCGGCAAGTAAGGCATACACTTTCTTTAAAGCGCTTAACCCTTAGTTGGTTAGGCGCATAGATCTAATAGGTTAAGCGCTTAATTCACATAATGTTTCTTTCTTAGGCTGCAATGAAGATGAAAAGTTGAAAAGGAGATGAACCGGTTGACGACGACACGATTAACGATGGCACAGGCGCTGTTGAAGTTTTTGGATGCACAGTACGTTTCCGTCGATGGAGTGGAGACGAAATTCGTGCATGGGGTAATGGGAATATTCGGACACGGCAATGTAACCGGTCTTGGCGAGGCCTTGGAACGAAGCGGAGGTGACCTGGTTTATGTTCAAGGCAAAAATGAGCAGGGCATGGTGCATACCGCTGCGGCATACGCGAAGCAAAAGAACCGGCGGCAGATTTGGGCCTGCACCTCGTCCATCGGACCCGGTGCGCTCAATATGGTCACTGCGGCTGCTACGGCAACGGTGAATCGCATCCCGGTGCTGCTGCTGCCTGGTGACAACTTCGCCTGCCGCCAGCCAGATCCGGTGCTGCAGCAGATAGAGGCCCCGTCGGATTATACGGTATCGGCCGCAGATGCTTTCAAGCCGGTAAGCCGGTATTGGGATCGGATATCCCGGCCGGAGCAGCTTATCGGAGCCGCCCGTCAGGCGATCCGTGTGCTGACTGATCCGGCGGAGACGGGAGCGGTTACGCTCGCGCTGCCTCAGGACGTGCAGGCTGAGGCGTACGATTATCCGGATTCGCTGTTTGAGAAAACGGTACACGTCATCGACCGCCGCCCGCCGTCGGCGGAGCGACTGAAGCTTGCGGCGGCACGGATTGCAGGCAGCAAGCGTCCGCTCATCATTGCCGGAGGAGGCGTGCACTACAGCGATGCAGCCGCCGACCTGGCAGCATTTGCGGAAGCTTTCGGCATCCCGGTCGCAGAAACGCAGGCCGGCAAAAGTTCGCTTCCCTGGAATCACCCCCTGAACCTGGGCGCCATGGGCGTAACGGGCTCGTTGGCGGCAAATCGCGCTGCCGCTAAAGCCGATCTGATTATCGGTATCGGCACCCGATATTCGGACTTTACAACGTCCTCCAAATGGGCGTTTCAAAGGGAGGATGTATCGTTCCTGAACCTGAATGTCAACGGTGCCGACGGGGTCAAGCTCGGCGGCGAAGCGCTGATTGCCGACGCGAAGGAAGGGTTGAAAGCGCTGCACCAGGAGCTGTCTCGGGATGGCTATCAAGCGGGCTATGAAGATCGAGAGCTTGCCGGTTTGAAAGCAGAGTGGGACTGCGAGGTGGACCGCTTGTACGCTGCCGAGCATCCAGACGGCTTGTCTCAGACGAGAGCTCTTGGCGTCATCAATGAGGTCATCTCCCCATCTTCCATCATCGTTTGTGCCGCAGGCAGCCTGCCGGGAGACTTGCACCGGTTATGGAGACCTTCCGAACCGAAGACGTACCACATGGAGTATGGCTTCTCCTGCATGGGGTATGAGGTGAGCGGCGCCTTGGGAGCCGCTCTCGCGGAACCGGACCGTGAAGTCTATGCGCTGGTCGGCGACGGCAGTTACCTGATGATGCACTCGGAGCTGATCACCAGCTTGCAGGAAGGCCGTAAGATTACGATATTGCTGTTCGACAACCATGGATTCCAGTGTATTCATAATCTGCAGCGGAGCAACGGCAGCGACGGGTTTGGCAATGAGTTCCGACGCCGCGAAGTGGGGACTGGCCGTTTAACCGGAGAGTACCTCCCGATTGATTTCGCGGCACACGCTCGTGCACTTGGCGCTAAAGCTTACAGGGCCAACTCGCCGGAAGCACTGCATGAAGCGCTGCTGCTGGCGCAGAAGGAAACCGTTACGACGCTGATCGAGATTCCGGTCGTTCCGGGGACGAACACCGATGGTTATGAGTCCTGGTGGCGCGTAGAGGTGCCGGAGGTGTCGGCCTCAAGCAAGGTAACCGAAGCGCAGCGCCAGATGGCTGCCCGAAGCAAGGAAGCAAGACTCTACTAAACCACACAAAGGAGGCGCTGGTTATGAGCAACAGGCTGTTCAAGCTGGGGATCCACCCCATCAACTGGGTCGGCGAGGATGTAAGGGAGCATGGGGACGACACGACCTTTGAGATGATTGTAGATGATATTGCGGCTTTGGGACTGACTGGTACGGAGATGGGAAGAAAATTCCCCAAGGATCGGACGGTACTGAAAAGGGAGCTGGATGCGCGCGGCATTCAGCTGGTTTCCCAGTGGAAGTCGGTGCTGTTCTCTGATCCCGATTACCGGAAGCAGGAGCTGGAGGATTACCGGCGGCACGCGGAGTTTCTGGCCGGGTTCGGCAGCAAAGTCATCAGCACGGCGGAGGTAGGGGGATCACTTCACTTCGATCCCCGACGGACGCCGAATGAGAATATCGTTCTCCGTCTGGATGACGCCGGATGGGAAAGCCTGGCGGAAGGACTGAACCAGGCTGGCGAGATTGCGGCGAGTTATGGCATGAAGCTGGCTTACCATCACCATGGCGGCACGGTCGTGGAGCAGCCGGACGAAATCGACCGCCTGATGGCCATGACCGATCCTTCGCTGGTGTTTCTCCTGTACGATACCGGTCATGCCTATTACGGGGGAGCAGATCCGCTTGAACTGCTCCGTATGCATTATGAGCGGATCGCGTACATCCATCTGAAGGATGTCCGACTTGATGTTTTGGAGCAGGCACGACAGGCTCGGTGCGATTTTGTGAGCTGTATTCGCAGAGGCGTGTTCACGGTTCCAGGAGACGGCTGCATTGACTTTGCGCCGATTATCGGCGAGCTCGTCAAGCGCGGCTATGACGGTTGGGCGATGCTGGAGGGTGAACAGGACCCTGCGCTGCATCCTGCCAAGGAGTACGCTCAGCAGGCCATCGAATACCTGGAACGGCTGGAAGGCCAGCAGAAACTATAGGGCTGAAGTTTAAGCGGCATGCTCGTTGAAACCAGGCTCATGGCGATTCGACATAGCTCGAGAACATAGATACAGCATGCATAGCAGACAGCCAGTAGCTCTCATTCGGGCTTTGATGGCCAAGAGTGATCAGGTGTCAAAAGATAAAGAACTGCAGGTGATTACGGCCATTGGAGAGTGGGGGCCATGCGTTTCTTGGTGCTCGCAGCTTGGGCCGAACTGATCAAGGAGAAGGAGGTTAATCCATGAGTGAAATCACGTTCAATAACGAAAAACCGGTGGATTTCGTGGCTGTAGGGAGGCTCTGCATCGACCTGAACGCCAATGAAATTAACCGGCCGATGGAGGAAACGAGCACGTTTACCAAGTACGTGGGCGGATCCCCCGCCAACATTTGTATCGGGATGGCACGTCTGGGGCTGAAGACGGGCTTTATCGGCAAGGTCGCGGACGATCAGATGGGCCGTTTTATTACAAAATACCTTGAGAATAACGGAATTGCGACTAAAGGCGTGTCCACCGACTACACGGGAGCCGTGACGGGTCTGGCTTTTACCGAGATCAAGAGTCCGACCGACTGCAGCATTCTAATGTACCGCGACAACGCCGCGGACTTGCTGCTGGAGACAGGAGACGTGAACGAAGAGCTGATCGCCTCCGCCAAAATGGTGCTGATCTCCGGAACCGCGCTCGCTGCCAGTCCTTCCCGGGAAGCCGTGTTTCTGGCTCTGGACTATGCCAAGCGCCACGGGGCCGTGATTGCGTTTGACCTCGATTACCGTCCGTACACTTGGAAATCTCCGCAAGAGACGGCGATCTACTACAATTTAGCAGCGGAAACATGCGATATTATCCTCGGCACGCGCGAGGAGTTCGACATGATGGAGCAGTTCGGGGGCAACCCGGAACGAAGCGACCGCATCACGGCCGCCAAGTGGTTTGATTACAACGCCAAGATCGTGATTATCAAGCACGGCAAGGAAGGTTCCATCGCGTATACCCCTGTCGGTGCCAGCCATACGGCACAAAGCTTTCCGGCGAAGGTCATCAAGACGTTCGGAGCGGGAGATTCATACGCCGCCGGTTTTCTGTACGGCCTGATGCAGGGCTGGCCCATCGAGCGCTGCATGGAGTTCGGCAGCGCAGCGGCAAGCATTGTCATCTCCAGCCACAGCTGCTCCGATGCGATGCCGACGAGCGCGGCGGTTCACGATTATATCGAGCGCTGCAAGCGAGGCGAAATTACCTCCAATTCCTGAGTTGAGTTCATGGTCAGGGGCTATATTGGAGATCTGTCATCACTGATGTTTCGTTGTGTTCTATTTTACTGATCCAATCGAAAGGGGCAAACCAGCCATGACGCAAACCCTGAGCAATTATATCGGCGGACAATTCGTTCCATCCCGATCCGAAACAACCGATCCTGTATACAATCCGGCGACGGAAGAGATCCTTGCTTACGTTCCTCTATCCACCAAAGAGGAGGTAGATCAGGCAGTGCAGGCGGCCGCCAAAGCGGGACGTGCCTGGGCCAAGACAGCTGTTCCTCGCCGCGCTCGCATTCTGTTCAAATATCAACAGCTGCTGGTAGAGCACTGGGAAGATCTGGCACGCCTGATTACGGCGGAGAACGGCAAAAGCTATGCCGAAGCCTACGGCGAGGTGCAGCGCGGCATCGAATGCGTGGAGTTTGCGGCCGGAGCGCCTACGCTGATGATGGGCAGGCAGCTTCCCGACATCGCCACCAACCTGGAGTCCGGCATGTACCGGTATCCGATCGGCGTTGTGGCGGGTATCACGCCGTTCAACTTCCCGATGATGGTGCCGTGCTGGATGTTCCCGCTCGCCATCGCCTGCGGCAATGCGTTCGTGCTGAAGCCTTCGGAGCGCACGCCGCTCTTGGCTCAGCGTCTGGCGGAGCTGTTCGCCGATGCCGGTCTGCCGGACGGCGTTCTGAATATCGTCCACGGCGCTCATGATGTAGTCAACGGCATCTTGGAACATCCCGGCATTGCCGCTGTGTCCTTCGTCGGCTCCCAGCCGGTGGCAGAGTATGTGTACAAAACCGCTTCTTCCCACGGCAAGCGTGTGCAGGCTTTGGCCGGAGCGAAGAATCACAGCATCGTGATGCCGACTGCCGACTTGGATGGGGCCGTGACCCAGATCGTCAGCGCGGCTTTCGGTTCTGCCGGCGAGCGCTGCATGGCCTGCTCCGTCGTCGTGGCCGTGGGCGACGTGGCGGAGCCGCTGCTGGAGAAGCTGAAGCAGGCGGCCGATGAGATTATCATCGGCAACGGAGCGGACGAAGGCGTTTTCCTCGGGCCGGTTATCAGGCGAGCTCATAAGGAGCGTACGATCTCTTATATTGAGGCGGGCGAGCAAGAAGGCGCCAAGCTGGTGCGCGACGGACGGAGCGATGAGGCCGTGAGGGGGGACGGATATTTTGTCGGACCGACGATTTTTGATGAGGTGACCAGCGAGATGAGGATTTGGAAGGACGAAATTTTTGCCCCCGTGCTGTCTGTCATGCGTGCGGAATCGCTGGAGGAAGCGATTGAAATTTCCAACCGCTCGGACTTTGCGAACGGGGCCTGCCTGTTCACGCAGAATGGCAGCGACGTGCGCCAGTTCCGTGAGCATATCGATGCCGGCATGCTTGGCGTCAACCTCGGCGTTCCAGCACCGATGGCGTTCTTTCCGTTCTCCGGCTGGAAAAATTCTTTCTATGGGGATCTGCATGCGAATGGAACGGACGGCGTGGAGTTCTATACTCGCAAAAAAATGGTAACAGCGCGCTGGTAGCCTTTAAGCAGAGGAGACGTTCATATGAAAACCATTAATATCGGCATTATCGGTGCCGGACGAATCGGCAAAATCCATGCGGATCATCTGCTTCGCATGCCTGGTGCGAAAATTGCGGCCATCGGCGATTTGTTCGCCGGCGACGAGTTAAGGGCCTGGGCCGCGGAACGCGGCATTCCTATGGTTACGACTAATAGTAACGATATCATGGAACATCCGGATATCGATGCCGTGCTGATCTGCTCTTCGACGGATACGCATGTTCCGCTGATCAAGCAGGCCGCGGCGAACGGCAAGCATATTTTCTGCGAAAAACCGGTCAGCATGAGCGTGGATCAGACCCGTGAAGCGCTGGCGGCCGTGGAAGCGGCAGGCGTAAGTCTGCAGATCGGCTTTAACCGCCGGTTTGACCATAACTTCAGCCGGGTTCGGGAGATTGTGTCCGCAGGGAGAATCGGGGATACGCATCTGATCAAGATTACCTCGCGTGATCCGAGCCCGCCGCATCCGGATTACATTAAAGTGTCCGGCGGACTGTTTATGGATATGGCTATTCATGATTTCGACATCGCCCGTTTTTTATCGGGCAGCGAGGTGGTCGAAGTGTATGCCCAAGGAGCGGTACTCGTGGACCCTGCCATCGGAGAGCTGGGCGACATCGACACCGCCCTTACAACGCTGCGGTTTGAAAACGGAGCGCTCGGCGTCATCGACAACAGCCGCAAGGCCGTCTACGGTTATGATCAGCGGATCGAGGTGTTCGGCTCCGGCGGCTGCGTCTCCGCTGACAACGACTATCCCAGTACCGCCGTTGTCAGCGGTCCGGATGGCGTTACCCGCGACAAACCACTGTATTTCTTCCTGGAGCGGTACAAGGAAGCGTACATGAACGAGACGCGGCAATTTATCGATAGCTTGCATAACGGTACCGCGGTGCCAGTCAGCGGCCATGACGCCCTTCAGGCAGAGCTGATCGCCCTGGCAGCCAAGCGATCGCTCCAGCAGGGCCGCCCGGTGAAGCTGGCCGAGCTCACCGCCGGCATATCGGCAGGCTAAACCCGAAACCCGGAGGGGCTGTATTTGGCAGCGGGATGTCGAGAGGATGGCTAAGCTGGCTGAACAAGTAGACATCATCGTTTGTGTTCGCTAGCCTCCGGTATCTGCTTGAAATCGATATATGAGAAGCTGTCGCCCAAGCGCTGGAATATTTTACTCAAACGGGAGAGCTATCTGTTGAAGCTTCATCATTTGCAGAGTCAGAAACAAAAAGGAGGAATACCATGCCGAACTTAATTGTACCCCTAACGACGCCGGACCTGGACGGGCGCGTGCTATCCATAACGCCGCAAAGCGCAGGCTGGACATATGTGGGCTTTGAAGTATTCCGTTTACGGGAAGGACAGACGCTGAGACGAGTCACGGGAGATCAGGAAGCGGCTCTTGTTCTGTTAACCGGGCGAGCCGACGTGAGGGCCGGGGGAGAGAGCTGGCATAACATTGGCAAACGCATGAGCGTGTTTGAAAAGACGCCTCCCTATACGGTTTATGTGCCCTCACAGAAACAGTTCGAGGTCACAGCACTAACTGAAATGGAACTGGCGGTGTGCCTTGCCCCGGGGAAAGACTCTCATCAGGCCCGTCTCATCGCGCCGCAAGAGGTCGGCGTGGAGAACCGCGGGAGCGGGAGCATGTCGCGTCTGGTGCATAATATTTTGCCGGAGCAAAAGCCTGCGGACAGTCTATTGGTGGTCGAGGTGTTTACGGACGGGGGCAACTGGTCCAGCTACCCGCCGCACAAGCATGACCGCGACGAGCTGCCGGAGGAGTCGCTGCTGGAGGAAACCTACTATTTCCGGGTTCAGCCGGAATGCGGTTTTGCCGTTCAGCGGGTCTACACCGATGACCGTTCGCTGGACGAAACGATGGCGGTCAAAGACGGCGAGGCCGTTATGGTGCCTGAGGGCTACCATCCGGTATCCGCGCCTCCCGGATATGATGTGTACTATCTGAACGTCATGGCGGGGCCGAAGCGAATATGGAAATTCCGCAATGATCCGGATCATGATTGGCTTATGAGATAAAGCTGGAAATCAGGGAACGTGTTATGGACCGGGTTCCTTAGGTGTGCATGTCTGCAGGCAGTAATAACGACTAAATGGTCTTGCGCTAAACGAGATGAAAGCTCATAATAAATTGAAATGCCAAAATTAAACAAATGGAGTTCAAGGGATGATAAGAGCGACTATTTATGACGTTGCGCGCGAAGCCGGCGTCTCCATTGCCACCGTCTCTCATGTCATGAACGGCAAGGGCAAGATCAGTCGCGAACGGCGTGAGGAGATTCTCGATATCATGCAGCGCCTGAATTATCGGCCGAATGCGATTGCCTCAGCCCTCGCCGGCAAAAAAACCTATACCCTGGGATTGCTCGTCCCCGACATCTCCAACCCCTTTTTCGCCGAGATTGCACGATCGGTCGAGGATCACGGGCATCAGCTTGGATACAGCGTGATCATCTGCAGCACGGACAACCAGGAAGAGAAGGTAAAGCGCTATGTCAGCCTGCTGAGACAAAAGCAGGTGGACGGCGTTATTATCGGTACGGGCGTATCCCATGGCGAGCTGCTTAAGCCGCTTCAGGAGCATTCGCTGGCTATAGCGCTTATCGCTCGGGACAATCCGGCCCTTGGCGCAAGCAGCGTTCGGGTTCATGACCTGGAAGGGGGACGTCTGGCTGCTGAGCATCTGCTTCGTCTCGGTCACCGCAGGCTGGCGGTACTCGCCGAGCATGAACGGGTGACGAGCAGCAATGAGCGGGTACGGGGGTTTGTCGAGGCTGCGGCCTCGCTCGGTTTCGGGCCGTCTCCCGACTATATGGCGGCCTGTGACCATAAGATCGAGGACGGATACCGCCGAGCCAAAGCTATTCTGGAGCTGGAGGAACCGCCCACTGCGCTGTTTTGCTGCAACGACCTGCTGGCGATCGGCGCCCTTCAAGCGATCCGCGAGCTCGGGCTGCGCGTTCCGGAGGACTGTTCGGTCGTCAGCTTTGACGATACGATTCTCGCCCGAGTAACCGATCCGCCGCTCACCGTTATTGCCCAGCCGATGGAACAGATGGGCCGCCTGGCGGTGGACCTTGTAGTCAGGAATCTGTCCAGCCAGGGAGAACCTCCACAGCGGATTGTGCTCCCCCCGGAGCTGGTCATCCGCCGATCCACGGCCCCGCCGCCGGGATAAAATCTTCTGGAGACAATCGGTTACACCAAGAATCATGTTCCAGTTGAAACGGACGACAGAGTTGTTATTATGGGCATTGGCAGTCGATTTGCTGCTAGTGTTGAATAACGTCTCTAAAGTCCGTTTTTTGATATAAAATCTTATTTCGCTTACATAAGGTTTTCTTAGATTCGAGAGTATACGCCGATACACCAATCAGCAACCGTTACAGGGTTGAATGATTCGCATGTTTTGAGGTTTTTCGAAACGCTGCGGGAGCCATCCCTTTGTACTTATGAAATGCTTTACTGAAGTGAAATTCATCATGATATCCGCATGCGTTGGCGATAAACCTCAATGTATACGACGTGTATGCCAAGTAACGCTCTGCATGCCGCATACGGATGTCGGTCAGGTAGTCCTTGGGAGAAACATGCAGATGCTTCATAAACAGCTTTCGCAAATATGACTCCGAAATGGCATGTTTCTTTGCTAAGGATCCAATATGAAGCGGATCGGCGTAATGGTTCTCGATGTCTGATTTAATCCGGTGATATGCCTCATATGCGGGCTCTATTAGAGACGGCTTGTTCTCCTGATGTAATTTGGCGATCATCCTTAGAAGCAGGGCGCTGCTTTCCAGTTCACTCTCCGTATTCCCGGGAACCCAAGCCCTTGTCACTTCGCTGAAACCATGGTCCATCCCGATGGCTTGCTCGCCTAGAAAATGGGCCATAAATGGGATTTCAAGCCGCTGAATGCTTTGAGGGAGCTGCCATTCAGACCGGAAATGTTGAAGGCAGCAGCATTCAAACAGCACCATGCTTATGGTAAGAGGGGCTTCCGGAGCGCTTTTCATACGCATCTGCAAGCCTGGTTCCATATAAAACAGCATGCCTTGACTTACCGGATATGCTTGATCCGCATAGAAGATTCCGCTGCCTTCATGGATCCAGTAGAAACTGTGCACTGACGTATTATTACGGATATCAGACCAATCGGAAGAGGTGGTCTTTCGGAAGGTCCAGTTGATCCGCACAACCAAATCTCGAGCTTCATACACGGCAGTCCAGCCTCCATCCTGATAGGTGATATAAGAAAAGAATAACTCAGGATCACAACAATCGCCAGGGATGGATGCAAGGAGCGATTTTTACATGTTTTGTATCGGCTTTTCTATGGAGTACTCTGCATCAATAATCTAGTGTTTACTTATCGGATTTTTGAGGGGATCCTCAAAGCCGCATGATGGATTGGAGGAGAAGAGATGCTGCGATTATTTGATACCCACCATATTCGAAAGTGCAAGGAACTGGAGGGAATGTGGGAGTTTGCTCCAGTAGCCGGCATAGGGGAGCGACCAGCCAGTTACACTGACAAGCTGCCTGTTCCCGGTTGCTGGGAGATGCACCCACGCTTCGGAAACTATAGGGGAGTTGGCGTATACCGCAAGATCATCTCGCTGTCTCGAAAAACCAATTTGCGAATCGAATTCAAAGGGGTCAGCCACACGGCACATGTTTATTTCAACGGGGAATTGGCAGTCCGTCATTATAATGCATATACCGCCTTTGACATGGTCATCCCGGAAGTTCAAGCCGGTGAACATGAACTGCTGGTGTATGTGGATAATTCCTTTAACGAGGAATCGGCCCTTCATGTTCCTAATGATTACTATACGTACGGCGGCATTATTCGGCCGGTTGCCCTGGAGGAGATAAGCGATTTATACATTGAAAACGTCATGTTCACTCCATATAAACAGGGCGGGGTTTGGCAAGGTTCTTGGAAGGTATTGATCCGAAACCTTGGAAGCCTTATGAAGAAAGGATCACTCCGCGGTTCGCTGGCTGAGGTGGAGGGGGCGCTTGGAAGCTTTGAAGTGAAGCCAGGGGAGCGGGTCGAACGAATAGTCACGGTATCCTATCCAAGTGTGTTGGAATGGTCGCTGGACGACCCGAATTTGTATGCCCTGCGAGCGGTACTTGCTGTTGATGGTACGGATTGCGATGATTGGCAGGACCGCATAGGCTTTCGCGAGATAACAACGCATAACGGAAAAATCCAATTGAACGGCCAGGATCTCGTGCTCAAAGGCGTTAACCGGCATGAGGACCATCCCATGGCCGGTTCCGCACTTCCGCTGCCCCTCATGGTAAAAGATGTGGACCTCATAACAGAGCTTGGGTGTAACTCCGTTCGGACGAGCCATTATCCGAACGATGAGCGATTTCTCGATCTATGCGATGAACGAGGGATTGCGGTGTGGGAGGAAAATCACGCCCGCGGTTTGAGTCTGGAGCAGATGCTGCATCCGAATTTCGGTTGGCAGAGCGAGCAGGTGACTCGTGAAATGGTGCAGCAGCATTTTAACCATCCGTCCATCCTGATATGGGCCATTCTGAATGAATGCGCCAGTAACACGGAGGAGGGGAGAGCTCACTACGCAAAGCAGCTAACCATTATTCGGGAGCTTGATCCCAGCAGGCCTCGGTCCTTCGCTTCCCATCATCGGGATCAGGAGAAATGTTTTGATTTGGCGGAAATCGTGTCATTCAATCTCTATCCAGGCTGGTATACCGACGAAAATCCTGGGGAACTGGCGGATCTGGCCAGAAGCTGGGCAGATGCGCTCGGCGGAGAAGGTAAACCGATGATTATGAGTGAATTCGGAGGGGACGGGTTCTACGGATTCCGGAGTCCGAATCGGGAGAAAGGCTCGGAGGAGCGTCAGACCGATATTATCGCGAACAATCTGAAGGCATACATGGAGCGCGAATACATTTCCGGGATGTTCATATGGCAATTTAGCGATTGCCGCGTGACGGAAGGGCTTGGCTGGCTGCTGAATCGTTCATGCACGCGGAACAGCAAAGGCATCGTGGATGAATATCGGCGTCCGAAACTGGCGTATGAAACCGTTCGAAGACTTTTTATGGGAGAATCATAATATTTGACTGAGTGGTACATAAACCCTATACTTTTAGATAACAAAGATCATGTTCAAAAGGGATGAGGGGAATGACCACGAACGGTAGACCGCGTGAGTTCAAGAAAGAAGCTGTCATTGATGCAGCCATGGACGTATTCTGGTCCAAGGGTTATGAAGCGAGTTCCACGCAAGAGCTGTGCGAGAAGACAGGGCTTGGTAAAGGGAGCCTGTACAATGCGTTTGGCAGCAAGAATGAGTTGTTCGAGCAGGTGCTTCAACGTTACAATGATGAAGGCCTGGAGATATCCAGAGAGATTCTGGGCCGGTCCATCCCGGTTAAGGAAAGGCTGCACGCCTTGTTTGAATGGGCGATCGGCATGGATTTTTCGGATCCGAATCATCGCGGCTGCATGGCGGTTAATATTAGTATGGAACGAGCTGGGCGGGACCCCATGGTTGAACGGATATTCGGGCAATATATTTATGATCTCGAGGAAGACTTGGTCCGCGTGATGGAAGAGGCGATTCATTCGGGGGAGATACGAGGTGAACGCTCTGCGAAGCAGCTGGCCAGTTTATTCTTAAGCAGCTATTACGGACTGCGGGTGATGAACTCCGCTACGATGAATCGGGAGCTGGCCGATCGAATCGTCGAAAGTACTCTCGACGCTATTTTCTAGATTATGGACATAATTGATCGGTATTAAAGAAAAGGCCGTATCCATGGGTAGTTCAAAACTATCTTTGGAAGCGGCCTTTGGCTTATCTAAAATTCCAAAACCATCATCCGCTCGATTTGCTATTTGATCGGGTTGATGGTTTTTTTGCGTTTTTTTCTATGTTATCAACTCTCTGATTTCATGTAGGGTCCGTGCGCTTGATTTGTGTTCTAACGCTTCTCGGCCTCCAGTTGATCATGAGAACCAGCTGATCCCTCATATAAGGGACGGAATAGTGGAAATTGTTCTCGATCCAGTGGAATACCAGGCCGATTAAGGCGTGCATGTTGTAGATGATGAGAAGTTCATGGTTGAGCTCTTCCCCGGGATAGTCCAAATCCTCCATGGCGATTTGCTTTAATGCCGAGAACATTTTATCCCGGACCAGCGGCAGAACATCGCTTTTGAATAAGGCCGTATATACGTCTGCATTTTGATGAATATGATCAAATATTTTTACCGCATTAGCAGGCAGCTCATCGATATGAAATACGTCGACTTCCCCGTAGGGAGCCCTGAAGGAAGCAATCAGTTCCTCCATTAAAGGGGTCAGGATATCATCCAGAAGAGACTCTTTGTTGTCGTAGTGGGTATAGAAGGTTCCTCGATTGTAATTCGCTAACTCTACGATTTCCGTAATGGAAATGCTGGAGAAGCTCTTCTGCGAGAGGAGTGATAGAAGCGCTTGTTTTAAAGCTTCTTTGCTGCGGACGATGCGACGGTCGGTCCTTTTATTGCTTGTTTGCATAGAGTCGAGTCCTTTCGGTTACAAATATAACGAATTTAATTATTAAAATATAAACAAATTTATGTTTTTTGTTCGGTATCGCACATTTTCATGTTTTTTAATGATTGTGACCTAAATCATACTACAATTATACTAGAATAGACATATGTCATGTATTGTACAGTTGTTGAATGTTGTCACTGAATTTTGAAATGATATCAAACCAATAATGGGGGTATGGAACATGAGATTAGCTGGTAAAGTTGCGATAGTTACGGGTGCTGCTTCCGGTATGGGAAAAGCGACAGCGGAACTGTTTGCCGCCGAAGGCGCAAAGGTTGTTGTGTCTGACCTGCGTCTTGAGGCAGCGCAAGCCGTTGTTGACGGAATTACGGCAAAAGGCGGCACAGCCCTGGCATTGGTAGCGAATGTGGCCAAGGAAGAGGATGTACAGCAGCTGGTAGATGCTACTGTTAATGAATATGGAACGCTTGATATTTTGATCAATAACGCTGGCATTATGGACAACTTCGTACCGGCTGCTGATCTAACGGATGAATTGTGGGATCGTGTATTTGCCATCAACACGACGGGACCGATGAGAACCATTCGTAAATCATTGCCAATCTTCCTGGACAAGAAGAGCGGAGTCATTGTCAACATTGCATCTGCTGGAGGTCTAATGGGGTCCAGAGCAGGGGCAGCGTATACGGCCGCTAAGCATGCCGTTGTCGGATTAACGAAGAATGTCGGTTTCCAATATGCAACGCAGGGAATCCGCTGTAATGCGGTTGCTCCAGGAGGTGTCAGCACGAATATCGGCACCACTCTCAACGCGCCGAATTCGTTCGGCATGGAAAGAGCGATGGCTGGTATCAACCTGAACCCGCGGGCAGGCGAACCGGAAGAGATCGCGAAAGTCGTATTGTTCCTGGCTTCAGATGAAGCCAGCTTTGTCAACGGTACTGTGGTTACAGCCGATGCAGGCTGGACTGCATACTAAAAAGCAAGCGCAAGCGCATGGGCTTTCTAAAGGATACCTCCTTTAGGAAGCCTTGTTTTTTTGTGGCGGCATAAAGGTTGAAACTATTCGAATTCATAAATAAACCTTTAATATTCTACACAACCTATACCTGTCTATTGATGGATATCCCAATGTTACATAGGTAATTCTTCGAGGAGGGAGCAGGGTTGTGGAATTATTTCTTATGGTACTTATGTTTCTGGTCCTTGTCGGTATTTCAAACATCATCAATCGATTTTTGCCGTTCATACCTGTCCCGTTGATTCAGATTGCGCTTGGGATCGGGGCCGCCTATATTCGCGGGTTCCATCACGTTCCGCTGAATCCGGAATTGTTCATGGTGTTGTTTATCGCGCCGCTCTTGTTCAATGACGGGAAGCTTACCCCGCGCGAAGAGTTATGGAAGCTCAGGTCCAGTATCCTGCTGCTGGCGCTAGGTCTCGTATTTGCAACGGTACTGATTGCGGGCCCTTTCATTCATTGGCTTATTCCGACCATACCGTTATCGGCTGCTTTTGCGCTGGCGGCGATACTCTCGCCTACCGATGCGGTTGCGGTGGGCTCCCTGTCAGGCAGGGTGAAGCTGCCGGGAAAAATCATGCATTTGCTTGAAGGCGAAGCGCTGATGAATGATGCATCCGGTCTCGTTGCATTTAATTTTGCGATTGCAGCTACCGTAACGGGTTATTTTTCGTTAACGAATGCCATCGGCAGTTTTTTTGTCATTGCGGTTGGAGGCATCGTGATCGGCGCACTTCTAGGATTTCTTGTGATCTGGTTCCGAATGCTGCTTCGCCGTCTCGGTATGGAGGACGTCACGCTTCATATGCTGATCATCATTCTGACGCCATTCATCATCTACCTTATCGCCGAGGAATTTCATCTATCCGGGATTCTGGCTGTCGTTGCGGCGGGTGTCACCCATGCGGTTGAGAGGGATCGCATGCGATCGGCGTCCATAAAGCTCAGAGTGGTATCGGACAGCACCTGGTCGGTCATTCTCTTCACGCTAAATGGGCTGGTGTTCATTCTGCTCGGGCATGAAATCCCAGGAGTCGGTAATCAAATATGGAGTGACCCTGCCTATAACAATGGACAAGTTCTCGGCTATATTTTTCTTATAACGGCTGTATTGATATTGCTGCGTTTCGCATGGGTCTGGGCATCTACGAACCGTCAGTTTAAATCTTCCCTGTTGACTGCACTATCGGGCGTACGGGGAGCCTTGACGCTGGCTGCGGCTTTCTCGATCCCGCTCACCCTTGCGGACAATCGTCCTTTCCCGGAGCGAAGCTTAATGTTATTCATCTGTGCGGGCGTCATCCTATTAACGCTGGTGATCGCGAGTGTTTTGCTTCCGCTCCTGACACGGGAGAAACATGTCGATTCGTCCGCGGTGATCGATCGCGAGAAAGAGGCACGGCTTCATATGCTCCAAGCGGGTATACGTACCGTGCGGGAAGAAATGACGGATGAAAATAAGGAAGAGGCAGTTCAGCTTATCTATGCGTATACCAAGCGGCTTCAGCAATCTCAAATAACGGATAAAAGCGACATGCGGGAGTTCTGGAAAGCCACCATCGCAGTAAGAAAAATCGGACTCACAGCGGAACGGAGCGTTGCGGAAACATGGCTTAAGGAACATAAAGCATCCGCAAGGGTCGCGGAGCTGTTCCTATCCTCGCTGAACAAAGTCGAGATGCTGCTTACCAGCCGATATAAGTTCAAGCTGCTCACGAAGAATTTATGGCGGAACTTGAAGCGCTTGTTGAAAAAAAACGAGTCCCAAGAAACGCCAATGTCTCCGGACCATCCGGATTGGGATATGTATAAGGCACTAAAGCTGGAGGCGATTCGTGCTGCAATACATGAGATCCAGACAGTGAAACCGGCACAGAGGCAGGAAGTCCTGCAAGCCGTTATTGCAGACTATCGGGCAATGGAGCATTTTCTTCAGAATGATCGAGTGTGGAGTCGAAGAAAGCAGAAGCATAGCAGTGAACGCCGGGAACTGGAACTTAAAGCCATTCAATCCGAGCGTAACGAGATTCAAAGCATGTTCGAACAGGGCGATATTGACCGGGCATTGGCGAGCCATCTGAGAATGGATGTGAATTACCGAGAGGCGAATTTGTATGAGTCTCAAGCACTGGTTGAAGAAGAGGGCCATTAGACGATGGTCCTTGTTGCGCTTGATGGAGTGTCAGGTTTACGTTACAATAATGAAAAGCTTGATGGGAACGACAGGTAAAGCTGCAGAATGCCTATTTAAGGCAATTCTATTATTGAAAAAGGGGGTAGGAACATGAGCATCCATAAAGAAGCGGCCTCCAAAAAATCGACAATGGCCTGCCCGTCCACTTATAAAACCTTCAGCCTAGCCGTGCAAGCACTGGTTACCCTTGAACGTCACTCCGGTAAATGCTCGAGCGGCGATATCGCTTCGTATTTGCACTCGGAATCGACTTTGATTCGACGCGTGCTGAAAACACTTGCGCAAGCCGATATGATTGAGTCGCGTGAAGGAAGAGACGGCGGCTACCGGCTCAAGAAGAATGCCTGTGACATTACACTGGCTGAAGTTTACTCGATTCTTCAAGTCCACAGCTCCATCAGCGACAGCATGCTGGATGCGGCTACCGGACATTGTTTTGCCGAGGAAATCAAGGAATCCTTTGTCGGCATTTTATCCGAGATTGAGGACAGTACCCTGAAAATACTGGAATCCCGGACGATCGCGGACATCGCTCAGTGAACCTTTCAAAATGTGATTGACAAAGAAATCCAGTCTGCTATATACTGTGCATTAAACAACACAGTTAACTCGCGATTTAAACTGTGCAGAAAAATGCACAATATAATTTTGGAGGGGAAAAACCATGTCTACCATAACAAAACCCGATTTTCAAACCGTGATTCAGGAACGCCACTCGGTTCGACAGTACGACCCGTCGGTAAAGATTCCAAGAGAAGAGATGGAAGCGATTCTGAAGGATGCTACACTCGCACCTTCCTCAAGCAATCTGCAGCCATGGCGCTTTCTTGTGATCGATGATGCTGAGCTTTTGAAGAAGCTGCATCCGATTGCAAACAATCAGGAGCATGTACTTCAAGCCTCGGCCGTCATTGCTGTGCTGGGTGATATGAAGTGGTATGAGAAGGGCGAGAAGATCTACTCGATGTCTGAAGAAGCGGGATATATGACCGAAGAGGTGAAGCAGCGCTTTATCTATACGGCCGAAAATCTTTATGCGAATATGGACCAATCCGTAAAAGAGAGCATCGTGGACGTGGATGCCGGACTGATCTCCATGCAGCTGATGCTGAGCGCGCGGGCAAGAGGATATGATACCGTCCCGATGGGCGGATATAACAAAGTGCAGTTCGTGGAGGAGTTCAATATCCCTGCCCATTATCGCAGCGTGATGTTGATTGCTATCGGGAAAGCAGCCGCTCCAGGTCGGCCAACGGTAAGATTGCCGCTTGAAGACGTTGCTTTCTGGAATAAAATCTAAAACATAATCAAAAAAGAACGGGGATCCTGGTCATAGCCCCGTCAAGTAGACAATAAAAAA
>NZ_JAMBDM010000030.1:0-55968 GCF_025142895.1 Paenibacillus sp. p3-SID867
ACCCTGTACTTTGAAAAAAGTACAGGGTTTCTCGACACTCTGACACCGCCATAAGACGGTGTCTTCTTTTACGTCCCAGAAGGGATTCGAACCCCTGACCGACGGCTTAGAAGGCCGTTGCTCTATCCAGCTGAGCTACTGGGACATAGAAATTTTTCAAGCAAAAAATATATTATCACATACGTCGGAAAAATTCAATCATTATTTTAAGTTGCAAAGATTATTGGTTCTGTAAGATTATGAGTGCAGCATATCGGGTTATATTGATAAAATATACGCTGGAATATATAAAAACAGTCGTCAACTTGTTGCCGGATGCGGCAACGCACGAGGGACGATTGCCTTTTTTTTAACTTGGCATTACATATGCTATAATCAACATACGAAAAACAGGACTAGAAAGGAGGTGTCCTTATCAAGGACTCTTTCTCCCAAGAACAAGAGGACAAGAACATCATCCTGTTTCCGAAGACGCTGGATTATTACCAGATTCAGCTTACGGTTATGCTCGAGAATGAACGTTACGGTGAAGCGATGGAGGTTCTGCGCTTTCTGCTGAAATGCGGCGGACAGAATGAACGGCATTATGAAGAGTGGAATTCGCTCCTCGACTGGCTTGAAGCTGCATTTCCGGAACAGGCTGTACCCCGTTCAGTTAACGAAGCAGAGCCCGAGGAGGATGATCCGGACGAAGCGGACATGGCGAGGCAGATGGTTAGGGACAAAGTTGCCCAGGATGCCGGATATGCCGACAAGCTGCTGGCTTCGGTCATGAACGGACCGCTGACGGAGCAAACCATTTTGGCGCTGGAACAGCTTGCTTATTTGGACCGTCCGGAGATCGACGCTATTTTGGTTGAGTGGCTGCATGATACGCCGCTTCATCCGCTGCTGCAATTTCGGGTGCTGCAAACGCTGCGGAGAAGAGGGATGGAAGGGCATGTGAGCCTTCATCGCGGGCAGGAGGCCGTCGAGATTGAGATCGATACGGTTCCCCTGGACCCGGGAGGTTTCCCGGATGCCATTACGAGAATTTTGGAGCGCGTTGCCGATCAGACTGAGGTTCATGAACCGACACTGTTTTATTTTGCACAGGAATTATGGTCTCAGTTCATCATGGCGATTTACGGCACCGAAGATTACCATTCCATGCTGGATGAAGAAGAATCCACGCTTGACATATGGGCGGCTGCTCTGCATGACATCGTGTCGGAGAGTCTAAAAGGGTTTCGTAATGAGGAGGAAATCCGCCCGCTCTACGGCATAACGGACACCATGAGGTTCCGCTATGAGGGAGCCTATCGATCTCTCAAGCAATTTGTCGCAGCTGGCGTGGAAGATTAGCCAGAGTTGGAAAACGTTTACGGTATCGTAGCATAAGGGTTCGCCCTTGAAAAAGAATTTAATGTTGTTTATACTATAGTGGTTATTCGGTACGTGATACATTATTGCGTCGACCACGTGAATTATTTTGGAGGGGAAAGCATAAATGAAAGCAACTTGGGAAAAAATAGAGAAGAACCTTGGCGTTCTTGACGTTGAGGTTGATGCGGAGCGCGTTGCATCCGCCCTCGACAAAGCTTTTAATAAAGTAGCTAAAAAAGCAAATGTACCTGGATTTCGTAAAGGTAAAGTACCTCGCTCGATCTTCGAAGCTCGCTTTGGCGTTGAGAGCTTGTACCAGGATGCAATCGACATCCTTCTTCCGGAAGTATACAGCGAAGCTGTAGAACAAGCAGATATTTTCCCTGTGGATCGTCCGGAAGTAGACATCGAGCAATTCGCTAAAGGCGAAACTTTCAAGTTTAAAGCAAGAGTAACTGTGAAACCAGAAGTTAAACTTGGCGAATACAAAGGTATCGAAGTTGCTGCAGTAGCTGCTGAAGTTTCCGACGAGGAACTGAGCGAAGAGCTTGAGCGTCTGCAACAACGTCATGCTGAGCTTACCGTTATTGACGAAGGTGCTTCCCAGTCTGGCGATATCGTTGTGATCGACTTTGATGGTTCCGTTGACGGCGTTCCTTTCGAAGGCGGACAAGCTGAGCGTTATTCCCTTGAGCTTGGAAGCAACACGTTCATTCCAGGCTTTGAAGACCAAGTGATCGGAATGGCTACTGGTGACTTCAAAGACGTGGAAGTGACATTCCCTGAAACTTACCATGCTGAAGAATTGGCTAACAAACAAGCCGTCTTCAAAGTGAAAGTTCACGAAATCAAACGCAAGCAGCTTCCTGAGCTGGATGATGAATTTGCTAAAGACGTAAGTGAATTCGATACGCTTGACGAGTACAAGGAAGATCTGAAGAAACAATTGCTGACTCGCAAAGAGCAAGAAGCACAAGGCGTTCGTGAGAACGAAGCCGTTGAAAAAGCAGCAGCTAACGCTGAAGTTGAAATTCCTGACGCTATGATTCAATCCGAAGTTCAAAACATGATGCGCGATTTCGACAACCGTCTTCGCCAGCAAGGCATGAACCTGGAAATGTTCCTTAGCTTCTCCGGCCAAACGAATGCCGATCTGGAAGGTCAAATGAAAGACGATGCTGAAAAACGCGTTCGCAACAACCTCGTGCTCGAGCAAATCGCAAAAGAAGAAAAACTCGAAGTATCTGAAGAGGAAATCAACAAAGAGCTGGAGAACATGGCTGACACGTACAAACGTCCTGCTGATGAAATCCGCAGCATCCTGGGTGCTAACGGTTCCCTTGACAGCCTTCGTGAAGAACTGCTTCTTCGCAAAACAATCGACTTCTTGTTGGAAAACAGCGTAGAAGGCGCTCCTGTTGAGAAAAAAGAAGCAACTGAAGAATAATAAATAGGCAGCTGCGATAAGCTGCCCTCACATTAGATAAGGCACGTACATTTCATGCGTGCCTTATTTTTAACTAAGAATAGCCAATTTACTACTAATTGTGACATGAATTGGTTATTAATTTCGACATACATAATGAGACAAGTTGGCAGGATATAATTCTTGGCAAGTTCATAGAATGTAAGCAGGGTTAAAAAATGACATCGTGCTTTGAACATGTTAGAATAACTTTTGTAACGCTGTAGTATATTTTTCAAGGAAAAGAGGTTGGTCGCATGAGTCTTGTACCTATGGTTGTGGAACAAACCAGTCGAGGCGAAAGATCTTACGATATCTACTCAAGATTACTGAAGGATCGCATAATATTCCTCAGCAGTGCGATCGATGACGATGTTGCCAATCTTGTCATTGCCCAGCTTCTGTTTCTAGCTGCGGAAGATCCGGAAAAAGACATCTCTTTGTACATCAATTCCCCTGGCGGTTCGGTTACAGCCGGGATGGGTATATATGATACGATGCAGTTGATCAAGCCTGATGTGTCCACGATTTGCGTTGGCATGGCTGCCAGCATGGGATCACTGTTGCTTACTGCGGGAGCGCCAGGCAAACGCTATGCTCTCGAGAACAGTGAAGTGATGATTCATCAGCCGCTCGGCGGTATTCAAGGTCAGGCATCCGATATCCAAATCCATGCAGATTGGATCATCAAGACCAGACATAAGCTGAATCAAATCTATGTGGAGCGCACGGGTCAGCCCCTTGAAAAAATCGAACGCGATACAGACCGCGACTTTTTCATGAGCGCGGAGGAAGCGAAGGCGTACGGTATTATTGATGATGTTCTGTCTTCACCGACCAAATCTTAAGGGGTGGTAATAGCATGTTTAAATTTAACGATGACAAAGGGCAGCTGAAATGCTCCTTCTGCGGTAAATCGCAGGAGCAGGTCCGCAAGCTGGTTGCGGGGCCCGGTGTTTATATATGTGACGAGTGCATTGACTTGTGTTCAGAGATCGTTGAGGAAGAACTCGGCCATGAGGAAGAAGTGGATCTGAAGGATATTCCGAAACCGCGCGACATTCGTGACATTCTGGATCAATATGTAATCGGTCAGGATCAAGCGAAGAAATCCCTTTCCGTTGCTGTTTATAACCACTATAAACGGATCAACACCCAGAGCAAGATTGAGGACGTAGAATTGCAAAAGAGTAATATTTTGCTGCTCGGACCTACAGGTTCCGGTAAAACATTGCTCGCGCAAACCATGGCCAAAATTCTCAACGTGCCGTTTGCTATTGCAGATGCAACTTCACTGACCGAAGCTGGTTATGTGGGTGAGGATGTTGAGAACATTCTGCTGAAGCTGATTCAAGCAGCGGATTATGATGTGGAAAAAGCGGAACGCGGCATTATCTATATTGATGAGATCGATAAAGTGGCTCGTAAATCGGAGAACCCGTCCATTACCCGTGACGTTTCCGGTGAAGGGGTTCAGCAGGCGCTGCTGAAAATTCTTGAGGGCACCGTTGCTTCCGTGCCTCCGCAAGGTGGACGCAAGCATCCGCATCAGGAATTCATTCAGATCGATACGACGAACATCCTGTTCATTTGCGGCGGAGCATTTGACGGATTGGAACAGTACATTAAACGCCGGATCGGTAAAAAGGTTATCGGCTTTAATGCATCCGGAGAAAACCAGAAGGATCTTAAGCCAGGTGAATACCTGACGATGGTTCTGCCGGAAGATCTGCTGAAATTCGGCTTGATTCCGGAGTTCGTTGGTCGTCTGCCAGTTGTGTCTACACTCGAACCGCTGGATGAGGCAACATTGGTACGGATTCTGTCCGAGCCGAAAAACGCGCTGACGAAGCAGTACCAAAAGCTGCTTGAATTTGACAACGTAAACCTCAAATTTGAGCCAGGCGCGCTAGAAGCGATTGCCCGCGAAGCCATTAAGCGCAATACCGGTGCACGCGGACTGCGTTCGATCATTGAAGGCATCATGCTGGACGTGATGTATGAAGTGCCGTCCAGAGATGACATTAAGGATTGCGTCATTACGGAGCAGGTCGTTCGGGATAAAGTGATTCCTGAACTGCAAGCCAAAAGTAACGATGACGACAAGAAACAAGAAGAAAGCGCATAATGTGCTTTAGCGCATTAGACGTGGAATAAATCTACGCTGATTCTCCACTTCCAGTTATACCCAGTTGGGTTTTGCTGGAGTGGAGCTTTGGCGTTATATGGGAGAGATCGTACCATGTTTTTGAGACAAGACACACGGCCCGTCAAGGTGGGGAATCTCACCATTGGGGGAAAGAACGAAGTCATTATTCAAAGCATGTGCACCACCAAAACAGCAGATGTGGAGGCGACCGTTGCTGAGATACTCCGTCTGGAAGAAGCGGGATGTCAGATCGTTCGGGTAACGGTGAACAATGAGGAAGCAGCTGCGGCCATTAAGGAAATCAAGAAACGCATTCATATTCCGCTTGTGGCGGATATTCATTTTAACTACAAGCTTGCCCTGATGGCGATCGAGAACGGTATCGATAAAGTCCGGATCAATCCGGGAAACATCGGTAAGCGTGAAAAGGTCGAAGCTGTCGTGAAAGCATGCAAAGAGAAGGGAATTCCGATTCGGATCGGGGTTAACGCCGGTTCCTTGGAGAATCATCTCCTTGAAAAATACGGGTACCCGACACCGGAAGCCATGGTGGAAAGCGCCCTGTATCATATTGGGATCCTCGAAGAACTGGATTTCCATGATATCATCGTTTCGCTTAAAGCTTCTGATGTACCGATGGCGATTGCAGCTTACACGAAGGCCGCGGAAGTAATACCATACCCGCTTCACCTGGGCATTACCGAGGCAGGCACCCTGTTCTCGGGTACCGTCAAGAGTGCCGCCGGGCTTGGCGCGCTGTTGTCTCTTGGAATCGGCAGCACGATGCGTATATCCTTGAGCGCCGATCCGGTGGAAGAGATCAAGGTGGGCCGAGAACTGCTAAAATCCTTCGGACTGATCTCGGATGCGGCAACCTTGGTATCATGCCCGACCTGCGGACGGCTGGATATCGATTTGTTCTCCATTGCCAATGAAGTGGAGGAGTACATCTCGAAGATCAAAGTGCCAATCAAGGTTTCCGTTCTGGGCTGTGCCGTAAACGGTCCCGGTGAGGCTAGGGAAGCCGACATCGGGATTGCGGGAGCACGTGGTGAAGGTCTACTCTTCCGTTACGGAGAGATGATCCGTAAGGTACCTGAAGCGACCATGGTTGAAGAGCTTAAGAAAGAAATCGATCATATCGTGAAGGTGTACGAGGAAACGGGCGAAATCCCGGGCCGCAAGCACAAATCCACGGTTTAAGCTGGATAACTAAGTTTCCGTATAGGTAGTTTCAATCTCTAATATAAAAACGGCAATCTCTGGACCACAAGAGATTGCCGTTTTGTTGTTTTCTAAGGAAGCACAGGGTCTTAGGTGATGTGTGGTTCAAATTTATATGAATGTATTTTTAAGCGATCTAATATTTTTCTAAAGGCAATTATGCTTTCAGTTGTTGTTCCAAGTATAATCGCTCCTAACCGAGCTTCTGATAAATGAAGCTCAGCTCACTCTATCCTCTCCCCACCCCCACGATGAAGAAGGATGCCATGGGTCGCACCAGCGGAGCGGACGAATCGATTCCGGAGAAGTGAAGCGGTCGGCTGAAAGTTTTCCGCAGGAAAACTCGCATCGGAAGGATAAGCTGTTGCCGAATTTCTACATTACTATTCTCATTCATGAAATTCGGAAACAACAGCGATCGGAAGGAACGATACGTACGCGGAGCGTCTCATTGGAACGTCTCACTTAAGTGTGTATCCATCTACTTTTTGATACTTTTCCGCCTCCAGCGTTTTACCATCCAAGGAATCGGCAATACTACCATGTATTAACGTTTGGATGAAGACATAATGGAGTACAGGAGGAATGACTTGTGAATTTAAGTATTGTGATTATGCTGGTGCAGCTGTTTTTTGCGGTTATCATCGGCATTTATTTTTGGAATTTATTGCGCGGGCAGAAGACAAGCAAAACAGCGGTGGATCGGGAATCGCGCAAGGAGCTCGATAAACTCCGCAAACTCCGGTCGATATCGCTGACGAAACCGCTCGCTGAGAAAACAAGGCCGCAAACGATGGATGACATCGTGGGTCAAAAGGACGGCTTGCGCGCCTTAAAGGCAGCCTTATGCAGCGCAAATCCCCAGCATGTAATTGTATATGGACCGCCGGGAGTCGGGAAGACGGCAGCCGCCCGCGTGGTGATGGAGGAAGCCAAGAAGAACCCGCAATCTCCGTTTAAATATGACGCGAAATTCACAGAGATTGATGCCACGTCGGCTCGTTTCGATGAGCGCGGGATTGCCGACCCGCTCATCGGGTCTGTTCATGATCCGATTTATCAAGGTGCCGGAGCCATGGGGGTTGCAGGCATTCCTCAGCCCAAGCCGGGAGCGGTGACCAAGGCCCATGGCGGGATCCTGTTTATTGATGAAATTGGGGAATTGCATCCGATTCAGATGAATAAGCTTTTAAAAGTGCTGGAGGACCGCAAGGTGCTGCTTGAAAGTGCATATTATAATTCTGAGGATGCCAATACACCTGCCTATATACACGATATCTTTCAAAATGGCCTTCCGGCGGACTTCCGTCTGGTGGGTGCTACGACACGTTCGCCCGAAGAGATTGCTCCTGCGCTTCGTTCACGCTGCATGGAGATTTTTTTCCGTCCGCTTTTGCCTGAAGAGATTGGGAGGATTGCAGAGGATGCCATTCAGAAAATTGGTTTGAATGCTGCGCCGGAAGCGGTTGAAGTTGTGAAGCAGTACTGCTCTAACGGGCGGGAAGCGGTCAATATGATTCAATTGGCTGCCGGTCTTGCGTTGACCGAGAAACGAGATTCGCTGCGGGCCGCGGATGTGGAATGGGTAGCCAGCAGCAGCCAGCTTCAGCCAAGGCCCGACCGGAAAATACCGGAGAAGCCTCAGATCGGCGTAGTCAACGGATTGGCTGTATATGGCCCAAATATGGGGGCACTGCTTGAAATTGAAGTATCTGCGGTACCTGTCGAGAAGGGCCGGGGTACCTACAATATCACTGGAGTTGTGGATGAAGAGGAATTTGGCGGAGGTTCACGCAAGCTGCGCCGCAAGAGTATGGCCAAAGGCTCGATCGAGAATGTCTTGACCGTGCTGGGTTCGATGGGCTTTACGCCGAAAAACTATGACCTGCATATCAATTTCCCTGGAGGAACGCCGATTGACGGCCCTTCCGCGGGTATTGCGATGGCTACTGCGATCGTATCAGCCATGAAAGGGATTGAAGTCGATAATAAAGTCGCCATGACCGGCGAAATGAGCATTCATGGAAAAGTAAAACCGATAGGCGGGGTCATCGCTAAAGTGGAGGCGGCATTCCAAGCAGGCGCGACCCGCGTGATCATCCCTAAGGACAACTGGCAGACGCTGTTCCAGGATTTGAGCGGCGGTTTGCGGGTAATTCCGGTCGAATCGGTGGATGAAGTGTTCGGCCATATTTTTGGCGGAACGTTCGCTCCGGAGGTTGTTCAGCTCCCTGCAAACGAGGTATTTCCATCCTCTTCCGCTTCATTGCTGCAGGCGACGCCTCCGCGTAACGGTAAAATAACGGACGCCGGAGGATGTTAAGCTTCGTATGGTTGGTTTTTTATACGCAGATTTGATAAAATAGGAATAGTGTCAACATTGAGAGCCATTGGAGGTGCGAAAGCGATGGGACCCAGTAGATCCAAAGGTCGTCGTTTTCCTTTACTGCCTTTGAGAGGTCTTTTGGTCTATCCAAGCATGGTGCTTCACTTGGATGTAGGCCGGGAGAAGTCGGTAAAGGCTTTAGAAAAGGCGATGGTTGAAGACAATTTGATTCTCCTATGTTCTCAATCGGAAGTGAACATTGAAGAACCGACGCAGGATGATATTTTTCGGATTGGCACAGTTGCGAATGTACGCCAGATGCTTAAGCTTCCCAACGGTACCATACGTGTGCTAGTGGAGGGTATGGAACGGGCGGAAGTTATTGAATATACGGATCAAGAGGAATACTATGAGGTCATCGCTCGGGAACTTCCCGAAGAAGAGAACCATGACCCCGAAGTTTCCGCATTAATGCGAACCGTACTGTCTCAGTTTGAGAATTATATCAATCTGTCAAAGAAGGTGACACCAGAGACGCTGGCGGCCGTTTCCGATATTGATGAGCCGGGTCGACTGGCAGACGTCATCACGAGTCATTTGTCACTGAAGATTAAGGATAAGCAAGAAATTCTCGAAACAATTGATGTTCGCAAACGGCTCGAGAAACTTCTAGATATACTGAATAACGAGCGCGAAGTGCTGGAGTTGGAGCGCAAGATCAACCAGCGGGTCAAGAAGCAAATGGAGAAGACCCAGAAGGAATACTACTTGCGCGAACAGATGAAGGCCATTCAGAAAGAGCTTGGCGACAAGGAAGGTCGTGCCGGGGAAGTAGAGGAACTCCGAAGTCAGCTTCAGGAGCTTGAATTGCCCGAGCGCGTACACGAGAAGGTAGAGAAGGAAATCGACCGACTCGAGAAAATGCCGGCGAGCTCTGCTGAGGGCGGCGTGATTCGGAACTATGTCGATTGGCTTTTGGCGTTGCCGTGGACCAACATGACCGAGGACGATTTGGACATCGTCAAAGCGGAGCAAGTGCTGGACGAAGACCATTACGGACTCGAGAAGCCGAAGGAGCGCGTGCTGGAATATCTGGCGGTGCAAAAGCTGGTGAAGAAGATGAAAGGGCCTATTCTATGTCTGGTTGGCCCTCCGGGGGTCGGCAAAACATCACTGGCCCGGTCCATCGCCCGCTCTCTGGAGCGCAAGTTCGTTCGCATTTCGTTAGGCGGGGTAAGAGACGAGGCGGAAATCCGCGGCCACCGGCGCACTTATGTAGGGGCCATGCCGGGACGTATCATTCAAGGCATGAAAACGGCGGGGTCAATGAATCCTGTATTCCTGCTGGATGAAATCGATAAGATGGCATCCGACTTCCGGGGCGACCCGTCTTCAGCCCTGCTTGAGGTACTTGATCCTGAGCAAAATAATACGTTCAGCGATCATTTCGTGGAGATTCCTTTTGATCTGTCCAACGTCATGTTTGTCACGACGGCAAACGTGCTGCACAACATTCCAAGACCGCTCCTGGACAGGATGGAAGTGCTGTACATTCCGGGATATACGGAGCTGGAGAAACTGCAGATCGCCAATCGTTATTTGCTGCCCAAGCAGAAGAGTGAGCATGGGCTGACGCCGGAGCAATTGATTCTGGACGAGGAAGCGCTCATGAAGGTGATCCGGGAGTATACCCGTGAATCCGGGGTGCGGAATCTGGAACAGCAAGTGGCTGCGCTGTGCCGCAAAGCCGCCAAACAGATCGTCACCAATCAATCGGAATCCATTGAGATTAAGGCTGACGATATTAAGGAATATCTCGGTATTCCGAAGTTTCGCTATGGCATGGCCGAGCTTGAAGATCAAGTCGGCACGGTAACAGGGCTCGCATGGACGGAAGTGGGCGGCGAGACACTGACCATTGAGGTAACCGTGGTGCCTGGGACCGGCAAGCTGACCTTGACGGGTAAGCTTGGCGACGTGATGAAGGAATCGGCTCAAGCCGCTTTCAGTTTTACCCGCTCCAAAGCGGTAGAACTGGGCATTGATCCGGATTTTCACGAGAAGCTGGATGTCCATATCCATATCCCGGAGGGAGCCATTCCGAAGGATGGCCCTTCAGCCGGCATTACGATTGCGACGGCTCTTATCTCATCTTTAACCAAACGGCATGTAGCCCGTGATGTGGCCATGACGGGGGAAATTACACTTCGGGGACGCGTTCTTCCGATTGGTGGCTTGAAAGAGAAATCCCTGGCAGCCCACCGTGCCGGCTACAAAAAAATATTACTCCCTAAGGATAACGAACGTGACTTGCGTGATATCCCTGACAGCGTGAAGAACGACGTTGAGTTCGTTCCGGTATCCCATATGGATCAGGTTCTGGAGCATGCGCTCGTTGAACAAGCGGGAGTGCACTAGAGAGGAAAGTCTAAATTATGAAAGTTACGAAAGCCGAGTTTGTCATCAGTGCTGTCGTACCTGCTCAATATCCTGAAGACGCCTTGCCGGAAATTGCTCTGGCAGGGCGTTCCAATGTGGGCAAGTCATCACTGATTAACCGTATGATATCCCGTAAGAACCTGGCCCGTACCAGTGCAACACCGGGGAAAACCCAGCAGCTCAACTATTATCGGGTAAACGACGACCTGTATCTGGTCGATTTTCCCGGCTATGGTTATGCGAAGGTATCCAAGACCCAGCGTGCGGCATTTGGCGAAATGATTGAGAGATATTTGCTCAGCCGGGAAGAACTGAAGCTTGTATTATTGATTGTGGACATGCGTCACCCGCCCTCAAAAGACGATATCAGCATGTATGAATGGCTGCAGCATTATAACCGGCCGGTATGCGTGGTCGCGACCAAGGCGGACAAGATTCCGAAAACACGCCGCCAGAAGCATGTAAAGATTGTGAAGGATACTCTTGGCTTCAAACCCTATCATTCTTTTGTCATGTTTTCATCCGAACTCGGTTTGGGTAAAGATGAGTTATGGGCCATCATGGAGTCCCACATGGGGAAAAAGGATGACGAGGAAGAGACATACTTGGATTCGGAAACGGAAGGCAATGAGCAATCCTGATCCGGTTGATTTCGTGATATTTTTTTCGAGGGTAATATAGGGAATCGGTGTATTCTTTATAGGAAAGTGAGCATCTTGCGGGAAATATCGCTCTGATTCCGGCTAATTCCGTTTTTTTATGAAATATGATGGATATTCTCGTTCGAACGGCAGGAAAGACCGCTTGGATCTGCTGTATAATGGTAGTAAGTTAAAAGAATTGAGGGAGATTTTTATGGCTCAGCGGTTAGCCACAGAATATGTTAATGCCACAATGCAAATGACGGATATTCAAATGGATCAATTTCTGCAATATACCCAAGCTTTCCGGGTTACTAACCGGGTAAAAGTCATGGATAGCGGAGAGCAGGAGTTTGTGCTCGAAGATGAAAGCGGGGAAGAAGTTCATTTGCCCTTTGAACGCAAGAATGGCTTGTACGTCTGTGAGCTGTCGTGCCGATTGGTTACTCCCCATCTGACAAATGCCGTACGCAAACTGTTTGCGGCTTTTAAGGGATCAGGTAAAGTGAATCGGATTTATCGCGGCTTTACGATGAGCTACGACTACCATGCGGGAACGGTGCACAGAATTACGCAAGTCGCCGGGAACGACAGCATTGTCATTTATGAGTACAAGAATACGGCAGGAGAACTGCAGCGACTCTTCAACAGCAATGAAGCAGAGAAAGAGATTGAATCCATCCAGCATCATATTAATGTGCTTCTGGACCAGCGGATTGCAGCAGGGAATGATAAACTTATTACGAAGACGATAGATGAGCGACTGCGACAGTTTAATCAACGCCTATTCGTGCTAGAAGCCTAAGGAGGCTGCCCTGTAACAGGGCGGCTTTTTTTTATTATTGGATCCATGACACCAAGTAGTTCAGACGAACATATATTGAGCTGTAAAATATTTATTGGTTATTTTCGAAAAAGGTGTTGCATTTAAGCGTCATAGATGTTATTTTTAATCTCGTTGAAAAGAATATAGGAACCAGGATTCACTCAGGACATGTAATGTTGCGAGAGATTATTCCCTCGGGAAGTGAATGACGTAGGTCCTAGCGGATGAAATTTTCAAACATTTTATTCCTAGGAAGGGGGAACCCGGAAGATGGAATACTCAACTTTCGGAAGACACGTTGCTGTTGATACTTGGGGAGTCGATTTTGAACTATTGAACAGTGCAGAATTTTTACAAGCTCAGATGGTGGAAGCCGCTGAAGCATGTGGAGCAACGGTATTGTCCGTCCAATCCAAGCAGTTTGAACCACAAGGTGCGACTGTGCTGGTGTTGCTGTCGGAAAGCCATCTCTCGATTCACACATACCCTGAGAGAGGTTTTGCTGCGATTGACTGTTATACCTGCGGGGAGACAGTAGATCCGCAGTTGGCTATTGACTATCTGGTATCCGCTTTGAAACCTGAAAAATGCTATGCCAAGAAACTCGTGCGCGGACTCGGCGAAATGACCGTGGAAACGCCTGAGATGAAACAGGCTGAACTCGTTTAATCCAGCCTTCTAAAAAATGCGTATACTGATAACCATGGATTTTTCCATGGTTATTTATTTTGAGAACATGAGAAGATCGGCGGAATTCCAGGCAGACGTTCTCTGAAATGAGATTTCGTAGTAAATAACACGTATATCTAAGCTGTTCTATATCCACAATAGTAAGGTGCGATCTACAGGTAGAAGTCTTCATGAATGGAATGAAGAAGTATGGGGATTTCATAAACATTTCATAAAATAGACAGGGCTGTTCAGCATACTGTGATATAATGAACAAGGTCAAGGAAGTCCGTTGTGAACGGCAAAACTACTCGGAGAAATAGGCAGGTGAACATGCAATGCACATCGTCGTTGTTGGGTTGAACTATCGCACGGCGCCTGTGGAAGTCAGAGAACGCTTTACATTCTCGGAAGAAGACATGCCCAAGGCGTTAGAGCAGCTTAATTCGACCAAGAGCGTATTGGAGGGCGTCATTGTCGCTACCTGCAACCGAACTGAGATTTATGTTGTGGTAGACCGCCTTCATATGTGCGGCTACTTTATCCGCAGTTTTATGGAACAGTGGTTCGGCATTAATCGTGAAGAATTTACACAGCACCTCTATATATATGAAGACGAACAAGCGATTTCCCATCTGTTTAAGGTTACCTGCGGTTTGGATTCCATGGTCATTGGAGAGACGCAGATCCTGGGACAGGTGCGCAATGCTTTTTTGACGTCGCAGCAGCAGAATGCCACGGGTACTTGGTTCAATATGTTGTTTAAGCAAGCCGTTACGCTCGGAAAGCGGGCTCATTCGGAGACATCGATCGGAGAGAGTGCCGTCTCTGTCAGCTATGCAGCGGTGGAACTGGGTAAACGAATTTTCGGGGCATTTAACGATAAAAAAGTGATGATACTTGGTGCAGGCAAGATGAGCGAACTTACCGTGAAGCATCTTTATGCCAACGGTGCCGCTGAAGTAATTGTGGCCAACCGTACGCTTAGCCGTGCTCAGGAACTTGCAAGCAAATTCAAAGGGACGCCATGCACCATTGCCGAAGCCAAACATTTGCTGAATGACGTGGATATCATTATTAGCTCCACGGGTTCGAATGAATATGTTCTGAATGCGGAGCGGGTAAAAGAGAGCATGAAGAAACGCCAGTCCCGCCCGTTGTTCATGATTGATATTGCTGTGCCACGGGACATTGATCCGGCGGTTGGGGAAGTTTCCAACGTGTTCCTGTACGATATTGATGATCTGGAAGGCATTGTAGAGACCAATATGGAAATGCGCCGGGCGGAAGCAGCGAAGATTGAAGTGATGATTCAAGAGGAGATGGATGCATTCCACACATGGCTGAAGACGCTCGGTGTCAGACCGGCGATTCGGGCCTTGCAGGAGAAGTCGAATGCCATTCATGAAGAAACGATGGAAAGCTTGTTTAACAAGCTTCCGGAACTGGATGAACGCCAGCGAAAAGTCATCCGTCGTTTGACCAAGAGCATCGTTAATCAGATGATGCATGATCCCATTAACCGGATTAAGGAAATGACGGGCGGCAAGCAGGGCGGTGAAGCACTGGATTATTTTTCACAAATCTTTGCGCTGGAAAGCTTGATCCATGAGAATGAGCAGGAAGCCCGCAGCCGCAACAAGAAAGCAACTGCACCCGTTAAAGCTGAACGGTCGAAGAATGCTGTAGATCAGCAGGCAGAAGAGAAACCGCTTAAGGTGTCTCTGGCCCCAGCCACCCTTTGAGGAGGGTGAGTACAACCCATGCTGTTAAACTTAATTTATATCACCGGCATTTGTATCTATGCCCTGAGCCTTCTGTTTTATATCTCGGATTGCGTTTCACGCAATTCGGTGGCGAAGCGGATAGGCACAGGGCTTCTTGTTATTACTGCGCTGTTACAATTCACCGGAATCGGCATCAGAGCGATGGAAGGCGGACATTTTCACTTTCCGGTATTTACGCTGTTTGATTTCCTGTTCCTGCTGGCGTTCTGCATATCGATCACTTCGATTGCTCTGGCGTATATGAAGCGGTCGGAATTTGCCGTCCTGCTTATGAACCTTGTCGGGTTTAGCGTCATGCTGGTCAATCGTTTATGGTTCACGACAGGAGACAATGCATTGCACAGCTGGGAGACGGAACATCGTCTCTTGCTTATTCATATTGCCCTGGCGAGTATCAGCTTCGCCGCTTTGACCGTCGGGGCCGTGTTTGCGGCGATTTATATGTTCCTGCACCGGAAACTGAAGCACAAGCAATGGAATGATACGATGCGCAGGCTGCCAAGTCTCGAGAAGCTGGATGTTTACTCCTATAAGGCGCTGATGGCCGGCACGATTATTCTGGTCATGTCGCTCATCTTGGCCGTAATGTCGGTGGCCATGGCTGGACGGTGGACCCTGTTTTTGGACATCAAAGTCATGTCTACCATGACGGCTCTTGCGATGTATTTGGTTTACTTCATCAAACGTCGCTTGTGGAGAAGGTCCGGCAGGGAAGCGGCCATATGGGCTTTAATCGGGTATGGGTTCATTATTCTGAATTTCTTTCTCAATACGTGGTCCGCTTTCCATAGTTGGTCAGGAGTGTGATGGCAAGAATGGCCTGTGATGATCATTATGTACCCGTTATGCTGAATTGCAGGGGACGTTTATGCTTGATTGTCGGCGGCGGCAAGGTGGCGGAACGTAAAGCCGTCACCCTACTGAATGCCGGGGCAGTCGTACATATTGTAAGTCCCTTATTACGAAGCGAGAAACTTCAACGTTTAGAGAGTGAGAAGACTCTTCGATGGACGAAGCGGAAGTATCAATCAGACGATCTGATAGGCGCGTTTATGGTCCATGCGGCAACGGATGACAGCAAGCTGAATCTGCAAATAGCGGAGGATGCCAATCGTCTTGGCGTACTGGTTAACGTGGCCAGCAACGGCGAGGCCGGAACGTTTATCAACCCGACGGTGCTGCGACGGGGAAGGCTTACGCTGGCTGTATCCACATCAGGAGCAGGGCCGATGGCCGCACGCGAGATACGCGACGAGCTCGAAGACCAGTTCGGGCCTGAGTATGAGGACTATTTGGATTTTTTATATAAGATGCGTTCGATGATCAGGGAAGAGGTGGAGTCGGCTGACGCACGCAGGCGGCTTTTGCACAAGGCATACCGCATGGATATGCTCGGAGAGATTCGCCGCGGAGGTTATGTGCCCTGGAGTGAGGACAAGATCAAGCAGTGGATTGCGAATAATCAGGAGGAATGAAAGATGCGTACAATCGTAGTTGGCAGTAGACAAAGTGCTCTGGCACTGACACAGACAGGACAGGTTATTGATGACTTAAAGCGTTTAGCCAAGGAGCACGGTCTGGACTATGACTTTACCGTCAAAAAAATCGTCACGAAGGGCGACCGCATACTGGATGTTACCCTCTCCAAGGTAGGCGGCAAAGGATTGTTTGTCAAAGAAATCGAGCAGGCGATGATGGACGGCGAGATTGATATGGCGGTTCACAGCATGAAGGACATGCCTTCCGTTCTGCCCGAAGGTTTGGTATCCGGCGCGGTGCCGGCAAGAAAGGATCCTCGTGATTGCCTGATCTCCAAAGAAGGAACAACGCTGGATGACCTTCCTACAGGTGCCAAGGTGGGGACAAGCAGTCTGCGCCGGTCCAGTCAGCTTAAGGCGTACCGGCCGGATCTGCAGATCGAATGGATTAGGGGGAATATCGATTCTCGCATTCGCAAAATGGAGGACGGTGAATTTCAGGCCATCATTCTGGCAACCGCCGGTCTTCAGCGTATGGGCTGGGAGGACCGGATCACGTCGTACTTGCCGATTGAAATTAGCCTGCCAGCCGTCGGTCAGGGTGCACTTGGAATTGAATGCCGCGAAAACGATGCTGATCTGCTGCATTTGCTCTCTCTTTATAATGATGAGGTTACTGCACGAACCGTTGCGGCGGAGCGCAAGTTTCTAAGCGAGCTGAATGGAGGATGCCAGGTGCCTATCGGGGCTTACGCCGTCCTGAAGAATGTGGATGCCGGAGATTCCCGCGGAGAACAAAACGTTATACAATTAACAGGAATGGTAGGCTCCCCTGACGGCGAAATCATACTGAAGGAAAGCGCCGAAGGAACCGACCCTGAATCGCTCGGAGTGGAAGTGGCTGAAAAGCTGAAAGCTAAAGGAGCGGAGAAGATACTGGCACAAGTAAGGGGCTGAGGGTATGGCAGGCAAGGTTTATCTGGTGGGAGCAGGACCGGGCGATGCACGCCTGATCACGATTAAAGGCAAGGAATGCATTGAAAAAGCGGATGTCGTGGTGTATGACCGATTGGCTAGTCCTCGGCTGCTAAGATGGATGAAACCCGGAGCGGAGAAGGTCTATGTAGGCAAGCTTCCGGATCGGCATACGATGAAACAGGAGCAGATCAATCAGCTGCTGGTTGATTATGCTCTGGAAGGTAAAATGGTTGTCCGTTTAAAGGGCGGCGATCCGACGATCTTCGGAAGAGTGGGTGAAGAAGCGGAGCTGTTATACCGTCATGGCATCATGTACGAGATTGTGCCGGGGATCACCTCGGCGATCAGTGTTCCGGCTTATGCAGGGATTCCGGTGACGCATCGTGACCATGCTTCGTCTTTATCGATAATTACCGGCCACGAAAGTCCCGAAAAGCTGGACCGAATGATTCAATGGGACAAGGTTACCAATGCAACGGGAACTTTGATTTTTATGATGGGTGTGGCGAAGATCGGTTATATCAGTCGTCAGCTGATCAAGCACGGCCGACCGCCGGAAACCCCGGTGGCACTTATCAGATGGGGAACCCGGGCAGAGCAGGATACGCTGACGGGGACACTGGCGGACATCGAGGACAGAGTCAAAGCAGCGGATTTTCAGCCTCCTGCTGTCATCGTTGTTGGACAGGTGGTGCTTCAGCGGGAGCACCTGAAGTGGGCGGAACGGCTGCCCCTCTTCGGCAAAAGAATACTGGTCACAAGGACGCGAAGCCAGGCCAGTGCATTGGTATCCCAAATCGAAGAGCTGGGCGGAGAGCCTTATGAGTTTCCCGTCATCGAAACCGTCATGCCTTCGAAGAGCGAGAGGCTTGCCGGAATTCAACAAGCACTGGACAAGCTGAGTACGTATGACTGGGTATTTTTCACCAGCGTGAACGGAGTCGAATTCTTTTTCCGCCACCTGAAGGAGAATGGTCGCGATATTCGCGCCTTAGCCTCGGCCCGCATCGTCGCGGTTGGCCCCGCGACAGCCCATGCTCTTGGAAAATACGGTGTCGTGGCTGAAGTTATCAAGGAGCGTTACCAGGCGGAAGGCCTTATCGATGCTTACGGTTCAGAGCTCCAGCCCGGTCAGCGCGTGCTGCTGCCTCGCGGCGATCTGGCACGCAAGTGGCTGCCGGAGAAGCTGACGGAAATGGGATTGCACGTGACGGAAGCCGTGATCTATGAGAACGTGCTGTGCGGCGAGGACGATGATGAGCTGCTGAAGCTGCTTGAAGATGGAGGCATTCACGCCGTTACGTTCACCAGTTCTTCTACGGTTACCAATCTGCTGAAGGTGCTGAAGGGGATGGGCGTGGAAGATCCAGTCGAACTGTTGAAAGGCTCGACGATTGCTTGCATCGGACCATTAACCGCGCAGACGGCTGAAGAAGCCGGACTGCACGTATCCCTCCTTGCTGAGGAAGCGACGGTCGACAGTCTGGTTAAGGCCTTGTGCATTTGGAACGAGAACGATCCACGCCGTGTTGCGCCATAATATCGATAATCTCTTATATACGTGAACGAAATTACATCATTTGGAGGTATACGTCATGAGTTTTCCAATCGTACGCCATCGTCGGCTGCGTCAAAATGCCGGCATTCGCAGCATGGTCCGCGAGACCGTGCTTCATACGGAGGATCTGGTTCAGCCGATCTTCGTGACCTATGGCAGTGGTGTGAAATCGGAGATTTCCTCCATGCCAGGCGTCTATCATTTTTCGCTTGATACCTTACAAGAGGAAGTAGACGAAATCGTAAGTCTAGGCATTCCTGCTGTGCTCCTGTTCGGAATTCCCGAGACGAAAGACAGCGTGGGCACATCCGGTTTTGCGGATGACGGGATAGTCCAAGAGGCTACCCGTCTCATCAAGTCGTGGCATCCCGATCTTTTGGTGATTGCTGATACGTGTCTGTGCGAATTTACCGACCACGGCCACTGCGGTATGGTGCATACCTTTGAGCGTGACGGCCACACCTGCGGCGATGTATTAAACGACGAGTCGCTGGAACTGCTCGTTCGTACAGCGGTTTCCCAGGCCAAAGCTGGAGCCGACATAATTGCACCTTCGAATATGATGGACGGTTTTGTCCAAGCCATTCGCTCTGGTCTTGATGAAGCCGGATTTTATAACGTGCCGATCATGTCTTACTCCGTTAAGTACGCTTCAGCCTTTTACGGACCCTTCCGTGAGGCTGCCGATTCCGCTCCGCAATTCGGCGACCGCAAAACATATCAGATGGATCCGGCTAATGTAAGAGAGGCGCTTCGCGAGGCGGAGACGGACGTGCTGGAAGGCGCCGATATGCTGATGGTGAAACCGGCTATGGCCTACCTTGATGTTGTCCGATTGCTGAGAGACCAGTTTGATCTGCCGATTGTTGCATACAACGTGAGTGGTGAGTATTCCATGATTAAAGCGGCTGCTCAGCAGGGATGGATCAGTGAGCAGGCGATTGTGATGGAGCTGCTGACCGGGATGAAGCGTGCCGGCGCGGACATTATCATTACGTATTTCTCGAAGGACGCAGCACGCTGGATGCGCAGCTAGTAACCATTAACGATGAAAGAGTTAGGAGTGCATACGATGAGCCAAGATTTGCGAAAAGAAGATTTGTCGCGTTCTGCTTTTGAAGAAGCGAAGTTATATATTCCCGGCGGTGTTAACAGCCCGGTACGTGCGTTTAAGTCTGTTGGACTAACTCCGATTTATATCGATCGCGGAGAAGGCAGCCGGGTATATGATATCGATGGCAACAGCTTTATCGATTATGTCGGTTCCTGGGGGCCGCTGATTATGGGTCACGCGCATCCTGAGGTTGTTGAAGCGCTTCAGGAGACAGCTGCCAAGGGGACCAGCTTCGGTGCTCCAACCCTATTAGAAACGAAGATGGCGAAGCTCGTCTGTGAACGCGTGCCGTCGATCGAGGTCGTGCGGATGGTGAATTCCGGTACGGAAGCAACCATGAGTGCTATCCGTCTAGCGCGCGGTTATACAGGACGCAGCAAAATCATTAAATTCGAGGGCTCCTATCATGGCCACGCCGACAGTCTTCTGATCAAAGCGGGATCGGGCATCGCAACGCTTGGACTTCCTGATAGCCCGGGTGTGCCTGAAAGCGTTGCTTCCAACACCATTGCGGTTCCTTATAACGATCTGGAATCGGTACAGCTTGCCTTTGAGCGGTTCGGCGAAGAGATTGCAGCCGTTATTGTTGAGCCCGTGGCAGGCAATATGGGCGTGGTCCCTCCGCAGCCGGGATTCCTGGAAGGTCTTCGCAAGGTCACTTCTGATTATGGCAGCGTGCTTATTTTTGACGAGGTGATGACGGGATTCCGCGTTGATCTGAACTGTGCGCAAGGACGTTATGGCGTTACACCGGATTTGACATGCTTGGGCAAGGTGATTGGCGGCGGTCTGCCAGTCGGTGCCTATGGAGGCAAGCGTGAGCTGATGGATCAGATTGCCCCGGCAGGACCGATCTATCAAGCAGGAACGTTAAGCGGTAATCCGCTCGCCATGGCGGCTGGTTACACGACCCTGAACCTGCTGACGCCTGCCGTCTATGAACAGCTCGAGGAGCGGGGAGCCCGCCTTCAGGCAGGATTTGAGCGTAACGCTCAGGAATTCGGTATCCCGCTTACGATTAACCGGATCGGCTCCATGGTATGTCCTTTCTTCACGAATATGCCGGTCGTCAATTTCGATACGGCCAAGACTAGTGATCTGGATCGTTTCCGCCGTTATTTTGCAGCGATGGTCCAAGAGGGAGTCAGCGTACCTCCTTCCCAGTTCGAGGGCATGTTTATCTCGGGCGCTCATACGGTAGAAGATATCGATGCTACCATTGAAGCCAACTACATCGCCTTCAAAAGCCTATGAGTTACGGGGGGAATTGGAGCAAACGCGGCGAATGGCTGGAGATAACGCCGGGCAAGGCGCTATTGAGTCTGCCGGATCGGAACGAAGCGGCTGCCAAGTGGCTTATGGAAACGGTCGGTATGCCCGAGAAGCTGTATCGTAAGCTTCGTCATGAACAGGGGATACAATGGAGAGGGGATCGGCTTCGGCTGGTCCTTTTTCCTTACCGGGATTACGGCATCGAACCGAGATGGCAGGAGCTTGATGTATTGTATGAGGATGATTTCTGCCTGGTCGCTAACAAACCGGCCGGTATGGCGGTCCATCCGGACAACGAGAGCCGCGAGACGACCCTGAATCATGTGGTTGCCGCATATTACGAAGCCGAAGGCATCCATACGGCAGTCCGGCATATTCATCGGCTGGATAAGGATACAACAGGTCCCGTGCTGTACGCCAAGAATGAATATGCGCAGCTAAAGCTTGACGAGGACATGCGGGAGAAGAAGATCGTCCGGATATACGCGGCTATCGTTCAGGGGAGGGTCTCTCAGGATCTGAAGAGAATCGATCTGCCGATAGGCAAAGACCGCTATCATTCAAGCCGTCGGAGAGTTTCATTAACCGGGCAGGCTGCAATCACGCATATTCGATCATCCGAGGTGTATCCGAAAGCCAGCCTGCTGCAAATTCGACTGGAAACCGGCCGGACGCATCAGATCCGGGTGCATCTAAGTCATATGGGACACCCGCTTCTGGGAGATTCCTTATACGGAGGATCAGGGGCGTTTCCGCGCCAAGCGCTGCATGGCGAACGTCTGCTATTTACTCATCCTTTCTCGGGCGAGGATATTGAGGTGAATGCACCCTGGCCTCTGGATATGTTGGAGTTAAGAGAACGAATCATAGAGACATCGGACCGGTAAGAAAATTTGCAAGATCCTGAATGAACCTGTAAGTTTCAAGCACAATTCGCAAAAAAGTCATGCTCTCCTATTTTCGGCATATAGATAAATTGAGTGGCAAAACTTAGGCTCATGCCGTGATAACAGATCACGGATAGTATATGCCAAAAAGGAGGACATTCCCGTGTTTGACCAGTCCTACGGATTGCGGTTCGATATTTACGAGCGTATTAATTTAACGGAAGATTTGCCGGGAATCGAAGAATTGGAAGAGGCGGAGTTGATCCCGCATATTCAGGTAATCAGTCAGCAGGACCAGGCTACGCTTCGGGGTCATCTGCTTCTTGCAGGCCTGTATAAAGGTGACACCGAAGCAGGAGAGACGGAGCCGCTCGAACACTGGATCCCGGTTGAAATCACGGTACCGATGAACCGGGTATCATCATTGGATGACATCGCGGTCGAGATCGAGAATTTTGACGTGGATTTGTTATCCAAACGCAGCTTGAACATTACAGGGGTTCTGTCGCTCAAAGGAATTCAGGCGGCGGCTCCGGGAGCCCGCGACCAAGTATGGGCCAATGAGGAATTCACAGTGGTACATGCTCCTGAAGCGACTGATTTGTATTCGAACGGGGAGCAGCAGTTCGCAGCCAACCCGTACGACCAGCTTCATGGCAGCGGAACTCATCCAGACGCTAACTCGACTTCGCCTTCTTACTTCAACGAGGCTCAGACCAGAGCTCAAGAGTCCGGGACGGATGCGCGCACACAGCAGTATCTGGCATCCTGGGCGCAGTATGAGAACCAAACACGGGATTCACAGGACTCAGCAGACAGCACCATTAGCATTTCTAAACCGTCTGAAGTCCGGGATACGGTCGAATATGCCTTACATAATGAGACGGAAGCTCAGGCAGCTGAGTCGTCGATTCCAAGTGTATGGCAATTCGAACGGGCTGCGGTCCAGCCCGAGCCGGAGCAAGAAGATTCAGCAGCCAGTTTCCCTGGTGTCATTGAGCGTAAGGGTGAAGAAGTGGATGCCGTTCCGGTACTGGAATCACCGGAAACGGAGGAAGTGCAGCCTGTTTTCGCTGAGGAAGAATTCCCTTCGGAGGATATGGATGATATAACGGAAGAGGTTTCCATTAAAGCCGAAGAGGTTCCGACCAAGCCCGAGTTAAAGGTGGCCTTCAACACGAAGAACAGCAGCACAACCAGCGCATCGGGCGTAGGCTTCTCTTCGTTGCTTCAATCGAGCAGAACGGTTCAGGATCAGGATCAAGCCGCTCGGGACGAGGAAGAAGAGACGGAGGAATTGGTTGACTCCGCAACGGCCGAGGACGTGGAGTGGAAGAGTCTGTTCCTGGGTAACCGCCATGAGGAAACGCCTTTCCGCAAGGTCCGGATGTGCATTGTGCAGCGTGAGGAGACACTCGACGTGATTGCCGAGCGTTATCAACTGACGCCGCGAGAGCTTTTGTTATATAACCGCATGTCCGAGCAGAATGTGGAAGAAGGCCAGGTATTATACATTCCCCAGTAATCAGCGGAGGAAGCGATCGCGTTAGAACAAGCAGGTCAAGGTAGGATATCCTTGGCCTGTTTTTGTGTATGGCCGGGAATAGATTAGAAGAAGAGGGGAATCGGACGAGCCGGGGCTTCTTTATTACAATGTATTAGAATTATTTTGGATCGACAGGTATGATGTCTAAATCGTTCGGAAACACTCAAAATATTGACTATATGCAACAACCACGGTATATTTGAATAGTATATGTACAGGTATTCCTAAAGCTAGAACAACGTTGAACGGGAAGAGTAGGAAGGTATGGCCTTCAGAGAGCGGAATTGCTATCAAGCGCTGTGAGATTCCGCAGGAACCAGCTTGCCGAAGTCGCCCCGGAGTTGCGGACTTGAGATAGAGTAGGGATCGATCGCTACCCTGGTTAGAGTTCGCCGGCCGCAGCCGTTATCTGCGTAAAGTGTCGTGCTTGATCGTTTGCCTTTCACGTTCTTCATGGGAGGATACGATTCATGATTGATTATAAGCACGAAACAAAGGTGGTACCGCGAGAGAACAGTCTTTCGTCCTTTGAGGACGAAAGGCTTTTTTTGTTTCACGCAAACATGGATATCCATGTCCACGCCCAGAGGCTAAAACATTACGGGTTGGCAAAACTGATTAACAGTATCGGAGGTACGAAAATATGGATCAAAAACTAAACCAATCCCAGTTAGACATGCCGACGACGTATGATCCGAAGGCAGCCGAACAAAAATGGTATCCGTACTGGAAGGAAGGCGGCTTCTTTGAAGCTGGCAAACGACCGGACGCGGAGCCGTATACGATTGTTATTCCTCCACCAAACGTTACGGGAATGCTTCACATCGGCCATGCCCTTGATTTTACGCTGCAGGATATCCTGATTCGCGTAAAGCGGATGCAGGGTTTTGATGCGTTGTGGTTGCCGGGCTCTGACCATGCAGGCATCGCCACGCAAACCAAGGTTGAGCAGAAGCTTCGCGAAGAAGGCGTTACCCGCTACGATCTGGGACGTGAAAAATTTCTGGAGAAAGTGTGGGAATGGAAGGATCTGTATGCGAATACGATCCGTGACCAATGGTCCAAGATCGGCCTGTCTCTCGATTACTCCAGAGAGCGTTTCACGCTCGATGAGGGGTTGTCAGAAGCGGTTCGGGAAGTATTCGTCAAGCTCTATGATAAGGGGCTTATATATCGCGGCAAACGCATTATCAACTGGGACCCGGCTGCTCGCACGGCTTTGTCCGATATCGAAGTGGAGTACAAAGAGGTCAACGGCCATTTGTACCACTTGCAATACCCGCTGAAAGACGGCAGCGGCTCCATTACCGTAGCAACCACCCGTCCGGAGACCATGCTGGGTGATACGGCGGTAGCCGTTCATCCGGAAGATGAGCGCTATAAAGACATGATCGGCAAGACATTGGTCCTGCCTATTGTCGGCCGAGAAATTCCGGTTATTGCCGATGAGTACGTGGAGAAGGATTTCGGCAGCGGAGCGGTTAAAATTACGCCGGCCCATGATCCGAATGACTTCGAAATGGGTCTGAGACATGATCTGCCACAAATCACCGTGATGGATGAATCCGGGACGATGAATGAATTTGCCGGCAAGTACCAGGGGCTTGACCGAGCAGAATGCCGCAAGCAGATCGTAAGCGACATGAAGGAATCGGGCGTGCTGCTTCGTATCGAAGATCATGTTCATCAGGTTGGCCATAGCGAAAGATCCGGCGCCGTTGTCGAGCCGTATCTGTCGACGCAGTGGTTCGTTAAGATGCAGCCGCTTGCGGAAGCAGCCGTTACTGCGCAGAAATCCGGCAAGGGCGTAAATTTCGTGCCTGACCGGTTCGAGAGAACCTACCTGCATTGGATGGAGAATGTGCGCGATTGGTGCATCTCCCGTCAATTGTGGTGGGGCCACCGGATTCCGGCCTGGTATTCCGAATCCACGGGCGAAGTGGTTGTTGCCATGAATGAAGAGGAAGCGCGCGCGAAGCTTGGCAAGGACGATCTGAGACAGGATGAGGATGTGCTGGATACCTGGTTCAGCTCGGCATTGTGGCCGTTCTCGACCATGGGCTGGCCGAATCTGGACAGTGAGGATTTCAAACGTTATTATCCGACAAGCGTTCTCGTAACGGGTTATGATATTATTCCGTTCTGGGTTTCGCGGATGATTTTCCAAGGGCTTGAATTTACGGATCAAATGCCGTTCAAAGATACGCTTATCCATGGTCTGGTTCGGGATAGCGAAGGCCGCAAGATGTCCAAGTCGCTCGGCAATGGTATCGATCCGCTCGAGGTTATTGAACAGTATGGCGCAGATGCCATGCGTTATATGATATCGACCGGCAGTACGCCGGGTCAGGATCTTCGATTCCGCTGGGAACGTGTGGAACAAGCGCGTAACTTCGCGAACAAGATCTGGAATGCGTCACGTTTTGCGCTCATGAATCTGGAGGGCTTCACGGCGGCGGATATCGACATTTCCGGAGAGCTGGGAACGGCCGACCGTTGGATTTTGCATCGTCTGAACGAAACTTCCCGAGACATTACGCGTCTAATTGATGCCTACGAATTTGGCGAAACCGGTCGACTGCTCTACAATTTCATCTGGGATGATCTGTGTGACTGGTATATTGAATTTGCTAAGCTGTCCCTGTACGGCGAGGATCAAGCGGCCAAGAAAAAGACGCAGTCGGTGCTTGCCTATGTGCTGGACCGCACGATGCGCTTGATCCACCCGTTCATGCCGTTCATTTCCGAAGAGATCTGGCAGCATTTGCCGCATGAAGGCGAGACGGTGATGTTGGCTTCATGGCCGACCTATGATGAGGCATTTGAGAATGCGGAAGCCGTTACCGAAATGAACCTGCTGATGGATGTCATCCGTGCTGTACGTAACATCCGGGCGGAAGTAAACGTACCGATGAGCAAAAAAGTAGAACTCCAGTTGAAGCCGGTAAGCGAGCAAATTGCTGGCATCATCGATCGCAATGCGGATTATATTCGCCGCTTCTGCAACACGTCGGAGTATCAATCCTCCCTTGCGCTTGAGGCGCCGGATAAGGCGATGACCGCCGTGGTAACAGGTGTTGAAATGTATCTGCCGCTTGCCGGGTTGATCGATATCGCTCAGGAGATCACGCGTCTGGAAAAGGAAATTCAGCACTTGAACAGCGAAGTCGAGCGTGTGGAGAAGAAGCTGAACAATCCTGGTTTCGTATCGAAAGCACCTGAAAAGGTGATTGAAGAAGAACGGGCGAAGCTTGCGGATTACTCGGACAAACGCAATAAAGTGATTGCGCGCATCGAAGAACTGAGAGGCTAAAGGGCAAAATGAATCTGGACCAGAAGGTGAGAACGATGGTTGATCATTCGGCAGCTGCAGTGGCAGCTCCGTTCCATACCTATGAGGAAGCGGTAGCTTGGATCAACGGGCTGATTCCGTTTGGAATCCGCCCGGGCATGGATAGAATTCAGCGATTGATGGAGCTGCTCGGCCATCCGGAGCGGCGGTTAAAATTTATTCACGTGGCCGGAACGAATGGGAAAGGCTCCACATGCGCTTTTTTAACAAAGGTTCTGCTTCAAGGGGGATTCACGGTTGGCACCTACACGTCTCCCTATATTACGAAGTTTACCAATCGGTTTCAGTATAACGGCGAGGACATACCGGAAGAGACGCTGCTTGAACTCGCTAATCGCTTAGAACCGCTTGTAGCCGAAATTGCGGGCTCCGGGCTCGGATCGCCCACCATGTTTGAGGTGTCCACCGCCCTTGCGATACTGTATTACGCCGAGGTATCTTATCCGGACGTGGTGGTATGGGAGACGGGACTTGGCGGTCGCCTTGACGTGACCAATATCGTACATCCCATCATTTCGGTGATCACGAATATCGGAATGGACCATACCGACGTCCTGGGTGATACCATTCAGGAGATCGCCACGGAAAAGGCTGGCATTATCAAGCCTGGAGTTCCTGTGGTGAGCACGGTAACTCAGCCGGAGGCAGTCGATATTCTGAAACAAACGGTAGTCAAAAACCGTACAAGTCTGTATCTCGTAGATGAACAGTTCTCCTATGAGCGGCTGCGTGGGGACGAAGAAAGCCAGACTTTCCGTTTTAAGGGTCCGTTCCGGAACATGGATCTGGACATCTCGATGCAGGGTGAGCACCAATGCGCCAATGCCGCGCTTGCGATGATGACGCTGGAAGTGCTTCGCCAGTATATGGCTTTCATCGTGGATGATGAAGAATTGCGCAGAGGGTTTAAGGATACTTTCTGGGCGGGAAGACTGGAACAAGTGCAGTCCTCCCCGCGGATTGTTCTCGATGGTGCGCACAACCCCGAAGGGGCTGAAACCTTGGCCAAGAGCTTGCCGCAGATTTATAAGTATCGGAAACTGAACTTAATGATGGGAATGCTGGCAAATAAGCATCATGAATCGTATTTGCAGCATATACTGCCAATAGTGGATACGCTTATCCTGACTGAACCGGATTTCCGGAAGAAACTGGACGCCAAGGCGCTTGGTGACATCGTAGAGCAGGTAAGGGAGAAATACGCCAAACATACACTGCAAATCATCATAGAACCAAATTGGAAAAACGCACTTGAAGAGTTGAAGTCACGGACGGAAGCGGAGGATCTTGGGGTGGTGTCGGGCACGTTGTACCTGATTGCCGACGTGCGTTCCAACCTCCTGGGCCTTTCCGATTCTGAAAAAGGTTGGTGATATCTGTTGAATACATCGGAACATGTTCATTTTATAGGAATTGGCGGCTACGGGATGAGCGCCATTGCAAGAGTTATGCTGGAGATGGGTTATAAAGTCACGGGTTCTGACGTGGCATCGCAAGAATTGACAGAAAAGCTGGCGGCCAAAGGCGCCAAAATATACATTGGACATACCGCCGAGCAAGTCCAGGGCGCGGACCTTGTAGTTTACTCGACGGCATTGTCCCAAGACAACGTGGAGCGGGTCGAAGCAGAGAAGCTGAACATTCCTGTCCTTCACCGTGCGCAGATGCTGGCGCGTCTTCTGAACGAACGCAAAGGGGTCGCCGTAGCGGGTGCACATGGTAAGACAACCACTTCATCGATGATTGCGCTCGTAATGGAGGAATGCGGCGTCGATCCGACGTTTATCATCGGCGGGGAAATCATGAACGTTGGCACCAATGCCAAGGCCGGTGAAGGCGAGCACGTGGTGGCCGAAGCGGACGAGAGTGACGGTTCATTCCTTCAGTACCACCCTTGGCTCGGCGTTGTTCTGAATATTGAGGCCGATCACCTGGAGAATTACGAAGGGGATTTCAATCGTCTCAAGGCAGCATATGTACAATTCCTTAGCCAGATCAAGGCAGACGGTACGGCCGTGGTTTGCGCGGACGATAACAACATTCAGGCGATTTTGCCTGACCTAAAATGCAATGTGACGACATACGGCATTCACGCGGATGCAGAGTATACGGCAACGAATCTGGTGCTCGGCGACCGTCACGTCAGCTTCACCATGCTTCATAACGGCATGGAGCTGGGAACCGTGGAATTGTCCGTACCGGGTAAACACAATGTCTACAACGCCATGGCTACGGTGATTTGCTGCTTGAAAGGGGGAATCTCGTTCGAAGCGATTGTAGAGGCCATCGTCAAGTTCAACGGAGCTAAGCGCCGCTTCCAGGTGCTGGGCGAAGCTGAAGGCATTCTCGTGATTGACGACTATGCGCATCATCCGACGGAGATCGAGGCTACGATCAGTGCCGCCAAAGCTACCGGCAAACGGATTATTGCCGTATTTCAGCCGCAGCGGTATTCGAGGACCTTTTTCCTTCTGGATGCGTTTAGCCGCGCATTCGGGGAAGCGGACGAGGTGATCATTACCGATATTTATTCTCCCGCCGGCGAGAAGCAGATCGAGGGTATCAGTTCCGGTAAGCTGGTGGAGCTGATTGTCCAGAACAGCAATGCCGGTGCCCGCTATTTGCCTACCAAAGAAGATGTCCTGAGCGATCTCAAAGGTCGCGTAAAAGAAGGCGATCTGGTTCTGACGATGGGTGCGGGCGATATTTGGAAGGTCGGCGCTGCTTTAGCGGAGTCTATTAAAGGCAAGAAGTAAATGGGCTGCAAGAATGCTTTGCCGCTTCGCTGCAGAGGGGATTGCATGGGCTTTTGTCTGCGAACGGAGGCAAAGCAGCGGATCGATAAGTAGAATACAGGCTGATCAAGACACTTTCTTGATCAGCCTGTTGTTTTGTTTTTCGCACACTCATAAGTTGCCAAGCTTGATCATATAGCTAGGTGTAGAAGGACAAGTGAGGTGTGTGGATATGAATAAAGCACGGATGACGATTCGTTTCGATCACGATCCGCCGAAGGACAGCTACAAGGATCATATGCGTGAGGAACGGGATTCGTATCAAAAAGTTCCAGCAAGACGCAATGATCAAGTTGATGACCGTCATCTCGCATTCGACGAGTTTGACACAACGACTGATCGGTTTACCGATGCGGGCAATTCGTTTGAACATAGGAGCAGCATCCAGCATGATCATCTGCGCGTCGTCCCGCCGCTCCGGGAGGAGGACACTCGGTATGTGAACGGACAAGATTGGAGAACATCGCGTCATACCCGGCCCAGGGGGCGATTAGCTGAGGAAAGAAGACGTATGGATCATGTCGAGGACGGGTCGTTCGGTGACGGGCTTGATCCTGCCGATACATATGACGATATGCGTGAGGTTGAGGATCTCAACGATCTTCATGATGACGCGTATTCCGGAAGAGTAGGCCCAGGCGCAAACGATTCGAATTGGAATCTCGGGCCCGAGAAGGATCTATATGAGTCACCTGCCGATGATTACGGTTATTATCGCTCGCGCAAGCCTACCTCCTTCTGGAAAATGGCCGTATCCGTGACCGCGGCTGTGGTTACGGGTTTGCTGTTTGGGTATATGGTGTTGTCCATGTTTAACGGCGGTAATGCAGGTGAGGATCCTGCAACGGGGCAGCTTGAAAGCAATGATGCAGTTAACCAAGCACCGGCTGATTCATCCGGGGGAACGGGAGCATCACTCGCACCAGAGTTAACTGAATCGACAGCACGCATTCCGGGTCAAATCTTCTATTTGCTTCAGTACGGTGTGTTCAGCACGCCGGAACGGGCAGAGCAGGCGAAAGGGGAGCTGCTGCAGTCCGGTATTGCGGCCGGGGGTGATTTGGATGAGGAGAACCGTGTTTATGCGGGCGTATCACCAGATCGCGAGCAGGCCAAGCTGCTCAGCAATCAGCTTAAAGCCGAAGGAGTCGAATTATACGTGAGGGAAATCGCACTGCCTAATAAAGAGTCGGCTGCCTTTGCGGGCGAGGAGCAGACGCTGACGGACTATTTTACAATAAGCGGGCAGCTGGTATCGGAGTTAAGTACGCTATCGGCATCGCTGCTGGGGCAGCAGGAGGCGGGCGCGGTGGCGTCAGAGAGTATGACTGCAATCACAAATCTGCACCAGCAATGGATCCAATCGATGAAGCTGCTGTCCGCCGGCTTGGGTCCGGAGACCGGGGCAGTGCTGCCAGCGATGGAGCAATCCATGAACAGTTCGATCACAGCGCTCTCCGAATATAATAAAAATCAATCCAAGGGGCATTTGTGGGAGATTCAAACGGGCATGATGAACTATGTCATGGGCCAAAAGAAACTCCTGGATGGCCTATAAATTCAAATTTACGTCAAATCCGGCTCGGAACTGGAAATAGTTCCCCCTGCCGGATTTCTGTTTGTATTGCTTATCGATTCACCGTATAATAATTAGGGTGTCAAAATATGGCGAGGGAAGAGGATGCATGAAGAAAAACAAAGGAATGCTAATCTTGTTTTTGCTGCTGGGGTGGCTGACGGGAACATGGCTGGCCAAGGCGCTTCAACCTGTTAAGGCTTTGTCGTTTTTAACGTCGACTACACCGATTAAGTGGTCGCCTAGCGCTGATTTTGACATTATTCGTTATGACATTAACCTTGAACTTAACTTTTGCCTGCTCAGTCTGCTTGGCATTATAGCAGCGCTTTGGTTATACCGCAGGCTCTAAGACATGACAAAGGAGATTATCCCCCTTGAATGAGAAGAGAAACCGCCGTATCATATTGGCCTCCACCTCTCCTCGGCGTCAGGAATTGATTGCCTCCCTTCGTATCCCATTTGAGATTATGCCTAGTGAAGCTGACGAGGACACCCCGCATGGGTGGTCGCCAGAGCGAATTGTGGAGTCACTGGCACTACGTAAAGCGGAAGCCGTTCTCCGAAAGCTGACGGATGATCCGGGAGATGGTATCATTGTGGGAAGCGACACGATTGTAGTTGTCGATGATCTTGTCCTCGGGAAACCGGAGGATCATGCTGACGCGGCAAGGATGTTGTCCATGCTTCAAGGACGGGCTCACCTCGTGTACACGGGCGTGGCTTGTGTCGACCGGGAATCTGGTCGTACCAAGGTCGCTCATCGTGTGACAACCGTAAAGATGAAATCGTTAAGTGATGACGCGATCGCGGCTTATGTAAAGAGCGGGGAACCTGCTGACAAAGCGGGCTCGTATGCGATTCAAGGCTTGGGTGCAACCATCGTGGAAGGAATCGAAGGCGACTATTTTAACGTTGTCGGCCTGCCGCTTTCTCTGCTGTCGGACATGCTGTCTGAAATGGGGATGGATGTACTCACCGATTCATAGATATAGAACAACGGCATACGAAATGTAGGGGTATCCTGAAGTTTCGGTGACCTGCTGATTTAAATCTTAGAAAAGAGGGGAATATATGGAGTCGCCTACGCTATTGCTGCGCGACATCCCCCATGATGAACGACCAAGAGAGCGCATGATGCAATATGGGGCGAGCGCTTTAAGCCATGCAGAATTGCTGGCGATATTGCTTCGGACCGGAACCCGCCAGGAATCTGCCGTACATATAGCCCAGCGGCTGCTGGGGGAAGCAGGAGGCATCCGGCAGCTCGTTGATCTTAGCATTGAGGAAATTACGCAAATCAAAGGAATTGGAACCGCTAAGGCTGTTCAGCTGAAGGCTGGCATCGAGCTTGGACGGCGCTTGGCCGCATCGAGACATGTAGAGCCGGTTATTATTCGCAGTCCGCATGACGCGGCAGAACTGCTCAGTGAACAGATGCGCTATTTACAGAAAGAGCATTTTGTCTGTGTATTTTTAAATACGAAAAATCATGTCATTGCCCAGGAAACGTTATCGATGGGAAGCCTTAATGCTTCCATCGTTCATCCCCGCGAGGTGTTCAGAGCAGCCATCAAATGCAGCAGTGCATCCCTGGTGTGCGCGCATAACCATCCTAGCGGAGATCCGACGCCCAGCCCGGAAGACATATCGCTGACTGCACGCTTAGTGGAGGCAGGACAGATTGTCGGGATCGACGTACTGGATCATCTGATCATTGGGGACGGATCGTTTGTAAGTTTGAAGGAACGGGGCTTGATGTAATATAATAGTTCAGATTGACGAAGAAAGGGAGATACATCATGTTTGGTGGTTTTACGAAAGATTTGGGAATCGATTTGGGGACGGCAAATACGCTGGTTTATGTTCGTGGGAAAGGAATTGTCGTAAGAGAACCTTCCGTGGTTGCTCTGCGTACAGATACGAAGAGCATTGAAGCCGTCGGAGAATCGGCTAAGAAAATGATTGGACGCACACCAGGCAACATTCGTGCCATTCGTCCGATGAAGGACGGCGTCATCGCTGATTTTGATACAACGGCTACGATGATTAAATACTTTATTCGTCAGGCACAGAAGCAGCGTTCCATATTCCCCCGTCATCCGAACGTGATGGTATGCGTGCCTTCCGGCATTACGGCGGTAGAGCAGCGTGCGGTTGAAGATGCTACCAAGCAAGCGGGAGCACGCGAAGCTTACACGATCGAAGAGCCATTTGCAGCTGCAATCGGTGCCGATTTGCCTGTGTGGGAACCTACGGGCAGCATGGTCGTTGACATCGGCGGAGGCACGACAGAGGTTGCGGTCATTTCGCTTGGCGGCATTGTAACGAGCCGCTCTGTACGCGTTGCAGGCGATGAGATGGATGAGTCTATTATCTCCTATATCAAACGTCAATATAACTTGATGATCGGCGAGCGCACATCCGAGCTGCTTAAGATGGAAGTCGGTTCCGCCATGCCGCTGGAGACCGTGGAAACGATGGAAATTCGCGGCCGTGACTTGGTGACGGGGCTGCCGAAGACGATCACCATTACTTCAGATGAGATTAGCGAAGCGTTGGCAGATACCATTAATGCGATTGTTGAAGCGGTAAAGGTTACGCTTGAGAAATGTCCTCCGGAGCTTGCTGCGGATATTATGGACCGGGGCATCGTGCTTACGGGAGGCGGCGCATTGCTTCGCAACCTGGACAAGCTGCTCGCCGAAGAGACCGGCATGCCGGTAATCGTTGCAGAGAATCCGCTGGATTGCGTGGCCATTGGCACAGGTAAAGCGCTCGAGAACATTCACTTGTTTAAATCCCGGAGCAGCTCTGCCGTCCGTTCCAAACGGTAGAAATCAAAATAGAAGTGTAAACCCCTAATGTTGGGAGAGAAAACAGTAAGTTAGAGGGTGTTGCAACTGTTTAAGCTGCTAGGCAATAAGCGTTTGTTTATTATGCTCATCGGGCTGGTAGCGTTTATCGCTATTATGGGGTTTACGCTCGGTCCGAGAGCTTCTTTATCTTGGCCTGAAAAATTTGTCAAAGATACGGTCGGTTTTGTGCAAAGTGTGTTTTATAAGCCCGCTGCCTATATAGCGGGTTTCTTTGAAGATGTGCGGAACATGAAGGAAATCTATGAAGAGAATGAGGAACTGCGGAGAGCCGTGGCCCAATATTCTCGAGAGAGTGCTAATTACAATAGCATGAAAGCTAATTTCGAAGCGCTGACGGAACAACTTCATTTTACAGAGAACCAGAAAAATCGTGACAAATATGAGTATCGTACTGCTCAGGTGCTTAGCGTCAACTCGGATCCGAATAACAGGACACTGGTCGTCGATCTGGGCGAGCGCGATGGGGTTCGCCCCAACATGTCGGTCACGACAGTGGACGGCATGGTCGGCATCATTAGCAGCGTCAGCAATTTCACCTCCACGGTGAAGCTGTTGACCACGATGGACGCCCAGGATCCGAATCCGCAGCCAATTTCGGTAACGGCCATCGGCAAAGAGGATAAAACGTTTGGCGTGGTCGAGAGCTACGATGAGAAGACCAACACGCTGCTCATGACGCGGATTACGGAAGATGATCCGATCAAGAAAGGCGATAAGATCATTTCATCCGGTGCCGGAGGCGTTATACCACAGGGCTTGATCATTGGTGAGGTGAAAAGTGTTCAGGTAAGCCAATACGGTCAGAGCAGAACGGCTACGATCGAACCTGCGGCCAAGTTTGATGATTGGAAGTATCTGATCATCGTCTTTACGCCTGAGGAGCCAGAATAAGATGGCACGTAAACAAATTCTGGTCCTGCTGCTGTTCGTGCTGTTTATTCTGCAGGGCACGGTGGTTTTCTGGTTAACGCCAAGCTCGCTGCAGCTTCAGATTTACCCTAATTTTGTATTGGTTTGCTTGTTTTTTGTATCGATTTATTATCATCGCCACACGGGGCTGGTGCTCGGACTCATATTCGGCATGCTTCACGATATCGTGTATTACGGCGAGATGATTGGCACTTATTCGTTTGCTATGGGCGTATCCGCATATCTGGTGGGACTTGTATTCAAGTCCCCGCGGGCGCCGCTGCCCATGATGATGACCATTGTCATTTTGGGGAGCCTGTTGTTTGACAGTACGCTTTTTGGCATATATAAGGTGTTTCGACTCAATCCGACTTCTTATAATTGGTCACTGCTTCATCATATGCTACCCAATCTCCTTGTTCATTTTGCCTTTGCTCTGGCGATTTACGTTCCTCTTCGCAAGCAGATTGAGTTGGTTACGAAGAATCAGAGAAGGAAGGCATCCTGAACCCTCCATTATGACATTTTACTAGACTAGCAGGAACTTGAAGGTTTGAGCGCGAAATGTATAGGGATGGGAGGGACAGGCTTATGGCTGTAAAATCCAATCATGTGACGATTAAGGGCATCAAAGATGGCCTGGTATTCCTGCTTGATGACCAATGTGAGCTGGAGGAGCTGCTCGGCGAGCTGCGCTATAAGCTGGAGCACAGTCATCAGAATATTTTGACCGGACCTATCATTCATGTGGATGTGAAGCTGGGTTCCCGGAAAATTTCCGAAGAAGAGAAGCAGACGATTCTTGACATATTGAAGCAAAAGGGCAACCTGTTGATACGTAATGTGGAATCGCCACCGATTGAGTCGGAGCTCATACCAGAGGAGAAGCTTACGCTTAAGACAGGGATGGTGCGTTCCGGACAGGTGCTGCATCATGACGGCGATCTCTTGTTCCTCGGCGATGTGAATCCCGGCGGAACCATAACGTGCACTGGCGATATCTACATATTGGGAGCTCTGCGCGGAACCGCGCATGCCGGTGTAGAGGGCAACGAGGAAGCGATTATAGCGGCTTCGTATTTTGCCCCTACCCAGCTCCGTATCTCCCAGATGATCAGCAGACCGCCGGATGAATGGGAGACGCGGGAAACGGTCATGGAATTTGCGTATTTGAAGGACGGTAGCATGGAGATCGATAAGATCAGCAACATCTCACGTTTGGGTCGGGATTTTAATGTGTTTAAAGGGGTGTAGAACATGGGAGAGGCAATCGTCGTAACTTCAGGTAAAGGCGGAGTCGGTAAAACGACGACATCGGCGAACATCGGCACAGCTTTGGCACTGCTCGGAAAAAAAGTGTGTCTGGTTGATACGGACATCGGTCTTCGTAATTTGGATGTCGTGATGGGCCTGGAAAACCGGATTATATACGATTTGTGCGACGTTGCAGAAGGGCGATGCCGACTTAACCAGGCGCTGATCAAGGACAAGCGCTTCGATGAGCTGTATATGCTTCCTGCAGCCCAGACCAAAGACAAGAATGCCGTTTCTCCGGAGCAGGTGAAAGATATCGTACTTGAATTGAAAAAGGAATTCGAATACGTCATTATCGATTGTCCGGCTGGAATCGAGCAAGGATTTAAGAATGCCATTGCCGGTGCAGATAAAGCGATTGTGGTTACAACGCCCGAGAATGCGGCCGTGCGGGATGCGGATCGGATTATCGGCTTGCTGGAGAGCTCTCATGTAGAGTCTCCGAAGCTTGTTGTAAACCGGATTCGCCCGAACATGGTGAAATCCGGCGACATGCTGGAGATTGAAGATGTGCTGCAGGTGCTGAATATTGATCTGATCGGCATCGTCCCCGATGATGAAATGGTCATTAAAGCGGCCAATATCGGGGAGCCTACGGTGATGAATCCGGATTCTCAGGCAGCCATCGCCTATAGAAACATCGCCCGGCGTATTCTGGGTGATACCGTTCCTTTGATGCAAATCCATCAGAAAAAAGGAATGTTCACCAAATTCAAAAAGTTTTTTGGAATGGGTTAAAGGCTTTAACACGAACCGGTGCCGGGAGGCATCGGTTTTTTTGTTCTGTTCGCCTCTTTAATAGGGCTTGTTCTAAATATCTTTCATCTCCTCATAGGATAGAGTAAGAAAACAAGCCCCAAGGGGGAGAGAACAATGGACATCAAAACTTCAGTTAAGACCCGAAGAGAAGCCCGCATTCGCGAGCTGCTGGAAGGGGAAGCGTCACCGGCGCCGCATGATAAGTCGTCATGGGGGCCCGTTCCCGAGAAACAGCCTGCCCATCCCAATCTTCACAAGACAGGCTTTATACAGGAGCACAGGGCGAACCCATCCCCGCTTCTTGCAGAGAGTGAACCGGATCCCGAGCGGCTTTGGAAGCAAGGGCACCGCGGTTGGTATGGTGCGCTGGATCCCGGTGATCCAGGGGAACCGCCAAGAAAAGCTTCGTTTCTGTCGGGCTTGGTGCGCCGTGTCATCGTCAGTGCGCTGGTGTTTGGATTGGCATGGGGGGTATTTTCGTTTCAGCACCCATGGGCTCTTCGCACGCAAGCTTTTATCGTTGAGGGGCTGAGCCATGAGATGGATTTCCAAGCAGCCCAGGTATGGTACGAGGAGCATTTTGGAAGCGCGCCTTCCTTCATTCCGATTTTTGGACAAACCGACGAGCACTCGACGAAGGTGAATGCCGGGACTTCTTTAGTTCCTCCGCTTTCCGGAAAGGTGGTCCAATCCTTTGCCGTGGATCTGAAAGGCATCGTTTTGGAAGCCGGAGGGGGTTCTTTAGCAGACCGAGCGGTTAAGAGTATAGAGACCGGACGCGTGCTTGAGGTTAAAGAACATCCTGAGAATGGGATCACCATTCTCATACAGCATACAGGAGAGAGAACGGCGATATACAGCAGGCTGGCAGAAACGGGACTTAAGGTAAACGATTGGGTCCAAGGTGGAGATATTGTCGGCACATTGGCGTCTTCAGGCGCAGGCAGCCCGCCCTCCCTTTATTTCGAACTGAAAGAGGGGGATCGAGGTATCGATCCGGCGGAAGTGATTCCGTTTGATTAAGTTTAAGGGAACGGTATTGTCGCTGCATCCTCTCTTTGTTATTGTCATGCTGGCCTCCGTATTCACCGGTCGCTTTTTGGAATTGCTGACCCTGTTTATTATCGTGTTTATACATGAATTGGGACACGCCGCCGCAGCGGCAGCGATGGGGTTCAAGGTACGAGCCATTCAGATGCTGCCGTTCGGCGGCGTTGCTGTCATTGAAGATGACGGCAGGATGACTGCAATGAAGGAAATCATCATTGCGCTTGCGGGTCCGCTGCAAAATGTCATCATGATTGGAATTACTCTGATGTGCAGATGGGCGGGGTGGGGAGATGAGCAGCTGTTGTCTTATATCATTCAGGGGAATCTCATCATCGCGCTGTTTAACCTTCTCCCGATTCTTCCGCTGGACGGGGGCAAAGTGCTGCAAGCCGTCATCAGCTTGCTCGCCCCATATCATGCGACCTTGCTGTGGGCTTCCCGCGCTGGCATATTGTGCAGCCTGATCATGATCGGATATGGCTTGCAGCCGTTATTTTCCGGCGGCGGTATTCGTTTAAATGTGCTGATGATCGGCCTCTTTTTAGCGTATTCCAATTTTGAAGACTATCGGAATGTGCATTACCGGTTTTTAAGATTTTTGGTCAATCGGAGCGAGATTTATGAACGAAATTTGGATGGACTCGGTCCTGCGCAACCAATCGTTGCAGATTCTTCGAAACCTTTGGATGATATTATGCGTCTATTTAAACGAGAGAAGTATCATCTGATTTATGTCATGAGCGGACGAGGCAGCCTGCTTGCCGTTGTTCCGGAGCAGCATGTGATTTCTTCTTATTTTGCATCAAATGGTCCGCCCTGGTATGCGTAAATCGTAAACACCAAGAGGAAGACGCAGGGTGGGCCATGATTCTTTATCCATTCATATCATCTGAGATTGTGTTAGGATAAAAAAATAGAATATCGTCTTCCATTTGAGGGGTGAAGCCATGAGGCAAATGATAGTTCATTGTGAACATGAGACCATTCAGATGGCCCTCATCGAAGATGGGAGGTTAGCAGAATTCGCCGTTGAGCGGAGTCGTGAGCAAAGTGTAGTCGGCAGTTTTTATAAGGGCAGGGTCGTAAATGTGCTGCCGGGGATGCAGGCGGCTTTTGTAGATATCGGGCTGAAAAAGAATGCATTTTTATATATTGATGATGTGCTCCATCCTCATTTAGAGAAGCAGCCCAAACAGAAGCCTTCCATCTCGGAGCTGCTAACGGTAGGCCAGGAATTGATCGTGCAGGTGATGAAGGAACCGAGAGGCGGCAAGGGGGCGCGGGTCACTACCCATTTTTCGCTGCCTGGCAGATGCATGGTGTACATGCCTACTGCGGATTATGTTGCCGTCTCCAAGAAAATTGGACGTGATGCGGAGAGAGCAAGGCTGAAGAGTATCGGCGAGCAGCTTCGTACGGATGAAGAGGGGATCATTATCCGAACGGTATCGGAGGACGAGCCTCTGGAATTCCTTAAGGGAGATCTTGAGTATCTGCGAAAAGAGTGGGCGCGAATTCTCGACAAGGCCGAGCTATCTTCTGCTCCGGCGCTGCTTCATCGCGATTTAGGTCTGCTGCAGCGTTTTCTCCGCGATGCCTTTGACCCGCTTCATGATGAACTTGTGATCGACAGCAAGCTTAAAGGCGAGGAGACCAAAAGCTATCTGAAGGAAACCGTCCCTGGTATGGAGCCTAAGGTTACATATTATTCGGAAGGAAGTCCGATTTTTCAAGCTTACGGGTTGGACGAGCAGATGAGAGCCGGCTTTGCAAGGAAAATCACGCTTCCGGAAGGTGTGACCATCGTTGTTGATCAGACGGAAGCCATGACCATCATGGATGTCAACACAGCCAAATATATCGGTGGCGATAATTTCGAGGAAACGGTGCTGAAGACGAATCTTCTGGCGGCGCAGCAGATTGCAAGAATTTTGCGGCTCTGGGATATCGGAGGCATTATCATCGTTGATTTCATCGATATGGATCGTGAGGAGCACCGGGAGCAGGTTGTTTCTGCCATGGAGGCTGTAATGCGCAAGGACCGCACCAAAAGCTTTGTGGTGGGCTGGACCAAGCTGGGACTGCTGGAAATGACCCGCAAAAAAGCCAGGGAAAGCTCTTCGCTCCCATTTGCCAAGCCTTGCGGCGCTTGCGGGGGCAGAGGTGTTGTTATCGAACAATGATGTTGACGGTGAACATGGATTATGATATTATCATTAGGTATGTGTCTAGTGATGGTTTGCTGCACATGCTGTAACCGCTCCGGTTGGGTTAGCAAGGACGTTCCGGTTGGAACGGACACCTTATACTAGGCGAGTCTGAGACATAGGGAGGTGCAAGCAAATGTACGCTATTATCGAAACAGGTGGTAAACAATACAAAGTTCAAGAGGGCGACGTATTGTTCATCGAGAAGCTGACTGCAGGTGACGGCGAGAGCGTGACTTTCGACCGTGTACTGGCCGTATCCAAAGAGGACGGGTTGGTAGCAGGTACGCCGGTTGTTTCCGGTGCGACTGTAACTGCAAAGGTAGAGAAGCACGGTAAAGGCCGTAAGGTCGTTGTATACAAATACAAGCCGAAGAAGAACTACCACAAGAAGCAAGGTCATCGTCAACCTTACACTAAAGTAACCATCGAGAAAATCCAAGCGTAAGTAGGTGCGGTAATTGATTACTGTACAAGTGCTGCGCGGGGGAGATGGACGGATCCATAGCTTTAAGGTAACGGGGCACGCGGGATATGCCAATCCTGGAGAAGATATTGTATGTGCTGGAGTTTCCAGCATTACAGTGGGAACGGTCAATTCCATTGAAGCGTTAACCGGAACTGTTATGGAGACCCGGATGAAGGGCGGCTTTCTTAGTGCGAATCTTCCGCCGACGGCAAACGACTCCGTCTCGGGACAAGTTCAACTGCTTCTCGAATCCATGGTTGTTATGTTACAGGGAATTGCCGATTCATACGGCAAGTATATAAGAATACAGGAATTGACTACTTGAAGAAGGAGGTAGACAACATGTTGAAATTGGATCTTCAGTTATTCGCATCGAAAAAAGGTGTAGGTTCCACAAAGAACGGTCGCGATAGCCAATCGAAACGTCTTGGTGTGAAACGTGCAGACGGTCAAGCAGTGACTGGCGGCAGCATCTTGGTTCGCCAACGCGGAACGAAAATTCATCCAGGCACGAACGTGGGTATCGGTAAAGACGATACTTTGTTTGCGAAAGTTGACGGCGTTGTGAAATTTGAACGTTGGGGTCGTGATCGCAAGAAAGTGAGCGTCTACCCGGTTGATGTCGCTCCAGTAGCGGCTGCAGTAGAAGCTTAATCGTTTCTTATGCTGCATACAGAAGAAGCCTTTCGGCATCGTTGCCGGGGCTTCTTTTTTTGTGAATAACGCAAAGATTATCATCCAGGGGATGAACCGTCCTGAAGGTCTATGATATACTGGGATTTGGTGAATGTAACCAATTGCTGTTGAAAGACGAGGAGAAGCGATGAAATCCTGGAAATGGATAGCAGCTGGGGCGGGGTTAACCTCCGTAATACCCGTAGCATGGATGGTATGGAAACCGACTTTGGCTGCAGGAGCAGTGTTAACGGTTTGGGCTGTCGCTGCGTCTGCCTGTGGAGCTTGGCTTGTCCGGAAATCGGAGGAGCGCAGGCAGCAAGCCATCATTCGGAATGTGGAGCAGACGGCGATTCAGATGCTGAATCACCATCGTCATGATTGGATGAATGAGCTTCAAATTTTGTACGGCTACATTCAACTTGGAAAGCTTGATAAAACAGTGGGTTCTGTGGAAAGAATAAAGGACAGGATGGCGACGGAAAGCAGAATCTCTAAGCTGGGCATTCCTTCGCTGGTTTTTTATTTACATTCATACCGTACGTACAGCAGCAATCTGCAGCTCGACGTTGAAGTTGTGGACCAGGTACAACTGGAAGACAAAGTATCGCCACAAACGGCGGAGTCTTTTACCGAAGCTATCATTCAAACGGTGAGAGCTTTTCAATTGAGCGGAAAAGCGTCTTGGGGGGATACCCGGCAATTAACATTAACATTTATGCAGCAAGAACAAGAGCTGATGGTATGGGCACAAGGAGAAGGATCCTTTGGAGACCCGGACAGCTTGAAGCTTCAGATTGAACAAACCGTAAAAGGCGAAGGCATTCGGGTAGAACAAACGGAGCCGGGGGAGACCTCGTATCGTTTGTATTTGCCGTTTGTGACTTGAGGAAGGTGATTTCATGTTTGTAGATAAGGCAAAAGTATATGTAAAAGGCGGAGACGGCGGCGATGGTCTCATTGCGTTCCGTCGAGAGAAATACGTTCCTGAAGGCGGACCTGCCGGCGGAGACGGCGGTAAGGGCGGCGACGTGATTTTCCGGGTGGACGAAGGACTGCGCACGTTGATGGATTTCCGTTACCAGAAGCATTTTAAGGCTAAGCGCGGGGAAAAAGGCCGCAATAAAAGTCAGCATGGCGCCAATGCGGATAGCATGATTGTCCGTATCCCGCCGGGTACCATCTTAACGGATGACGATACCGGTGAGGTGATTGGCGATTTGACCCGACACGGTCAACAGGTTGTTGTTGCCAGAGGAGGCCGTGGAGGGCGAGGCAATATCCGCTTTGCTACCCCGAACAATCCGGCGCCTGAGCTTGCCGAGAACGGCGAGGAAGGCGAAGAGCGTTACGTAACCATGGAACTTAAAGTGATGGCTGATGTAGGTCTCGTCGGGTTCCCAAGTGTAGGCAAATCGACCTTGTTGTCCGTTGTATCTGCGGCTCAGCCAAAGATCGGCGCATACCACTTTACGACCATAACGCCGAATTTGGGAGTTGTTGAGGTTGGAGACGGTCGCAATTTTGTTATGGCTGACCTGCCTGGTCTGATTGAGGGTGCTCATGAAGGCGTGGGACTTGGTCACGAATTCCTCCGGCACGTGGAAAGAACACGCGTCATTGTCCATGTCGTGGATATGGCAGGCACGGAAGGAAGGGATCCGTTTGAGGACTGGGAAAAAATCAATGATGAAATCAGGCTCTACAACCCGGTTCTGGTCGAACGGCCGCAAATCGTAGCCGCTAATAAAATGGACATGCCGGAGGCCGAAGAGTATCTAGCGGCCTTCAAAGAGAAGCTGAAAGAGATTCGTCCGGACATCGAGGTCATGCCCATCTCCTCGCTGACCCGTCAGGGTATTCAGGAACTCCTTTACCGCACGATCGATGTGCTGGAGAGCATTCCGGACGAGCCGGCCATTGAAGAAGTATCCGAGGTTTCCGAGCGCAAGGTTTATAAATTCAAAGCGCAGAACGACAACTCCTTCACCGTTACTAGGGATAATGAGATGTATGTGGTGCATAGCGAGCGAATTGAGCGGATGCTGAAACGGATGCAGATGAATTCGCATGATGCCATTCTGAAGCTTGCAAGAACGATGCGTCATATGGGCGTCGATGAAGAACTTCGGAAACGGGGCGCGACAGAAGGCACCATTGTACGAATTGGTGATTTCGAATTTGAATTTGTTGAAGGCAGCAGCTACTATTAATTAGCAAAAAATACGTTTGTGAGAAAATACCGCAAGGTCTGTTTAACAGCAGGCTTGGCGGTATTTTTTTTATGGAGGAAGTTGTGTCTCAGATATCACGTAAACATGCTCTGTGTTTTACGGCAACGGTTAGGAAGTTGTTCAGCGATATCATTTTCCACTTAGGTTTCCAAATTTTGCATCCACATATCGGGTAAATCGTATACAATGGTAGTACAATAGTCCTTATCCATAGACTATCAGGATGGAAGGAACGGTGTATAAAGGAGAATAGAACTATGGCTATTATTGAAGTTGTAAAATACGATGGACCGCCGGATGTGTTTGCCTGGCGTTATCCGAATCAGGAGTTAGGCACTTGGACCCAACTCATTGTTCATGAGACACAGGAGGCAATCCTGTATAAGGGTGGTCAAGCTCTGGATTCCTTCGCGGCTGGACGGCATACACTGAGTACGGCGAATATACCAATATTATCCAATCTAATCAATCTTCCATTCGGCGGGAAGTCTCCCTTTACGGCAGAAGTCTGGTTTGTGAACAAACTTCGTTCACTGGACGTGAAATGGGGGACCAGCTCGCCGATCCAGCTGCAAGATCCAAAATACAATATTATCGTATCGGTCCGGGCTTTTGGCCAATTCGGCGTACGGATCAGCGATCCGCGAAAGTTTCTGGGGACCATGGTTGGCACACTGCCGACTTTTGACCAAAGCACACTGATTAAATATTATCGCGGCGTACTGATGTCCAATATTACAGAAATCATATCCTCCTATATCGTTCGCAAAAAAATCAGCGTTGTGGAGATCAATGCTTACATAGCGGAAATATCGAAGCACATCATGGAAGCGATTGCGCCTTCATTTGAAGAAATGGGGATCACCCTGCTGAATTTCTATGTGGACTCCATCAACATACCGGAGAATGACCCGGCAGCTGTTCGAATCAAGGAAGCGTTGGCAAAGAAAGCGGAGATGGACATCATCGGATATACCTATCATCAAGAAAGAACCTTTAATACGCTGGAGGGGGCGGCAAAGAATCCCGGCAGCCCGGCAGCGGTCATGGGAACCGGACTGGGTATGGGACTTGGGATGGTTGGTCCGATGTACGAGACCGTGGGGAAAATGTTTGAGGGTTCGAAGGATCCAGGAAAGAATGAGCCCCATATCAAACAGAAGGCATGTACCCAGTGCGGAACACTGAGTGCGGAAGAAGCACGATTCTGTTCGGGATGCGGACAATCGCTTCAGGTGCAGGCTGAGGAGGAACTGGCGAGAACCGTTCATTGCAACGATTGCGGGCAGCCACTGCCTCCGAATGCCAAGTTTTGCCTTCACTGCGGTGACCCGTACCATGCATGCCCTAAATGTGGCCATGACCACCCGGCCGGTGCCGTCGAATGTCCGGATTGCGGTGCAGCGCTTCCTATGCCTTGCAGGGCATGCGGTGAACTGGTGGATGCGGAAGCCAAGTTTTGCCCGCACTGCGGGTCAACCCATGCGCTAACATGTCCTGGATGTCATCATGAGATCAAACCGGGCCAGAAGTTTTGCATGGAGTGCGGACATAAATTGATGTGAAGCGAAAGTGAGGGAATAGAGTGAGTACAAGAACCACAAGTCGAAACGGATTATGGCTGGCTGCGGCAGTGCTTCCGGTCTTAACCATCCTTCTGTTCGGATTGATCGGAGGGATCGTTCAGCTGAATGCTTGGATATCGGGCATCGCTCTCGGATGCGCCGAGGCGGCCATTCTCGTCTTTATCGGTTTTGTTGTCCACCGGCGCAAAGCGGTCTCGCCAGGAGCTCCTTTTTATATTGCTTCAGGCGTCATTATAGGAGTCTATGCCATTTCCGTTTTGCTGGAGGTCATTCTGCTGGGGTATTTATTTAAGCTGCCTGAATCTTCTTATTTTATGATTCATCTTTTAACCTTCCTGGGGTTCTCGGTGGTTTTGGGACTGATAGGTCTGGCGGGAAAATATGCAGGAGCTCATGAACAAAAGGAAAGTGATCATCTGGCGGTTAAGAAAGAGACGGTGGCCTGGATCGGGGGAATCCGAAGAAAACTAGGTGAGATGCCAGGAGAGAACATTCATTCGTTAGACCGGCAGATGGCCGAGCTGGAGGAAACGCTTCGTTATAGCGATCCTATCACGCACACCTCTTTATATGAAGTGGAGCATATGATCCAGCAAAAAATCGCATTGTTGGAGGACCAAGTGGCGCTGATCGGAGAGACGCAAGCAGAACAACGCGATGAGCTGGCAGAGCAAACCGTTCACATCATCCGCGATATTCTTAGAACGGTACAGGATCGCAACACCGAACTTCTGAAGGTAAAAGCGGGATCAACCTAATGCAGATGATAGAGGGGATAGAATATGGGAGCGTCTGATCTGAAGCGCTTTAAACAGAAGTTCACGACCATGGATTATTGCATTATCGCGCTGGCGGTTCTGTTTTTTCCGCTGGCCATTGTGATGGCGGCTGTTCGGGTGCTTGTCACCCATCGCCATAATCACTGTAAGGGAAGAAACAACCGGCTCTTCGGGTGGGTTCTGGTCATAACCTATGGAATCATTGAATTGCTTATGATCCTCGCGACGATTGATGATAAAGATGTCGACGGCCTCTATTCGGCTTCCATCGTATGGGGCGTTATTATACTGGTTCCAGCCATCATCATGCTGTTGATTGGCAAGAAAGAAGATAAGAAATTCAACCGTTTGCTGCAATTTTATTCGAATGCCATTATGCAAAGAGGGCTCGTCCAAATTGAACATATCGCTCGAGAGGCAAGGCAAAAGCCGGCCCATGCCGTCCGAGATATCACGTTCATGTTTGAACGGCATATGTTGCCTAATGGAAAGCTGGACAATGGAGTTGTCGTCATCCCCTCCTTGCAGAGGAGATCCCAGTCTTCATTCCAAGGAGAATTTGTTTCGCGCAGCGGGCAGCGAGTGCAGTATTCACTAGGTCAAGTTGCGGTTGAACCAGCGCCAATAACCCGAAACGAAGCGGAGCCCGATCCAGGGCCGAAGTCTGTGGAATGCCCGGGCTGCGGGGCAAGGTCGGTCGTAACGCATTTGGAGAAAAAAGAATGTGAGTATTGCGGTTCGGTGATTGTGGCTTAACATTAGTTATGCGTCCGATTAACAAAATTGAGGAGATCGTGGTATGAGCATTCCAATAAAGCCCTTTAAATCGCAATTTTCAAAATTCGATTATTTTATTATTGGCTTGACGTATGTGTTTTTTCCATTAGCTTTAATCATTGCTGGATTTCGTATTTTGCCTACACAACAACATCACTGTTACAGGGGAAGAAATGCAAGGCTGATGGGATGGGTATTGTTCGGTTCGTACATTATGACTTCTGTGATCTTTTTACTGGCGAGCGAAACGAGTGAGGAGTTCTTAAACGACAATTTAGCAATGGCATTATGCCTATTAGTCCCTGCCATGCTGCTGCTTGTTGCTGCTGACCTGGCAGACAAGAAATTCCGAAAGCTGTTGAGAATTTATGCAGAGGCCGTTTTGCAGCGGCGTCTGATTTACATCAATCATATTGCGATTGCAGCGAATCAAACTCCATCCCATGTGGTCCGTGATTTGAACTTTATGATCAAGGAGCGGATGCTCCCTTACGGGAAGATTGAGAATGGTGTGCTGATGATCACTTCATTGCATAGAGAGTCTGTAAAGCCAGCCGAGATTCAGCAGGATATTGGATCGAAGTCTGTGGAATGTTCAGGCTGTGGTGCAAGAACCGTGATTTCACACCAAGAGGAAAAAGAGTGCGAGTACTGCGGAACGATCATTGTTGCTTAGATTTCACGCGGACCGTTTGAACTCAAATCGAAAGCATGAATGTTATATCGGCAGTCTCCACATACTGGAGACTGCCTTTTCTTACGCATCATTTACAATTTTGACGTGAATATCGATGTGTTCCGGTTTGAATTGCGATATAGTATAGGCTATAGAGTTGACATATAAATATCGGGTTAACCAAAAAAACTGGACACTTATGTATTGCCCTTACATGGTATATCCAGTATAATGTCCACTATACGAATACAGTAGTCTTTGAGGAGAGGACGTTTGTGAAGGAACGCTACTATTTGGTCCGGGAAGACATCCTTCCCGAGGCTGTGGTTAAGACGATGCAAGTAAAAAAATTGCTGGCATCGGGAGACGTTAGAACGGTCCATGAAGCCGTTGAACAGGTTGGGCTTAGTCGAAGCGCTTTTTATAAGTACAAAGATGGAATCCATCCCATCAATCAACTGGAACGTGATGAAATCGTAACGATTTCTATCGATATGGAACATCGCTCTGGGATGCTATCCGAAGTGCTGGGGCTGGTAGCGGGTGAAGGCGGGAATGTGTTAACCATTCATCAGAGTATTCCGCTGCAGGGAATCGCCAATGTAGTGATTTCCGTCGAAGTTTCCCGACTGAATGAGGAGCTGGATGACCTGCTTGACGGATTGAGGCGAATAGCTGGAGTAAGAAGAGTGCAGATGATAGGCCAAGGTTAAGTTATGACGAATTAAATAGATATCTATGTGATGGGATACAGGAGGTTGTGTATTAATGAAACCGGTCAAGGTAGGGCTTTTGGGATTAGGAACCGTAGGAACAGGGGTTGTCCGCATCGTAGAGGGACACCAGGAGGATTTGAGCAGCCAGGTTGGTTCGCCGATTACGATAGAACGTATCGCTGTCAAACATTTGGAGAAGTACCGCAGTGTCAATGTGGATCAGAATAAACTGACGGAAGATCCATGGGCGGTCATCCGCGATCCCGAGATTGATGTCATCGTTGAAGTGATGGGCGGGATCGAGCAGACAAAAACCTATATTCTCGAAGCGCTTGAGCGCGGCAAGCATATCGTTACCGCGAATAAGGATCTGATGGCTCTCCACGGTGCCGAAATATTAGCCAAGGCGCAAGAGAAGCAGTGCGACGTGTTCTACGAGGCGAGTGTTGCTGGCGGTATTCCCATTATCCGCACGCTGATTGAAGGCTTCTCCTCGGATCGTATCATGAAAATTATGGGGATCGTGAACGGTACAACCAACTTTATTCTGACCAAGATGAGTCAAGAAGGCGCATCGTATGAGGATGTCCTGGCCGAAGCTCAGGAACTGGGTTATGCAGAGGCTGATCCGACCTCCGATGTAGAAGGATTGGACGCGGCACGCAAAATGGCGATTCTCGGCACACTTGGCTTCCGCACGAACGTCGAGCTCCAGGATGTAACCGTTAAGGGAATCTCGCAAGTGACCAAAGAAGATATCGCCTATGCGAAGCGTTTGGGCTATGAGATGAAGCTTCTGGGTATAGCGGAGCGTCAGGACGATGAGTTCAGCATCACGGTTCAGCCTACGATGGTTCGAAAAGGACATCCTATCGCAGCCGTGAATGGGGTATTTAACGCGGTTTATGTATATGGAGAAGCTGTAGGCGAAACGATGTTTTACGGAGCCGGCGCAGGTGAGATGCCAACCGCTACATCCGTTGTGGCAGACCTGGTTGCCGTTATCAAGAATCTGAAGCTCGGCGTCAACGGTCTCAAAGCCATCGTTCCTTACAAACCGAAGAAACTGAAAACCGACGAGCAGATCATGTATAAGAACTTCATTTTGCTTCATGTCGACGATAAAGCAGGTGTACTTGCCCAAATTACGCAGGTGTTTGCTGAATATAACGTCAGCCTGGAATCCGTTGTCCAGCAGCCGAACGAGCATAATCCGGACGCAGAGATTATCATCGTCACGCACAATGCGAGCAAAGCCAATATGGATGAAGTGTTGAATCATTTTGAAGGCCTGGAAGTCATTCGCCGGATTAAAAGTGTTTACCGTGTTGAAGGATAAGGGATTAGAACTCATTAAATAACCCTATATAATTTTTTCATAAGAAAAGGAGAACAAGAGAGATGCCGTATGAAGGATTGCTTCAAACCTACAGAGAATATTTGCCGGTGAATGAGCGTACTCCGCTTCTAACGCTTAAGGAAGGGAACACCCCCCTGATCAAAGCTGTGAATCTATCCGAAGAGCTTGGAATTGATCTGCATTTCAAATTTGAAGGGCTAAATCCTACGGGTTCATTTAAAGACCGCGGGATGGTGATGGCTGTAGCGAAAGCGATGGAAGAGGGAAGCCGCACCATCATGTGCGCTTCAACGGGCAATACGTCTGCAGCAGCTGCTGCTTATGCCGCTCGTGGCGGATTAAATTGTATCGTAATCATTCCGAACAACAATATTGCGCTGGGCAAGCTCGCCCAAGCGATGATTTACGGAGCGAAGGTCATTGCGATAGAAGGCAATTTTGACCGCGCGCTGGAAATTGTGCGCGAGATTACGGCGAAGCATCCGATTGCGCTTGTGAACTCCGTGAATCCTTATCGAATCGAAGGCCAGAAGACGGCTGCATTCGAAGTCGTTGACCAGTTAGGGAAAGCTCCGGACGTGCTGGCCATTCCGGTCGGCAATGCGGGGAACATCTCCGCTTACTGGAAAGGATTTAAAGAATACCATGCTGCGGGCAAATCGTCCTCTCTGCCGAGAATGCTTGGATTTGAAGCGGAAGGGGCAATGGCCATCGTGAAGGGAGAGCCTATTGCGAATCCGGAAACGGTAGCGACTGCGATCCGTATCGGGAATCCGGCCAGCTGGAAAACCGCGGTTGCGGCCGCTGAGGAATCCGGCGGACAGATTAACTATGTTACGGACGAAGAGATTTTGGAAGCATACCGCAAAATCGCATCGCGTGAGGGCATTTTTGCCGAGCCAGGATCGGCTGCCTCCATCGCAGGCGTTTATAAAATGAAGCGCGAAGGATATTTTAAAGGTGGAGAGTCCGTGGTCTGTGTGCTGACAGGGCATGGGCTCAAGGACCCGAATATCGCTATTTCTACCGTGAACGCCGAACCGCTCGTTGTATCAGATACGGAATCAGCCGTAATGGATGCGATTGCTAAGCTTGAAGGAGCTGCACGGGTATGAGTTTGTCCCAAGGTGTCCGGGTGAAGGTACCGGCCAGCACGGCTAATTTGGGACCCGGTTTTGATACACTGGGCATGGCATTGTCGCTGTATTCCTGGATCGAGATGAAGGCGTCGGAGCGGACCGTATTCCATCTTCATGGTGATGAGATGGGCGGTCTGCCGACCGATAAGAGCAACCTGATCTACAAGGTGGCTCAGATGGTTTTTGAAGAAGCGGGACAGGCTGTTCCCGATCTCGAAATTTCCATGTATTCCGAAATTCCGCTTACCCGCGGTCTCGGCAGCAGTGCTTCGGCGATTGTAGGGGCGCTGGCGGCTGCCAATGCGCTGATCGGTTCACCGCTGCCGGATTCCAAGCTTTTTGATATGGCGACGAATCTTGAGAAGCACCCGGATAATGTAGGAGCTTCATTATTTGGAGGGATTATTACGGCTGTATGGGACGGAGCTCATGCGGATTATATGCGTATTGAACCTCCAGCAGACCTCGGCACGCTCGTTGTTATTCCCGATTTCGAATTGGCAACATCCAAAGCAAGGGAAGCGCTGCCCGCCCAGGTCAGTTTAGCGGATGCTGTATATAATATTAGTCGGTCCTCCTTGATGACCGCGGCTCTTTCTGCAGGCAGACTGGACTTGATATCTGCCGCAATGCAAGACCGGATTCATCAGCCCTATCGGGTACCGCTTGTGCCAGGGATGAGCAAAATTTTGGCTGAAGCGACAAACCACGGAGCGCTGGGGATTGCGCTAAGCGGAGCGGGCCCGACGATGATTGCGTTGGTGGATCGGAACGATTCGCGGGTAGAAGAATTGAGCGCGTATTTAATGGAGACGATGAAGGCGGAAGGAATCCTGTCTTCATGCTACCAATTGAATCCAGTTGCGGAAGGCGCCCAGCTCTTGGATGATATAAACAATAGATCCTTTTTGGATATGATTAGAGGGGAAGTTACCGCATGAAAAAAATAGCCTTGTTGCCCTCAGGATCGGTATCTCATGAAGCGATACTTTATCTCCTTAACGGTGAGCCGGTGGAGTTTGTCCACCATAAACTGATCTCTGATGTATTTATGTCTACAGTAGAAGGAAAAAGCGATTACAGCGTAATCCCGATTGAGAATACCATCGAAGGTTCCGTGAGCCTTCATATGGATTGGTTGGTCAATGAGGTGGATCTGCCGATGCAGGTGGAGTGGGTCTATCCTTCCATTCAAAACCTGATCGGAAATGCTGCCGAGTTCCGGTCAAATGACGGTACGATGGATTACAGTAAAATCACAAAAATTTGGTCTCACCAAGTAGCAACGGCCCAATGCCGTCAGTTCCTCGCGAAGGCTGCGCCACAGGCTGAGTTGGAGCAAGTCGGCAGCACCTCGGAAGGGGTTAAGATCGTAAAGGAAAATCCCGGCCAGGGATGGGCGGCGATCGGCACTACACTAGGCGCTGCCACTCACGGATTAAACGTGCTTGCCGAGCGTATTACCGACCATGATAACAATTACACCCGGTTTGTATTAATCGGACGCGAGCCGATTTTAGTCAACCGTTCGCCGGAGCATATCAAGACCAGCATTCTCGTGACCCTCCCAGAGGATGTACCGGGGGCACTGCATCAGGTGCTTTCGGCGTTTGCTTGGCGGCGCCTGAATCTGTCGCGGATTGAATCCCGTCCGACGAAGAAGAAGCTTGGTAATTACTACTTTTACATCGATGTCATGGCCGCAGCGGATTCCGTTCTGTTGCTTGCCGCCATGGGAGAGATTGAAGCGTTGGGATGTTTGGTTCGTGTGCTGGGTACTTATCCGGGCTATGCGTACGAGAGTGAGAAAATGGAGGTTAAGTAAATGTCAGAGCAATGGATCTATATGGATGGAGAATTCGTCACAAAAGAGAATGCAAAAGTATCCGTTTTTGATCATGGATTTTTGTACGGAGACGGCATATTCGAAGGGATTCGGATATATAACGGCAACATCTTTAAGTGCAAGGAACACTTGGATCGGCTGTACGATTCCGCCAAGTCCATCGATTTAGTCATCCCATTGGCATACGATGAGCTGCTGGAGGCTATGGCCGAAACGATCCGGCGCAACGATATGCGGAACGGGTACATCCGTATCGTAGTATCCCGAGGTGCAGGCAATCTGGGTCTGGACCCGCGTCGCTGCCCTAAACCAACGGTGTTGATCATTGTGGAACAGCTGGCGATCTACTCTGAAGAAGCTTATCTTAACGGTTTGAAGGCCGTATCCGTAGCCCAGCGGCGCAACATTCCGGATGCGCTCAATCCGAAAATCAAGTCTCTGAACTATTTGAACAACATTCTTGTGAAGATCCAATCCAACTTTGCGGGAGCGGATGAAGCGATCATGATGAACGCACAAGGATATGTGACGGAAGGCTCAGGGGACAATATTTTCATCGTGAAAAACGGCGTGGTCACCACGCCTCCGTGCTACCTTGGTGCGCTTGAAGGCATTACGCGCCAGGCGATTATCGATTTATGCGATAAACTCGGCATCAAATTGAAAGAAGAGCCTTTCAGCATGCATGACGTTTATATAGCAGACGAAGTGTTTTTTACTGGAACCGCAGCTGAGGTCATCGCCGCTCGTGAAATTGACGGACGGATGATCGGAAAAGGGCAGGCTGGTCCAATTACGCTTCAACTGCTCGAGGAATTCCGCAAAATTGTGGATCAAGACGGTTATAAAGTATGGGAATCCTAATGTTGTAGGACAGCTAAATAAACGACTTAAACCATCCTTTCATGTCGATGAAAGGATTTTTTTTGCCCAGAGGGATGTCAATCGCCTATTCCGTGCATAGGATGTAGTAACGAAAGCGGGCGAATAACATGACGCCTAGAAGAGTGTAGGAGGTTTTAGCGGCGTGAAGATACACATCGTCAAGGAAGGCGACACCCTATATGAGCTGTCCAAAAAATACGACGTTCCATTAGCGAAAATCATCGATGCCAATCCACAGCTGGTGGATCCGAATAAGCTCGATGTCGGTGCCAAAATCAAAGTACCGACAGAGCCTGTTCCGGTACCAGGCGGCAGCCAACCCATTATCCATAAGCATACGGTAAAGCAGGGGGACTCCCTCTGGAAACTGTCGAAGGCATGGGGCGTAACCCTGAAGGAAATTATTGATGCCAACCCGCAGCTTAAAAATCCGAATGCCCTGCTGGTTGGAGAGGTCGTGAACATCCCTTCATCAGGCGTATATTCGGAGTCGGGCACAGATGACGGGGTTTCGATGAGCAGTGGCAGTGGTTCGAACCCGGGCAAGAAGAAGCCGGGCAGTAAGGATTACACCGGAGTGAAGGAAGAAATCACAGCGCCGATCGAGCAGCCACCGGTTGTACCGGAAGTTAAGGAGCCTGAGCCGCCGATTTTACCAAAACTGCCTGAGATTTCACCATTCCCCGAGGAGCCTAAAAAATTCGAACCGGAGCCGGAGATTTTACCTGAAATCAAGAAGCCGGTCATCCTGCCGGAGGTCAAGAAACCAGAGATCCTGCCAGAAGTGAAGAAACCGGATGTCCTGCCGGATTTTAAAAAGCCTGTGATCATGCCTGAATTCAAGCCGGAGTTCAAACCTGAATTCAAACCAGAGTACAAACCGGATTACAAACTGCCATATAAACCAATAGAGCCGGAGTTTACGCATCCTGTCAAAACCATGCCGTTACCTTACCCAATCCATCCTATGGCCGAACCATGTCCGCCGTTTGCGGAGATGCCACTTCATATGATGCCGCATCCTTGTCCGGAATTTCCTTTTCAAGAAGCGCCTGCATTTATGATGCCTCCATACGGTGGTTATCATGAAGGACCATGTGGTTGCCATGAAACTAAACATTGGCATGGAGCCGATTACGGCACAGCTGTCCATCCGTATCATCATATACCGCAGGAAGCGATGCCTGTTTCTTATAATGAAGGCTGGGGAAATGTACCTTCAGGATATCCGGGTGTTTCTGAACAGCCCATGAGCTTGGAATATTCCCAGTTCTCGATCACGGAATCATATACAGGAAATGTGGGTTCCGATTATCATCCATATCCTGAGCATCATCATACAGCGGCGACATATGGTTATGTTCCGTCTCCTTGCGGATGCCATGGGGGAGAAGTTAATCCATACCACAATATGCCACATCACGGGTACCCACAACACGGGCATCACCAGTACGCACCCGACATGGCGGTACCGTATCAACCGTGGCAGGGTGGAATGGACTACAATGCTGGGGCATACGGCCATCCGTCCGCACTCATGGGAACTCAAGGAGCATATCCTCCATTTGTAAATCCATATGAACCAAACTGGAATGATCGGCAAAACGACCAGCCGTTCGATTCGGCATTCAATCCGTCGGCTCCATACGAAGCGGAGCAATCCAATTTATCGGTCAGCAGTGAAGTTGGGAATGAAACGGAACCATCCGTATCCAGAGATACTTCCATTGAAGAGAATGCCAAGGAGAGAGCTAAAGTCCATCGTCAGCAAGCCAATAAAACAAGAACAGCAACCAAGAAAACTCGAAAGCCTCAAGGTTCATCAAAAGGCAAGCGCCACAATCCATGGATCAAGGGTTAAGACATTATCAATGAAGGCCAGGTTACAGCTAAACAAAAGGGACCACATCTTGGTCCCTTTTGTATGCTCACCCGACATACTGTCTATGAATCTATTGTAATGTGATACTACTGACCGCCATTTATAAATGAAATGTATTTGGAAGAAATTATGTATTGCTATCGAATCGAAAAATATGATACATTATAAATCCAGTCGCGAACAGCAAGATTGCGATGGGATAGAGGTCAACGAAAGTAAAGAAGAACTTAAAAAACTTTCTAAAAAAACCTCTTGCATTATCGAAACAAACATGATATATTATAAGAGTTGCTGGTGCGAACGAGATTCGCCGGTAACGAAGAAGTTGATCTTTGAAAACTGAACAACGAGTGAGTAAAACGAACCACTTTGGTGGAAC
>NZ_JAMBDM010000031.1:0-50631 GCF_025142895.1 Paenibacillus sp. p3-SID867
TGAGCTGATTACCGTTTCGATTAGTATCTAACTGAGTTTCCCTACAATTTCATTAAGCTAACGGGCAGACAAGTTCAAACGTTTCGTGAGTACCTTTCAAGCATATAAATTCATGAAAGCAGGGAAGTACATGAAACACGTGGAATAAATATACAAATTATCAGTATTAGGAGGTTGAGAAATGTCGTTTCCGACACATATTGTATCGGCAGGCGGAATTGTAGAAGATGGAAATGGAAATATCCTATTAGTAAAAGCCCACGACGACGGTTGGGTATATCCTGGTGGGATAACTGAAGTTGGAGAAAACCTGATTTATGGCGTGATCCGTGAAATTAATGAGGAAAGTGGAATAGAAGCTATTGTTAGCCATTTAATTAGTGTTGTTTCGAATACAGCCATCCATAAGTGGTATGACGGTGAAACTGATGTTCCTACGAAGGTCATGTTTGATTTCGTGTGCAAAGCTGGTGGGTGGAGCGTTAGCAACATCGACTGAAGAATCCAGCGAATGCAGGTGGGTTCCAAAGGAAAATGTTCTGGATTTGATCACTTTACCCGCAATCCGCATGCGTTATGAAGCTTATTTGAACTTTAACGGCTCAGTGAATTATATGGAGTACGTCACTGCGACAACGTCAGAATGTAGTGTCAAGCTTCAAAGGAATGTTTAGTTGTATTGATAGTTAAATAAATATAGAAAAGCAGCTGGACATAATCAGCTGCTTTTTTGTTCAACTAACGGGAAGGATTACTCAATAACATTATAGAATTCCTTATATGGGATTTAATGTTACAAGTACTTATTTACTATGGAGAGGAGAGCTACAGCAATGAAGCGCTTTATTTTAGCGTTGGTGAGCGTTATATCGCTATTACTTACTGCTTGTTCTAGTCAACCAGTTGATCTAACTAATAAACTAGAGAAATATGCTGTACCCGTTAATCAATTGACAGTACCCGAGGGTGTCCAAATTATTGGTTTAGGCGAAGCAACTCATAACAACGGTGAATTTCAGTCTGTACGGCTTGATGTATTTAAGGTGCTTGTTGAAAAGTATGGTGTTCGAACATTCGTATTAGAAGAGGATTTTGCTAATTCAGAATTAATGAATCGGTATCTATCGGGCGAGGAAATCGAGCTGCAAGAAGCATGGGAAAAATGGTTTCCCTTCTACCATACACAAGAAATGGCTGAATTATTTGAGTGGATGCGAGAATATAACCGTTCCGCATCTAGTGAAGAACAGCTTCAATATTGGGGCATGGATGTTCAGCGATCAGAACTGATGTTACCCACACTTGATAATTATTTAAAAGAAGTGGATCGTGAACTCTCTAAAGAGCTTAACCGTATACAGGTCGGCAGTTTTGACCTGTGGGAAATATCGAATCAATTACTCGGCGATATCTTTACTCCAATCAGTGAGCGTGCATTGACTAAAAGTGATTATAAACAGCTGCAACGACAATGGAGTCCATTGATCCAAAAGGATATTCAGCTTATTGAACGATTGATACACCGGATGGCTATGAATGCAGATCTTCTTATCGCCAAATCAGATGAACAAATGTATGAGGCCGCAATGCAGAATATCCAGTCTATTTATGTTTCTTACTCAGTGATCAATGACTCTTTGCTTCGAGATTTTAGCGAGGGGAATGGGTATCTTCACTTTGTTTCCTCTTCTAACCATCGTGATAAAGCCATGAAGGAAAAGGTAGACTGGATTTTAAACCAGTCGAATGGACCCATTCTAATTGCAGGTCATAATGGTCATATTTCGAAAAAGAATAGAGCTGCCGCTGACAATTTTGTTAGTGCAGCAAAAGAGAAAAAAATTAATGTAGATAGCAAAATGCTTAAACTTACATATATAGGTGAGCTTCTGGAGGAAAGTTATGGCGATGCTTATTATGCTATCGGAACATCCTTTAATGAGGGCGTATTAGCAGCAGATTCAAAGATTATGACGGATCCAAATCCGCCTACCTTCACTATTCATAGTGATAATTTATTACTAAATTCATTGAAGCAATTGCCGGCGGATCGTTATTTCTTGGATCTTGATCGTGCGAAGCAAGATGAGCAATTAAACCGGCTAATCTCCAAAGATGAGTTAAAGATGCCATATGCAGGTAGCCTAAATAGTGTTGATTTGAATGATCCTAATCATCGTAAGATAGAAAACTATTACTCAGGCATGATTTTAGATGAGTCATTTGATGCATTAATTCATTTTCGCAAGGTAAACGTATTCACACCTTATGAAAGATAATTAATGGAAAGAGAAGTGGTTAGGGGTAACTTTAGTGGATGCAGTGATACAGTTGAAAGGGGGGGTTGAAGTATTGTTGATGGAATTTTCGTATCAGGATGAACATAGTAAAGAAAAAATCCAAACCAAACAATGCTTTCGTTTACACCTCGGAAATTTACAATGATGGTCAAGAGCAGATAATGAGGAATAATCAGCTTTAAAGATCAGTTTATCTTTTGTGTTAAAAAATTAATTTTTAAAATCCCGTTGAAGATTTGAATCCAACGGGTTTTATTTTGCTGCTAAAAGACATATTACCGATTTAACACATAACTAATTAAATTTCGAGAGCTATTTCATTAAGCTAACGGACAGAATAGGGGCCTTTTTATTCCATCAAAATTAAATTGTCAGGAATCTGTGTCAGAAGTCATGGATATCGTGAATGAGGTAGACGTGGCCAAAGAGTAGGAGACTTGGTTGTTAAAGCACAAAGTCAAAAGGATCTCCAATTGGGAGATCCTTTTATGCCACTAGTTAAATTAAAACTACTAGTTGGCCTAATAAGATTGTATTTCAGACATTACTGCTTTTAATCTGCCTAGACTATCAATTTTTAATAGTTTTTCTCTAAAAGAAATAAACTCATTAGCCGCCTTAAGAATTTCAGATAAAAATTCTTCTTCAACAACAATGTTTTTCGTCTCTTTGTAAGCTTCGTAAAGGTTTGTATCTTCAAAAATCAACGGATTCCTTTTTACTCTAAATAATATCTTGTTCTCTGGTTTTGTAATGATTCTTTTGACACTCCACTCATGGCTATTCATGGCCATAATGTGCTCTCCAAAACCTGTTTTTTTATATTCCAAAGTCATTTCTAAAACACCGATCCACATCAAGTCAATATCATCCCAATCCATAAAGTTGGTGATTGTAGTATCAGACGTTTTAATATTTACTACACCATCTAACTTATGGCCTTTATGCTTGTTTAATTGTCTGTTAGCCACCTGGATTGATAAACTATCTTTCAATGAAATAAAATAGTCTTCAATATTATCTTGACTAAAGTAAAAAGAATCTATAGTCTTCTTTTCAATGTATGTGGTTATATTTAGCATAAACTACTCCAATAACTAAAGGTATGTTGTAACTTAATCAATAAGGGTAAAATGTATTTATTCTATAATTACTTACAACCAACCTGTACATTTGTCCATCTATACTAACATTTATTGTAGCATAACCGTTACCGCTAATAATTGTACTTCTATTCGCATTAACAATTGAAATAATTCTTGCTCGGACATCATTTATAGCAAGGTTATAGTGGAAGGTTGTTTTTCAAGTGGCTCCTGTCCAATATAATGGGTGGTGATTCGTAAGAACATGATTCATACTGCTATTTTGTAATGCTACAGTTCGGCCACTACCAAGTGATAGATAGCCCGTTAAGCTAACGGGAAACGATAGTTGAATTAAGAATAGAAGGCAGCTGGTTTTTAAGCTAACGGGCAGCATAACACAACAACGTCAAAGGCAGAGATGGATCTTTATACATATGTACAAAATACTATGTAATAAACATATACACTTTTAATAGACAATACCACCCGTTCACACGGGTGGTTTTGATCCCGAGATAGAAAAGGTAGGCGCCGCCAAGAATTTTAATGATTTCAAAAAGGAACAGTGAATTTGCAATTATTGCGGTAATCCCCACGAATGAAAAAGTGGCATGAATAAAATATGTCCACCCACCCACAACCCCTAAGACTGTTTGTCGTCCCCCTTTTTGCGTATGAACAATCGTGTTTTTTGTAATAAGGACAATGTCCAGACCAAGTGTAATAATTATAATTAATGATACAAGCAGAAAATAGAAGTGGGACTCCACAGTATGCGCCGCCTAGAAATATTAGTTATCCTACACTAGTGCGCACAGATTGTCGGGTGAAGAAAAAGATGATTTGTTAAACTGGAATCCAAGAAAGGAGGAGAAGGAATGCTTGACGGTTTAAACGCCGCCATCCAATATATCGAAGAGCATCTGGCCGACGAGATCGACTACGGCCAAGCGGCGGGGTACGCCCATTGCTCCGAGTATCATTTCAAGCGTTTGTTTTCGGCCGTTGTCGGAATGCCGATGTCCGAGTATATCAGACGGAGAAGAATGACGTTGGCCGCTCTTGAAATTCGAGACAGCGAAGCCCGCCTGATCGATATCGCCATCAAATACGGTTATCGGTCGGCGGATGCGTTCTCCAGAGCGTTCAGCGGCATTCACGGCGTGTTGCCCTCGGAGGCCAGAAATCAGAGTGTCTCATTAAACGCGCATCCCCGCATTCAGTTCCAAATGACCGTCCAAGGAAAGGCGCAGCTTCATTACCGCATTGTGGATCGGCCGGCATTTCGGATTGTCGGGATGGGGGAGGAAGTTTCCATGGAAACGTCTGTTTTTCACATCACGCTGTTTGAACGGATAGATGAGGATAGCCTGAATGAGCAATTAAAATCGCTGGAAGATGAACCGGTGTTTCCGGGCATCCTTCACGTGACCCGGTGCATCACGGACGAACGTTCGCGTTACATTGTTGCCGTATCGACGAGGGAAACGGCACCCGAAGGTTATGAATCACACGAGCTTGCGGATGCGACTTGGGTGGTGTTCTCGCTTGACCGTCCTACGACGGAATGCATGCTGGAAACGTGGGAACGGATTTATACGGAGTGGTTCCCGGATGGGGATTTTGAAGTCGCCGATGCGCCGGAATTTATTCGTTGCACGCACGAGGATGCGGCATGGGAAATTTGGATTCCGATTACGAGAGCAACGCAAGACAAAAAATAGGGAGGGGTCCTCATGACCATTCTGGTAACGGGAGCAACCGGCACTGTAGGCCGGGAAATCGTCAAGCAACTATCAGAACAGGGGAAATCGATCCGCGCCATGACACGCCGTCCGGAGCAGGCTTCATTCCCCGAGGGAGTCGAGACGGTCGCCGGCGATCTGTCCATGCCGGAGTCGCTTGCATCGGGTTTCGCGGGAATCGAGGCGATGTATTGGATCTCCATATACGAATACGATGCGCTTAAGGCCGCTCCGAGAGTGGCCGAGATGGCGAAGAAGGCCGGGATTAAACGTGTGGCGGTGATGACGGGAGGGGGCGATGAAACGGTCTTGCAAGCCGCTCGGCAGGCAGGACTGGCTTGTACGCATCTGCAACCCGGGGAGTTCATGTCGAACACGAAGGTCTGGGCCGAATCGATTCGCCGTGACGGGATCGTTCGAGCGCCCTTCGGCGGACAGCTCAGCGCCATGATCGACGAAGCGGACATTGCCGCGGTCGCCATCAAAGCTATCCTGGAAGAAGGTCATGAAGGCAAAGACTATTTGCTGACGGGACGGCAGGAGTTAACGCGCCGGGAGACGATCCGGCAACTCGGACAGGCCATCGGACGCCCTATTCGTTACGAGGAACTGACGACGGAACAAGCACGGGCGGAGTGGTTGGAGGAAGGCTATACGGGCGATGAAATCGAGTGGCTGTTGGAGCTTGGCTCATGGGAATGCATTTCTCCGGCCACCGACTCCGTGGAGACGTTGACAGGCCGCCCGGCCCGGACATTTGCGCAATGGGCGGAAGAGCACGCGGCGGATTTTTTATAAGGGCCTTTTACAAATAAGGCTGATAAAAAGGGGGAGGTTCTTTATTGGCCCAACAAGCGAAAGAAACGCGTAATTGGAAAACCTTCTTCACTTTTGTCAAAGGCGCGAACGTGCCGAAATGGATGGTGGGGACCGCTCTGCTGTTAAGTTTGTTGGAAACGGCCGGTGTGCTCATCGTTCCATTGTTTACCGGACGCATCGTCGACCAGCTGTCCGCGGGCAATCTGGATTCGATGCTGATCGCGTTTTTGATCGGCGCCTTTGTGCTTCAAGCGGTCTCCGGTTCCATCTCGTACTATCTTATGAGCTACATGGGTGAATGGGTGGTGGCTTCCTTGCGAAAAAACGTGTGGAGTCGCGTCTTGCGTTTGCCTGTATCGTACTTCGATCAATCTTCTTCGGGCGAAACGATGAGCCGGGTAAGCAACGACACGGAAACGGTCAAAGGGCTCATCGATCAACTCGTTTCGTTTGTTTCGGGGATTATTACCGTCGCGGGCGCCGTCATCATTTTATTTATTTTGGATTGGCGAATGATGCTGATCATGACAGTTGCCGCCCCTTTGGCCTACGTAATCTTAAAACCGATCGGCAAAACGATGTACGGCTTGTCGCTGGGCGCGCAGGATGAAATGGCGGCTTTTAACGGCGGCATGGCTCGGGTGTTGGGCGATATTCGATTGGTCAAAGCGTACAACGCGGAACAAGACGAATATGACCGCGGTTCCGGGAAGATCCACCAATTATTCGGGTTTAACATCCGGCAAGCACGCATCATGGCCATCATTAATCCGCTCATGACGCTTGTCATGATGGCGCTGCTCGTGCTGCTTGTCGGTTATGGCGGGGCTCAGGTCGCATCGGGCGCTTTGACGGCGGGTACGATGGTCGCCATCATTCTGTATTTGCTGCAAATTATTTATCCGATCGTGAACTTGGCTTCCTTCTTTACAGAGTTTCAGAAGGCAATGGGCGCAACCGAGCGCATTCAACAAATTTTCCAACACGTGGCGGAACCCACGTCGCAAGATTCGGTTCAGACGCTGCCAACGGAAGAAAAAGATCTTGTTTTTGAACAAGTTTCCTTTCAGTATGCTGTGAGGGGCGACGATAAGGAAGTCGAATCGGAAACGGTTTTGACGGACATCGATTGCGTGATTCCGGCAGGGAAAATCACCGCGATTGTCGGGCCGAGCGGGGCGGGGAAGACGACCCTTTTTTCTTTGATTGAACGCTTTTATCAGCCTGCGCAAGGTGAAATCCGTTATGGCGATGTTCCCGTCCGCGATGTCGATCTTCACGCGTGGAGAAGTCAGATCGGATTCGTCGCGCAAGAGAGTCCGCTGATGGAGGGCACGATTCGAGACAATATCGGCTACGGTGTCGGTTCGGTCACGGATGAGCGGGTGAAAGAAGCGGCGGAAGCCGCGTATGCGACGGAGTTTATCGATCGATTTCGGGAAGGGTACGACACCTACGTGGGTGAGCGGGGAATGAAGCTGTCAGGAGGACAAAGGCAGCGCATCGCGATTGCCCGGGCGCTGATTCGCAATCCGAGCATCCTCATGTTGGATGAAGCCACGTCCAGCCTCGACAGCCAGTCTGAGTTTATGATTCGAAAAGCGTTTGACACGTTGATGAGTGGGCGAACGACGATCGTGATTGCCCATCGCTTGTCGACCGTTATGAATGCCGATCAGATTATTGTCCTTGAAAAAGGGCGCATTACCGGGACGGGCAAACACGAAGAATTGTTGGAAAATCACGCTCTGTATCGCAGATTGGCTAAACAGCAGTTTTACAATGAAACGGCAATACCTTAAGGTAATTTAAAGACGATGGTGAACGGAAAGAACGTTTAGCTATCGCTGATTTATTTAGTCGTCTAATTAAAGTGGTGAATTGAAATTTGCAAAACGAAAAAGGGGCAGATTCGTTGCTCCTTTCTCTACTCTACTTAAAACGGTAGTACAGAACGCGTTCGTGCTGTACTACCGTTTTTTTTATATTCAATTTTTAATCTGCGGGTCCGATTTTACCCCAAAAATGAAACGGGAGGTGTCGGGGGACAAGAACATATTCCCATTGAGAGTCGCTATGTAGCGGCTTTTTTGTTTTATCGGTACAAGTTCTTGTCCCGAGCCCAGGACAAGAACTTGTACCGAATGCCGAAAAGGACGATCGTGAGGGTTGAAAATACAAATCATTAAACAAGTATAAACATTCGTTTTATAAAAGCTTTTTCACGAAACTCTTTTCGAAAAAGAACTACAGATAACGGTCAAGATCTTGAAAAGGGATTGAATCCCGAACTAATGGGAAAGAGAGAATTAAGGTAAGCAAAACTATCTTAGTTTTGCGAGTAACAAATGAATTTGTAAGGGATACGGGGTTTTACGAAAGGGGGTGAGGATCAAATTTATTTGTCCTAACCCATTTTGATTCAATTGGCTGCTGTAAGGAGCATAACAAAAATTAGTGGAGGGATTAAGATGAGTGAAGCATTAAGAAACTCGGTTAAAGCGATGATAAAGGAAACATTCGAAGGCCCCCCGGTTCCTGTAAAAGGAACGTGGTTCACAACTGTTGAACCGAATTCAGGAATTTTCGGTGTACTAGAAGGAATTTCTTGCGGCGAAGCTTCCATGTCAGTTCATGGAACAACATTGGCTGCACATACTGATCATGTCCGCTATCACATGTGGGGAACCAACGGAATCTTAAACAAAGGGAAACAACCGGAAATGGATTGGGGAAAGAGCTGGGGTATTCATTCAGTCGATGAACAGCAATGGAACCGAATTCAAGAAGGATTGAAAAATGAATACTTAACACTTTTGGAATCGATTGACGCTTTTGAATGGAATGAACAAACTGCCACCGTGGTAGCTATTTTGGCCCATTCAGCATATCATCTTGGAGCTCTTCGCCAAATGTTAAAAGTGATTAAGGCGTAGCTTTGACATAAAGTTTTAAATTAACCGAGTATCGGTGCAAGGAAAGGCAGTCGGGTGCTTATCCGAATTCATTTGATTTGGTTCACAATGATTATGTACCGTCACTTCTTTTCACACAATGGAATCGAAAAAACATATCGAATTCAGCCAATCAATATTTGATCGAGAAAAATCCTAAATTATGAGAAATCTTATATGTTGGACCAGTGCCATCAGTCGTACAAACGATTTGATGGCTTATTTATTTTAAAGAGAGTTTAATATGAATCACTTTCTTCAGTTAGAGACAACGTGGAGTATGAAGAGGTTGGCAGGTTGCATCAATGACAATTGATTCAAAATGCGGGTGCTTCATACAGGTCTCGTTAATCCGGTGCATGACCTGCACACTCTTATCATTATCCTGGGGATTCAATTGAAGCCAGATTTTTCTTGAGCCAGTCCCCTCAATTGTGAGTTGGCCAACGAGTTTTTCTAGATGTTCTTGCTTGTTCTCGTACCCGTGACTTCACTTGAAGTTCTCAGGAAATATCCAATGTGGAACAAGTTCTTAATTCCGATCCAATCGGTTCGAAAAACATTGAGCTTGCAAATATAAATCTGCCGCTTTATAATACCTTAAAACAATAAAACTGAAAAGGTTTTATTAGTTTACAAAAATTCAAGTCGCGTATAAGTAAATAAATTAATGGAGGATTGGAGTAAACTTGATCACGCAGGTAAGCTGTTTCCAGCAGTAGCCGGGAAAGAAAATTCTTCTACCTATCGATTGTCGATGATTCTTACTAGCCCGATCGCCCTTAAGTTACTGCAAAGGCCTTGGACAAAGTGATTTCTAGATTCCCGAATTTGAATGTAGAACTTCAAAACGGTTTTTTCTGGAAATTTCTTCGCCAGAAGAATCGAGGCTCATAGTCGAGCAAGAAACGAACTATCCTTGTGCGCCAGTGAATTTGTCAGAACAATTATGGAAGCTTAGTACGGGTGCTGTATTACAGAAACAAGATCAGCATTGAAGTTTTTCATGCTATAACGGATGGTGGGGGGGGGCACTAGAATTTCTCAAAACATTAGTATTTCAGTATTTATTTACAAGTGGAGTTCAGATAGATGACAGGGAAGGCGTAATACTTCCTCCAGATTCATTTGCTCGCTATGCTGAAGCACAGGATAGCTTTAGAGTTTACTACAATAGTCAATCACATTTGAAAGATGAGGAGGTATCTAATGCACTGAAAATTCCGGCACACGCTTCATGCCTTACGGACATAATGTCGTGCACGGCTTTATTAACGCTTACCAGTTAAATGCAGCAGCAAAGATGAAAGGAGTAACTATTACAGCTTACCTAACGGCCATTCTGATCATGGCGGTTCATGCCGCTACAATGACTATTAATAGCGAGAGCCAAGAGTCAATTGTAATCAGCTTACCCGTCAATTTGAGGAAATTATTCCCTTCAATCAGTTTGCGAAATTTTTTTACTGTAATCAACATTGAATATATATGGAGCAAGAGCTGACATTTGAACAAGTGCTTGAAGCGGTAAGTGAGCAAATGAAGAAAAAAACGTATTTATATAAAAAAATAGAAAATAGTATGAAATATGAAAAAAAACTGGATGTCTAGATTTGTACCCCTTAAGTTAAAAAACCTAGCCATGCGGTATGGTTTTGATAGGTACAGTGAGGCTGCCAAGACAATGACGCTTACGAATTTAGGCAGAATTAGTATTCCGTCCAGTATGACACAATATGTTGAAGCGATGGAGACCACGATGTATCCAACCTCTAAAACTCCAATAAATTGTGCCGTGTGCTCTGTCAATGAAACACTCACAATAACCTTTGCACGCAATATTTTAGAAAGTGATGTTAAAATGCATTTTTTTCGACTGCTTAGCGGCCAGAGCGGACTGGAATTGAGGATTGTCAGCAATGATTGGGGGATGGAAACATGAAGTGTGAAAGCTGTGGCGTTATCGTAGATCCTTCGCATGCTATATGCCCACTGTGTCGAAGGAAATTTAGCAGAGAGACTGCTGGAATCTCTATTTTAACTAATCAATTGTACCCATTCTATTTAATGTCGGATAGGCATCATAAGAAGACTAGCGAAAACATGTCCAAGTGGCTCTCTTTTATCGCGGTATCCGTCATTAGCGTTCTTCTTATTGTTAACATACTGAGTTCTAGGGAGAACATGTGGAGTTTGTATCTAGTACCTTGTTTGCTGTATATATGGCTTTCCATTAGGCATACCATTGTAGGGTCCTCCCATCTGGGCCGTAAAATCTTAGTCCATTTGCTTGGGCTGTCGATTATGTTGTTGTGGATCGATGTGGTGGGGGGGGACACATTACTGGTCGATAGAGTATGTGATCCCATTTGTATTGATAGCGGCAACACTACTTGTTACTCTCATTTGTTGTACGGGAAGGTCTAAATGGCGGGGGCTTATAGGGTGCCTACTGAACCTGCATTTCCTAAGTTTTGTTCCGTTGCTGTTATATTTGTTAGGATTGTCACAAGTTTTGTGGACCGCTGTTGCGGCCGCCTTGCATTCGTTGATAACATTTGGCGGCATGCTGCTATTTGCAGATAACAGCTTTCGCGAAGAAATTAAGCTAAAATTTCATGGTTGATGGATCAGGAGTCGCTGGCTGCATTACAAAAATATACTACAAGACTATATAATAAATCGAAACTGATAAAACCATTATTGACTCTTTAGTATCGAAGGAGGCGTAACAATCAAACAACGTATTATTGAAGCATTCGCTGAAGAATTGAAGGAAAGTGGTATAAAGTTAACAATGGACGATTTGTCCCGCAGACTTGGAATCAGTAAACGGACGCTCTATGAGCATTTCTCATCTAAGGCGGAGATTTTAGATGCATTAATTGAAGAGACTTTTTCCGAAGTGGACAATATAACGGAGCAAATATTGAATAATTCTAATCTAACGCTTGTCGAGAAGATCAAAGGTGTTATAAATGCCTTGCCAACGCATAAAGAGCTTTACGATCGAGTCATATTAGAGCAAATCAAGCGATCTTATCCAGAGCAGTGGAGCAAGGTCTCAAAAGTTTTTACTGAGGACTGGAACGAACTGCAAGCCTTAATCGAGCAAGGTATACACGAAGGAGTCATCATAAACAAAAATGCTTCTTTAATTGTAAAGTTGATAAGAGAAGCGATCCAATCCGTGCATGATCAAAGATTCTATATGCAAAACAATATTTCCACTACAGAAGCTGTCATGCAAATTACGGATATTATCTTGTTCGGGCTGATTTCAAAGGAAAAATAAAGAAGGGTAATTTTACGCCTTCTTTTTTTATGGGAACTATAAAAACTATAATAGTTTTTTAGGTTAAGAATGCCTTGAAGTAATTATAGAGGAGGGAACGCTGTGGAGAAAATTGAAAACAGAACGACAGGTGAACAGAAAAGGACGGGGGAGGCTGCGGCTATAGAAGCTCCGGCTAAAGCTGGGGTCAGGGAGTGGCTCGGATTAGGCGTACTTGCGCTGCCAACCTTGCTGATGTCTATGGATATTAGCGTACTCTATCTTGCGCTTCCGCATTTGGCGGCAGATCTTGCTCCGAGCAGCACTCAAATGCTGTGGATGGTGGATATCTATGGCTTCACACTGGCTGGCTTCCTCATTATCATGGGGAAACTAGCTGACCGTATAGGACGCAGAAAGCTGCTTATGATTGGAGCAGTTACATTCGGTGTGGCTTCCGTGCTTGTTGCTTATTCGAACAGTGCGGAAATGCTGATCGCGACCCGTGCGTTACTGGGCATCGCAGGTGCAACCTTAATGCCTTCCACACTATCCTTACTAAGGAATATGTTCCTGGATCCTCAGCAGCGCAGTAGTGCCATTGGCGTATGGATGATGTGTCTAGTGGCGGGAAGTGTGCTTGGTCCAGTTGTCGGGGGATTGATGCTGGAATGGTTCTGGTGGGGCTCTGTTTTTCTGCTGGGCGTACCCGTGATGCTGTTGCTGCTTATTACTGCTCCATCCTTGTTGCCTGAATATCGGGGGCCGACATCGGAACGGCTGGATATGTTTAGTGCGATCATGTCCCTGGCAGCGATCCTGTGCGTGGTTTATGGCATTAAGAGTATGGCCAAAGAAGGGCTCGATGTGGTGTCCATCTTGATCATAGCTGCCGGTTTGCTTATTGGGTGGGGATTCGTGTATCGACAAAATTACGTGAAGGAACCACTAGTGGATATAAGGTTGTTTCGCCTTCCTGTTTTCAGCGGGGCGCTGTGCATGATGCTGCTTGGCTTGCTTACCATAAGTGGCCTTAATTTTTATATTGCCCAATACTTGCAGCTTGTGCAGCATCTGTCCCCGTTTATGGCAGGGCTTTGGCTGATTCCATCGGCAGTGGGAATCATTATTGGTTCAGTGGCAGCTCCGTGGTTTGTCCGTCGCTTTCCCCCAGCTTATGTGATCGGAGTCGGTCTGCTCATCGCCTGTATAGGTTTAGTTGCCATTACGCAGTTGGAGGCTGCTTCAGCTTTGTCTGTACTGATTGTTGGTAGTGTAGTCTTTTCGATAGGCGTGGCGCCGTTAACGGTATTGGGGACCGACCTCATTATCGGAGCAGCCCCGCCGGAAAAAGCCGGATCTGCCTCCGCGATATCGGAAACAAGTGCCGAATTGGGAGCAGCATTAGGAATTACCATAATGGGAAGTATTGCAACAGCGGTTTATGATCGCCAAATAAGCAGTTCGCTGCCCGAGGAACTTCCCGTTTCCGCAGCACAGGCTGTAAAGGACTCTCTTCCAAGCGCTGTGGAGGCGAGCGCAGCCTTGCCCGCGGAGCTGGCAGCAGAGGTAGTCGGATTGGCACGCGAGGCATTTACAGCGGGTTTGAATACGATTGCTGCCACTAGTGCCGTGCTTGCTTTACTAGTGGCTGGATTAACCGTTTTTCTGCTGCGTAACGTATCCGCCAGAACTGAATGATGCTTAATTACTATATATTGCTTGTCAACGTGTGGTACCACAAAGCATCCAAAAAAACATTAGGAAAGGATTGAGTATTTTGAGTTCCAAAAATAAAGACTTATTTTCTTTTGAGTTTAACCAAGACCCCTATCCAACTTTTAAAAACTTACGTGAAAATGAGCCTATTCACCTTGCCAAAATGAAAAATGGTCAATACACATGGGTTGTTACAAAGTATGAAGATGCAACACGGGTGGAAACTTTGGAAGCACGAGGATATACCAAGCATACCTGGTATATGTACTCAGGCTCTATCGAGCTTGATGACTCTATACCAAACCCGCTATTTCCACAGGGCTTCATGGTTCGGCCGATCAATTCTAATGACTTGGAACAAAAAGTAAATATCATGGGTGGTTCAGCTGGGCTGACAGCGCCTATGATGGAAGTATACCAGCGCCTGATGAGTAGCCCGACGTACAAGCAGGAATTGGACTTAGTAATTGTCGATGAAGAAGATCAGATCGTTGGGTTTGCAAACGTGTGGCATGACACAGCTAATAATATTGCGAACATTGAACCGTTCGGAACCGCACCGAGCCATCGGAGAAAGGGATTGGCCACGAACTTGCTCTATGAGTGTATGCACCGCTTGCGAAAGATGGGGATTTCTAAACTCTACATTAACCACGGCGGTTTATGGACCCTAGATCCAGAGCCTGACGATGCGATGCGGGTGTATATCAAGGTAGGATTCCAATTACTGGGCAACATGTTTGTATGGTATAAGGTTTGCGAGTGCAGCTAACGGGAAACGCTAGCCCAATAAAAACAAGAAGACAGCCGATTACATTGATCGGCTGCTTTTGTTCAACTAACGGGCAGGTTAACGTGGAAACATATTTCTCATACTTCAATTCCATGTTATGGTAATATAGAGTTGGATTTATGAAAAGTGTACAAGGGTGTGTAAACGAAATGGCTGAAGAACCGTTCATCTTTCTAGCGTGTATAATATGTTTTATCGTTAAGAATGGATGAATGTTAATAGTACATATGGAGGTAATTAAGTTTGAAAACTCACTACTATCTCAGTTGGTTTAATGACTTTTTTCCAGAGAAGCTGGTCAAATGGTTGCATGAGGATATAAAAGACAGAAAATCTCTTGTTATGATTAGCGCTCAACCATCTGGTTATAAAGGTGAGCAAGTTAACATTGATGATGTTTTTGAAAGGACATGGTTTAATCAGGCTAACATTATTTTTGATGGATATCATTTAATTGATTACCGCATGCAGAAGGAAGATGCCCAGCGATTAATTCAAAAAGCTTCTGTCATTTTTTTATGCGGTGGAAATACTGTTTTGCAGAACGATTTTTTGGTTGAATATGAATTATCGGATGCGATTAAGAACAGCAATGCCTTTATAATGGGTGCCAGCGCTGGTGCGATAAACATGTCTGCAAAATGGTTATGCTCGAAAAACGCTGGCTATGAAGTTGAAACAAATACTATTTATGATGGTATAGGCTTTGATCGTTTTGCCTACGAATCTCATTCTAGACTCGACTACGCCGCGCTGGTTCAAGGCTACCTGTTCCCCTTGTCTGAGGAGATTGATGTTTATGCGGCAGAACAGGAGAGCGCTATGCGTGTAAAGGACGGCAAAATAGATATAATGGGTAATGTATACTTAATTTCCCACTCAAAGATTCAGAAATTGGTTGAGACGTTCTAATTAGGGTGAGTGGCTGTGACCTAACAGAATTGATTCCTTTTTATGAATAATTAAGGCTTACAGCGAATCATCTCAGGTTTCCTCTCTATGATTGGAATACTGTTTCTAAACAGATGCAATCTTAATATCCCCAGGACTTATTGTTGGGAAGAAATGATAAATTTTTTAGACCGCCTTCAATGGCGGTCTTTCTATGCTTTGTTTTCGAACTCTTTGGGATGTTTTACGTTATATGTATTATTAGGATTTAATTTTCTGCATTGGAGGGATGTTTGATGAGGATAAAATGGTACGTAGTCATTGCTCTAGTTTTGATAACAGGTTGTAACGTTCAACAATCAACCTCAAAAATTAGTGATACGGAGACTCCGCATTATGTCCATCCGATGAGTAATATCCCTGAAGACACCATTCTCATTGAAAACCTACTAGACGAAATGGATCAGGGGAAATTTGAGTACGATTCAATTGAATGGGGAGAGTTTGTTGTTGATCCTCATCATCAAGAATTCAAGAGAGGAGACGTGGTATATCTAAATACGCCTAAGGAAAAGTTGGAGAAGCAATCCTCAAATATATCAGAAACGAGAATATTACGAATTGTTGGAATGCCGGGGGAAAAAATAAAAGTAAACAATGGTCAGATATATATCGATGGTTTGCTCCTTGACGCGTTTTACGGTAACGCAAGAAATAAGGGATTTACGCAGGAGCAATATAAGGCTTGGGCTGAAGAGAACGGAAAAGATCCTACAAGGTTTAAAGAATATTTCACGAAAAAATTCAAGGAAATTAGCATTCCTAGTGAACATTATTTTCTGATAGGCGATAATTGGTGGAGAAGCATAGATAGTTTTAGTTTTGGCACTGTACCCAGAGAGAAGCTGATAGGTAAAGTAATAGGATATAAAAAATAAGACTTATAAAGCATTAATCGTCCAGTTTTCTGAGATACTAATTGAACCCGATGAAGATGTACGCACTTGGTTGTAGCTTCGTCAAGTAGTCAGTAAAAAGAAAAGCGGCGATTAGTTTCCCGGTATTCTTCCGGGAAACTAATCGCCCATTTTTATTTTGAAAACGTTTCTCTATAAAGGCTGCTGGAAAAGCGATTAAAAAAGCAGCTCATGGCAATAGTAAGGCGAGCAAAAAACACAACATGGATATGAGATATCTGAAAGAGCACGGGAGATGTTGTGAAAACAGGAATTAGCGGCCGTAAATTGAACAAAAATGGTACTTCTCCACGAGCAAACAGCCAAGTTAACAAATGGAATAAAAATGCCGGTACTACTAAATATGAGGCCAGAGTAGTAAAAACTAACATGTGTAATAGACAGCAAGCCCTTAAATGGGAAAAAGGGAATTCTATGAGTAAACATCAAAGGCCACGTCCATGGGAATATGTCGAGGGACAAGAACATGGTCCGATTGAAAGTCGCTAATTCAGCAGCTTTTTTATTTTATCGGTACAAGTTCTTGTCCCGAGCCAAGGACAAGAACTTGTACCGATTGCCGTAATGGACAAGAACATGAGCCGATTACCGATTAGATAAGTGTCTAACTATATTTCCATCCAATTTAATCAAATCCGACGGGCAGTTTAGCTGAGCGAAATTATATCCCACAAGTGGTTTATCTGAATGTCGGCTATCCGACGAACCCAAGATTCGATGTACCAAGAAGCAGCTTGCCAGCAGCAACCTGATCTAATAATGAACTTTCGGTAGTACCAACCCAACCTGGTTATCGAATATAGGTTGCATTAATGACACGCCCTTGACTACTCATTATTCGTTCACGTATAGCAAAAATGACAATGATCGTTACCGGTAGATTTGCTGCTCCGCACATCATACCGATTTTCCAGAATGAATCAACTTCCAACAACGCTGCCGCTAATGCCGATAAAGACCCTGCACCAATGTACATGGCGGAGCTGTTTAAAGACATAACAGTGCCCCTTGATTATAGCGGTATCTTTTTTCTCATGATGGGTGAGGCTTTATCTCATGCGTTTGCTAATGATTACGGCGATTACGGATTCCATATCATTCTTCCGCTTGTCTATGCTGCGCTTGGCATCGCTTCCTGGGCGTTGCGTCAGAAAAGCCGCAGACTTTAATGGCATAAAGAGATTAGAGGCGATATGATAATGTTCTATAACGTTGATTGAAGTAGTAGAACTAGCTGGTTTACGTGCCAATGATACCGCTGATTAGCGGTATACTTTAACTATAATTAGGTATTATCTGTCTATTCCATTATTTCTTTGATACCCTGTTAAATATGTGATGGTAACACCGAGGAGGTAGCGAATCATGGTTGAGAAAATGCACGTCGACGAAAAGGAACTTGATGAAGCGCTCGTTCGTCGTCTGCTTGTTGCACAGTTTCCCCATTGGGCGGATCTATCCCTGCGACGGATCGAGCCGGCTGGCACAGTGAACGCCATCTTTCGGCTAGGCAACGAATATTTAGTTCGGCTCTCGCGGCGGGAAGGGCCTACGACACCAGAAAGTCCCGAGTTTACTTGGCTGCCTAAGCTTGCTCCATTGGTTCCGCTGGAAGCTCCTGTACCAGTCGCTCTAGGGCACCCGAATAGCGAATATCCGTGGTTTTGGTATATACACACATGGGTTGAGGGCGAGACGGTGCCGATAGAGGAGATTGACGCGATTCAGGCAGCTCGTGATCTTTCGGAGTTCGTTGCAGCGCTGCAACAAATCGATTCATCGGGTGGGCCACAGGGACGCGGCATTCCTTTGGCTCAAAGGGATGAGGGGTTCCGATACTGTTTGGCACAGTTCGATGGCGATGTTGCTGCGGTGTCTGATGTGTGGGAATCGGCACTTGCCGCGCCTCCGTGGAGCGGCCCACCAGTTTGGCATCACGGCGACCTTGACATGCGTAACTGGCTTGTGCGAAATAAACGAATCACCGGTGTGATTGATTGGGATACAATGGGCGTTGGCGATCCTGCATGCGATGTCATGGTCGCATGGAAGTTACACTCGCCGGCAGCACGTGACGCGTTCCGCAATTATCTACCTACGGATGACGCTACATGGGCAAGAGCCCGCGGATGGGTCGTATCGCAGGCGGTGGCAGTGTTGGCTTACTACACGCCAGAAAACAATCCAGTTCTGTACCATGAGGCAAAATCCTGGCTCGACCTAGTATTGTCAGAATGATGCTTGATAATCTTGCTGTTAAGTATCAATGGTGTCATAGAGATCGAATCCGATAGTTGAATAATTATAAAGGCAAATCGAGTAGGAGGGGGCGACTAACCCCCGTCTTCTCACACCACCGTACATGCGGGTCCGCATACGGCGGTTCCAAAAGGTTAACAAAGCTCCAGATAACGAGTAAGTAAATTTATCAGCCCTTTCGCTTCCTAATAGGAGTTCGGAAGGGCGTTGTTCGTGTTGCGGGACATTTCCTAAGCACCTCTACGGGAGTTGGCCATCTTGGACGCTGCCCATTCGGGCACACCCAGTGCCCGGAGCTCCCGGAGGCGGGTGCGTACCCGTTTCCATTGTTTCCACAAGCACATTCGCAGGCGCCTGCGAATCCACTGGTCGAATCTCTCACAGTGGTTCTTGGCAGAAGCTATCCGGAAATAGCCCATCCAGCCCATGAGCCTGATTGTGTAGTTATGTTATGAGTTAGGAAATTCAGATTATTAAGTTAGCGGACAATACTGAAGGCGAAATATGAAGCTTACAAAGTCTGAGCTCGTGGAGTTGTTAATCCAATCAGAGCAATACATTGCTCAGAACAATAGGCTCTGGTTGAAAAATGAATTCGAAAAATACCAATAAATAAGCATAAGCAAACACAAAAGGGAGCCTGTGCTTGCTTATGCTTTCAATTATCCTTTCTGTCTTTCTCTAACGGGAAACGATAGCGTAGGAGCTGCATTTGCGGAACCTTTTTTGGTTTGTTGAAGCAACGGGTGGGATTGTTCATTACTGTGCTTAGAACAGGCCACAAGAATTCTGATTAGTCTATCTAAGTTCGAATATTTTGAAAAATGTTGTTGATCTCAATCGTTCGCCAGTCTTATAATAAATAGTAAACATATGGGATGCGTAACTGGCGAGAACGTAGATTACTACGGGGGAGCGCATCCGTCAAATAAGCCGTTCGCCTGGGCAAAGCATTTGGTTGATTTTTAACCAAATGCTTTTCTATTTTTCGAGGAGAGTGCTGGGATGGGAGCAGTGAAAAAAGTAGCGGTGCTGGTGTATGAGCAAGTGGATGCATTGGACGTAACGGGACCATTCGACGCGTTCGCGGTGGCGAGTAACTGGGGACAGGACTTTCTGGTCTATACGGTCGCTCTGGAATCAAAAACGCCGATTAGGACAATTAGCGGCTTGACGATTCTTCCGGAATTCGCTGCTTCAGAGTGTCCGACGCCAGACATCCTGATCGTTCCGGGAGGCTGGGGAGCACGCAAGGAGATGCATAATGAGAAGTTAACCGATTGGATCAAAGAAACCTCCCAGTGTGCTTCATTTACTCTGTCCGTATGTACGGGGGCATTGCTGCTCGCCAAGGCCGGACTTCTCGAAGGACTACGTGTGACCACCAATATACGGGCGATGGATTTACTTATTGAGGCCGCGCCGGCGAGCGCGACGCTGATAGAGAACGTCCGATACGTGGACAATGGCCGAATCATTACATCGGCTGGTGTTACGGCAGGCATAGATGCAGCGCTACATCTTATCGCAAAGCTTCACGGGGAGGAACGGGCGATCGATACTGCGTCGAGGCTGGAGCATGACTGGAGACGAGAGCCTTCCGAATCGCTGGCTATCCTTAGGGCAACATATGAAGATGTGGACGGTATTCGCTCCCTTTTTATCGACGCAGCGCAATGGATTCATTCGGTTCATGGCTTCTGGCAATGGCGTGTAGAAAGCTTCGAACGCGAGATTGTCGATGCATTTGTCCGTGATAATGAAGTGTTCGTCGCTGTTCTAAGGAATGAACTTGTCGGGTGTCTCTCCGTCCACTGGGTATACGAGGAAATATGGGGAGAGCAATTTCACGAGGACGCGGGGTATGTTCATCGGTTATGCGTCTCACACAAACGGAAGGGAGAAGGAATTGGCCGTGAACTCATTCGCTACGCGGAAAGTTATGTTCGGGCCAATGGAAAAAGCCGGCTTCGTCTCGACTGTATGGCCGACAACCCAAGACTAAATTCATACTACGTAAATCTAGGATTCGTGTTGCAGGGTCGCTTTGACGCGGGCTCCTGGAGCGCGCACTTGTATGAGAGGGAGATCATCGCAAAAGCATAAACCATTTCCATTCGAAAAAACCATTTAAACCAAACCGTACCTTTCCATGATGAAGATGATGTTATAAAATGTAAATATTACTCTGAGGTATCGGCGAGCGCATGAAGAAATAAATGATAGTTAAATACACGGGAGGCGATTCCATTGGTAACAAAATAAAATGAGAAAATCGATATGCGAACTCGAGCCCCAAATTAGCATGCAGATTTTCTCTTAGCCGTTGCAAATAAAATTTAGAGGAGAATTTGACATGCTAAATAAAATAAGAGAATCAATCTATTACCTAACGAACCAAAACAATAAGGAAAGACCGACGCTAGGACTCGTTTGCGGAGACAAATACAGCCTGGTTATCGATGGCGGAAATTCGGTTCAGCACGCACGGGACTTCTTGCGTGAAATCGGGAAATTAAACGTACCTCCGATAAAATATTTGGTCATTACGCATGCGCATTGGGATCATTTTCTAGGGATGAACGAATTTGAAGCAACAATTATAGTTAATACCCGAACGAATGAAATCATTCAGGAATGGCGCGGGTTTTCGTTTGACGATCGTTCTCTCAAAGAATATGCAGATGCCAAAAAGATCGATTCACTATGTGTGGAGATCATCAGGAGTGAAATACCGGATAGAGACACATTCCAGTTAACTTCGCCGGATATCATTTTTGAGGAATCCCTTCATATCGACTTAGGATATAAAGTTTGTGTTCTTGAAACCATTCGAAGCACGCATACGGAAGACTCAACCATCGTATATATTCCGGATGAAAAGGTCCTTTTTCTGGGGGATAGTGCATATGGCACAACGAAAAATTCTTTGTATCATTTTAAGCAATCTCTGTTATTGCCTATGATCGAGGATATTCGGAAATATGACGCCACTCACTTCCTGCTGGGGCATGAATCCATTTGTGACACGGCGGAGATGGATCTGTATTGGAAAGAGCTCATCTCAACGAGCAATGCAGTGACATCCGCATCTATGGAGAAGGCGGTAGAGGCTTTTGAAAGGGAGCACAACCGAAAACCCTCTGAAGATGAACTCTTTTTCTTAAAAGCATTCGTGAATGATCAGATATTAAAATCGCAATACGAACAAGCGGAAAAATAAAAGAGGCAGCTGACTATATTTATTAGACAGGATTCATTTGTGAGTTTTATAATCTTCGAAGAATGCTCAGAGAGGCAAATGACCCAGCTTAAGATAAGGTTATCTCAAGCTGGGTCGATTTTTTTATTCTTTTGAAAGAAGGGATTCAAGAATCGTTTGGTCATCCGGTACTTACAAGAATCAGATGCGGAAGAATATCTTCATACTTAGGAGAACAAAAATGATATTAGAACTTAATAAACAGGATTTTTATAAAATACGGCATATCACCGATCAGTGTCAAACGTTGAAGTCAGGGCGATCGTTAATGGGAATAACCCGGGCAGAGTTTATGTTGATGATTTAACGGAACCAACTGCATCATTGGTTTGGATCCAGGGCCAAAAAGGTTTTCAGATTGTCGGCAATGTGCAAAGCCAATCTTTTCTAGCGGATTTAGAAGGATACATGAGGCAACATATCGAACCCAAACTAAAGAAGTTAAACATTCATTCGGTTGAGATTGGTGCGGAGATGAATATTTGGGCTGAAGAAAGCTGAGTATGTTAGTGGAGAAATAAATATTCAACCAAAAGAAATTAAAAAAGCCAAGTATATTCAATTAAATGAATCTAATATAGACCAATACATAACCTGTCCGCAACAAAAATCTCGTACGCTCGATGCGATGAAAGAAAAGTGTTTTGTTCCGTATGAAACGCGGGAAGTAAATCCAGCATATAACTTATTGTCTAGGTTATACAATGATTAATAAACTTGGATTTGTTAAGCTAACAGGAAACGATAGTTGAATAAAGCAGAGAAGGCAGCTGGTCAGAGCGATCAGCTGTCTTGTTAAGCTAACGGGTAGGTTAATGCAAAAAAGAATATTCGGGTAGCTTAGGGTAATTAATTTAATTATTAAACTAATGGAATCTGTCAGGCGAAGGAGGTACCATGTGAGTTCTATTCAAACCGTTATTAAAGAGCTAAAGTTGAACGTCTTGATTATAGAAGATGTTCCAGATTCATTTAGTTCACTCGTATACAAGCTTACTCTTGTTAACGGGGAAATTGTATATGTAAAAATCCCATATAACAAAGATAAACTATTTCGTGAATTTCAGGTACTTGAAACGTTGAAGGGAGTGATTCCTATTCCTAAGGTTTTGGACATTTGGTTTGGGGATGAAAGCACTACTGGAGCATTGCTGCTTTCTGCTATTGAAGGTACGCCTAGTATAGAAGATATGGATGAGAAACTTTCTTTTCAAATCGGTGTGTATCATGCAATGCTACATGAAGTAAAAACTCCAGGATACGGTTACCATACGACAAAGGGATTCAAGTTAGTTGACCAAAATAATTGGAGACTACATATCAGAAAAAATTTTGAAAAGTGGAAAGAGCCATGCAAGGAGATCCTCAATCCAGAACTGTTTGAAAGATGTATTCTTCATTTTGATGACGTTTTTTCTGCTTTACCAAATCCTGACGGACCGTGTATTGTTCATATGGATTTTAGGCCGGGTAATATTCTGGTGAACGGTAACAAGGTCACTGGAATTATTGATTTCGAAAGTGCACGTGGTGGGTCCTCAGAAATAGACTTTACAAAAGTAAATCGATATATTTGGGAAGTCAATCCGAGAACTAAGTTACCCTATATTGAAGGTTATCTGACGATTCGACCTGTGTTAGCTCTGGATAGAGTGCTACCATTTTATGATTTTTACGATGCATTTAGTGCTGTTGTTTGGTGTAAAAACAGAGGAATTGAAAAAAACCAAACGTTTCTTCAAGAAAGTATTCTTACCTTAAAAAAATCAGTGGCTTATTAAGTGCAAGTATATTGATGTTTTATTAAAAGCATTAAATAGGAGCCATTATTACAAGCACGGGAATCTTTGTGCAGGCGAAGCAAGTGTTTCCGACATATGAGCGATCCCATTCTGAAAAAGTGTCGGAGGACAAGAACATAGACCCATTGAAAGTCGCTTTATTAGCGGCTTTTTTGTTTTATCGGTACAAGTTCTTGTCCCGAGTCAAGGACAAGAACTTGTACCGATTGCCGTAATGGACAAGAACATGAGCCGATTACCGATTAGATAAGTATCTAACTATGTTTCCTTACAATCTCATTAAGCTAACGGGCAGGAAGCATTCATTATGTTCTATCAGTACCATAATCAGAAATAAATTTAGGTTTGTAAAACAAACTGAAAAGAACCCCAGTAAATTGCTTTAGTAGTAATTTGTATTCTTCAAGTGTGACATTACTTCCATGAATCAATACTTCGTATAGCCCACCATATTCATAAATTTTGAAATCCGCATTTTGAAATCCGTTTTTCTGATAGAAATTCTTGCGTTTAATCCGTTGTTCAGAATTGTCCGCCACTTCATAAATTGCTTCAATATTCAATATAATACGATTGCCTATATATTTTTGTTTGATCGTAGATAGTATGATCGTTCCATAGCCTTTTGATCGGACTTCTGATGAAATGGCCAAATATAGCACAAAGGTCAGATTTCTATCTGAGATCAGATAGGCGAATCCAATAAATACTTCATCATCGTAGAAGGCAATATAATCAACGAATTCTTTGCGAGATCTCCACAATAAGAACCATAATGGGATTCGTTCATTTTCTGGAAAGGATGTTTTATATAACTTCTCTACTTTATACAACTCTTTAAAGTGTTTTGTTACTATTTCTGTTCTCATACGCATAAAATGCCTCCTCAAATCGTTTAGCCAAAACTTTCAGAAAAATTATAAGACCTAATTCTATGAGTGATTAGGCCTTTATATAGTAAAAGCTAAAGATTATTATTTTTGTCGAGACAGTTTTCCAAAATCTTTAATCGTAGTTGTCAGGTAGTCTAAGTCAGGAGTATAGTGGTCACCATTATACTCATACAGGGTTACATCTGCTCCTTGCTTTTTAAACTTGCTATAGGCATTCAATGTATTGAAGTGAGGTACAATATTATCGTTCTTACCTGAGTGAAACATGATTTTGGCCTTAGGAGTCCAACCGTTAATAAGGCTTATTTGTTCAATGACACTAAGCAATTCCTCGTTATCACCACTCATGATGCTTTCTTGTAAAAACGGTAAGTTTAAAATTTCGCTTACTTTACTGGAAGGTGGATTAAGTGCGTCTAAAGAATCGTTGACTTCGTAATTGTATACCTTATCTAAAGGTACATTGATGTTACTGAATTTTAGCAAGCTATATAATGTCCAACTATAAATACCAGCATTTTCACCCAGATCGTCGCTTTCAAAATCAAGAGTATTGCTTTGGAGCATAGATGGCATATCATATGGTCCACCTAATGGAGAGGTAGCAATAAGATTGAATTCTTTCGAATATTTTTGCTCAATGGCTTTATGAGTTGCTAAAGCAGCTCCTCCTCCTTCAGACCACCCTGTTAAAAATAACTTGCTGTCCGTCTTCACTTTTAATTCTTTTGTTAGTTCTTTAGTTGCTCTAAGCATATCTACTGAATAGTTTGCTAATTCACTTGGGATATTATACGGGTGATCCAAATCTTTAGAAACATTATAACCAGCATAATCTGGTGCACTCACAACATAACCTTTTGATGCGAAAGTCAGAATCATCATTCTTGTCTCCCCAAAATCAGCATCTGGCTGAGGCGACTGTCCGTGGAATAATGAAGGTACATCGTTTGATCCTTCGCCACCAGGCATTGGGATCGGTAGCATTGTACCATGATGGTATTGCAAGAAAGATGGTTTTTCTTTACCCTTAGGAATCGTTACAAGACCTGATAATACAATCGGTTTTCCATTTTGGACTGACTTGTAAGTAATAGAATAGAGAGATACATCATAAGCCAAAAGCTGCCTGATATTCTTTTCAGGATTCAACTTATTGATTTCTTTTGTAGTTAAATCATTTACTTTTTTGTAGCTTAACAACTCCCCTCTATCATCCTCTTTTGAGATAGATTGGTTTTGCGAAATATTCATGATTTTATGTGCTGTTGCTGGCTCTGTAACAGTATTTTTTTGATCCTGTGCACTTGCAGGAAGGCTAAATCCAGCAAGCAGTGCCGATGTGGTCAATGTAGCAAGTAATACTTTTTTCATGTTACCAATCTCCTTTTATAAAGGCCTTGAGTATACCTCTTTAATGTTTATAATTACACTATAAAGTCTATACTTGGTATAGAGTAAAGGAGTTTTTTATGAGAACCATTTTTTCCATAGGAGAAACTGCAAAAATTAACAATGTATCAATTCAGGCATTAAGACATTATGACAAAATAGGATTATTAAAACCCTCTTATGTTAACAAAGATAGTGGGTATCGTTACTACACTCTTGACCAATTTATCTACCTTGACATCATCAAATATGCCAAGATTTTTGGTATTCCTTTGAAAGAAGTGAGAGATACTCTTAGTTCTGGCGATATGCAAGAAGTATCAATAAAGATTAGAACTTATCGAGATATGTTAGAAAAACAAATGGAGACACTATTTAGTGTTAATAGAAGATTTACGAAGGTAGCAGAACTTATTGAGTATGGGTTAGAAGCTGTACAGCAGCAAGAACCATATCTAAAATGGATTAACAAAAGACGCATAATAAAATTAAAAGATCAAAACGAAGTAGTTAATTTTGAGTTGAATAGCAGAAAAATTGAAATAGACATGTTTCAATCTAATTTGGAGTTTGCCTTTGAAAGTGGTTATTTCATTGATATTCCGCTTTTCATTAATCTTGGCAAAGAATCTTTCATATCGGCATATATGACGGTAATGGGTGGGGATGAGATAACACACTTTAAACCCGAAAATGAATATGTTTTAAGTCATATTCCAGAAGGGAAATATGTTTGTCTCACATACAATAATCATAATAAAATGGAAAGAATAAAAAAAATGCAGGATTACCTTAACGGAATTCACATGAAAGAAACTACAATTATTCTTGTATCTGAACTTTACGATAACTTTGATAATCAGTCTCATGAAATACAAGTATATTTACATCCTTAACATAATTTATCGGCGTCATGGCGATGAAGTACAGTTGAGAATAAATTATGTAATCATACTTTGACTTCGATCGGGAGGATCAGGAAGCATTGTCGCAGCCGTGGCTGCGCCTGGCGCGCATTATCGTTCAAAACTTACTGCTTTTTTCTTAATCCAAATCCACCACCACACTTGTTGATGGTGGTTTTTTGGAGCATAGGATTTCCTGGTAGTAAGGACAGTTAGTTAGCAGCACCATAACATAATAGTTGCCGCCGTAATATCAGTCCCCACCATACATGTCGGGGGACAAGATCATGGTCACATTGAATGTCGCTAATTTAGAGGCTTTTTTGTATTATCGGAACAAGTTCTTGTCCCGAGTCAAGGACAAGAACTTGTTCCGGTTGCCGTAAAGGACAGGAACATAAGCCGATTACGGAATAGATAATTATCTAAATATGTTTTACATGCAATTTCATTAAGATAACGGGTAGGTTAGCACAATGGCATCAGCTAACGGATAACTGTCCTTCACTACGTTAACGGGCAGCAATCTTTGACAAGGAATTTGACTATTAACAATTGAACTGCATATAAAAAATAATAAATGGTGGTGATATAAATGTTTATTGTTAGAAAAGCAAAAGAAACGGACCTTTCGGATGTGGCTAACCTATCTGAAATATGGGTCTCAGAATCTATCACTTACGGTTTGGGGGCTAGTACCGAAGAGTTGTTGAGAAACAATATCGGGGATTACTTCTGGGTTGCAGAAATCAACTCACAAATTGTAGGCTATATAACTGGTAGTATGCATGAAAGCGACGGGTTAGTCGTAATCGAGCAGGGACAGCATTATTTAGAGGTAGATGAGGTATATGTTGTTCACCCTGAGTATCGAAGTAGAAATATAGGTCACGTGATGGTAGATAAGCTTCTTGAAGCTGCTGAAGGTAATGGCATAACTCGGTCTGTTGTATATTCTGCGACTAAGCAGTGGCAAAAAATAATTGGTTTTTATGAGAAACATGGGTTTAAAATGTGGTTTGTTCAAATGTACCGTTATGAGCATTACTTTTCCTAAGGATAAAACTAACGGGAAACGATAGTGCAATAATACAAAAGAAAGCAGCAGATCAATGTGATCGGCTGCTTTTAACGGCTTTCTTATTACATTCAAGGTTTTCGGAGTTCTTTTTTAGAGTCAACCCTGCGCAGGCTGGTACTCATTTTTCTTTGATTTTTTGCGTATGGACATGCTTCGTCTTCCCGTAATCGTGCTTGTTATGGAGATTCCACTCCACAAGTCTGTACCCAAATACGAGAAGGATCAGCTCGTAGACGCAATGATCAGCGGGATACATCCGCATACTCCTAAAAACCTTTGTAATACCCGGGATACATCGCTAGTAGAATTCGAGCATCTGATCGATTTCTAAGTTCCACGGTTCTTAACGACAGGAATCCGAACGTCCACTTTATACATATTGTTGTCTTTCTCGTAAATCAATTCAAACTCGGGATAATTAGCAAATTAGTAATTACAGAGTGGAAACTACTCTCTCCAAGTGTACTTCAGTTGATAAACACTAAGTCATTTAAATTTAAATATTTTCCGAGTTGTTTAACATTGTGATTAATGATTGTGAAGGAATGCAATTTTTAGAAAGAGTTGGGTTGAAATAGCTTTAACATTAGATCGGTTACACCTCGTCGTTTGTAAAGTTGTTTCTGTATTGCAGGTAATCAATGAACCTCTTGACGGCAAGTGATGCTGTTTTACTATCTCTCATTGCAAGGCCTATCTTACGATATGCTGGTATATCAAGATCTTTCGTTATGATTCGATATGGAATACGTTTCAAAATAAGCTCTGGCAAAATACTGATTCCCAATCCGCTTTCAATCATTGACATGATGGCATAATCATCCCATGTTGTAAAATGTATGTTAGGTTCAATGTTACATTTTTCAAAAATTTCCGATATTTCTGCTTTAGCGCCTTTTTCTAAAAGCATGAAGGGGTAATCACATAACGCTTTTACAGGAAAACGTTCGCAGTCGGCCATGGGATGATCCTCCGGCAAAATGACTAGTAATTTATCCTGTTCCAAAAAAATTGTGTCAAACTCTGGGATTGTCGGTAACCGAATAAATCCACAATCCACGCGCCCCTCCAAGATCCAGCCTTCTATTTCAGTATAGTCACCCAGTAATAGTTCATAATCAATATTAGGATAATCCTTCTGAAACATCTTGATAATATTCGGGAGCCAATGCGTTGCCACACTGGAAAACGTTCCAATCCGAATTAACCCAGATTGCAAGCCGTTCAGTTCGTCTACTTGAGTCTGTAATTTCTCGAATTCATTACATACACTTCGAGCAAAAGGTAACAGCTTTAATCCATCAGAAGTCAAACGAACACCAGCACGACCACGTTCAAGAAGTGACACGCGCCATTCCTTTTCCAAATCGTTTATCATGCGGCTGATTCCGGACTGGGAATAGTTCAGTACTTCTGCAGCCTTTGTAAAACTGCCCAATTCGACGGTTTTGATAAAAGCCATGTATTTTTGAATATTCATATCCATATTTAGATATCCTCTTTTACATTTGATTTTGTTATGCTCATCATTAAAAATATTCGTTTTTGTTATCTTTAAGGATATGATAACCTACCTATGTAGTAAAAAACAAATGAGAGCAACTCATTATTTATTTTCAAACCGATAGAAAGCAGGAACCTAGAATGAAGGAAAAACTGTATTTTATGTTGTCGATGATTATCTTCGGCGCGGTAGGAGTTTTCGCAAAATATATTGACCTGTCTTCGAGTAAAATTTCACTATTTCTAAGTCTAATTGGAGCATTATTTCTACTTTTTATTTTTCTATTCAGAAAACAGAAGGTATCCTGGGCCCTTGTAAGAAAAAATGCCTTTGTTCTGTTTATTGCAGGCATTGCACTAAGCGGAAACTGGATTTTTTTATTTCAAGCGTATAAGGAAACAACAATAGCTAATGCGGCATTAAGCTATTATTTTGCGCCTGTCTTGGTTATTATGTTTTCACCTTTGGTTTTAAAAGAACAGTTGTCGCTTAAAAAAGTGATGTGTATCGTTGTCGCTTTATTGGGATTATTCCTTATACTGCAAAACAGTACAATGGAAAGCACCGGGAATCATTTGCTTGGTATCGGCTATGGACTAATAGCAGCGGGATTTTATGCCGTGTTAACTATGACAAATAAATTTATTCGTGGTCTGGATGGGCTGACAATTACCCTTTTACAACTTGGTTTATCGGTTTTGCTATTATTCCCTTTAGTATTATTCACCGATGGCTTCAATTTTTCTTCTCTCACGTGGAGGCCGATTTTTGTAATGCTTTTACTGGGTGTCCTTCATGGCGGAATCGGATTTTATATGTTCTTCGCAGGTATGAAAGGATTAAAAGCCCAAAGTATCGCCGTATTAAGCTATGTTGATCCACTTACTTCACTAATGATTTCAGCTTTAATAATAAGAGAGGAGATGACTATGCAACAACTGATAGGTGCTGCTTTGTTGTTAGGGTCCATTTGGTTCGGTGAATCTGGCAAATCAAGGGCAAAAATGAGCGATTCGTAAGGTAACAAGCATCTCTTTATATCTGGTATTGTAATGAAAATCATGATAAATATTCGTTATTGTATTCCAAATAAAAGTGATACATTAAAAACATGAATTACTCAGTGAAAGGAAAATGATCAATGTTCTTTGTAAGTGATATATATACAACAGCACCTTCCGAGTTTAAGTCGGTACTACAAGAAAAGACCTACCATACGTTGCAAAACCTGCATATACCATTTGAGCGTGTAGATACCGATGAAGCGAGAACAATGGAAGATTGTGTGCAGATTAATAAAAAGCTGAATATGAAGATGGTAAAGACTCTATTTCTTTGCAACCGGCAACAAACAGCATTTTATTTATTCATAACGGCTGGCGATAAACCTTTTAAGTCAAAGGAGTTCAGCAATGCTTTAGGAATTTCACGAGTCTCCTTTGCCCCTTCGGACTTACTGGAAAAGATGCTGGGAACGAAAGTCGGAGCCGCAACTGTATTTAGTGCACTACTTGACAAAGATAATGTTATACAAATTGTAATTGATAAGAACATTATCTGCGAAGAATGGTATGGATGTAGCGACGGTACAACCACAGGTTATATGAAAATCAAAACGGCGCAAATCATTCACGAATTTCTGCCTTTTGTGAAGGATACACCGTCCATTATTGAGGTGTAGTATGAGACTATATCAGAATAGAATTGTTGTGAAAGTTGGAACTTCCACACTGACAAATGAAATAGGACAAAATGACTTGCGTTCTTTTGACCGGCTTGCCTGTGTATTATCCGATGTTCATAACATGGGTTATGAAATTATTTTAGTATCTTCCGGTGCGATAGCCATAGGTTCAAATAAGCTTCAAATGAAAACGAGGCCTACTTCTATGCGTTTGAAGCAGGCTGCAGCTGCGGTTGGACAGTGTAGTATCATCTTTTTATATGATAAATTTTTTAATGACTATGATAATACCATAGCACAAATCCTCCTAAATGCTGAGGATATAGAAATCGAGGAAAAGAAGGAGAATCTGACAAACACTTTTGATGCTTTACTCGAAATCAACCGCAGGGTATCGGGCAGGATTACGTACTAACCGTGTTTCTCCGCCGATATGAGAAAAAACATCGAGAAACCAATTGTTCTCCATGATACAATGAACGCCATGGGGAATAATTTAGATTCAATCACTTTGACTTTGACCATCTTTGACATATGTACATAATACAACTGATAGAGAAATCTCAAAGGGATGAGACATATGCGCCGGAAATCCGTATCACCTCAAACAACTGAACTGGAATGGCTTCAAGCATCTTACGACAAGAAGAAGAACCGTTCACTTGAAATTGGTGTAAAAGCAATTGATACGAAGAGGGTAAAACGGTTTCTTACCGAACTGTTTCGGACAAATCAAAGTTTATTGATCCAGAAGGAATAGGTATCCACCAAAACACAATTCGTAAGAACCAAGAACTTCATAATCATTTTCTTCAGTATAGAACAACCAAGGTTTATAATCCGCGCAAAAGCTTATCTAAGCCCTTAGATAATGATTTGGATGTAAAACAGGATCGCGACATAGATCGAGTCAGACAGCGTTATATGCAGTTAACAAAGCCAGAATTGGTTGATCTACTGATTCGGATGGAACAGTATATTGCATATCAGAATCAGCATAGGCTGAAAAGTGAATTTGAGAAGTTTATCAACGAATGAATCCTATCTCTATCTCTTTAACAAGCAATAACCTTCAAAGAAAAGGGCAGATTAACTAATTTCTTCCCTTTTCAAAAATAGGGCGAATTTGTGGGGAAAATCCATCATGCCACAAAGGGTTATCACCTCCGCTCCGGAGGCGATACTTCCCCACCCAAGCTTGTTCTACCTCCTGATTATTTCACAGGTAAACAGGAATGTGGAATTGAGGTTGGGGAGAATTATAATTTGGCTAAAGTCAGAGGATATGCGAAGCAACCGAATTGCCAAAGCTGATGGTAGAATCGACAGACTTATACCTTATAAAAAAATAGTGGAATTAATTGACAGAACAAGTTGAGTGTGATAGCATTGGTTTAACTTAAAACGAAAAGGCTATGATGAGAAATAGTAGCTATTAGGGATCTCACAGAGAGAAGATGGTTGGTGCGAATCTTCATTGATCTAGTAGTGAAGCAGTCTCGGAGCTGTGAACCGAACAGAGGAATCTTAGTAGGCTTCAACGGAGTTCCACCGTTATTCAGGAAACAATATCGGAGATATCCCGTATTGATAGAGTGCAGAGAAATCTGAAATTAGGTGGTAACACGGACATAATAGTTCGCCCTAAGTTGACAAGAAATATGTCAGCTTAGGGCTTTTTTGTTTTATTTCTTCTCGTTTGGATATTTGCAAAATAATTTTCCGAAAATAAATAATAATTGAAATGGAGGTATTGAGCATGGTGAAAATGACACCAGATGAGTTAAGAAAATCATATATTGATTTTATGAAAGGAATAGGGGCTAGCCAAGTGCCCTCTTCTAGCTTGTTACCAGAAAATGATCCCTCAACGTTGTTTACAGGAAGTGGAATGCAACCTATGGTTCCATATTTATTGGGGGAAAAGCATCCGATAGGTAATGAGATTGCTAATATTCAGAAGTGTTTAAGGACAGTGGATATTGATGAAGTAGGAGATACGTCGCATCTGACATTTTTTGAAATGATAGGTCGATGGGAGTTTAAAGCAAATGAAAATAACTATAAGAAAAAGCAAATCGATGCCATTTGGAATTGGCATATTATCGAATTAGGAATTGATCCTGGCAGGCTGTATATCAGTGCTTTTATAGGAAGTGATGATTTGAATATACAGAAAGATACGGAAGCCATTCAAATCTGGTCAGAAAAATTCAAATCAGTTGGTATAGAACCTATCATTGAAGATGATCCCTATCAATATGGGGCATCTAGAGGTGGAAGAATATTCTTATACGATGAAAAAGAAAATTGGTGGAGTCGAGCCGGAAGTCCATTGGATATGCCTGTTGGTGAACCGGGTGGGCCTGATAGTGAAATGTTCTATGATCTTGAACCAGGCGGTGATTCGCTGGATCATCCTGCTTCTGTAAGCGAGAGGTTTTTAGAAATTGGGAACAACGTATTTATGTGTTACAAAAATGAAGACACAGGATTTGTAAAAATGCAAAATCCCAATATTGATTATGGAGGCGGATTAGAAAGGGTTGCAACAGCCCTTAATGGTGACAAGGATATTTATAATACGGCTTTCTTCCTTAATCCCAAGAAAAAATTGATGGAGTTAAGTGGTAAACAATATACTGACGATTTAAAGTCGTTTAGAATCATACTTGATCATGTGAGAGCGGCTACTTTTCTAATTAATGATGGTGCGGAGCCAGCTAATAGTGATGCAGGGTATATAACAAGAAGGTTATTAAGAAGGGCGATTCGTGCAGGTAAAAAAATAGGTATACAAGGAAGTTTTGTGGGTGAGTTGTCTGAAGTTTATATAGATGAAGCAACAGCTTATGAAGATTTGATCGGTAATAAAAAGAAAGTTATCGAAACAGTAAATAAGGAAGAAAATCTTTTCTATAGAACTTTACAGCAAGGAGAATTTGAAATACAAAAACATCTTAAGAATAAGGGTAAAGTTACAGGTGCAGATGCCTTTTATTTTTACGAAACATATGGGTTTCCCTTGGAGTTGACGGAAGAGTTTCTAACTGAAAGTGGATATAGCATGGAGGACAAGGCGTCTTATATAGAGGCGGCAAAGAAACATGCTGAAAAGAGCAGAACTGCTTCTGCGGGTAAATTTAAAGGTGGATTAGCTGAACATTCAACAGAAACAACAGCGCTGCACACGGTATCTCATTTATTACTTGCTGGTTTAAGGGAAGTTTTAGGTGATCATGTTCATCAACAAGGAAGTAATATTACTTCAGAACGATTACGGTTTGACTTCAACCACGATGAAAAACTTACGCCAGAGCAAATAGCTGAGGTGGAAAAGTATGTGAATGATGCGATTTCATCAAAAGCAGTTACCTATATTTCAGAGCTGCCTAAAATTGAAGCGAAAGAAAGTAATGTTGAAGGGAATTTTTGGGATAAATATCCGGATATCGTTAAGGTGTATACAATCAAAGATAACGAAGGGAAAGTTTGGAGTCGAGAAGTATGTGGAGGACCTCATGTAGAAGATACAACAAACTTAGGAAAGTTCAGTATTAAAAAAGAACAATCTTCTGCTGCTGGAGTTAGAAGGATTAAAGGAGTAATTAATAAAAACGCGGAACAATAGCTGATGTTTTAGGATTGCCATTTGTAACAACGTTATGAGTTGCCGGGAATCCAGGATGAATGATAAATCCGGCAATCGAAGAGGGTTTGACATCGCTTGGCCTTTCCATTGGCGGTACCGGAGCACAGTATTCAAAGAAAAAGCAATTCGGGCTTAATCCGAATTGCTTTTTTACTGCAAGAAAGGGGAACTTATAAAAAAACAGAACGAAAATCGAGCTATATGGTGTATTGTCGGGGGACAAGAACATAGTCCCATAGAAAGTCGCTGATTTAGCGGCTTTTTTGTTTTATCGGAACAAGTTCTTGTCCCGAGCCGAGGACAAAAACTTGTTCCGATTGCCGTATTGGACAAGAACATGAGCCGATTACCGATTAGACAAGTATCTAACTAAGAAGTATCAGTAAGGCTTGAAGGAATTTTCTCCGTTGTGACGAAAATCGTTTCAGGAGGTGTTGGTTATGGACATTAAAATTGACTTAGAATTCACCCCGATCGCCACGTCCCGGCGTAACATATACGGAATCTAGTTTTGTACGTTCGTCATCCCAATTCACTTTTCGATCTGAAGAGATTGGAATCGCACTCGTGGATCTGTGGAATTTTGGGTGGGAGGACGGTCCTGTTGTTGATTCCTTAGGTTGGGAGTTAAGTACGTAAAGAGGAACTTCTCATGCACGAAGAGAGAAAAAAATCATTCTGAATAAACTAACGCCATTAGTACGTTCACTGCGGCAACGTGACATCCAGATTTTCCATTGTAACCATCCTCTGTTTTTGAACCATTACCCCCCAGTGGTACGAATCGACGACCGAGGAGGAACGGGCTCATTTAAACGATCTTAAGGATTACCATGAGATCGGCAAGGAAGAAAAGTTAACTTCATTTCCTGAATTCGAATGGAGGGAAGTCTGGAGGGCAAGACACAGAGACGATGTGTTTCATGTCCAATGGATGAATGAGCAAGAAAATGTGTACGATCAAATCAAGATACCCATTGAAATCGAGCCACAAGATGGAGATCTTCTCATTTACTACAAAGAACAATTCGATCGTATACTACGGAATAAATGGTTTAGAAGGTATCTGAATAGCATTCAATGATTGAACTAACGGCATACGTTAGTTGAACTTTGCTCAGCTGATAATTTACAAAAAACGAGCCCCTTGTAGAGAAAGAGAGGGCCCGCTTTTTTATGGCAACGAACATATACGCATAAAAGTCCTCATAAATAGCGGGCTTTTTGATTTATGAATGTAAGCTCTTATTCAAAGGCTGTGATAAAAAAGTTTATCCTTAACCGCGGTAGATTTTCTTATAAAGTAGCTTGGGGTTTAACAATAACGCCAGCGGGTAGATAGGGCAGAAACAAACCATTTTCCGGTCACAGCTGAATTCTTGTCCTATATTTTGAAATAATTCGAACGATATCTATAATTATTACCAATATATACTGTAAGACCGAAGGGGAGGAGGTAGCAGATGAATCATCCATCTGAATATGCAAGGCTTATTTCGCTTACGTTGGCTGGGAACCGTGATGCGTTTGGCGAGTTATATGAAGCAACCATTAAGGACGTTTACAATACTGTTTATTTTCTTATTCGAGAACCATCAGATGCAGAGGATGTCATTCAGGAGATTTATATTCAATTATACCGGTCTCTTGAAAAGTTTGACGTAAGCAGGCCGTTTCGGCCTTGGTTAATGGGAGTGGTTATGCGGCAAATTCAAGCGCACCGCAGAAAGAGTTGGACACATATGCGGATCATCAAAAAAGCTGAACAGATTGATCAAGCCGTGGTCAATGATATCTCAAGTGAGGTGGTCAACAAACTATCGAATCATTCGCTACTTGAAAGCGTAGATCGACTTCCATATAAGCTAAAGCTAGTAGTTATTCTGCATTATATGAATGATTACACGCAAGAAGAGATTGCAGCCACATTAGAAATCCCTCTTGGGACGGTAAAATCACGGATTCATGCTGCTCTGCAAAAGATGCGCAAAAAACAGAAAATTAGCATTCTGGCTATGGGAAAGGTGGAGGGGCAAAATGAGTTTTGATGAAAGATTGAAAACCGCTTTTAAGGAAGAGACCAAAGAATGGAACGCACCAACGGAGCTCAAGGAAAAAATACTTAACAAAGTCGTACACATTCAAGAAGGAAGACGAATGAAAAAGTGGGTCGTTGCATGTATTTTGGCCGCTACATTGTTAATCCCAACAGGTGCTTTTGCCGGTTATAGCTACATAGCTGATTCCATCTATGGTTCGCGGGACAATATCGGAGTAACTCAAAAGCAATATGATGAGCTGGAGGCAAAGCTGCAGACCGCCAAACAAAACCTCAGTGAAGAGGAGTTTACAAAATGGATGTCCTTACTAAAAGAATGGGGCCTCCTCAATTTGAAAATTGCCGATACAAATGGGGATTTTCATATTGAGAGATTGAGCGTAGGAGAGCAAAAAATCTATAGAAGGTTAACCGCAGAGCTAGAGCCACTCTTTCGCAAATTAAATGAAGTTCAATCAACGAAGGGAGAAGCTAAACCTATAGATAGCACTACTTTTTGGAATGGAGTGCTAGATGAAGCAGGGCAAATATTCAGCAAAGAAGAATTTGATGAGTTTCAAAAATTATTAAATGAATTGAGGGCTTATGACGAGAAAAAAGATGATCCGGATGGTAGTGTTCATACTGAACGGCTGTCAAAGGAAGATCAAATGAATATAGAGCAATTGTTCCAGCAGATACAACCATTTTTTAAGAAGTTGGGCATAACAGTTAAGCCGAAAACTTGAGCTGTCGAGGAACAAGAACATGTAAAACTCCACGTTAACGAAACGTTAGGAGCAACCCTAGTTCACCTAACTCAAGAAAAACTGAAGCCTTTTCAAACATGATTTTAGAATTGTAAAGCCACTCAACTAATGGGAAACGATAGTTAAATAAATATAGAAAGCAGCTGGCCATGATCAGCTGCTTTTTGTTCAACTAACGGGCAGGTTAGTTTAATTTTAGTCACGAAGAAACGTAAAAAAACTAAAAGGAAGACCCAACGTTGGCACGCAAAATTTAGGCAGTCCGCAGCGAGGATATTCGTGGGGCTGCCTAAATTTGTTGTGGTTACAGGTTGTAATTAATGCCTTCGCCAGCACCTGTGCGGGCGTTTACGTATACGTGAGAAACGCCTTCGATCCCAGTGACGGGAAATGCGTATACGAGCTGGCTGTTGTGGATTTCCAGCTTTGGCTTGCCCGAGGGGGTTACTTTTGGGCCAAGCTTCAAGGAGGCTTGCTCCGCTGTCAGCCTCGGGTGAACGGGGAAGGTTTTATTGTAATGGGAATAATAATTAGACGCATCAAAGCTCTTCAACGTACCGGTACGGCGATCAAATCGCCATACGACTTTCATCTGCGGAATGGAAACTTGCTCCCGGACCGGAATATACGTGAGATAAATGGAGGTATTGTTTATCTCTTTCGCTACTAATGTCAGACGTTCGTCAGACCAGCGAGCCATCCAGGTGTCCGTAACCGCGACAACCTGCTTTAAGTCCATAATTTGCTCTACATCTCCTTTTTCAGAGATCGAGCTCTTGCGTCTCACTTGGAGCACGTGTCCGCTTTTACTTAGTGTTGCAATATAGGAGTTGGTTGATTTTCCATCGGTGTCCGATAACTTGAAATCCAAGACTTCTCCGAATTGGGGGCTGCTTTCGCCTGAGATGTGGACAATTTGCTTACCTGCTCCTTTATTCCAAGCCTCGCCCATGAAAATTTTCGCTTTGGCCGCAAGCTCCGTAGCCGTATAAGTGGTTTCACCGGCGAAAACGGTTCCTGGCTTCGGAGGTATGTATGGATTCTGGTTGTACAGGAACTCGTTAAAGGCTTTATTTCCATAGGTGGAGACCGAGTCGAGTTGAGACAAATCCTCTTCCATTTCAGTTGATATCTGTTGTATATCCGATATAGAGGAATCAACAGCTTTCTTTCTCATCTGATCGAGATAAGGTAGGGCGGTCCTCGCGAACGTTCTCAAACGCTGAATTTGTTCTAATTGATCCGGGTTAAGCGAGATTTCCTTCTCGCTGGCAGGATAGGCCAAGTAGCGGCTGCCCTCTGTGATAAACGACTCATATGACCAAGATTGAAAGTTCATTGTAACGTATCCGATCCTTACAGATTGCAAGATAAAATTGGCATTTTCAATCGCAGATTGAAGTGCTGCTTGCCGATCTGAAATCGTAGATGCCGCAAGGGACTCCGCAAGCGCATAGTCGAAATCACGCAGGTAGATCAATTGCATATGCGACCAGTATTGCGTATTGTGCTGTTGTTGCTGCTCCCATTGCCGATTATTCTGATGCTCCGTATAACTGAAATACGTGCCCGCTAATGTCGTCACGCAAAGCAGACCAATGATAGATTTGGTGAGAACACTCATGTCTATTAAAACTCCCGTCTTTGTCTTCATAATGCTTATCCACTTTAACAAAGATGAGAACACAGTTTAATGAGTAAATATTGCCAATGCAAATCGCTAGCCCATTAGGCAATCCTGCACAGATGAGACTTATGAAAAGCACATTTGAGGTGGGAAATAGTACCATCAGGACAGATTATTCACGTTAATTTTTGTTTTAATCTTTTACGACTACTTATCTAGGATATTGAACTAACGGGAAACTTTAGTTAAATGCAGTGTAGAAGCCGGTCGGTCATAAGAACAGGCTGTTATTTACTTAAGAACGGGATGTTGGGAAACAGTACTGGGAATAAATAAGTTCGGCATTAGATTTTTCAAGTTGAAGTTGACCCGGAAAGGAGTTTCACAAGTTGCCTACTTTAAAAGAATTCGATTTAGATATTCCTTACCCTAATATAGATGGAACACCTGAAGATTATGAAGCCAATTGGAGAGAAAAAGAGTTCAATTCCGAGATGAGATACGCTGCATTGCTTCTCTTTACGAACGTCATTTTGGAAAATATAAAAACGAATCATGGAAGGTATTAATTTGTTGTGTGTCTGAAGTTACTGATCCTAGGGTAATTACCTATGGAGGAGTTTGCTAAACGCAAATACAATTTCATGTTGATTCATTCTTCTCAATGAGTGATCAACAAAAGAAAGAACTAACATTTGATTTATTAAGAAAAGGGCTTGATAAGGTGATGGGATTCAGATTCTTTCGAGCAAGCGTTCTCAAAAGTGATTGAAGCAGATATGAAAGTCCTGACAGAAGATTAAAAGTAGGTTTATATATTGTGCATGAAGTAACTGTTGTAATTGGTAACTTAATTGTCTTTGATAAAACAACTAAAGAAGTTCTTCGTACAGAGGCTTTTCGGGATCTTCCAAACGAATGGGCTTATGTTTAACTTCTCGGAAAAATACAATGGGTCTCTTTGAATGAAGTTGCTCTACTCAATAAAGACAATAAGTTAATCCGGAAAATATCGTTAATGAATATATGATCAAATTACCCTGCCGTCATTAAACTAACGGGGAACGGTAGGTCAATAATGACAAAAAAGCAGCCTGCCAGAGTTATCGGCTGTTTAGCTATAGAAAACTCACTTCCTCTTATCCATTTAATAAAAAATAATAAGCAGGGCATAATACACCAAAATAAATAGTTACATTCACGAACCTAAGAATTGGAGTGAGCCCTATGCTTAAGAAAAGACATATTACTCTTATACTACTGGTCTTGCTAACATTGTTAACCGCATTTAGCAAACAAGACCCCATTGTTATAAGTGATGTTGAAATCAATGTAATGAAGATAGCTGGTATTCTTCGGTATGATATCGTCTTAAAGAAAACCGCAGAATTTAAATTAGACGATATCAATGAGACTAATAATTCTCCAGGTCATGTGTTTAACGAAGGATTAAATTTTGCTGTTAGGCCTAACAATAATTTAGCATCACTAATGGAATTGGAATCAAATAAAAAGTATGTAAAAATGCAACTTCGTGGTGGCGGTAGTTCAGGTAATTTTGACACAGAAGGAAAGACTACACTTAATCTTGAGTATTCGATAAAGAAGGATGTGGATATTGATGAAGTAGGAAAATCTGCGCTTGATTCTACATTACTTGTACTTATGGGGAACAAGGTTATTGCTGAGATTCCTTTAAACAAAGTGAAGTGATTTTGGATATTCTCCAGAAGACGATAGCTCATTAAAGACTAGAAGACAGCTTGGTGAGAATGATGAATAAACGCACGAAAGCAGCCGACAGAACAATGGCTGCTCTTTTTGTTTAAACTAACAGACAGGATTGCGCAAGTAGATATTAACCGCTTGTATTGAAAATCGTCATTACTCAACTTAAAGGCAGGTATATGTAAGTTGTCAGTACTTAATTAGGTACGACGCATATATTAGAATAATGATTTGAATTGTGGAGGGTGTTATATGCAACCTCAAACTCCTAAAGATCCTATAGTTCCTGAATTAACTGAAGTACAGATAAACGAATTAACAGATATCGTTTTCTTATCTAAGGAAATATTACCTTGCGATGCTATTTTTGTTTTCGGAGGTACTCATCCGGGGCATTGGAAAGCCACGATTGACGCTTATAATAGAGGCTTGGGAGAATGATTATTGTACAGGAGGAGTCAGCCCTACAGGAATTAAGTATGAGAATTGGGTAGCCGAAGCGCATGTCATTGTTAATAAACTAACTGAGGCAGGTATTCCTTTAAATGTAATCGTGTATGAAGATCGCTCAAGGAACACTTTAGAGAATGTGTTATTTGCTAAAGAAATATTTGACTTCGACACTATCGAGTCACTTTTAATTGTATGCAAATCTCATGGTGCGGGCAGGCAATATCGTACATTGTCGAAGCATTTACCTCAAAAAATTAATTGTTTTTCTGTCGAGGGACAAGAACATGGTCCCATTGAAAGTCGCTATTTGAGCGGCTTTTTTATGTTAACGGTACAAGTTCTTGTCCCGAGCCAAGGACAAGAGCTTGTACCGATTGCCGTAAAGGACAAGAACATAGTCCGATTACCGATTAGATAAGTATCTAACAATGTTTCCATGCAATCTCATTAAGCTAACGGGCAGGATATCGTGGAAATAAGTGGAATTTTATTATATGCTGGACAATTACCTTGAAAGCGGTCAGCAGGAGGTCTTCCGTCAGGTAGTTGCCGGAATTTTTGATTGAAAAAATTATGCAACTACTTAAATTATTAATGAAAGAAGGTATAGAAAATGATTAAAGAAATTGAACAGCAATTCACTGAAGAGATCCTTACCGAAGCAATAAAGCGATATGACCTTAATAAAGACACTGTTCGTTCATTGGGCGGTTATGAAAGCTTTGTTTATGAATACCAGAAAAACAACGCATTTTTCATATTAAAAATCTCACATACAATTAGAAGATCAAGAAATAATATACTGGGTGAACTTGAATTTTTAAATTTTTTGTCGAATAAAGGACTGGCAGTTTCAAATGCTGTTCCATCGACCAGAGGTAATATGGTTGAAGAAATTGCTGCAGAAAATGGTTCGTTCCTAGCCATTTCATACAAAATGGCTCTTGGAAAAGAAGTGTCGGATGAAGATTGGAATGAATCGCTTTACGAAAAATGGGGCGAATTTATGGGGAAAATCCATCATGCCACAAAGGGTTATGAATGGAGTAATCCGGCGTTTAAACGACAAGCCTGGGACCAAGAAGTTCAATTAAAGGCGGAGAAGTACCTGCGACCTGATGATGTAATGATTTCAATTCTAAAAGAAAGATTAACAAAACTTACTTCTCTGCCCAAGTCCAAAGATACATACGGTTTGATTCATAGTGACTTTAGTCAAAGTAATTTTTATCTGCATAACGGCGACATTTATTTGTTCGATTTCGATGATTGCAGTTATACGTATTTCGTAAACGATATTGGGATTACATTGTGTTATGCACTTTTTTTCCGTATAAGGAATTTGAAAATAAAACGGAATATTATAGATTGTTTTTCCGCCATTTTATAAAAGGATATCTAAAGGAAAATACAATCCAAGAAGAAGAAATAGAATATTTACAAGAGTCTATTAAACTTCGTTATGTATTGCAGTATATTTATTTTCATCAAGCAAACGATGTGTCAAATTTGGATGAAGAATCAATGAACAGGTTAAAAGAGATTCAACAAATAGCCACTTCTGATGAGCCTATGCTGCCGATTGACTTTGTTCATGAATTTAAAAGCATTTATAATAGTATTCATTAACCTGGGAGCATTACATTTTACTAACGTAGGGGCTAATCGCGGCTTTTTATGTTAGGGATAAAGTTCTTGTCATCCGACATGCATAAACACCATTCGCGTTTCAGACTATTCGGCAAAATTCATTAAGCTAACGGGAAACGTTAGCTCAAAGAAGACAGTTGAAGGCAGCCGACCAAAAAGCCGGATGCCTTTTTCCTCAGCTATCGCCTGTTAAACCTAAATAAAAAACCGGCATAATCGATGCCGGTTCGCCAATGCTTATATGTAAAATGTGATATTCCTTAAAAATGACACGGATACATATTAGTATATAAAAAAATTAATATGAGTCTATTATTTTTTTGTGGGAAGTGTAGTGTTGTTAATAACCGCGCGGGCAACATTGATAAAGGAGAGTAAATATGCAAAAGTTTACAGAACTCAAATATATCCTCCCGGATTATGAAAAGGAAAAGGCCTCCTTGTTGAAATCTAAGAAGAACATGGCAGCCGCATCACCGGTTCAGGTAGCGGTAAATCTTATATCGCGGCGTTATTAAGCGCTAAGCTCCAAATCCCCATTACGATCTAGACGATATTTTCTGGGATAATCAATCGAACGAATATGGCGTAAAGGCACCAGAGGATGAGCGTGACCTCCGGCTCAGAGAAATCATCGGTCTCGATTCGTGGATCGCAGAAGGCGTATACAGGTCGTGGGTAGGGCCGAGTTTTTTTTTATCGGGATCTCAATGGAAGTGAAAGGTCTATAAATTGGTCGGAGAAAGTGGCCGATGGTAATTATCGGAGTTACGCAGTAGTCACTAATACCGCTGATGATGAGGATTTACGCAATTTTGCAGCAGCAGTTATCTCCAATCAGAAATAACGTTTGTTCATCTAAACGATACCTGCGCTGCTCAACATGAACTATAGCTATTGAGCCAAGAGGGGACCATAATGACCCTGTCGTTGTTATCATTAACTCAATTAAATACTATTAAATGCGAAGCACGCATCTATTATCTTCGATAGGTGCGTGCTTTTTTATGGAATATGGGAGTAAAGTCATTCAGTTCCATTACACGAAAAAGCAAACAGGATATTCAGTGAAAAATCAGCAGAACCCAGAATTCTTTTAATTAAATGAATGGAGGAAGGAAGTCGTGTTCAACCGTAAGATCTGAGACTTCTTTGTTTCTAGAAGTCTCGGATCTTAAGTGTGACGCTGAGGTACAGAATTTATATTCGTCTCCCTGGAGGAAGTGTCCAGTTGTAATTGAATATTGTCCAGTCAAAATAATTTACACTTCAAAAATACTGAGTTTATATTTATGAGTTATATTAAATTGGAATTAATTTATAGGGAGGGTAAATAGTGAACAAATTCAAAAAAAATGTAGCAATGATCGCGGTAGCTTCTGTAATAGCGGTAGGGACTTTTGCCGGGACCCATTTGCCGCTATCACATGCGAAAGCGAACTCAAATGATAAAGGAAAAGCTAAAAATGTCATCTTCATGGTTCCCGATGGTTTTTCCGCTTCCTATGCAACCAATTACCGTTGGTTTAAGGGTGAAGAAACCCTTTTGGACTCCATACTGGTTGGTATGCACCGTACCTATTCTGCAAACTCTGAGATCACCGATTCAGCCGCTGCCGGAACAGCATTTGCGACCGGTGTAAAAACAAATAATGGAATGATCAGCACTTCTCCTGAAGGTAAAGAGCTGAAAACGATTCTTGAAACCGCTGAAGAAGAAGGTAAAGCGTCTGGATTAGTTGCAACTTCAACGATTACACATGCGACACCGGCTGTGTTCGCATCACACGTGGCCACCCGTGCGGATGAGGCGGGGATCGCCCCCCAGCTTATTGATAATGATGTGGATGTCATCCTGGGCGGAGGAAAAAAGTATTTCCCTGAATCACTTCTTAATCAGGCGGGAGAAAAGGGCTACCAATATATATCGAACAAAAAAGACTTAAGTAAAGCCAAAAAGTCTGTTAAAGTAATTGGTTTGTTTGCTGAAGATGCCATGGCACCGGAATTGGATCGTGACACGTCCAATCAGCCAAGCCTTAGAGAAATGACGGAAACGGCATTGGAGGTTCTTAACAAGGATAAAGACGGTTTCTTCCTAATGGTTGAAGGAAGCCAAATTGATTGGGCAGGCCATGATCATGATGCAGCGTGGGCAATGAAAGATTCGGAAGCATTCGAGCAGGCATTGGAAGCAGCATTGGAATTTGCAAAGAAGGATAAAAACACCTTGATTGTTGTAGCAGGCGACCATGATACTGGCGGTATGGCAGTTGGTGGCTATGGTCAGGGAGATGTGAAACTAGAAGTCCTTCGCAACGTAACGGCTACCGGCGATTTTATGGTAACGAAGTTGAATGCAACCCGCAGTAATGTAAAAGAGGTAGTGAAACAATATACAACTTTAGATCTTACCGATGCAGAGGTTCAAAAAATTAAATCCACAGAAAAACCGGATATCGCCATCAAAGAAGTGATCTCGGAACGGGCTAATATAGGATGGACAAGCTATAATCACACAGGTGTAGATATTCCGCTCTACGCATTTGGTCCAGGTGCTGATCTCTTTAGAGGTCTGCATCAAAATACAGATTTACCGGTGTTAATGGCACAAGCTATGAAAATTAACTTTACGCCGGGAAACTAAAATCGATCGGGTGATATCAAAATAATTAGCGCTAAATGTTCTACCGCCTTTACGAAATCCGCAAGCTCGGGTAAATTTCCTTCTTTAGGTTTGCGGGACTGCGGAAGTCAAACAGTTTTGTGACGGACTCCTAAAATCAAACGGTATCGGATAAATCTATCGAGATTGGAATTGTACACGAGCCATAACTTTAAATGAACGATTCTTGGTTTCCACGAACCCGGAATCGTTTATTTTTTGATATTTTAAAGCGGATTCTTTATTTTAACATGGTATATGTAACAGCAGGTGTCGGGGGACAAGATCATGTTCCCATAGAAAGTCGCTAATTTAGCGGCTTTTTTGTTTTATCGGTACAAGTTCTTGTCCCGAGTCGAGGACAAGAACTTGTACCGATTGCCGTAAAGGACAAGAACATGAGCCGATTTCCGATTAGATACATATCTAATTAAAATTCTACAGCTATTTCATTAAGCTAGCGTGCAGGATAGAGGAGATAGACATAATAAAGACATATGTAGGCAATGTCTTTCTCAGCTATCGGGCGCTGGGCGGGTATATGTATATTGTCAGTACTTAATTAGGTACGACGCATATATTATAATAATGATTTGAATTAAGGAGGGTGTTATATGCAACCTCAAATACCTAAAGATCCTGTAGTCCCTGAATTAACTGAAGTACAGATAACAGAATTAACTGATATCGTTTTCTTATCTAAGGAACTATTACCTTGCGACGCTATTTTTGTTTTTGGAGGTACTTATCCGGGGCATTGGGAAGCCACGATTGACGCTTATAATAGAGGCCTGGGCAGAATGATTATTGTCACAGGAGGAGTCAGTCCTACAGGAATTAAGCATGAGAATTGGGTAGATAAAACTGTACCCGAAGCGCATGTCATTGTTAATAAACTAACTGAGGCAGGTATTCCTTTAAATGTAATCGTGTATGAAGATCGCTCAAGGAACACTTTAGAGAATGTGTTATTCGCTAAAGAAGTATTTAACTTCGACGCTATCGAGTCTCTTCTCATTATATGCAAATCTCATGGTGCGGGCAGGCAATATCGTACATTAGCGAAGCATTTGCCCCCAAAAATTAATTATTTTTCATATGGCTTTGATTCCAACTATAATGGTCAAACGATAAACAGAGAAAACTGGATGCATAGTTCAATGGGTCGCTCGAGAGTGTTTGGAGAGTATTTGAGAATCTGTTTTTACGGTGACCGTGGAGACATACTTCGCTTAAATAAGAAAGTGGAGGGACTCACTTATACTATGGATGATTGATTTATTAATCCGTGTCGGGGGACAAGAACTTGGTCCCAACAAGAAAATCAAATAGGTACTAAAGAGGAAGTTAATGATGCCGATGGTTTAATAGTCCAAAAAATCAGTGAGATAACTAGACAAAATAAAAACCTATTTAAAATAGTTACAGACCCAACTTCAAAGATAGAGGATAATTTACGTACGGATCGCATTAGACCCTTACAGGGGGGATTAACTATTGATTCGGCACCATCTACAGCTGGAAATTGTTCAACAGGTTATTCTGCCTTAGATTCTTCAGGTAACCCGTATATTATGACTGCAGCACATTGTTGGTATAAACAACCGGGTACAGGAATATATCAGTCCGATGCGTATATTGGTACCTTTAGTAGTATAGCCCATTATGGGAATAACGTAGATGCTGCGGCGATACGTGTTAGTTCAACCAATCTTCTAAGTAATCAAGTCTACAACGAAACCACAAGGTTAACAGCTCTGCAAGTTCCAGGTAATGATGTTATAGGTGAGGTCGTGTGTATCTCAGGATGAAATAGAGAGAAACCAACCCATGTGGTACTCTGCAGGGTAAAAGCGCTAGTGCATTTTGGGAAATAATGGATAACGGAGTCTTAACAAAAGTATGGTTTGATAACTTAAGGGCTGCAACATATCCTACTTCTGGAGGGGACAGTGGTGGTACAATTTTTCGAGGGAACACTTTAAAAGGCATTAACAAAGGTACCCTTCCCGCCAATGGCTTTGTATATTCTGTTTACAGCCATGTAGGAAATGTAACAAATCGATTAGGACTAACTCCCGTTACTTGGTAAAATATCATTTTTCTTGCAACATATTCCCACACCCAGCCGTCTAAAGTATTAAGAACATAATATTTAACTAAGTGGTGGGGAACAATTGTTATGAATTTTAAAAAAATTATAATCACCTGTCTTATTATAATTTGTAGTGCGGGTTGTGGAAATATTGAGCAAACAAGCAACCCTGAAAATAACTCTAAAGTTATAGAGGGGGATGAAGTGAAGGTTACTCCTGACATTAGTGGATATATCGTTGATATTTCAGATAATAGAATCCTAGTAGTAGGTGGAGAAATAGTTGAAGAGGATCTGAATAAACTAAGCATTAATGAAATATTGACAAAAGCTTCACCAGACGCGACTTGGTTAATTATACCTGAAGGTCAAAAGTTAGACGACTACTCGGTCGGTAATCAAGTTGATGTATGGACTACTGGGAAGATCGATACTTCTTATCCGGCTCAAGGTAAAGCAACTAAAATTGTAATTGAATCAGAATAACTGTTATGAAATTGAGCTATCATAAAATCGTGTCACAAACAATGAAAGGATGCACCCATTTCAAATCTCACCACTGACACTGACTGTCCCGTTTGTAAGCAAGCATATCAATTAGTATCATGCATTCGTTATACTCAATAGAAAAAGAGCTTCAACCTTTCATTAAGATCACAGTAACACTAGTGAGGACTGTCGCAAAAATTAAATTCAAAAAGAAGAAGTAATCCACCCCAATCCTGAGAAGTTGATTCTATATCAACAGAGAATATCTTGAACTTATTCAATATATCCATACACTTGGAGCGGTTCGAGTAATTAAATCTAGTATCGACCTTCTAAAAAATGCGCCCCAGCCCAAGATCATTAATATTTCCTCACGTTTAGGGTCGATAAGTAAGAGCGCGAATGGAGATTTTGAAGGTGGTTATTCTTACGCTGCTGCTTACCTGTCGGGGGACAAGATCATGTTCCCATTGAAAGTCGCTAATTTAGCGGCTTTTTTGTTTTATCGGTACAAGTTCTTGTCCCGAGTCGAGGATAAGAACTTGTACCGATTGCCGAAAAGGACAAGAACATGAGCCGATTCCCGATTAGATAAGTATCTAACTATGTTTCCATGCAATCTCATTAAGCTAACGGGCAGGATAGTTCAAAATTTTAGAGAATACCCTACATATAGAATGATTTGCGAAGTACGTGAATAAGACGTTAACAAAATCCCCGAGAGTTCAAGAGCAATGTGAAATACAAATTAATAAAGTATTTATAGTAAAGTGAGTTAATCAAGACAAGGATAGGGGAGAATTTTAATGAATAAGAGTGTTGTAGAGTACACAAAATTGAAAATTAGAGACAATTCAAAGTTTTCTGAGCTAGTATTATTGTTTAATGTAGAGTTTGAATCGCCGAATCCGAATTATGTAAATTTAGATAATATTGAAAAACTATTGAAAAATCCAAACTTTGTCTGCTTTGTGGCAACCATCGATGGCAAAGTTGTAGGAGGATTAACTGGATTCGAATTAGAGATGTATGACCGTGAGGGGTCTTCGATGTACATTTATGATTTAGCTGTCATTAATAAATGTCAAAGAAAAGGAATTGGCAGTGGATTAGTATATGAAATGATTGAATACTGCAAATCAAAATCCATTAAGGAAATGTTTGTTCAGGCTGATAGCGTTGATCAACATGCTATAAAATTCTATAAAAAAATCGGTGGAGAACAAACTAAAACATTTCATTTTTCGTTTGACACTTCAAATTACTAAAACGTCAAAAATAGTAAAAGCAGACTTATAAATTACTTGATGTCGGGTGACAAGAACAAGTTAACATTGTAAGCCGCATAAATGAAGTGACCCCCAAAAGTTAGACACGGTTATTTCATTAGGCAGCTTTCTCAAAATGAGTTCGGTACTGTACCGGACTCATTTTTAATTTTGCCTTTAACCGTTTGGTATTGTAGTATTCAACATACTTTTTCAGTTCTTCCTTAAAATGTTCCACACTTTCAAACTCTTTGTAGTACAGAAACTCCGACTTGAGAATGCCGAAGAAATTCTCTATGACGGCATTGTCGTAACAATTCCCTTTTCGTGACATGCTTTGGAAAATGCCTCTCGACTTAAGTGCATGGCGATACGGCTTCATTTGGTAATGCCATCCTTGATCTGAATGAAGGAGAAGTTGGTGTTCTTCCGGCAGACGCTTCAGTCCTGCATCCAGCATCTCGGATACTAGAGAATAGGTTGGTCGTGAACCCATGGTATAGGTGATAATTTCCCCGTTGAATAAGTCCAAAATGGGCGATAGATACAGCTTTTCTCCAAATAACTTAAACTCTGTAATGTCCGTCACCCATTTCTCATTTGGCGCCCCAGCCGTGAACTGGCGGTTCAGATGATTCGGTGCAATCTTGCCGACGGTCCCTTTATATGACTTATACTTTTTCATGCGGACCAGGCATTGAAGGCCCATCTTCTTCATGAGCCTCTGAACCTTTTTGTGGTTAACTTTCCACCCTCGGACTGCCAGTTCATCACGAATACGGCGATATCCGTAACGTCCATCATGTTCCACGTAAATGGACTGGATTTCAGCCTCCAACTCGGCATTCGGATCG
>NZ_JAMBDM010000032.1:0-45847 GCF_025142895.1 Paenibacillus sp. p3-SID867
GTTATCATGAGGAATGGAAACCTGTTTCTTCGGAACCGCCGGTCGTCGTGCTGCCGGAAGAACCCCGCTTGCTGCGAATATGAAGTTTATTCGCCAGCAGCGTGATCAAGCTTACCGGCTTCAATCTCACCGCTATGCCATCTCTCGGATCAGGCGCCACGATAGCTCCCAGCTGATGATGATCCCCCGCGTAAATCGCACGCTGCAGGAACTTGCTCTCCCCTTGATGATTCTGAACCTCCAGCTTACAGAAGGCCGAATTCTGACGAAGGGCGCTATGCAGCTGTTCCTTGCTATGAATCAGTTTACCGTTCACCTTCAGAATCGTCTCTCCGGCCAGAATGCCCAGTTCGCTTGCCGGACTATTCGGAAGCACCGCGAGGACGCGTAGTCCACGAATCGGATGCACAAAGATCGGACTGCGCTGCTGCTCTTCATAACGGCTATACCACACCAAGCCCTCGTGCAGCAGTAATGCCGCTAGTGCAGCCACGATAGTAAGCGGTGTCCACCACTCGGCAAGCAGGCTCAATGCCAGCACAATCGCTCCGTAGAATATGAGCCGCTTCGATGTGATTCCTGCCTTCTCCTGCGGGAGCATGCTCTGCGTCATTTCCCCGAAGCCGATCACGACCGGGAGCGCCATCATGGTAAAACCTGTGCTCCAGGCATCACCGCCGAAGAATGGCGTCCAGGGCAGCACGCTGCCTCCGCTTACCGCCGGAACAAGCAGGAACAAGGGCAACGGCCAGAAACTCTGCATATGATAGCCGCCAACGAGCTTGCCACGCTTCCCTTCAAGGAACAACGGTGTAGCAAAACCTGAACCCTGTATCCTGACAAGCAAGGCTTCGGCAAAATGCAGGACGGCGGATAAAGCCAGCAGCGCGGGAATGTCCAATCCAACAATCGTTGTGATTACATGACTGATCCAGCCTTCCGGCTGCCAATTCGGAAACCAGCTTAATCCAAACTGAATGATCCCAAGAAGGCCGATGGAATAGGCAAAGCATAAGTACCGGATATGAAACAGCATCAGGATCAGGGAAGTCACCCATATGCATATAATGGCTTCCAGGCTTAAGGATATCCCCAGGAAGGCCACAATGATGGACACGCCGATTCCTGCCAGCAGCCCGCCCAGAAACGTTCGCCATGTCTGCAACCCCCAGGAATGCAGCTTCACATGGAACAGCTTACGCTCCACCAGCACCTGCCTTCGGTAAAACAGCATCACAAACAAAATCGAAATATAATAAAAGGGCTGCGTCAGCAGTTGTATGCCTGCATCTATCCCATACATAAGCAGTTGTTTCAATGTCTCCAACAGCTTGCCACGCTCCTTTCAGCTTCAAGACGCTTCAAAGCTTATACTTTCTAATATCTTAAAAGAAAAAAAGAAGGCTAACGTTCAGCCTTCTTACTTGTTCGACGCCTGAGCGGCGATTTCCTTCCGAACCTCGGCAATTCCGCGATTCATTTGATTATCCTCTTTCGGATCTTGAATCTTCTCGATCAATGCGGCTTCCAACGCCTCGGCTGTGGCGCCGTTAAGGATACCGTCCGCTTTCAGCTTGTGCTTGCTCTGGAAGCTCTTGATCGCCTTCTCCGTGTTCCGGTCGAAATAGCCATCGGTACGCCCAGTCTTATAGCCAACGGCTTCAAGCATGATCTGCGCGTTCTTCACATCCGTGCTATTGGTGTCGTACGTATAGGTTTTCTTCTTATCGATCGGTGCAACGGTAAAGTATTCCGGCTGTGACACCTGAATATCCGGCTCAATTCCCTTCTCATGGATCCAGGTACCGTTTGGCGTCAACCATTTGGCAATCGTAACTTTGAGCAGGCTTCCATCGCCAAATTGCTTATCAAAGCTCGTTTGCACGGTTCCTTTACCGAAGGAATGCTCACCCATCAAGGTAGCTCCCGCCGACTGCTGCAGTGCGCCCGCCAAAATTTCGGAAGCGCTGGCGCTGCCCTTGTTCATCAGCACCGTAATCGGATAGGATTTCGCCTCACCGTTCGAAGGATGCTTCTCCCGCTTCTTATTCTTATCCTCTACCTGAACGATCAACTCGCCTTTAGGTACGAACTGCTCTGCAATGTCAATGACAACAGACAGCACGCCGCCTGGATTGTTCCGGACGTCGATCAGCAGTCCCTTCATGCCCTGGCTTTCCAGTTTCTCGAGTTCTTCCTTAAAGCGTTCGCCTGTATTCAGCGAGAATTGGGAGATCTCAATAACGCCGATTCCGCCCTTCTCCATCCGTGCCGATACGGTTTCCAGATCGACGTCATCACGAACGATAACATACTCGATCGGCTGCTCGGAGCCAGCACGCTTGATCTGAAGGACGGCCTTGGAGCCCTTCGGACCACGAATCTTGTTGACGGCCGCGTTCAGTTCAAGGCCCTGCAAGGATTCGCCATTGACTGAAAGGATGGTGTCCTTCGCCCGAATGCCGGCTTTATCCGCAGGAGATCCCTTGATCGGAGACACAACGACCACACTGCCATCTACAGAGGACACCTCCGCGCCAATCCCCGAGAAGGAGCCCTCGATGCTCTCTTCAAACTGAGCTGCCGTTTCTTTTCCCATATAGTTGGAATATGGATCCTCCAGCGCTTCCATCATCCCGTTGATGGCGCCGTCGATCAGTTTCGACCGATCGATATCCTTGTAATAATTGCTTTCGATGAGGTCAATTGCTGTCCCCAGTTTTTTCGCTTCAGACTGCTCCAGCCCATTCCTGTTCGCTATACTGGCCAGCAGCCCCTCACCGTCTCCAGTCTGGCTGGGAGCGGGCAGCTGGGTCAAAGCCATCGTTAACAGCACGCCGCATATCATGGCAGCTATGACCAGAAAGACAGCCGTTCGTTTTTTCAGCAAGTACTTCACCGCCTTTGTACGTTTCAACTGCTACACACACGGGGGAATCCCGTCCACCTAGTATATGATTGGCTTGCCGGGAATATTTATACAGCGGTCTGAAGGTTATATGGTATACGTCATGAAATTCTGTTACAGATAAGGCGAAGGATTCACCGGCGATCCATTGACACGAACCTCAAAATGAAGATGCGGTCCTGTGCTCTGACCCGTGGAGCCTACTTCGGCAATCTTCTGCCCTCTGGACACCTTGTCGCCTTCGCTGACTTTAATGCCGCCGTTGCGGATATGTCCATACAAGGTCCATACGCCGCCCCCATGATCAACAATAACACAGTTTCCGTAACCGCTCCACCACTCGGCCAAAATGACCGTACCGCTCTCGGCTGCGCGGATCTCAGTTCCCTGCGGAACGGCAAAATCCTGGCCTGTATGCATCTTGCCGACTTCACCCGTTACCGGATGGACCCGAGGCCCATAACCGGAGGACAGTCTGGCCCCGGAGACCGGAATGGCGAATGGTCCGCCGTTCCCTGTATATCCCCCGCCGCCTTTACTGCCGCCGAGGGTGGTCGCCTTGGCTCTTTTCGCCGCAGCCGCTTTGGCAGCCGCCGCTTTACGTGCAGCTTCCTCAGCCGCAAGCTTATTCTTTTCCTTCTGCAGATCCGAACGTTTGCTTGCCAGAGCAACCAGCATTCTATCCTGCTCTTCGGTCAAGATTTCCGCATCCTCAATTTCCTGATCATACTGGGCCAGTAGTACGCGCTTCTCCTGTTCCTTCTCGTTCAGGATGCTCTTGCGGTCCTCCATTTGGCCATACAGGTCCTTGGCGGTTGCATACTGTCCTTCAAGTTCCTTCTTCTTGTCAATGACCAGCAGCTTGTCCTGCTTATGCTCCACCAGCAAATCCTGGTCCTGGTTAACGATCGTCTTCAAGGAATCCGCACGCTCAATAAAATCGCTGAAGCTGGTCGAGGAGAGCAGCACATCCAGATACGATACTTGACCATCCATATAGATGAGGCGAATTCGGGATTCCAACAGCTTCTCTCGGGAGGCGATGCGCTCCTCCGCCGCTTCAAGTTCCTTGGTCGTTTTTCTCAGCAGATCCTCTGTCTCCTCGATCTTCATGGAGATTTTGGTCAATTCATTGCTGACGATGCTGATCTGCTCCAACACATATTTCAGATTCTTCGTTGTTTTCTTCTTGTAATGCTGAGCTTCTTGTTTATTTTCCGCTGCTTTGTTCTTCTGCGCCCGAGCTTTCTTGACCTGCTCCTGAAGCACGCTCAGCTCTCGATCTACATCGGCTGAAGTCTTCTTCTCGGCTTGTCCGACGGTCGGTTGGATCATAACAGTGGCCAGTAATAAGGCTGCTACTCCTGCGGCGATCTTCTTCAAGTTTCGCTCCCCATCCTTTACCTTGTTTTATACTTTCAAAAATTTACGTATCGACATGGTGCTTCCCCAGATGCCAATGACAATGCCCAGCCCAACAACAATGGTGCCGATCGGCAGCCACAAATCTCCTAGAGGGATTAAACTTTTGGCTAACGTCAAATCCGTTTGCGATGCGGCGTACAGGCGGTTGTAGCCTACAAACAACAGCGTGACCGTCACAATGGAGCCCATCAGGCCGATCATAGCTCCTTCCACGAAGAACGGCCAACGAATGAAGTTGTTGGTCGCGCCGACAAGCTTCATAATGCCGATCTCGCGGCGACGGGCCAAAATCGTAACCCGAATGGTGTTCGAGATCAGGAACATGGACATCAAGCCGAGTCCCGCTACGAAAATAAAGCCGATATTCCGCACCGTCTTCGTAATCTTGAACAGGGTTTCTACCGTGCCTTCCCCATACTTGACACGCAGGATCGGCTCCTCCGTATACTTCTTGTTCAGGGCAGTAATCTTGTCGGCAACAAAACCGACCGTGGTCGGTTCAATAACGGAAACCTCGAATGCATCCGGTAGGGGATTCTGGTCCGCCTCGCTGAAGCCTTCCACCCATTCGGAGCCCAGGCTTTCCTCAAGCTCCTTCATGCCCTCTTCCTTGGACACGAACTTGATGGCGCTGACCTCCGGCATGGCCTCGAGTTCACCCTTAATGGTCTCGCGCAGCTTTTCATCCACGTTGAGATTTAAGTACGTGTTGATTTGCACATTGCTATCTGCTTTATCGGCTAAAGCGTTCACATTCATGACTAACAGCATGAAAACGCCCAGTATAAACAAAGACACCACGATGGAAGTGACGGATGCGACCGACATCCATCCGTTCCGGAAAACGCTCTTCGCCCCTTCCCGCAAGTGCCGCAAGAAGGTTCTAAAATTCATACCCGTAATCTCCTCTCTGCTGGTCACGGACGATCTGTCCGTGCTCAATCGCAAGAACGCGTTTACGCATGGTGTTCACGATATCCCTGTTGTGGGTAGCCATTACGATGGTCGTTCCCCTGAAATTGATTTCATCCAGCAGCTGCATGATGCCCCACGAGGTTTCCGGATCCAGGTTACCTGTAGGCTCGTCCGCAATAATGACGGAGGGGTTGTTCACAATCGCTCTGGCGATTGCGATCCGCTGCTGCTCCCCGCCAGAGAGCTGGGAAGGTTCGCGGTTTGCCTTGGATTTCAGACCCACAAGCTCCAGCACCTCCATGACCCGTCTCTTGATGAGACGCTGCGGCGCTTCGATAACCTCCATGGCAAAAGCTACATTTTCGTAAGCAGTCAACTTGGGCAGCAGACGATAGTCCTGAAAAATAACCCCGATATTTCGGCGAACATAGGGGATTTTGCGCTGCTTCAGCTTCCCAATATTAAATCCGTTAACGGAAATTTGCCCCTTGGTAGGCACTTCTTCTCTATAGATAAGTTTCATAAACGTCGATTTGCCCGCACCTGACGGTCCGACAACATAGACGAATTCATTTCGATTGATTTTGACGGAAACTCCCTGAAGCGCATGAGCGCCGTTCGGATAAGTCTTCCATACGTCCTGCATTTCGATCACTTCATCACTTCCCAATCCTTAATTAGCCATTATACTTTCGACAGTTTCCATCGAATTCCTTTAAAATCCATGAAAAATCCTCACGACATCGTCTATTGTAACAAATTTGTTACCTTTTGAGTACCCGAAAGTTTAAGCCCACCGTGACATATACATGAACAAGTGCATGAACTGCGGCCAATACGAAGTTAAGAAGGTGGTTTCGAATGAAAAAAATTCATCTTGGTCTCATCATTGTCATCAGTTTCGGTCTTCTCCTCTCCGTCGGCTTCGGTCTATTGACGATGTACGTGAACCAGAAGGAACTTCCGAAGGGGGTCGTTCTCTCCGGTTGGCAGGTAGGCGGTAAACCATCAGACGAGGTGCTGTCAGAGCTGGATCAACGGCTGCAGGCGATGACAGCGTTGAAGGTGAAGCTGCAATCGGACGCGCTCAAGGGACACACAGAAAGCTTCACTCTTCGAGAGGCCGGAGTTCAATTCAACGCAGCCGATTTTCAGGAGGCTATCGCCAGGTTGTCCGAAGGATCACTATGGGATCAAGTTCTTTACCGGCGTAACTTTCAGCTGGAATGGCATATATCCACGGACTGGGATCGCGATGTGTTAAAAAAGCGGCTGAGCGAAGACTGGCAAAAGGAACGCTTCGGGGAACCCGTCAATGCGGTACGGAGCATATCCGAAGATGATGTTGTCCGGTACACTCCGGAGAAAACGGCATACCGCATCGATTGGCCGGCATTCTATGAAGGGTTCAGCGCTGTGCTTCCGAATGAGTCTCACTTCACCGAGCCGAATCCAGATGAGATCATTACGGTTCCGCTGCCTCTCATCCGTCAAAAGCCCCCCGTTACCGTAAAATCGCTGCAGAATGAAGGGATTGAGCGCAAAATCGTTGAATTCTCCACCAGTCTCGGATCCAGCGGGCCTGGACGCGTTCATAACGTGACCGCCGCTGCCAAATCGGTTGACGGCATGATTCTGAAGCCCGGCGATGAATTCAATTATGCTCATATTATTGATACCGCGAAAAGGGAATACGGCTTTGAAGAAGCTCCTGTCATCGTGAACGGCAAGCTGGTCCCCGGAATCGGCGGCGGAATCTGCCAGGTATCCAGCACGGTGTATCATGCCGCCCTACTGATCGGACTGGAGATTACCGAAAGGCGGAATCATTCCCTTCCGGTCAGCTACCTGCCGAAGGGGCAGGATGCCACCTTCGCGGAAGGGGCGATCAATTTCCGTTTCCGGAACAATACAGGAAAGCATCTGCTTATTTTATCGGAAGTATCGCACGGTAATTTAACGCTGAAGATGTTTGGCACCTTCCCGGAAAATACGGAATATGAGCTTGTGTCCACCACCGTTGAAACCTTGCCGTCACCAGAGAAGGTCATTCACAATAACTCGCTGCCGCCAGGACTCAAGCAGGTGGTTCAGAACGGGAAGCCAGGCTATGTGGTTGAAACCTACCGAACCAAGAAAGTAAACGGCAAGGTTGTAGAGAAGGTTAAAATATCCAAGGATACCTATCGCCCCCAGAACAGCATCGTTGCCATCAATCCGACAAGCGAGGTCCAACTGCCGGAAGCGAATGATACACCGAAAGAGGAAGTGGTTGAGGACGGTATCAGCGCACCGTAAACCTGGAGATAACATGGAAAACATCGACGTCTACTCTATCGGTTCCGTTCTGCGGCGAAAGCCCTTGAGGATCTTCCATTGGTCATACCGAACATAGTAGAAACATGGAACAGCCCGGATTCGCGAATAGAACCGCGAATCCGGGCTGTTTGCCTTGCCGTATTTTAGTGTAAAACATCAATTTTATAAAAGGTCCCGACTTCTGCCATGGCATCTGCGCTGAAAGCCTCGGTATATTCCACCTGTTCGGCCTAAGGCCTGAACGTGGGGATCGTTTCCACCCTTAAAACCGCCTGGACGCTCTGACCTCGGCTTCCGGATGCTGTGACAGTTCATCTCTGTACTCCACTTGCCGAATCTCGCAGCCTTTGCCTAGGATCACCCGATTACCGCGGACGATATCAGCTTCGACATGCTCGAGATCAAGGACGTCGCCTTCAATAATACGAGCCTCCAGACGCGTTCCCTTTAAAGACAGGGACAGCATTTCCCAGAGCCTCTTCCCTTTTTTGCGAACCGTTATTCGGTCTCCAACGATTTCCTGTGCAAGGCAGCGACCCAATACCCGGATATCCGCTGTTCCAACATGCAGGCGGCCATCGATCTTAAAGCCTCCCTGGAACGTGGCGAATTCACTCCGCACGTCACCATGGCTTCTCAGGTGTCCGGTAACCTCAAGCTTCTTCGATTCGGAATCTCCGTGAACGCTGCAATGCCCCCCGATGTAGATGGATCGGCTGCGCAATCCTTCCTTCAAGCTCAGGCTGCCGGCTACATTCAGCTCCTCAGACTCCACGGCCCCCTTAATGGTTCCCGAACCGTTCACGCGAATCGTACGCGCAGCGACGGCGCCATTGACGCTCATCGTTCCATTGCCTATCAATTCCCGGCAATCCAGATCTCCATTTATCTGCCCGGCACCGTCAATGCGTACCTTGTCGTATTGGCCGCCGCTTGAACTTCCGGTGCCCGTAATCTTCAGATCGGATAGCTTGTCGTCATGTGGTATCATGAGTATCCTCCATATTCACAAAGTAATCACTATCTATATCTAAACGGCTTCATCACAACAATTACCTTACTAAATGTCCATCCTCCACCAGGTGGAGCCATAATCTCCCTCTAAGATACCACAACCCCGCTCATCATAGAACAGTCCGATGGCTGAACTTCGCCTCGGTCTCAAGACCGAGACGATGTATGCAGCTTATCCTATCCATTTCGATTCCGGCCCGAGCCGCCTTTATATCCCCGAGGATTAGCGAGGTGGCCAAACGCAGCAGACTGTACATCCGTTCACGCCCGCAGAAGTTGGTTCAGATTTGCTTGGAGGAAGGGAGATTGATTGTGATATGATTTAAATAGACTCGTCTTTTCGATCTCACATTTACAAAAGTGAAAGGGGATACATAACATGGCTCTTATGCAATGTCACTTCTACTCGGAGGTACTCGGTCTCAGCACGTCCATGACCGTTATTCTCCCTCAGCAAACCTCTTCGCAGATCGGTATGACCAATCATGCCAAAAAGGGGCTGCATCCGACGCTCTTCCTGCTGCACGGCCTGTCCGACGACGATTCCATCTGGTTGCGCAGAACCTCCATCGAACGCTATGTGGCCGAGATGGGCATTGCCGTCGTTATGCCGCAGGTGCACCGCAGCTTCTATACGGACATGGAATACGGCGGCAAATACTGGACCTTCATCAGCCAGGAGCTGCCAGCCATTGCCCGTTCCTTCTTCCCGTTATCCCACGCGAGAGAAGATAACTTCGTCGCTGGCTTGTCCATGGGCGGATACGGGGCTTTCAAACTGGCCCTTCGCTGTCCCGAAGCCTTTGCCGCAGCCGCCAGTTTATCGGGCGCGCTCGATATGGCGGGTCATGTCCGGAGGAATGAGGCCTTGTTTGAACATCAATTAGTCTACGGAGATCAAGATATTACCGGCACCGACAACGACCTGCTGTGGCTGCTTCAGGAAGTCGATCGATCAGAGGGGCCTAAGCCGCTGCTGTATCAATGCTGCGGAACCGAAGACTTCCTCTATGAAGACAATCAAGCGTTCCGCAAGGCCTGCGAAGAAACCTCCCTCGATCTCACCTATCTGGAAGGCCCAGGCGGCCATGATTGGGGATATTGGGATACTCACATTCAGGATGTGTTGAAGTGGCTTCCGTTGAAAGCCTGATGAATCCAGATATGCATGCCCATCCTACGGGCAGCAGTTGTCCCGCTGTTCGGTTTATCCGCATGCAATGGAGGACACCGCCCCTGCGATTCGTTCATACTTTTTTGATATCTTAAAAAAGGTGGATCGGCAAATGTAGCGTTTGCCGGTCCACCTCTATTTTTTCACGCTTGCGATTTCTGTATCGTTACTCTACATTCCCTTGACGGAGACCCAGCCATTCTTCCGTAACCTGAAGCGTCCGCACGCTGCGGTCAATGGCCGCCTTCACCTGCTCGGTTGCCGTGCCGCCGTAAACGTTACGCGCATTGACTACCGTCTCGGGTTGAAGCACACCATAAATGGAGTCGTCGAACAGCTCCGAGAACTGCTTGAACTCATCCAGCGTCAGGTCCAGCAGATACTTGTTGTTCTGGATGCAGTACAATACGGTCTTGCCGATCACTTCATGCGCTTGACGGAAAGGAAGCCCTTTGCCAACCAGGAAGTCCGCGATGTCGGTTGCGTTGGAGAAGTCGGTATTCACCGCTTCACGCATGCGGCCTTTGTTGACCTTCATCGTGGCAATCATCGGAGCAAACAGCTGCAATGCACCTTCCAGTGTAGCCACCGTATCGAACATGCCCTCTTTATCTTCCTGCATATCCTTGTTATAAGCAAGCGGCAGCGACTTCAGCACGGTGAGCAGACCCATCAGGTTGCCGTATACCCGTCCGGTTTTGCCGCGGACCAGCTCAGGTACATCCGGATTCTTCTTCTGCGGCATTATGCTGCTGCCCGTACAGAACGCATCATCCAGCTCGATGAAGCTGAACTCCGTGCTGCTCCAGAGCACCAGCTCCTCGCTCAAGCGGGACAAGTGCATCATGATGATGGAAGCATCCGAGAGGAATTCCAGAATGAAGTCGCGGTCGCTGACCGCATCCAGACTGTTCTCGTAAACGCCGTCAAACCCAAGCTGCTCCGCCACGAAATGGCGGTCGATCGGGAACGTCGTCCCCGCAAGCGCGCCTGCCCCGAGCGGCAACACATTAATGCGCTTATAGCTGTCGATCAGACGGTCGATATCCCGCTGGAACATGGACACGTAAGCCATCAGATGATGCGCAAACAGAATCGGCTGAGCACGCTGCAGATGCGTATACCCCGGAATAATTGTATCCAGATTATCCTTGGCTTGCCCGATTAATGCGGTTTGCAGCTCATGCAGCATGCCGGTCAGCGCCACCACGCGGTTACGCAAATACAGATGCATATCCGTAGCCACTTGATCGTTACGGCTGCGTCCTGTGTGGAGCTTGCCGCCGACAGGTCCGATTTCCTCGATCAGATTCTTCTCGATGTTCATATGGATATCCTCATCCGAAACGGAGAACTCGATGCTGCCCTCACGGATGCGCTCCAGCACCTTGTTCAAGCCAGCCTTGATCGTCTCCACGTCTTCGGCCGGCACGATGCCGCATTTGCCCAGCATGGACACATGCGCAAGGCTTCCCTGGATATCCTCCTCAGCCAGCTGCTTATCAAAACCGATGGATGCCGTATATTCCTCTACCAATGCGTTGGTCTGCTTCGTAAAGCGTCCGCCCCATAACTTGCTCACAACACTTGCCCCTCTCTGTTTAAGGCAGAGGGCCGCTTCCCGCTTAAGAAGTCCCATTGATCCCGGTTACGCGAGAATCAACGAAGCTCCCTTGCATGAAAACGGCCTTCAGCCTGTTCATTATTGTACACTTATTGATTCTGGTTCACGCCGGTTGCCACTTTCAAACGCAGTGCGTTCAAGCGGATAAAGCCGGTCGCATCGCCCTGATCATAAGCTTGCGTTGGATCGGCTTCCATCGTAGCGATATCCGGGTTGTACAGACTGACCGGACTCTTCACGCCTGCGCCGATAATGTTGCCTTTGTACAGCTTCACGCGCACCGTACCGGTTACGTTCTTCTGACTTTCGGTTACCAGCGCCTGCAGTGCCAGTCGCTCCGGCGCAAACCAGAAGCCGTTATAAACCAAGGTGCTGTAACGGGTAATCAGGCTGTCGCGCAGGTTCATCACTTCGCGGTCCATCGTGATGGATTCCATTTTGCGATGAGCGGTGAACAGGATCGTTCCACCCGGCGTCTCGTAGACACCGCGGCTCTTCATGCCAACGAAACGGTTCTCTACCATATCCACGCGACCGATGCCGTGCTTGCCGCCCAGCTCGTTCAGCTTCTCCATCACTTGCAGCGGGCTCATCGATTCGCCGTTCAGCGCAACAACATTCCCTTGCTCAAACGTAAGCTCGAGGTACTCCGCCTCATCCGGCGCATCCTCAGGAGATACGCTGAGCAGGTACATATCCTTGCTGTCCTCCGCGCTTGCGTCGAACCAAGGATCCTCCAGCACGCCGCTCTCATAACTGATATGGAGCAGGTTGCGGTCCATGGAGTAGGATTTGGCTGCAGATGCCGTTACCGGAATGCCATGGGCTTCCGCGTAAGCGATCATCTCTGCCCGACCCGGGAAGGAGTTACGGAACTCCTCGATGCGCCAAGGCGCGATTACTTCAATGTCCGGTGCCAAGCCGGCTACGCCCAGCTCAAAACGAACCTGGTCGTTCCCTTTGCCCGTAGCGCCGTGCGCAATCGCCGTCGCGCCTTCGGCACGAGCGATATCCACCATGCGCTTGGCAATCAATGGACGCGCGATGCTGGTCCCGAGCAGGTACTGCCCTTCGTACATAGCACCCGCCTGGAACATCGGATAGATGAAATCATTCGCAAATTCATCGCGCAGATCATCGATGTATACTTTGGAGGCGCCGGTCGCCAGCGCTTTTTCCTCAAGTCCGTCCAGCTCTTCCTTCTGGCCGATATCGGCCGTGAAAGCAATGATCTCCGCATCGTAAGTTTCTTTCAGCCATTTCAGAATAACGGACGTATCCAGGCCACCGGAATACGCCAGCACGATTTTTTGTTTTGCCATCGTTAAACTCCCTCTCTTTGTTACTAACAACCCTGTCGTTCATTATACTAAAGATAACGTCCATTGACGCATTTTCATAGAGAATGTTCGCTGCAATTGACTGGCTCTAAGCCATCAAAGCAACCATCAAAGCCTTCTGGGCATGGAGACGGTTCTCGGCCTGATCAAAAATGACGGAGTTGGCACCGTCGATCACTCCTTCGCTGACCTCTTCGCCCCGATGGGCCGGGAGGCAATGCAGGAACAAGTAATCCGGCTTCGCCGCCTTCACCAGCTCCTCATTCACCTGGTAGTCCGCAAACGCAGCCTCTCGCTGTGCCTGCTCCTCTTCAAAGCCCATGCTTGCCCATACATCCGTATAGATCACGTCCGCATCCTTCGCGGCTTCGATCGGATCTTGCGTAATCGTAATTTTGCCACCCGTTTGCGCCGCGATTTCCTCGCTCAGCTTCACGATGCTGGCATCCGCCTCATAGCCCTTCGGACTGGCCACGGCTACATGCATGCCCATCTTGGCACCGCCAATCAGAAGCGAATGCGCCATGTTGTTGCCATCGCCGATAAAGGCCATTTTGAGACCTTTCAGCTTGCCCTTGTGCTCCAGCACGGTCTGCAAATCGGCCAGCACCTGACATGGATGCGCCATGTCGCTCAGGCCGTTGATAACCGGAATGGAGGCATATTTCGCCAGGTTGACCACGTTGTCGTGCCCGAAGGTACGAATCATCAGGCCGTCCAGATAACGGGACATCACCTGCGCCGTATCGCTGATCGGCTCGCCGCGTCCGAGCTGGATATCGTTTTTGCTTAAAAAGAGTGCATGTCCGCCCAGCTGGAACATCCCAGCCTCGAATGAAACCCGCGTCCGCGTGGACGACTTCTCAAAAATCAATCCGATCGTCTTGCCTTTCAGCGGCTGATAGACTTCGCCGTTCTTCTGCTTGCGTTTGATCTCAATTGCCGAATCGAGCAAGAACTGAATCTCTTCCGTCGAGTATTCGTCCAGCTCGATCATATCCCGCCCTTTCAGGCTTAATTCCTTCACTTGTCCGCTAGTGGCCATATTCTCCAGTCCTCCTTAACCATGCTGTTATTGTCCAAAATGCTGCAACACGATTCTTCTATGCTTGGCTAACCGCCGTATGCTCATGTATAAGTTCCGTAACAATCGATACCGCCTGGTCGATCTCTTGTTTCGTGACGTACAGATTCGGAAGCAGCCGGATCACATTCGGTCCTGCCGTTACGAACAGCAGCCCGCGGCTCTGCCCTTTCAGCACCAGCTCGCCAATCGGCTCAACGCATTCGATGCCGATCAGCAGGCCTTTCCCCCGGATCGCCTTCACAAAAGGATGATTGCCCAGGCTCTCATTCAGCTTTGTCATCAAATATTCTCCGGCTTCGGCTGCGCGCTGCGGCACGTTGTCCTCCAGCATCGTCTCGATGGTGGCCTGGATGACGGCACTTGCAATCGGCGTGCCGCCAAACGTCGTCGCATGGCTTCCTGCCGTGAAGGCTTCGCGCAAGTAAGCTTTGCCCAGCATCGCGCCGACCGGGAACCCGGAGCCGAGCCCTTTGGCTACGGTAAAGATATCCGGCTCGATGCCGTAATGCTCATGGGCAAACAGCTTCCCGGTCCGGCCCATGCCCGTCTGCACCTCGTCCACGATCAGCAGCACTCCATGCTTCTTACACAGCTCGGTGACGGCTTGAAGGAACTCCGGCTCTACCGGATGAACGCCGCCTTCCGCCTGCACCATTTCGATCATGATCGCAGCGGTGTTATCGTTAATGGCCGATTCCAGTGCCGGAAGGTCATGCAGCGGAACGCTCTTGAAGCCTGCCGGAAGCGGAAGGAAACCTTCCTTTACCTTATCCTGGCCGGTGGCCGTCAGCGTAGCCAGCGTCCGTCCATGGAAGGACTGCGTAAACGTAATGACCTCGTAGCGCCCCGTTCCCTTCACCTTCTGATGGTAGCGGCGCGCCAGCTTAATGGCCGCTTCGTTCGCTTCCGCCCCACTGTTGCAGAAGAATACCGCATCCGCGCAGGTGTTCGCTGTCAGCAACTCGGCTGCTTTTTCCTGACCCGGAATGTGGAACAGGTTCGAGACATGCCACAATTCATCCAGCTGGGACTTCAGCTTCTCTTTCACTTTTACCGGGGCATGGCCGAGATTCGTTACCGCCAGGCCCGCCATAAAATCAAGATATTTGTTGCCTTGAGCGTCCCATAACCAGCTTCCTTCCCCTTTGACCAGGGCGATTGGATATCTGGCGTATGTCTGGAACAACGAGCTTTCATTCGCTGCTTTAACACCGCCTGCTGCTGTTTCTTTTCCCATAACCTTCACACACTCCTTTGCATTTGGCATAGCTTCGTGTTTCACGTTTGAACCGTCCTACGATATGAATATCTATTAAGCTTAACCAGCACTGCGAATTCGGATCATTCCTCCGATCCCTGTTGCCCACAGATTTTTATGGAATCATCTAAACAAGGATAAATTCCGTGGACAAAGGGGCCCGCTTCGCTTCTCCGGAATGATTCCGCCTTCTCCGTTGAAGTTTTCATATAGTTGCGGTTTGAATATCAAACCGTGTCTTACTACATCCGCACGATGCGCGTACCCAGCACTTCGCCTCCAAGCACTCGGCTCAGTACATTCGGCTCGCTTCCGTCCACGATGACAACCTCGCTCACCTTGCCGTGAATGCAGCTGATGGCCGCTCTGACCTTCGGTATCATGCCGCCGTAGATTTCGCCTGTCCCGATCATATCCTCGATCTCCTGAACCGTCACGGTTGGAAGCACCCGCTTCTCGCCGCCCGATCCTTTCATAATTCCAGGTACGTCAGTGACAACGATCATCCGGTTTACGCCCAGATGAGAAGCCACGGCACCCGCCGCCGTATCGGCATTGATATTGTAGCGCTGACCGGATTGATCCACCCCGATCGGTGCAACCACCGGCATGTAGCCCATCTCCAGCACGCCGCTCAGGATGGACGACTTCACAAACGTAACGTCGCCGACCCAGCCAACTTCCGCGTGGTTCGTCACCGGTTTGGCCTCGATCAGCCCGCCGTCCGAGCCGGATAAACCGATGGCAGAGCCGCCTACGCTTTGAATCCGTCGTACGATCTGCTTATTGATGGTGCCCGCAAGCACCATCTCCACAACGTCCAGCACATCCTCCGTCGTCTTGCGCAGTCCGTTCACGAACTCGGTCTCGATGCCAAGCTTCTCCAGATTGCCGGAGATCGCGGGTCCGCCACCATGAACGATAACGGGATTAACTCCCTTTTGCTGCAGATTCTTCAAATCCTCGAAGAAGCTGTCAGGAAGGGCCGCGAGCGTACTACCGCCGCATTTCATCACGAACGTATCCGCACCTGATGTTTGAACCGGCAGCGTAACCTTTTGATCGATCGTGCTCTTCATATCCGTCTCCTCCGTCCTACTGAATGTTTGATTATCTAAGTACGATAAGCCGCATTAATGCGGACATAATCATAAGTTAAATCACAGCCCCAGGCCGTAGCCGAGCCATTTCCGATATGCAGCTTCACGTCAATATCCACGGTGTCTCCCTGAAGGTAAACCAGAGCCGCATCCTCGTCAAAAGCAACGGGTCTTGACTGCTCCAGCACCGAAATCGGGCCTATGGCAATATCGACCGTCTCCGGATTAACCAGACGGCCCGCACGGCCGACAGCCGCAATAATGCGTCCCCAGTTGGCATCTGCGCCGAATACGGCGGATTTGACCAGGCTGGAGCCAATGATCGTCTTGGCAATCGCTTGCGCGTCATCATCGCTTTCAGCACCGTCCACGCGAACCTCGATCAGGCGGGAAGCTCCCTCTCCGTCACGCGCGATCGCCTTCGCCAGCTGCTGGCAAACATAATGGAAGCCAGCTGCGAATGCATCCCAATCCGGGTGCTCCGGCGAAAGCATGTCGTGCCCCGCTATGCCGCTAGCCATCGCTACCAGCATATCGTTGGTGCTTGTATCGCCATCCACCGTAATCATATTAAAGGTCAGATTGGTCGTTTGGCGCAGCAGCAGCTGCAGCGCTTCCTGACCAATGACCGCATCTGTCGTCATAAATCCGAGCATGGTCGCCATGTTCGGATGAATCATCCCCGACCCCTTCGCTGTTCCGGCGATAGTCACCTTCGTACCGTTAACTTGAACGGTCACGCAGGCTTCTTTTTTCACGAGATCGGTTGTCAAAATCGCTTGGCTGAAGCTCTCAGCCCCTTCGCTTCCGCCGCTGAGTCGTGCAGGCAGGCCGGCGATCCCCGAAGAAACGCGGTCCATCTTCAACAGTTCCCCGATGACTCCCGTTGAGGCGACGGCCACATCGTTCTCATCCAGGCCGAATTGCGCAGCCGTATTAGCACGCATCGTGTAAGCATCCTCTTCACCCTGCTTACCCGTACAGGCATTGGCATTCCCGCTGTTCACGACAATCGCACGAAGCTTGCCGTCCTGCAGGCTTTCACGCGTCACCTTCAGCGGTGCCGCTTGAAACAGATTCGTCGTATATACAGCTGCCGCCACGGCAGGTACGTCACATACAATGACGCCCAGATCGTTACGGTCGGTCTTCTTAAGTCCACAGTGGAGTCCGGCAGCCTTGAAGCCTTGCGGCGTTACGATGCTGCCCCCGTCAATAATCGCAAACATATTCTCTCCCATGTCTGTATCCCCAGCCGCTTACGGATAAATCGGCGTAAACGTAAGTCCGAGGCTCTCCTCCCATCCCATCATCAAATTCAGGTTCTGGATTGCCTGACCGGCCGCACCCTTCACCACATTGTCAATGACCGATATAATGGTCACTCTGTTCGTACGCGCATCCACCGCGAATCCGATGTCGCAGTAATTGGACCCGCTGACTTCTTTTGTCGCAGGCCATACGCCCAAGTCCCGGATTCTCACAAACTTGCGATCCTTGAAATACTGGCGATACAGTTCAATGAAATCCTCTTCCGTGTATGGACCATTCAGCGTGGCATACATGGTGGTCATGATTCCCCGCGTCATCGGCACCAAATGGGTGGTAAAGGTAACGGTAATCGGTTCGCCCGCTACCTGAGTCAATACCTGCTCAACCTCGGGAATATGCTGGTGTTTATTCACCTTATAGGCTTTGAAGTTCTCATTGATCTCGGCATAATGCGTCATCAAACTCGTTCCCCGGCCTGCACCGGACACACCGGATTTGGCATCGATAATAAGGGAAGAGGCATCAATCCATCCCGCGCTGATAGCCGGAATCAGCCCGAGCAGCGTCGCTGTCGGATAGCAGCCCGGATTGGAGATGAAATCGACATCGCGGACCTCTTCGCCAAACACTTCGCATAGACCGTATACGGCTTTCTCTAATAGTTCCGCACTCGGAGCCGTATGCTTATACCACTGTTCATACGCTGCCCCGTCTTTTAAGCGAAAATCTCCCGACAGATCAATGACCTTCAGGCCTGCATCCAGCAGCTCCGGCACCAGCTTGGCACTGACCCCCGAAGGCGTGGCCGCGAACACGAGGTCTGCCACCTCAGCGATTTCCGCTGGGTTAACACCATCCAGGTTCTGGGTCATGATATTTGTCAAATGCGGAAAACCGTCCGTGATCGGTACCCCTGCAGTTGAGGACGAGATTACCGATGTAATCTCAACGCGCGGGTGTGCTTGCAGCAGCCGGATCAGTTCCACGCCACCATAGCCGGTAGATCCTACAATAGCTACTTTTACTATGTTTGTGTCCGTCATTTCTCCTCATCCCTCTCCCCAAGGAACAGCTGAAGGACCTTATGCAAGGTCCCATTCATCCATCCTTCATCTGTACTCCATGCTCATCCGTTTCCTTCACCCGATCGATCACGCTGCGCTGATGCTATCCTCATCATATGATGGGTTATCAAAAACCACGCGTGTCTACTGGTGCTTCTTGATATCTTTTTTGCTTCAAGAAGCAGTCAAGCTGGTGATGATCTTCTTCGGAGTTTTTTGTCTCCTGCGTTAGCACACGCTTTATTCCTAGGTATTCATTGACTTTATCCGTCTCATAAATATGTATTATTATACGACTGTATTCATATAAATACAATGGATTATTCAAATTTGATCCCATTGCAAATGAATTCCAATCGCCTTCCAATGCTAAAGAGATTCATATTCATCTTTTAGAATGGAATATAATTTGAGGTCCCAATGTCGCCCTTTGGTCTTAATCCCCTTCCTCAACGTCCCCTCATAGGACATGCCGATCTTCTCCATCACACGCTGCGAGCCGATATTCCCTTCTATGCAACGCGCTTGGATGCGCACAAGATCCATTTCACCAAATCCGAGTTTCAATAGAGCAGAAGCAGCTTCCGTCATGAGACCTTGTCCCCAACAATCCCGCGCAAGTACATATCCAATCTCGGCACTCTGCTGTTCGGGCTTCCACCATACGAAATCCACCGTCCCGACCAGACGTCCGCTTTCCTTCAGCTCGATCCCCCAAGGGGCAATATCATGCTTGGCATACTGGACCAGTATAAACTGGATAAATTTCTTACTGTCGTTGATCGAGCGGTGAGTTTCCCATGTTACGTACTTGGCAACCTCATCATCAGAGGCATAGGCATACATCTGGTCCGCATCCTGCATCGATATTCTGCGAAGCCTCAGTCGCTCGGTTTCCAGCACCGGCAAATTAGCAAAGATCCGTTCGATTTCCATAATCTCCTACCCCCTGAACAATATTAGATACCATTATATGCTCTTTGCTAGAAAAATAAAGGAAAATTCAAGGTTATCGGTTTGGCTCCCACCGAAAAGTCGATCCCATTTGGAAAAACGTCTATCGACGCACTTCACAGACGACAGACCGCGTGTAGAGGAAGTTCTGCTTGCAACTCAACGAACGGTTCAGCTTCGCTGAAAACTTATACATTCTAAAGTCCACAAAAAAAGAGACGGTGATATACACCGTCTCTCCGAGTGCCGAAAACCTCTCGACACAGCTTTTATTGTTTTACGCCTTAATATTGCGGAAGCCCTCACCCAATACCTCATGGGCATTGCTAATGATGACAAACGCATTCGGGTCCACCGATTGTACCACCGTTTTTAGACGGGGAATTTCACTCTGCCCGACGACGACCATCAGAACCGTTCGGTGTTCACCCGTATAGCCTCCCTCTGCGGTCAGCTTGGTTAAACCACGGTCGAGATCCTCGAGAATGGCCTTGGTTATCGGCTCCGTATGATCGGATATAATGTAAGCCACCTTGGTGAAGCTAAAGCCCAGCTCAATCGCATCAATCACTTTGCCTGTCACGTACAGTCCAATGAGTGCGTACAACGCCTGCTCCAGCGACAGCACGAGGGCTGCCGAAGAGATCACAATCGCATCCAAGAGCACGACGCAAAGGGAGAAGCTGAGGCCGCTGTATTTTTGCAGGAGCTGAGCCACGATGGTCAATCCACCGGTTGAACCCCTGCCGCGATAGACCAGCCCCATGCCGATCCCGACGCCGATCCCGCCATAGATGGAAGCCAAGAGGGGATTGGAGGTTGGAATGGGCCAGTCCTTGGTCAAAAATACGAACAATGGCAAAACCACGCTTCCCAGCAGGGAACGAATGCCGTAGTCACGTCCTAGCAGCCAGAAGCCGAGCACAAACAAGGGGATATTCAGCGCCCACTGCGTAAAAGCCGGTTCAATGCCGAGCCATGCTTGCGCAAGAACGGACAATCCGGACACACCGCCTGAGGCGATGTGGTTGGGCAAGAAAAACAGATTAAATGACAGCGCCATAATAAAGGAGCCGATGATGATAAAAACGGTGTCCACCGTCTGCCTGAGGGGACCGTTGATCGGAATCAGGGGTTCTCTTTTTCTTTTGTTAATCGATGGATTACCAGCGGATTGCGCCATAGCTCTTCGAATCTCTCCTCAGCGTCTTACTCGACTTCCTGCTTGATCTGGCTGCGCAAATATCCATCGATAAAAGCATCCAGATCCCCGTCCATGACGGCTCCTATATTACCGGTCTCCACCTGTGTACGATGGTCTTTCACCATGCTGTACGGATGGAATACATACGAGCGGATCTGGCTGCCCCATGCGATGTCGGACTGCTCGCCGCGGATTTCCGCTAATTCCTTTTGCTGCTCTTCGATCTTGCGCTCATAGAGCTTGGAACGAAGCATGGTCATCGCGCGCTCACGGTTCTTAATCTGGGACCGTTCATTCTGACAGGTTACGACCACACCCGTTGGCAAGTGAGTAATCCGTACGGCCGAGTCCGTCGTATTGATATGCTGACCACCGGCGCCGCTCGCACGATAAGTATCAATCTTCAGGTCCTCCGTGCGGATATCCAGTTCAATCTCATCGTTAATCTCCGGAACGACGTCACAGGACACAAATGAGGTATGTCGACGGCCGGAAGAATCGAATGGGGAGATCCGAACCAGGCGATGTACGCCTTTTTCAGCCTTTAAATACCCGTAAGCATTGTAGCCCTTAATGAGCAGCGTCACGCTTTTGATTCCCGCTTCATCCCCAGGCAAATAATCCAGTGTCTCTACCTTGAAGCCGCGTTTCTCCGCCCAACGCGTATACATGCGATGCAGCATTTGGCCCCAGTCCTGCGACTCGGTACCCCCCGCGCCCGGATGCAGCTCAAGGATGGCATTCATTTTATCGTAAGGCTGGTTCAACAGCAGTTGGAGTTCAAACTCTTCCACACGCCCAACCAGGTCCTTGATCGTCTCTCCAATTTCTCCCGCAAGGGAGTCATCGCCTTCTTCATCCGCGAGCTCGATCATCACAACGGCATCGTCGTAATCCGCTTGCAGCTTCAGATATTGATCCACGGATGACTTCACGGCATTCATCTCGGCAATGAGCGCCTGAGCTTTCTCATTGTCGTCCCAGAAATCCGGGGCTGCCATCTTCTCTTCAAAGTTCTCAATCATCTCCTGCTTTAAACTTAAGTCAAAGAGACCCCCTAAGATTGGTTAGTTTCTTGCTAATTTCACGCAGGTCCTGCTTCACACTTGGATCGATCATGAGTCCTCGTCCTTTCTTATCTTCATGTAATAATTTCAGTATACCCTCTCCTGTATGAAAAACGTTCCATTTCAAGAGAAAATCCATGCCACATCGCTTCACACCATGTTTGCTGTTTATTCAGATAAACTCCCTTAAGCGCAGCAGTGATTCCGGATCACGGTGGAATAGACCACAATCACCCGGTTCATCTGCCGCTCTTAAGGGAGTTAAATAGTTCCGCGCCCATATTCTGGACGGGCTTATAAGAATCACCGAATTCGTCGGTTTTAGCAAAACTGAACAAATTCGATCATCGCAAGAAAATGATCCTCTACACGCGGTCCGACTGCTGTAAAAGCGCGTCGATGGATGCTTTTCTTAATATTATATTCATCGCCAATAGGCCGTATCGCTTATGCGTTCTGTCCATGGCAGTGCTTATATTTCTTGCCGCTGCCGCAAGGGCATGCATCATTCCGGCCGATCTGTTCAGCCACTTGGACCGGACGCTTCTCGGCAGGTTCGCTGCTGCTGTTCGTGGAGACTTTGTTCTCGTCCACAACGGCTTGACGCTCCTGATTCGTCGCGATTTGGGCCTTCATGATGTACGTCGCCACTTCTTCCTGGATCGTCGCAATCATGGCATTAAACATTTCGAAGCCTTCGAATTGGTATTCGCGAAGCGGATCGGTACCGCCGTAAGCACGAAGGTGAATACCTTGACGCAATTGGTCCATTGCATCGATATGATCCATCCACTTACTGTCCACCGCACGCAGCACGATAACCTTCTCGAACTCGCGAACCATTTCTTCGCCGATGGCTTGCTCACGCTCTTCGTACTTCTTCATCACGCGATCGAAGATGTACTCGGTAAGCTCTTCTGCTTCTTTACCCCACAGATCTTCGCGGGTAACGGCACCCTCGTCCAGCAGCTTGCTGTTGACGTAGTCTGCCACTTCTTGCAGTTCCCAGTTCTCCGGAATGTCATCGCTGCAGTGAGCCTGAACAACGCGATCAATGACCGGCTTAATCATCTCTACAACGATTTGCTTAATGTCTTGGGACTCCAAGATCTCGCGGCGCTGTTTGTAGATGATCTCACGTTGCTGGTTCATGACGTCATCATATTGGAGAACGACTTTACGCATGTCGAAGTTATTGCCTTCTACCCGCTTCTGCGCGGATTCAACCGCACGGGTAATCATTTTGCTCTCAATCGGCTGGTCTTCTTCAAAACCAAGACGCTCCATCATGTTCAGCACGTTGTCCGTACCAAAACGTTTCATCAGCTCATCGCCGAGGGACAGATAGAACTGAGTCGACCCCGGGTCACCCTGACGACCGGCACGACCACGCAGCTGGTTATCGATCCGGCGCGATTCGTGGCGTTCCGTACCGATAATGTGAAGCCCGCCAATATCCTGTACGCCTTCACCAAGCAAAATATCCGTACCGCGTCCCGCCATGTTCGTCGCGATCGTTACCGATCCCGGCTGACCGGCGCGGGAGATGATTTCCGCTTCCTCCGCATGGTACTTCGCATTCAGAACTTTATGCTGGACGCCTTTGCGCTTCAGCATTTCCGATAAACGCTCGGAGTTCTCGATGGAAACCGTACCCACCAGAATAGGCTGGTTCTTTTTGTGACGTTCCACGATCTCAGCTACAACCGCCTTAAACTTGCCCTCTTCGCTCTTGTATACCACATCCGGCATGTCGATACGCTGATTCGGTTTATTCGTAGGAATTTGCAGCACTTCAAGACCATAAATCTTCTTGAATTCTTCTTCCTCGGTTTTCGCCGTACCAGTCATACCTGCCAGCTTGCGATACATCCGGAAGTAGTTCTGGAAGGTGATCGTTGCAAGAGTCATGCTCTCGTTCTGAACCTCGATGCCTTCCTTCGCTTCAATCGCCTGATGGAGACCGTCGCTATAGCGGCGTCCAGCCATCAGACGTCCCGTGAATTCGTCAACGATGACCACTTCATCGTCGGTAACAACGTAATCCACATCGCGGCGCATGATCACGTTCGCTTTCAGCGCTTGTACAATGTGGTGGTTCAAGGTTACGTGGTTATGGTCATACAGGTTGTCGATGCCGAAGGAACGCTCCGCCAGCGCCACACCTTTTTCAGTTAAGGCCACGGATTTGACTTTAATGTCTACCGTATAATCCTCTTCCGCAGTCAGACGCTTCACGAAACGGTCAGCGGCAAAATACAGCTCGGTCGATTTCTGAGCTTGACCCGAGATGATGAGCGGCGTACGCGCTTCGTCAACCAGGATGGAGTCCACTTCATCAATGATACAGAAATAGAGTGGACGTTGAACCATCTGCTCTTTGTAGAGAACCATGTTGTCCCGCAGATAGTCAAAGCCGAACTCATTGTTCGTACCGTACGTAATATCGCAAGCATATGCCTGCTGTTTATCCGGGTGTTCCATACCGCTCAGGTTAACCCCGACCGTCATTCCCAGGAAATTATATATTTGCGCCATCTCTTGGCTGTCACGCTGCGCTAGATAATCATTGACCGTTACAACGTGAACACCTTTGCCAAGCAGGGCATTTAAGTAAACCGGCAGCGTACCTACAAGGGTCTTACCTTCACCGGTCTTCATCTCTGCAATTCTGCCTTCGTGGAGGGCCATTCCTCCGATCAGCTGCACGTCATAGTGACGCTTGCCGAGTGTCCGTCTGGAAGCTTCACGAACTGTCGCAAACGCTTCAGGAAGCAATTCCTCCAGCGTCTCACCTTTCTCGATCCGCGCACGGAACTCTTCGGTTTTGGATTGCAGCTGCTCATCGGAGAGCTTCTCAAAATCCGGTTCCAGTTTGTTGATTACATCGACCGTCTTCATGAGACGTTTGACATCACGCTCGTTGGTGTCGCCGAATATCTTTTTGACAAGTCCTAGCATGGTTAACCCCTTTCGTGCAAAACAAGTGATAGAATCAACTTCATTAAATGCCAAAGGGTTAAATGATGAAATCGATTCATTGATTCCTTATGATGGTCCCATTTCATGCAGGCTAAAAAGCCCGTCCCATAAAATGAGGGTTTGCATAAATTGTAACAGTTTGTAAGGGATGCCGCAACAATATGTGCTATCACAAGAGATGTCTGTTACATGAAGCCCTACTCTATAAGACGCGGGAAGGCTCAAAAAAGTTGCGTGGAGCATTTACCCAGTCATAACCAATGGAAGTATATTCATTTCATAAATGAAACTCTACATCTAAGTGGGTGCCAAATATTCATCTCTCATTGTCCGAAAACAACAAAGACTCCGCCCTAGAACTATCGCTGAATCGTGGCTAACCGAACGTTAATCCTCTTATATAGGAAGTCCTTAAGACGTTGTACCTGAAGCTGTTTAAGAAACGGCCCTGAGGCCCCCTAAGAGAGCCATCTCATTAAAATAATTGGTTGCACTATTCAGCACACTCCGATGGGCTTACCATCAAATGCCAGCGCCTTTACGATGCCTATCGCATCGAAAACGTATATATCCAAATAAAGAGCCCCACCCGCTTACACGGATGAAGGCTCATCTTACATTTCAATTTCATTTCAACGTTTAAAATTTAAAATTCGATCAGGTCCAACTGCCTCTACATTCCGTTTGGAATGCCGTTTAAAAACTTAGTCCCGCTCGATCAATCCGTACTTGCCGTCATCACGCTTGTAAACGACATTTACTTCTTGTGTGTCAATGTTGGAAAATACGAAGAAATTATGGCCTACCATGTTCATCTGCAGGATCGCTTCTTCCACGTCCATCGGCTTCATGGTAAAACGTTTCGTACGGACAACCTCGTAATTGTCCTCGTCATACTCGACTTGCTCTGCCTCCATCTGACTGGTTGCCGCTGCTCCGTTCGCCGCAATAAGCGTCTTCAGTCCGCCCTCTTGCTTGATCTTACGGTTCAGCTTGGTTTTGTGCTTGCGAATCTGACGTTCCAACTTGTCCACAACAGCGTCAATGGAAGCGTACATATCGTCGCTTCGGTCTTCCGCACGCAGTACCACGCCTGTGAGCGGAATGGTCACTTCCACTGTGTGCAATCCTCGAATGACATTCAGTGTGACATATCCTTCGGAGGTGGGGGGTGCATCAAAATACTTATCTAGCCTGCTGAGTTTCTTGTCAACATAGTCTTTCAAAGCATCGGTCACTTCAATTTGTTGACCTCGGATAGTGAATTGCATTGGGCACTCCTCCTTTGCACCTTCATTATAGCATTTTGTTAAGGCTATGTAAAAAGTCAGAATTGTGAATTTTGGCACAATATTTTAAAGGGGTCGGCGCACAGAAAAAAGACTCCGGACGAACCGGAGTCTTGGGCTAGCGAATCTCGAACTGTTAATCATCTATACCGTTTATGTAGGTCGGCTGTGCCGGGATGATTATAATTTGATTACGTTAGCTGCTTGCGGGCCACGAGCGCCTTCAACGATCTCGAATTCTACGGATTGTCCTTCTTCCAGAGTCTTGAAGCCCTCGGATTGGATCGCGGAGAAATGTACGAATACGTCGCCGCCGTCCTCAGTCTCGATGAAGCCATAACCTTTCTCTGCGTTGAACCATTTCACTTTACCTTGCATGCACTAACATTCCCTTCATTGTCAAATAAAGTGTGACACTAATTGTCCACATTTCCGACTATAGCACCCGACTTATCCAGTGTCAATTACCAAGAAAAAGGTTTTCTTTTGCAGAAAACCGGGAAAAATGTCGACTTGGCTTCACGACTGAGTTGGCGGGTGAAAATAGTCTTCGGACAAAATAGGTTTAGGGTTATTTACCCGGTAAAAAATATTATGAACCATGTTCCTTCAGAAAAAATCTTCTTAATTATACAAACAGATTCTCAAGCAGCCAAAATGAAGCCATACAAAAAAGCTCTCGGCAACGCCATCTGCGTCGCCAAGAGCATAAGTTATTTTAAACATCAGTCGTCTTAATGGGCACCCGGATCATAGGGCGGGGTTTCCGGTACACTTGTCCCCGTATCATAAGAATTCACTTCAAACGTAATAATCTTATCATAGAATACATAATCCTTACGATTTACAAACGGCCCTTTATTATTATTGTATTTATTGATACCATACATAGCTGTTCCAACGCCGTTGGCACGTTCTTCATACCAGTTAATGAAGGCATTCACCTCCGTCATGGATAAGTCGTACTCTCTATCGATGCCATTTAAAAGGATAAGACGAAGCAAGGCCCGCTCTCCTTCTTGACCATCACCAGGACCGGGAGGATTTACTGCTCTTGTGGTTTTAAAGATACCAGGAATTTCTTGCTCGATACTCACTTTACCTTAGTGTAGGTATCATATAGTAACTCCTCTTTCATAAGCCTCTTCTTTAACCCACTTTGAATCGGGGTAAAGACTATTTATTTTTTGAAGAAGCTCACGACTCGTTTTTGCATCCATATCACTATAGATTCTCCATTGTTCATATAAAACATTAAAATCCAATTTTATTTTTTCTGCTTTCTTGAAATAAAACAGAGCATCTTCCATTGCACCTAGTTTTCTGAGAGAGTTAGCTGCGACCATATATATTTTTCGGTTAATCTGTTGATCGCTGGTTTCAACCAACACATCAAGCGCTAACGCATCGAAACCGTACAATTGCAAACATTCTGCAATAATTAATTTCAATTCCGGCTGATCTGTCGCATTAATTAATATATCTATAAATTCGTATTTTTGCAGTTGAATAATATCTGTAACGAGTTGTTTCCATATAACTAGAATAGAACGATTAACTGGAATTTCGCTAACTTTCTTAGTATCCACTAAATTTTTGAACCATTTCAATTCTTTTGATGATAGTGATAAATCAAAGTGATCCAATAAACCAGAATTCTCAGTTGCCATCGCCAAAAATAATAGATTGGAATTGACTTGCGGATCTTTTTCAACAGACTGCTCCTTGTTGCTTAAGAAATCCGAAATTGCTTCTTCATACTTACCAGCCACAATATAATAGAAAGTAGAAACCGGATAAACGACGTCCATCCCGAAATAAATCAAAAACTCATTTAGTAAAGGACTTCTTTGTTGGTACAGGTAGCTTATAAATTGAATGTATCTTTCTGGTGAAAATGGCCAAATCGAACTAATTGTTTGAAATATCTCGCTATTTTTTGCGTTTGGATAAATAGATAGGAATATATCAAAAATCGCCAATGTATCCGGCGAAGCTTTGGCTGCTTGAACAATATACTTTAAGGCTTCTTCATGATTTTCCAAAGCTAGACTAATCTCTGCCAATTTAGCTTGAGCCATATAAGAGCCTGTCCCATCATAGTGTTGGACTAACTTATATGCATTCTCTTCCCCGATCTCTAGACATTGTTCAAAACATTTTTGTGCATCCTTGATCAATCCCCATTCCATAAATACAAGGCCCATTTGATACCAGAAATCCGGAACGTCTTCATAAAGAACGACAGCATCTTTACCAACTTTTATAGCTTCTTGAAATTGCCCCAACGCCTGCAAACACTTCATAATATCCAAAACTACTTTTTGAGAAAAAGCATATTGGGTACCTAAAGAGTAGGACTTTTTCAAGGCAATCAAAGCATCATGGTGCTTCTCTTCCAAAATATACTGCATACCCAAATTATAGTAATTGAACGCTGTTGGTTTCGTTTTGATTTCTTTTAGTAAAATTTTCAAATTCCTCTGAGCTTTTTGTTTAGTTTTGACGAGATGTGTTTTATACCCTTCGTGAAAAATCTCCATAGAAGATAAAAATCCATAACGTTCAATATCGAAATCAGAAGGAACCTGCTCATGCAATGCTCCCCTATAACGTATATCTGAAGAGTTTCTGAATAATCTAATAAATTGGTGAGATAGGTATAATCCCGATCCCAAATCATTCTTTATTCGAATATAATAGAAGTCTTTATTCAACTGTTGAAGAAGATCGTTTTGAGGAAAACGAAGTATTTCATCTGCATCCAACTGAAGAATATACTCCGATGATGCAAACTCTATCGCAAAGTTTCTTGCTGCCGAGAAATCATCAATCCATTTGAAATCAAATACTTTATCGGTATATCTTTTTGCTATATCTTTAGTTTTATCTGACGAACCTGTATCCACAATGATTATCTCATCAACAATACCTCGAACGCTTTCAAGGCATCGTTCCAAATAGCTTTCTTCATTCTTGACAATCATGCATAACGAAACCGAATTATGATTCATTGGTCCAATTCCTTTCTTAGTGCAGGAGCCTTCGCAATCTTTCTTTTGCCTGCGTGTAACCGTCCCTGCTGCTTAATTGATAATGATGGACTGCTTTTTTAAGTTGACCAGTTAATTCATAGAATAGAGCTAAATTATAATGAGCCTTAAATGAGCCAACTCCTTTGACAGTTTCATATTTAATGCTTGATGCTTCACCCATTTCGGTGCATTTTTTAAATACATCTGGTATTTCTTTGAACGCATGTATGTTTCTTGATTCAATAAGTCCTACACCATACATAAAATATAAATCGGTATAATCAGGGTATAAATCAATAGCCAACTTATAATATTCCGATAAAGCGTTAAATTTCTGCAGGGGGATACAACAATATCCCATTGTCAATAAGGCTGAACTCAGGAAATTTCTCCTTGAACTTTGAAGTTCGGTTTCGATACATTTATTTAAAAAATGCTCTGCTTGAACATAATCTTTCATGACATAAAAAGTTCTTCCTATCTGAAATTGAATATAGCTTGGATCAGGGTGTTCTGAAAGTTCACTCAGTAATAATGCCAAATTGCGCTCGTATTTATTTTTCTTCGTCATTTGTAATGCCGAATAACCCAAATGATTTACTTTAATTTGAGAATCGACTGCGAGTTGAATTGGTTTCCCTAAAAAAGTTAATTGCTCATGTATCTTTCCTGTATATCGATAACGCTCATCCCTTGGAAAAATGCGGACAATTGTTGTAGAAGAAGTATCTCCAGACATCGTTTCATTTAATATTGTGATTGTTCCGGCGGAACCAGGATTTCCTTCTATTTTTTCACACAGACGCTGAAGTGCTTCTGTATTGCCTTCAATGATCATCTCATCCGCATCCATAACCAATATAAAGCGCTGCGTTGCCATTTCAATGGAGTAATTTCTCATTTCAGAGAAATTATCATTCCATTCCTTCTTAAATACTTTTGCTCCCAGATTTTCAGCCAACACAGGAGTTTGGTCTGTTGAACCCGTGTCTACTACGACGATCTCTTGCACAAACGGTTTAGCTGAAAGAACTGCCTGTTCGATAAATTCTGATTCATTTTTCACAATCATGCAAAGCGATAATCCAGCAGTAACCATATACCCTCCAGAAAAGAAGGAGCAGGCGAGAAACGCCTACTCCAAAATTTGTTAGAATTATTGATAAGTGTATCCACCGGCCAATACTATAGATTGGCCGTCACTGTTCTCTACTTTAATGTCAACCGGACCAGATACGGTGCTAGCTGGAACACGAGCTCTTACTTCTCCGGTCGAATAGAATAAAGTTTGGACGCTTATGTTATTAATATATACTTTTGTTGTGGACTCAAAATTCGTGCCCTTAATAGAAATGAAGGAACCGCCTGCAAGAGTACCTGAGTTAGGAGTTACACTGGTAATCACTGGAGCTGGTTTTTGAGGAGGGGTTTCGTAAGTGAAACCACCAATGACTTCAGCATATTGTCCGTCTTTATTGACAACCTTAACATTGACTGGACCACTAACGCTGGTAGCAGGTACTCTACCACGCACTTCACTGGCACTATAGAATACGGTTTGCACCTCAACATTATTTATCCAAACTTTCGAATTAGCATCATAATTGGATCCTTTGATACTAATATAATAACCACCTGTTATTTGTCCCGTGTTTGGCGTTATGGAAGTTACAACAGGAGATGGCGGTGGTGGCGGAGCAATATAGGTAAAGCCGCCGGTAACAGTAACTTCCTGACTATCGCTATTCATTACCCGTACATCTACCGGACCAGGCTGAGATGCTTGTGGCACCCTTGCTCTTAACTCATTGCCAGAGTATAGAATGGTTTGTACTGCCACATTGTTAATATATACAACAGATGAGCTATTAAAGTTTGCTCCTGTAATAACAATAAGATATCCTCCTGCTATTTCACCTTTGTTTGGCCTGATTTCCGTGACTGACGGCGGCGGAGGCAATAAATAAGTAAATCCGTCTACAAGGAGCCCCTCTTGCCCATCACTATTAACAACTTTAACTGTAACCGGGCCGGCAGTTGTTTTAGCAGGTACCATTACCCTAATTTGTTTAGGCGAATAATACACAGAGTTCAATAATGTATCATTAAAATATACCTTAGTACTGGAACTAAAGTTGTCTCCATTAACGAAGCTATAATATCCTCCCGTCGTTATACCGCTATCAAGAGATAATGAAGTTATCATTGGCGCAGGTGGTGGTGGTGGTGTGATATAACTGAACGCACCTGCCGCAATTGCAAATTGTTCATCGGAATTCACTACTTTGACATCCGCTACTTTCGCTACCGGAGAAGCCGGAACTCTGCCTCTTAGTTCATTGGCTGAGTAGAAAACAGTCTGAACAGGCTTGCTGTCAATTTGCAAAATAGATGAACTTGTATAGTTTGCTCCTTTAACTGTTAAATAGTATCCCCCTTCAAGGTACCCCTCGTTAGGTGTTACCGAGGTGATGGTTGGTGCAGGCGCTGGCGGAGGAGCCAAATACATAAACGCATCAGATGCAATAGCTTCCTGACCGTCCGAATTAACTACTTTAACATCCACTTCTCCAGGGGTTTGAGAAGCTGGAACTCTCATTCTAAGTTCACCGCTGGAGTAGAAAATTGTTTCTACTAATGAACCATTAAAATGGATTTTTGCTGTGGAATCAAAATTACTTCCCAGTACCTTTATTAAATATCCGCCTTGCAGTGCTCCCTCGTTAGGGGTTACTGAAGAAATAACAGGCGCTTCCTTCAACGGTGGGGCCAGATAAGTGAAGGCTTGAGGTGCAAGTGCTTCTTGACCGTCCGAATTGACTACTTTAACATCCACTCCGCCAGGAGTTTGAGAAACTGGAACCCTCATTCGGAGCTCACTACTGGAATAGAAAGTAGTTTCCACTAATGAACCATTAAAATAGATTTTTGCTGTGGAATCAAAGTTACTTCCCAGCACCTTTATTAAATACCCGCCTTGCAGCGCTCCCTCGTTAGGGGTTACCGTTGATATAACAGGTGCTTCCTTCGGTGGCGGGGCAAGATAAGTAAATGCTCCAGATGCAATGGCTTTTTCACCACTCATATTTAACACTTTGACATCAACTGCACCACTCATAGTAGAGGTTGGAATAGTTATACGAAGTTCATTACTGCTGTAGAATAAAGTCGCAGCAGAAACGTCATTGACAAATACTTTCGATGTGCTTTCGAAATTAGTGCCCTTTACTACAACAGTATACCCACCCTTCATAGTTCCTTCATTTGGAGTGATTGTAGTAATCGTCGGCACTGGTGGAGGTGGTGGGCTCAAATATTCAAAAGCATCAGGTAAAATGGATTCTCTGCCATATTGGTCTATTACTTTTACATCAACTTTTCCTGGAGTTGTAGCTTTAGGTGTAGTAAATGTTAGTATTGTCCCACTATTGGATTTAATTTCTACTTTCATAGAATCCAGATATAACTCAGTCACTGATCCAAGATTAGATCCTGTAATACTTACTGCAGTTCCTCCGCTTAAAGGACCTTCAATTGGATTTATCCCCGAGACTACTGGTGCAGAAGGCAGTTGATAGGTAAAACCATCAAGCTCAGTATCTTCTTGTCCATCGGGATTAACTACCTTTACATTAACAATGTCGGCATTTGCCCAGACCGGAGTCCTGACTTTAAGTTGATTGCTACTATAGAACACCACATTTTGAAGTTGTACACCATCAAAAAATACTTTGGCACCATTCAAAAAATGCTGTCCCTTAATGTCCACTGAAAGATTACCTGATACCATACCTTGATTAGGTGAAATACTTTCTATTACCGGTTTTGGATAAACATATTGATATCCGGAATCTAGTACCGCCTCTTGGCCATCCGGATTAACAACCTTCACCTTGACGAATTCTGCATTAACCCAGTTTGGCGTTGTTGCCAATAATTCAGTATTCGAAACAAATTCAGAAGTAATCAACGTGTTATTAAAATAAACTTTCACTCCATTAATGAAATGAGCGCCGTGTATGGTGATACTTTCATTCCCTAACGTTAACCCTTTATTCGGGGATACGTTTTGGACTTCAGGTCCAGTTACATATGAATAAGCTTGTTCCGCAGTCACAGCAGTTGCATCCGGATTGGTTATTAACACGTCTACGGTTTGAGCAGTAGCAGATGGAGGAGTGTTCACAACAATTTGCTTTGATGTCGTAGAAACTACGGTTCCCACTTGATCACCGAACTTAACTTCTGCTCCTGGGAGGAAATAATCCCCGTTTATAACGACTCTGGTTCCCCCAGCCAATGGTCCAATATTGGGGGTAATGGAGGTTATGCTCGGATTGGCAACATATTTGTAAATGGCTGTTGCAAATTGCCCATCCGTATTCGTTACTTTAACCGTAACATCACCTTGGACGCCTTTAGGCGCCGTAACAATCAATTTAGTTGCATCAATATATTGAATGTTTGTAGCAGAATTTGATCCAAACAGGACTGTAGGATTTGGCCTAAAATTCTTGCCTGTAATAACTACGTTCTCTCCGCCGTCGATTCCCCCTCTATCCTCAACAACTGAGGTTATCTCTGGCGCAGGATAAGAAACTTTAATGATAGGATGAGGAACGCTAAACTGATGTGGCGCTCCGGCATAATCCTTGTAGGTTACATTTACGTTTTGTTCTCCGACAGATACCTCGCCCGTTTTCCCTCCAACTTTATGGCGAATCTTATAAGTTAAGGTCAGTGTTTGTTCCTTTAATTCATTAAACTTGAATGTTAATGTGTTCCCGTTAACTGTAGGTTGAGGAATGTTATGCAGATAAGAGTCCGGGACAATTTCAAACTCTGGTCCTACACTGTCGGTTACAGTTACATCATAAGCACTGGCTACTCCAATTTCGTCGACAATAGCCTCGTATATTTCAGACAGTCCAACCGATCCTAACACAAAATGATGGTGGTGTGCTGTTGTAGCCATTTCTTTCATTAGTTGGTTTGGAGCGCTTGAATCCGGATTTTCATTTCCTTTCAGTAAGGCTATAGTATAAAATACAATTTCTTCATTCTTAGCTAAGTTTGCTTGCTGTAAGGCCTGTAACCGGGCATTTTCTACAGGGGACGGTTCCGTTGCTTCCCCGTCTGTCAACAGAAGTATTACCGGTTGGGCATCAGGTCTATGATTGCTTAAAAGCTCGCGCGATTTCTCAATTGCGCTTTTTGTATTCGTTCCTCCATTAGCGCGTATACCATCAATATAGGTTTTTAGTTCGCTCGGATTGTTGGAAAGCTCTTTAAATTTCACGTCACTTGAAAAATCAACAACCCCGATTCGGTGCTTAGAAAAATCCACAAGATCAATAAATCCTTTTGCCGCTGCTTTGGCATTGGCCATTTTATCCTCACCATTATTGTTACTCGGCAACATACTGCCGGAGCGGTCAATTATGAGGATAATATCATTTGGCTTTACAAAACTAGCATCTCCTGATCCTGTTACATCAAGCTGAATTTCCGCTTCGCCACCTTCGAGGATTCCAGTCGGACTTACTGTTTTGGTAACCTGAACAGCCTCTGAACTTCCCGCAGCTTGTGAACTAATAGGGAATTGAGTCCATACTAGTACAGCTGCTAAAAATATGTATATATACTTTGACAATGATCCTTTCATTTAACGAGCCTCCTTTTTGACTCTACTTTTTATAATCCACGAAAAAAGCATCCATTCTTTCATACTCGGATACTTTTCCGTATTGACTGGATGCATTTTTCTTCATATTAAACTCAATAAGCTCCTCACCTAAGCCCTTTTTTTCTGATAGAATCATGTTAACGACTTGATCATGCAACGATTTGATCTCAATTAATTTCACATGGTCACATTTCGTGTTCTCCCTCTGTTGCAGTTGAAAAAATAATGCATCAATTTCACCGGCTGTTGCAGCATAATTCTCAAATTTTGGTTCTCTTAATACCTCTTGATACAAACGTATAAGACGATCTTCAAGTGACTGGAATTGTTGCGAATTATCCATGCTCTAATTCCCTCTCCCACTTTTCACTAGAACTAAGGCTTGTTTCCAAGTCTCAAGCAACCCTCTAGCAAAATCAAGTGTTTCATCCAATAACGTTTCATTTTTATTTATAATAAATTGTGCCAAATAGTTGTTGTAGAAGAGGTATAATTCTTTTAAATTCCGGGAGATTTCATACTGTAGGTCCAAAGTTATGATCAATTCGTTAAAAATGCTCCTCACCTTATGCAATACTTCATTCATGATTTCATACTCGCCTTGGGTATATAGCTGTTTTGCCTTAAGTAAGGATCTGACAGTCTCCTGATATAGCAAAAGAGTCAATTCTCCCGGACTCGCTGTTTCAACCTGAACTTTTAAGTATTGCAATTGTTGTGCATTCTGCATGTTCAATCTCTCCATAATTCTATTTAGTTGGGACTAGACTTCAGATTAGCCGCCAAGTTGCGAAAATAGCCAAGAACTTTGTGTGTTCAACTTCTGAATGGCCTGTTCCATAGCCGCAAATTTTTTATAATACCGGGTCTCAATATCAGCTAATTTTCGTTCTAAGTCCGATTCCTTTTGGCCTAGTTGTTTTAATTCTCGGCCAAGAACACTGTCGTCAATTGATTCAATGGACCCCGTACCGATTTTTTTAGTGAATTTATTGAGTTGGGCCGTAATCTCCTCATAAAGTCTATCAGCAAAACCAAGCTCTTGCCTTCTCTTTTTGATGTTTTCCGGAGTATCCGCAGGCGTGTCTGAAGTTTGCGTAAAGAGCTGTTTCACTTCATCAAAACGGTTATTTATAGCATCTTGAAGTTTTGCTTCATCAATCTCCAGCTTACCGTTTTCCCTGTAATCAGATTTTACGGTAATACCGATCTGAGATAACAATGCCAACTGATCTTCTGACGGTGTGTCCAGCGGCAGATTCAAAGCGGAGCGAAGAGCTGAAAGTGTCCCTGTAAGCAAAGTGTCATTATACAACGTTCCAGCACGTGCCTTCTTCTCCCATAGTTCAATTTCTTTCTCGGACAAACTGCCTTTCTCTTCGGAAGTTAACGGCTCATATTCACGATTTTTCCTCGTAGTTGCAGTTGTTGAAAACAAATCAACAATTTCATTGTACTTCTCAACGAAACTTTTAATTTTATCGGTAATTCCGGACCGATCAGTAGCAGCACTTATCGTAGCATCTCCGCTTCCACGGAGAGTTACTTGCACTCCATTAATCGATACATTATTAGTACTTGATTTAATTACGTTACTTCCATTAACGGTATATTCCGCATCCTCTCCAGTTTTAGAAAGTTGAGCTGTATCCAAGTTAAAAACTTGTGCTAACGCGTTTGTCGCCCCCCCCGGGGTGATCTCAACCTTTGAAGAAGAACCCGTTGTCGTAGAACTTAGATACAATACTCCTGCGCTTTGATCAAAACTGGCTTTAACGCCAGTTGCCTTCGAATTATTATTTATATCTTTAACAATAGAATCCAAAGTCGAAGTGCCAGCAGTTATGGTAATTTCGGCCGAACCGCTCGCTCCTGTAATTTTAACTGTACCACCGGTTGTCACTGGAGCCGAGGAGGATTGGGTAACTTTATTACCTATAATAGACGCTGAAGAAGCCAACTTGCTTACAGACACCGTGCTCGTGCTTGGATTAGACCCTCCCGACAAAATATCCAGCACACCAGTGTTTGAGGATGATGCCTTTACCGTTTCAAAGTTAGATTCAAAGCGCAGATCATTAACCGCGTTTCTAAAGGAAAGCAGCGATGTATTCATCGAGCGGTAATCTTCGCGTTTCCAAAGCGTGTACTGTTTCTGTTTCAGCAACTTGTCCAATGGCATGCGTTCGGCTTTCATCAAGTCTTTAATCAATGAATCCGTATCAAGGGCACCGCTAAAACCTGTTAATCTTATTGGTCCATTTATGTTCGCCACTTTAACTCCTCCCCCTACATTTTCTCATCTAAAAAAACACCGACTTGTAAACACATGTTGTACATTATGTCCAGCATTTTTTCCGGTGGAATTTCGCGAATCACTTCATTGGTTTCATTTGCAACAACAGCGACCATGATGGTATTTGTCTTCTCATGTAACTTCACCTGAATATGGGTCCCCATATCAGATAACTTCTTGTTTAATTTCTCCATAAGCTCAGGCACTGTATAATCTTCCTTGTTCTTACCACTTACCTTTTCTGTTTGACTTGAAGCTGCGGAGGAGAGATTGTCATTCAACCCTGGGACCGGGAATATAAATGAAGAGTTTTGTTCAACCTTCATTGCTAGCCTCCATTTCACAACAAAAATGGATCTATAGTAAAAAAGCCGGCCGGTTTCCCGGCCGGCTTAATCTCAAGATTAACGAAGCAGTTGCAGAACGCCTTGCGGCTGCTGATTTGCTTGAGCCAACATAGCTGTAGCAGCTTGTTGCAAGATGTTGTTCTTCGTAAATTCGGACATTTCTTTTGCCATATCAACATCACGAATACGAGATTCAGCAGCTTGCAGGTTCTCGGAAGTTGTTCCCAGGTTGTTGATTGTGTGTTCCAAACGGTTTTGAACAGCACCAAGATCAGAACGGATAGAAGAAACCGAGTTGATAGCCGCCTGAACAGAAGCTAAGTTTGCAGCAGCAGTGGAGTTCATAGCGTCTGCAGCAGCTGTGGACAAACTAGCAAGACCAGCAATATCCAAGGAAGTTGCAAGAGCTGCTTTCAGATCAAGGGTAATTGTTTCTCCACCATTAGCACCAACTTGGAATTTAACAGAGCTAGTAGAACCATCCAAGAGTTTCTTAGTGTTAAATTGAGTTTGTGTAGCGATAGATCCGATTTGGGAAGTAAGTTGGCTAATTTCCGAATCAATCTTAGCAGCATCTGTAGTAGTTAATACTTCGTTAGCACCCTGTACATAAAGCTCAGCCATACGTTGCAGCATAGCATGAGTTTCATTCAAAGCACCCTCAGCTGTTTGGATCAGGGAGATACCATCCAAGGCATTCTTCGAAGCTTGCTCCAAACCACGGATTTGGTTACGCATTTTCTCGGAGATTGCAAGCCCAGCAGCATCGTCAGCTGCACGGTTGATGCGGTAGCCGGAAGACAGCTTTTCAAGGGATTTACCTTGTTGAGTGTTGTTGAAAGACAATTGACGCTGTGTGTTGTAAGAACTGATATTGTGGTTAATACGCATGATAAAATTCCTCCTTGGAATGTGTTGGTGATTAGCATCCTTGCTTCACCCTATTGTGATCGGGACATGGCGTTCGGCCGTTACTGCCATGCCTTTCGACCCATATTATATTTATCGGAAACTTTACTCTATTGTTTATAGCAGAATATCAATTTCTAAATAAAAATTATTTCTTTTCTCTTGGAATGACAGTCTGCAATATATTTTGTATATCATCATTGAATTCAACTGCATTTTGATTCTGCTGCTTGATAGCTTCATAAATTTCTTCACGAAATATAGTCACATTCCCAGGGGCTTCAATACCAATTCTGACCTGATCACCATTTACTTCAATAACAGAAAGAACAATGTTATCATTGATCATAATTTTCTGTCCTTTATTTCTTGACAGAATCAGCATTAATTTCAGCCCCCTTCTTCTCTCTTAACAAGGGCTGCTGTGTCGTATATCCCCCATGATCTAAGACAATCTGTGCAGCGCTATTGTTGGATTTATTGATGACAACAGGCGCCTTTAAATTGCAGGATATGTCATCTGCAGACCGGACCGTAACGATAACCATGATCGTTATATCAGATTCATTAGTAATGGCTAATGCCTCAAGCCAGTGTGGTTCCAAATGAAATTCATATTGAGGAAAAAAAACAAAGGGGTCTGTAACAATAAAACTTAGATCTTCATTCTCCGCAGACTGCAAGAACTCAAAGGGACTCGTCTTCTCCTCTGATTGAAGCAAAATATATTTCTGGAAATCTCCGAATCCCAATATCGGACTCTCAAATACGATCATTTGGTTGTTATCTATCTCGATTTTGCCGAATCTTTTTGTATTTACAATCATAGGTTATTCCTCCTTCGTTAAAAACAATAGCTATAATGAAACAAGTTTCATTATAGCTATTGTATATCTACAACTAGACAACTGCATCAAGCTGTTTACCTGTTGCCGACATAAATATAAAATTTTGATTTATTAAATATGGGTTAACCTTGCCGGGATAATAATCAACTACTGGTTTATGGATCTCGGGATTAAAGCTAACTCCACCTGGAATATAGTTAGTTTTCACTTGACCAGGAATATAAGTAACGTCTACATTATCATATCCAGGATCACCGGTTAGCTCGACCCTTGGACGTTCCTTGAATACGTTATTCCTCGCAATTTCTGCAAATACATTACCGCCCTCATGAGTAGCCATCATACGGTCCCCGTTCTGGGCTATCTCTCCAATGTTCTGCATTGAAATCTGAAGAGAAGATTGTGCTATTCTATCCGTAACCTCTTCAAAGCGAGCCTTGCCTAACGCCGACCACGCCTTGCGTGAATCAATCTCCAATGTTCCCTTAGCTTGCTCCACCTCTAGGATGGCCTTCTTCTGGGTCATATTTATGGATGGTCTAGGCTGCTCTATACTCTGTTGGCCCTTTGTGGATTGAAGGCCAATCTGTGAGTATCCTTGCTGAATTTGTATTCGGGGGATATTCATGCATACCCTCCTTTATCTTAGGAAATCCAACAAACTCGGACGAATAATTCTAGCCATGGTATCTAAAGAAGCCTGATAAACACTCTCGGAAGTCTTGAGATCTATAATAACTTTGGAGATATCTGCGTCTTCCACTTTTGATTGTAAATCCATGTAGTTTAAATTAAGATCTCCAAGCCTGCTAAGCGTAAACTCCAGACGATTTTGTTTACCGCCCATCTCCGCTTGGGCAGTAATTGTTGTCTCGAGATTCTTCTGCAGTGAAGGTATGGCACTTTGAATACCTGCTGTATCATCAGCAAGCAGTGCCTTCTTAAGATTATCTACCACAGCAAATATTCCCGAAGTGTCTCCATATGCTCCAAACACTTGCTCTCCTAAAGTGTTCACAGACACTGTAATTCCAGCACCAACTTGATACCTTACTTCGCCATCATCCAAAGCATATGAGGTTTGGGTTGGGTCATCAGGGAATGGCTTTTCATCGGTTCTCTCACCATTAAAAATATACTTCCCTTTGAATTGCGAATTACCGAGAGAAACCAGCTGCTGGAATAACTGATCCACCTCAGCGGCAATGTTTTCCCTGGCATCCTTCGGCACAGTATCCGTTCCACCCTGAACCGCCAGCTCCGAAAGCTTTTGGATAATCTGTGTAACTTCGGTCATTACCGTATCTCCATACTTTAACCATGCATCCGCATCATCCGCATTTTGCTCAAACTGCGTTGTAGCAGTGATTTGACCACGGTATTGGAGCGCACTGGCTACACCCACCGGATCGTCGGAAGGACGATTAATCCGGCGCTGGGTCATCATTTGCTCCTGATATTTATCCAGTCTGCGATAGTTGCCTTGCAAGCCGCTCATCATGGAGCTAGTCATCATGGATTGGGTTATGCGCATGACTTATTCCTCCTATCTGCCGACGACGCCGGTACCGTTAATTAATTTGTCCAACATTTCATCAATCGTAGTGACAACACGTGATGATGCGCTGTAAGCATGCTGGAACCGGATCAAATCCGACATCTCTTCATCAAGTGATACACTGCTAATCGACAGACGGAGTGTATCTGCATGCTCCACCAACAACGTGCCGTTCTCCACCATCTTGATGGCATTGCTGCTGTCCGTACCCAATTTGGAGATAACGGACTGCAGATATCCTTCAAAATTCGTGATGTCCGTTACTGAACCATTGTTGTTATTCGGATTGAAATTAAACGTACGTTCTGACAGTTGCGCAATCAGAAGCGCCATGCCGCCGTTCCCTTTTAAAACCACCTCGGAGGTCGTACCAGTCGTTGGATCAGTCTTCATTTCTGTCCGGAGAGAGGCCCCGATGTTCTTCAGATCGGATTGGATCGTCTGGCTTAATCTCATATTACCAGCGGTAATTGGCCCGCCGTTAGCAGATACAAAGAAGTCGCCACCGGTTGTGGCCGGCTCATTAAGGGTATAACCCAACTTATGTAATCCGTTGAGGCCGTCTACAGTATGCTTCGTATCCTGGGCAAGCTTGCGAGGATTATTCGCATCCATAACAGCATTCGGAATATTCACGCCTGGTGGAAGTATCGTTCCAGCCGGCAGGGTCACTTCCACTTTGCCTGTAGCCAGTGTGTTGGCCATAATGTTCAGCTGGGTGATATATCCTTGAACATGCACATCACGGGAGGTCACATAACCAGCGATCTCCCCGCCGGTCAATGCGCCGGCAATCGCGTTCGTAATCGGTGTGGACGTCATATCATCAACCACGACCTGGTTGCCAAACGTCACTTGATAAACGTCACCTGTCTCCGTTACGTTCACATTCCCGAGTAATGATAACTGATCAACGAGCAAATCTCGTTTATCCCGCAGATCGTTTGCATTATCGCCAAGACCCTCGATCCGCTTAATACTCTGGGTTAATTCCGCCACTTGCTCAATATAGTTGTTAGCCTCCGCTACCTTGGTGTCGATGCGGGAAGTCAAGTTATTACTGAGTGTATCCAATTGAGAGTAAATATGGTTAAACGTCTCCGTCAAAGCGATCGCTTTCTGCTGAACCGCCATACGGGCAGACAAGTCGGTGTCGCTTGGATTCTTACTGAGCGTTTGCCATGCCGTCCAGAACTCGGCAATACTTGCGCTCAAGCTGCTGTCCGAAGGCTCGTTAAAAATCCCCTCAATATTCGAAAGCGTCTCTTGCTGAACGCTCCATGTCGACAAATTTGTGTTCTGATTGCGGTATTCGATATCCAATAGAAAGTCCCGTACCCGCTGAATGCTCTCCGCTTCTACGCCCATTCCAAGCTGTCCTGCGGCTTGGGATCGCTGCATTCCTGGGAATGCAATCGGATTCGATGCAACCAGGCGGGTAGTCTGACGAGAGTAACCTGGCGTATTGGCGTTCGTGACGTTATGACCAGCTGTGTTAATTGCAGCTTGCTGGGCAATCAAGCCCCTCTTTCCGATTTCGAGCAAATGAAATGTGGATCTCATCTACATTTTCCTTTCTGCTTATGCCCTGGTATCAAACATGCTTCGGCCCTTGCCGGCAGGATTCTGATGCTTCGGATGCTGATAGAGCAAATCATCCTCCGGACGACTAACTAACAAATTCAAACTGTAATCAATGAACGCTAGGGATTGCTCAATGAGCTCTCGGTTAATCGCATTCAGCTCTTTCAGTTCCATGAGCCTGTCCATTAATTGCTGCTGAACATCTTGCAGCTCAGTTTTTTCCTCCGGGTTAAATACAAGACGAGTCATCTCAGTAACCGTCAGCTGAAGCTGGGAGCGGATGCCCTTCTCACGCAAAAAATCATCTGCGGCACCTTGACGCAGCGCTTCCGTTTCCGCCACCTGCTTCAGCAGGCGGTTCTCCTTGGTCATGACCGCTGTAAGACGTTCCACATCATTATCCAGAATGGCTTGCCTTTTATCTTTCCCTGCCTCTATGAGCTGCTGATGCAGCTCATCCTGACGCTTCATATATTCGATTATGGACCTAGCACTCACTTGGACTCACCTGATTTATTGTAGGATTGAAAATACGGGAGCAATTTGTCTGCCAAACGATCAACCGGCACTTCGTATGTGCCGTTGGTTACAGCTTCCTTCAAACGCTGGATTTTCTCCGCGCGTTCCGGATCCTGTACTTTACTCTGTGCACTCAGTTCCATCGCCTCCGGGGAGATTGATACTTCATCCTTACGGCGTTTCTTCTTATCGATATGCTGCATCTCCCGAGATTCAATATTCCGTTGATACGAATTGATGCCGTTCACACGTCCCGATTCGTTAATCTTCACGCCCTATTCACCTCACTTAAAATAAAAGACCGATAAGCTTTACTAAGTTTATCGGCCGGATATGAAACATTGTTAATAGTTCAAAAGTTAGTATTTGCGCAGTTTATCGACTGCACTGTAAGTCTCTCTGTCTTTGCGGGACCCAGGCTGATTTTCCTGGTCGCCAGCAGCCGCCTGTCTTAACTCCCTCGTTAATCGCGTCCGGCAGGACTCGCACATATTGCTCTCGCGAATCAACGTTCCGCACACTTCGCAAGGATACGCCAGGTTCGGCGCGTTCGCAATCGAGATCCGGCCTTCCTTGATAAACTTCGTAATCTGCCGCACAGATACTTCCGTAGCCTCAGATACCTCATGGATGGTTGCGCCTTTTTGCTCACGCAGGAAGGTTGCGCATTTCTCATATTCCTTCTCAATCACTTTCATGCATTCAGGACACATTTCCCGAATATTCACCGTATATAACTTGCCGCACCGAGGGCAATTCCCCAAATTCATGCTCAACAACCTCCATGCCACATAGAACCTTTGATACCCCTAGATTACATTATCTGAGGGCTTACGTCTATCATTCGGTAACAGAATCCACACATTTTTCCTATTTTAATCATTTACGAACGAGCCCAAGTTAAACTATAGATCTCTACGGGCATTTCCATAAGGGATTCGCATCTCCGCAAAACCTGCGCACAAGCATTAATCGTACTTCCGGTTGTATAGATATCATCAATCAAAAGCATACGGAATGGTCCTTTGAACAGAGATGCTCCCACTTCGGAACGAGTATGCTCTGCGGCCTGATTACTTATAATAGACATAAGCATATCGGGTCCATCCTGCAATGCACCGAATACACCCTCCATATCCTTCAGCCGATCCATCCGGTTTTTGAAGCTCTGTTTGTCCGTGTGACGTCTACGTTCCAACATCCGTACATAAGGCACCTTAATTCTAAGCGCAAGCCCCTGTGCAAGTACCTCCGCTTGATTGAAGCCCCTCTCCTGAAGCCTTTCCTCACTGACCGGAACCGAAGTGACGGCATGTACACTCCATGGCATGTTACTAGATTTCCGTGACCCCTTATTGCCCAAATGGATATTTACTTCCCGATGGAGCATTGCGTATGCCCGCAGCATCATCTCTATCAAAAGAGGAGCATAACGTTCATTCCCCCTATATTTGTACTGAGCCAACCACTCTCTCATCTGTGTACCGTAGGTTACCGCACTTCGGTTCAAAACAAAGCTTCGATCGTTCATTCCTAAACGAGTACAGTCGGGGCAGCCGATTCCCCTTCCGCAACGCCAACATTTAGGTCTCATAATCCAGGGGATATTCCGATAACAGGCACGGCATATGCCCGGAAGTTCCCGGGTGAATGAACCTGTTTTTCCACAAGCGAGACAGGTTTCGTCAATTGGTTTGAGCAAACGATGCATATGTCCGAGTAAATGGCTAAAGGCGTTTGAAATCAATTATGCTCCTTCCTTTCTAAGAGAGATAGAATAAAGAATGATAGACATCACTCAACGGGTAAAAAGACTACAAAACAACAACGCGAATATATTGTCATCACTATTCCGGGACCGCCGATATCAGCTCAGTAGATTTTTTTCACTATAGTGTTGGAAACTTAAAGGACTCCCGAGATTCAATATTCATGCGCTACAAACTCATGTCCGCTCAATCCCCTAGTCATTCACCAGTTCCTGAACAGACCGTAAATACCCACCCTTACGGGCGATTCTGTTCATTGCCTTGATTTGCCGGACTGCCGTGCTTTGGCTCCGAGTCCATTGGGGCGCAGCAAAAACCACCCGTCCTGCCGGATCATCCTTGGATCGGCCCGCGCGGCCGGCCATTTGAATCAATGCAGCTTCGTCAAAAAGCTCACTGTCTGCATCCAAAATAAACACGTCACTCTTCGGAACCGTTACCCCGCGTTCAAGAATGGTCGTTGTCACGAGCAAGCGAATCTCCCGGTTACGAAAAGACATCACTTTGCTTGCCCTCTCCGGATCGATAGATGAAGTCCCTTCAATCGGCATGTTGGCAATCGCCTTGCGAAGCAGCTTCAGAATAGGATCAATATGCTTGATGCGGGAAACGAACAGGAACACTTGAGCACCGCGGGATAGAGATGCGCTCAGACTGCGAACCAAGAGTGGGGAAAGCTTTTTTTCCTGTAGACAGCGGTTCACCGTCAAGATTTTCAGCTTTTGTGGAACGGGTAACGGATGACCGTGGAAGCGTGCCGGGACTTTGGCGTGAGGCAATCTGCCTGCAGACGCCTCACGCTGTAATGGCGTTGGCGGAGTGGCTGATAGGTAGATATACTTCCCTCCTATTTTGCAAACGCCTTTGGCAGCGTAATCCAGCATCGGATCATTATGATACGGGAAGGCATCAATCTCGTCGATCACCACCAGGTCAAAAGCCCTCTTGAAGCGCAGCAGTTGATGCGTTGTTGCCAGTGTGATGCTCCCACGCTTCCATCGATCCGGACTTCCCCCGTATAACGTGACCACCGTCTCTTCGGGAAAAGCCTTGGATAAACGTGGCGCCAGCTCCAGCACCACGTCCCGTCTTGGCGCGGCAACCAGCACGCGCCCACCCGCATCCAGAATAGACTGCAGCAGCGGAAAGATCATTTCAGTCTTTCCGGCACCGGTCACCGCCCAGATGAGAAACCGGGCGGGCCCCGCGGAGCCCCCTTCGGGCGGCTCCGCCAAAAACCGCAGCGCAGCGCCAGCGGCGGCGCTCTGCGCTGCGCTAAGCCCCCACCGGCCCAAGGCTG